>NZ_JAPUDY010000099.1 GCF_027492855.1 Acidovorax sp.
TGGATCTCGGTGCCCGCGCTGTTCCTGGCCTTTGCCATCTGGCAGGTCTGGAGCGTGGTCGCCGTGAGCCTGCCGGGCCTCGGGTTCAAGTATTCGACCAACCAGCTGTTCTGGCTGGCTGCAGCGCCCGCGCTCTCAGGCGCCACGCTGCGCATCTTCTACTCGTTCATGGTGCCGCTGGTGGGTGGCCGCCGCTGGACGGCGATCTCCACCGCATCGCTGCTGATCCCTGCCATCGGCATAGGCTTTGCGGTGCAGGACAACACCACGGCCTATCCCACCATGCTCATCCTGGCGCTGCTGTGTGGCCTGGGCGGCGGCAACTTCAGCTCCAGCATGGCCAACATCAGCTTCTTCTTTCCGAAGGAGCGCAAGGGCTCGGCGCTGGGCGTGAACGCGGGCCTGGGTAACCTCGGTGTGTCGGTGGTGCAGTTCCTGAGCCCGCTGGTCGTCACGGCCGGCATCTTCGGTATCTTTGGCGGCGAAGGCCAGACCATTGTGAAGAACGGCCAGACCGTGCAGGTGTGGACACAGAACGCCGCCTTCATCTGGGTGCCATGGATCGCCATCACCGCGCTGGCCGCCTGGTTCGGCATGAACGACATCGCCGACGCCCGCGCTTCGTTCGCCGCGCAGGCCGCCATCTTCAAGCGCAAGCACAACTGGCTGATGTGCGTGCTGTATCTCGGCACCTTCGGCTCGTTCATCGGCTATGCGGCGGGCTTCCCGCTGCTTATCAAGAGCCAGTTCCCCGGTGTGAACCCGCTGGCCTACGCCTGGCTGGGCCCTCTGGTGGGCGCCGTGATCCGCCCCTTTGGTGGCTGGCTGGCCGACAAGCTGGGTGGCGCACGTGTCACGCTGTGGAACTTCATCGTCATGGCCATGGCTGTGGTGGGTGTCACGGTTTTCCTGCCTTCGGCGGGCAATGAAGGTCAGTTTGCGGGCTTCTTCGTGTGCTTTCTGGTGCTGTTCCTCACCACCGGCATTGGCAACGGTTCCACGTTCCGCATGATCCCCGTGATCTTCCTCACCGAAGCCATGCGCGGTGTGGATACCCGCGACACCGCTGCCGTGGCCCAGGCCAACAAGGAAGGCAACACGCTGGGCGCCGCCACGCTGGGCTTCACCGCCGCCATGGCCGCCTATGGCGGGTTCTTCATCCCCAAGAGCTACGGCAGCTCGATTGCCCTGACCGGCAGCCCCCATGCAGCGCTGTGGACGTTCTTCGCGTTCTACATCATCTGCATCGTGATCACCTGGTGGTACTACGCGCGCAAGCGTGCCGAGATGCCTTGCTGACGATCACCCCTGAACAAAACAGAAAAAGGAGCCCCCGATGAGCCATTTCCTCGACCGCCTTTCGTACTTCTCGCAACCCCGCGAGACCTTTGCCCAAGGCCACGGCGAAACCAACGGTGAAGACCGTACCTGGGAAGACGCCTACCGCGACCGCTGGGCGCACGACAAAATCGTGCGCTCCACCCACGGCGTGAACTGCACGGGCTCCTGCTCGTGGAAGATTTACGTCAAGGGCGGTATCGTGACCTGGGAAACCCAGCAGACCGACTACCCCCGCACCCGGCCCGACCTGCCCAACCACGAACCCCGTGGCTGCGCGCGCGGCGCCAGCTACAGCTGGTACCTGTACAGCGCCAACCGCGTGAAGTACCCCATGGTGCGTGGCCGCCTGCTCAAGCACTGGCGTGCCGCCATCGCCCTGGCCAAGAGCCCGGTGGACGCCTGGGCCAGCATCGTCGAGAACGACGCTTCCAAGCGCGAATGGCAAAAGCAGCGCGGCCTGGGTGGCTTCGTGCGCAGCACCTGGGATGAAGTCAACCAGATGATCGCCGCCGCCAACGTGTACACCATCAAGAAGCACGGCCCGGACCGCATCATCGGCTTCTCGCCCATACCCGCGATGTCGATGATTTCGTACGCGGCAGGCTCGCGCTACCTGAGCCTGATCGGCGGCGTGTGCATGAGCTTCTACGACTGGTACTGCGACCTGCCACCCAGCAGCCCCCAGGTGTGGGGCGAGCAGACCGACGTGCCTGAGAGCGCCGACTGGTACAACAGCTCGTACATCATTGCCTGGGGTTCCAACGTGCCCCAGACGCGCACGCCCGATGCGCACTTCTTGACCGAAGTGCGCTACAAGGGCACCAAGGTCGTGTCCATCACGCCCGACTATTCCGAAGTCGCCAAGCTCGGCGATTTGTGGATGCACCCCAAGCAGGGCACTGACGCCGCCGTGGCCATGGCCATGGGGCATGTGATCCTGAAAGAGTTCTATTTCGACAAGCGCTCCGCTTACTTCGACGACTACGCGCGCCGCTACACCGACCTGCCGCTGTTGGTGGTGTTGAAGGAAAAGACCCTGCCCGACGGCCGCACGGTGATGGTGCCCGACCGCTACGTGCGCGCCAGCGACTTCCCCGGCCAGCTCGATCAGTCCAACAACCCCGACTGGAAGACCGTGGGCTACGACGAGTTGGGCCAGGTCACGCTGCCCAATGGCTCCATTGGTTTCCGCTGGGGCTCCGACGGCCGCGCTGACCAGGGCCTGTGGAACCTGGAGAACAAGGAAGCACGCACCGGCAATACCGTCAAGCTCAAGCTGTCGGTGCTGGAAGACGGCGCACAGGCGAACGAAGTGGCGAGCGTGGCTTTCCCTTATTTCGGTGGCGTGCAGTCGCCCAACTTCACGGCCAACGTGCAGGCCAGCGATGTGATGGTGCGCCCCGTGCCCGTGACGCATCTGGAACTGGCTGGGCATGAAGCCCAGGGCCGCGTGATGGTGGCGACCGTGTTCGACCTGCTGGCCGGTAACTACGGCATCGACCGCGGCCTGCCCGGTGAAGAACCCGGCGGCAGCTACGACGCCGACCGGCCTTACACCCCCGCGTGGCAGGAAAAGATCACGGGTGTGCCCCGCGACCAGATCATCACCGTGGCGCGCCAGTTTGCCGACAACGCCGACAAGACGCATGGCAAGTCCATGGTGATCATCGGCGCGGCGATGAACCACTGGTACCACTGCGACATGAACTACCGCGGCATCATCAACATGCTGATGCTGTGCGGCTGTATCGGCCAAAGCGGTGGCGGCTGGGCGCACTATGTGGGCCAGGAAAAGCTGCGGCCCCAGACCGGCTGGACGGCACTGGCCTTCGCGCTCGACTGGATCCGCCCGCCCCGCCAGATGAACAGCACGAGCTTCTTCTATGCCCACACCGACCAGTGGCGCTACGAGAAGCTGGGCATGGAGGAAATTCTTTCGCCGCTGGCCGACAAGAAGGCCTACAGCGGCTCGATGATCGACTACAACGTGCGTGCCGAGCGCATGGGCTGGCTGCCTTCGGCGCCCCAGCTCAAGACCAGCCCGCTGCAGGTGGCCAAGGACGCCGCCGCGAAAGGCATGGACGCCAAGGACTACGTGGTCCAGTCGCTCAAGGACGGCAGCCTGCAGATGAGCTGCGAGGACCCGGACCATCCGGACAACTGGCCGCGCAACATGTTCGTGTGGCGCTCCAACATCCTGGGCTCGTCAGGCAAGGGGCATGAATACTTCCTCAAGCACCTTCTGGGCACCACCCACGGCGTGCAGGGCAAGGACCTGGGCAAGGACGAGGCCAAGCCCGAGGAAGTGCAGTGGCACGCCAATGCGCCCGAAGGCAAGCTCGACCTGCTGGTCACGCTCGACTTCCGCATGAGCACCACTTGCCTGTACTCCGACATCGTGCTGCCCACGGCCACCTGGTATGAGAAGAACGACCTCAACACCAGCGACATGCACCCCTTCATCCACCCGCTGTCTACAGCCGTGGACCCTGCCTGGCAGGCCAAGAGCGATTGGGAGATCTACAAAGGTTTCGCCAAGGCCGTGAGCGAGGTCAGCGTGGGCCACCTGGGCGTCGAAAAGGACGTGGTGCTTACGCCCATCATGCATGACACGGCAGGCGAAATGGCCCAGCCGTATGGCGTACGCGACTGGAAGAGGGGCGAGTGCGAACTCATCCCCGGCAAGACCGCACCGCAGGTCACCGTGGTCGAGCGCGACTACCCCAACCTGTTCAAGCGCTTCACGGCCCTGGGCCCGCTGATGGACAAGGCCGGCAACGGCGGCAAGGGCATCGGCTGGAACACGCAGACCGAAGTGGGCCAACTGGGCGACCTGAACGGCCGCGTGAAGGAAGAGGGCGTGACGCAGGGCATGCCCCGCATCGTGAGCGACATCGACGCCACCGAGGTGGTGCTGATGCTGGCGCCTGAGACCAACGGCCATGTGGCCTGCAAGGCCTGGGATGCGCTCAGCAAACAAACCGGGCGCGACCACGTGCACCTGGCGCTGCACCGTGAGGACGAAAAAATCCGCTTCCGCGACATCCAGGCGCAGCCGCGCAAGATCATCAGCTCGCCCACCTGGTCGGGCCTGGAAAGCGAGAAGGTCAGCTACAACGCGGGCTACACCAATGTGCATGAGTACATCCCATGGCGCACCCTCACCGGCCGCCAGCAGTTCTACCAGGACCACCCGTGGATGCGTGACTTCGGCGAAGGCTTTGTGAGCTACCGCCCACCGGTGCATTTGAAGACGCTGCACGAAGTCGAAGGCAAGAAGCCCAACGGCAACAAAGAGATCCAGCTGAACTTCATCACGCCGCACCAAAAGTGGGGCATCCACAGCACGTACAGCGACAACCTGATGATGCTCACGCTGAACCGGGGCGGATCGGTGGTGTGGCTGAGCGAAGACGACGCGAAGGTCGCTGGCATCGTGGACAACGATTGGGTCGAACTCTTCAACGCCAACGGCGCCATTGCGGCCCGCGCGGTGGTGAGCCAGCGCGTGAACCCCGGCATGGTGATGATGTACCACTCGCAAGAGAAGATCATCAACACCCCCGGCTCCGAGATCACCGGCACCCGTGGCGGTATCCACAACTCGGTCACCCGCATCGTGCTCAAGCCCACCCACATGATCGGCGGCTACGCGCAGTACAGCTACGGCTTCAACTACTACGGAACCATCGGCACCAACCGCGACGAGTTCGTGCTGGTGCGCAAGATGGATCGCGTGGACTGGCTCGACGACGAAGAACCCGCATCGGCCGCGCACGCCTGAAGCCGAAGACAAGGAGAAACACGATGAAAATTCGCGCACAAATCGGCATGGTGCTGAACCTGGACAAGTGCATCGGCTGCCACACTTGTTCCGTCACCTGCAAGAACGTCTGGACCAGCCGCCCCGGTGTGGAATACGCCTGGTTCAACAACGTTGAAACCAAGCCCGGCATTGGCTACCCCAAGGAGTGGGAAAACCAGGACCGCTGGAACGGCGGCTGGGTGCGCAGCCCCGACGGCTCCATTGCCCCCCGCCAGGGCGGCAAGTGGAAGCTGCTCATGCGCATCTTCGCCAACCCCAACCTGCCGCAGATTGACGACTACTACGAGCCCTTCACGTTCGACTACGACCATCTGCAGTCGGCGCCTGAAAGCAAGGCCGCACCCACGGCCCGCCCACGCAGCCTGATCACCGGCAAGCGCATGGAGAAGATCGAGTGGGGCCCGAACTGGGAAGAAATCCTGGGCGGCGAGTTCAGCAAGCGCAGCAAGGACAAGAACTTCGACGAGGTGCAAAAAGACATCTACGGCCAGTTCGAAAACACCTTCATGATGTACCTGCCGCGCCTGTGCGAGCACTGCCTGAACCCGGCGTGCGTAGCATCGTGCCCCTCGGGCTCGATCTACAAGCGCGAGGAAGACGGCATCGTGCTGATCGACCAGGACAAGTGCCGTGGCTGGCGCATGTGTGTCTCGGGCTGCCCCTACAAGAAGATCTACTACAACTGGCAGTCGGGCAAGGCCGAGAAGTGCATCTTCTGCTACCCCCGCATCGAAGCGGGCCAGCCGACGGTGTGCTCTGAAACCTGCGTGGGCCGCATTCGTTATCTGGGTGTGCTGCTGTATGACGCAGACCGCATTCAGGAAGCCGCCAGCGTGGAACGCGACCGCGACCTGTATCAGGCGCAGCTCGACATCTTCCTGGACCCGAACGACCCCGACGTCATCAAGCAGGCCCGCATCGACGGTATCCCGGACAGCTGGATGGATGCCGCGCGCAACAGCCCCGTCTACAAGATGGCCGTGCAATGGAAGGTGGCCCTGCCGCTGCACCCCGAGTACCGCACGCTGCCCATGGTCTGGTATGTGCCACCGCTTTCGCCCATCACCGCTGCAGCCAACGCGGGCCATGTGGGTGTGAACGGCGAGATTCCGGATGTGTCGCAGCTGCGCATCCCCGTGCAGTACCTGGCCAACCTGCTCACCGCAGGCGACACCGGCCCCGTGGTGCGTGCGCTGGAGCGCATGCTGGCCATGCGCACCTACCAGCGTGACAAGCATGTGGAGCAGCGCCAGAACCTGTCGGTGCTCAAGCAGGCAGGCCTGTCGATGGCCGAGGTCGAGGAGATGTACCACGTGATGGCGATTGCCAATTACGAGGACCGCTTTGTGATTCCATCGGCCCACCGCGAGTACGCCGAGAACGCGTTCGACATCCGGGGCGGCTGTGGTTTCTCGTTTGGCAACGGTTGCTCTGATGGCGCCACCGAGACCAGTATGTTCGGCGGCAAAAAGCCTCGAACTATCCCGATCAAGGCCACGGTCTGATCGCACACAGGAAGGAATCACCATGTTCAAGAAGAACCCGACCTCTGTGCGCCTGACCCTGCGCGCCCTGGGCTACCTGCTGAGCTACCCCGATGCGCAGCTGCGCAGCGTGATGCCGCAGCTCATCGACGCGCTGCAGCTGGAACAGGCCTTGAGCCACGAGCGTGTGGCCGAGTTGACGAGCGTGTGCCAGCACCTTGCGGCGCTGGACCCGCTGGAGGCCGAAGCCCGCTACGTGGACAACTTCGACCGGGGCCGCCAGACCTCGCTGCACCTGTTCGAGCATGTGCACGGCGACTCGCGCGACCGGGGGCCAGCGCTCATCGACCTGATGCAGACCTACGAAAAGGCCGGACTGCAATTTGAGGCCGACGAGTTGCCCGACCACCTGCCGGTGGTGCTGGAGTTCGCCTCCACCCAGCCGCCAGAAGTGGCCAAGGAGTTTTTGGGCGAAATGGCCCACATCCTCAACGCCTTGTTCAGCGCGCTGGTGGCGCGCAACAGCCCATACGCCAGCGTCGTTGCCGCCGTGCTCGAAGTGTCGGGCCAGCGCGTGCAGTCGGTAGCGCTGACCCCCGAGCCGCCCATGGACGAAGTCTGGGCCGAGCCCGAAGCGTTTGGTGGTTGCAGCACCCAGGGCCAGTCCAAGCCCGACCAGCCGCAACCCATGCATTTTGTTCGTACCCCCCGCGCTGAGCGGGCACCAGAAGGAGTCTCCGTATGACCGCCTGGCTTGATACCCTGTTGTTTGGCATCTATCCCTATATTTGCCTGGCCGTCTTTTTCATTGGCAGTTGGGCGCGGTTCGACCGCGACCAGTACACCTGGAAAAGCGATTCGTCGCAGTTGTTGCGCACCGGCAGCCTGCGCTGGGGCAGCAATCTGTTCCACATCGGCGTGCTGTTCCTGTTCTTCGGCCACACCGTGGGCATGCTCACGCCGCACTTCCTGTATGAGCATTTCATGAGTGCGGGTGCCAAGCAACTCATGGCCATGGTGTCGGGCGGCATTGCGGGCACCCTGGGCTTCATCGGCCTGTCTATCCTGCTGCACCGCCGCCTGTCGGACCCGCGCATCCGCGCCACGTCCAAGACCAGCGACATCCTGCTTCTGGTGCTGCTGTGGGTGCAACTGGCGCTCGGCCTGGCCACCATTCCGCTGTCTGCGCAGCATCTGGACGGCTCCATGATGATGAAGCTGGCCGAGTGGGGTCAGCGCATCGTTACCTTCCGGGGTGGTGCGGTGGAACTGTTGGCCGAGGCGGGCTGGATCTTCAAGGCACACATGTTCCTGGGCATGAGCATCTTCCTGATCTTCCCGTTCACCCGCCTGGTGCACGTGTGGAGCGGTTTTGGCACGCTGGCCTATGTGCTGCGCCCCTACCAGGTGGTGCGTGCGCGCCGCCTGAACCTGCCGCCCGGTCATATGCAACCGCAAGACCGCAGCCACGGCGCTTGAATCCACACCACAAAAGGAGCACACCATGAGCGGATGTGGAACCGGGGGCTGCGGTTGCAGCTCCACCGATACCCAAGGCACTGCTGGCGCACACGCCAGCACGCTGACCCCCGCGCAGTCGGCGGCCTACGAGGCCCTGGCTGCGACGATGGGTCAGGCAAGCGTTCCGGCCACACAGCAGCCCGAAGCGGGCGGTGCGCTGGCCGCAGTGGCACGCATCAACGGCGTGGCCCTGAATGCACCGCATGAGCCATTGGACGAAGAATCCCTGCGCCAGCGCGCATGCACCGAACTGCTGCGCCAGGCGGCCCAGCAGGGTGGTCTGCTGGCGATGGACGATGCACCGGGTGTCGAAGGCGCTATCAGCACCGAGGCGTCCAATGCCATCGAGCTGCTGCTGGACCGCGAGCTGCCTATTCCCGATCCCTCGGAAGAAGCCTGCCGCCGTTACCACGAGGCGCATCCCGCCGCGCACGCCCAGGGCGAGCGCGCACAGCTGCGTCATGTGTTGTTTGCCGTCACGCCGGGCGTCGATGTGAAGCAATTGCGCCTGCGTGCCGAGGCCCTGCTGATCGAGCTGCGCTGTGCAGACGACGGCGGCGCGAAGTTTGCGCAGGCAGCGACCCAATGGTCCAACTGCCCCAGCTCTAGCCAAGGCGGCGAGCTGGGTTGGCTGACCCGTGCCGACTGCGCTCCCGAGTTCGCCCGTGAGGTGTTCGGCGGCGCAGAGATCGGCGTGTTGGCGCGGCTGGTGCACAGCCGTTTTGGCCTGCATGTGGTGGAGGTGGTGGCCCGCGATCCGGGGCAGCAGCCCGCGTTCGAGGAAGTGCGCCAGGCCATTGCGCTCACGCTGCGCCAGCAGGCCTGGGTGAACGCGCTGCGCCAATACCTGCAACTGCTGGCGGGCGTAGCGGTGGTGGAGGGCGTAGCACTGGACGCGGCCGATTCTCCGCTTGTGCAGTAGTAGTTGCGTCGCACTTCATTCGATTGCCTGCCCATGCCTGATGAACTGCTGGATCGCCTGCGCCGGTTCCACAACGATGAGTTTCCACTGTACCGTGAGCAGTTCCAGACGCTGGTGGACGAGGGGCAGCACCCCACCACCCTGTTCATAGGCTGCTCCGACTCGCGCCTGGTGCCCTACCTGCTGACCGGCGCGGGGCCGGGCGAGCTGTTTTTGGTGCGCAACGTGGGGGCTTTCATTCCGCCTTACGACGGGTCGCACGGCCACCATGGCACCACGGCCGCCATTGAATTTGCGGTGCTCAATTTGCAGGTGCGCCGCATCGTTGTGTGCGGCCACAGTCACTGTGGGGCTATCAAGGCGATGTATGGTGAGGTGTCGCCCGAAGCCCCCAACCTGAACCACTGGCTGGATTTGGGGCGCGAGGCCCTGCTGCCCATGCAGCCCGGCCCTGAGGTGCTGCGCCGCACGGAGCAGCGGGCGGTGGTGCTGCAGCTGGAGCGGCTCATGGAGTACCCCATGGTCCGCAGCCGCGTGCAGTCGGGCCAAATCAGCCTGCATGGCTGGCACTACGTGATCGAGGAAGGAGAAGTCCATGTGTTCGATGTTCAGACAGGCGGCTTTGTGCCGGCCTCGCGCGCGGACAACAGTGGCACCGGTCCCTACCACCCGTATGTGGAGCATGATGGGCAGGTCCTGCTGGACGAGTTGTGACCTCGTTCGGTGTTCCTGCGGCGCGCCCGCGGGGAATGAGCCCTTCTTGATGGAGCGCAAGACCGCACTGGCGTGAAACCCAAATCATCGGCACCCATGAAACGCGAATCACCGCCCCTCTTGCACCCCGCCTCGCCCATGCAACCCATCAGCCTGGATGTGTTGCGCGAGAAATACCTCAAACCCGGTGAAACCACCGCCGACGAGCTGTATCAGCGCGTGGCGCGGGCTCTGGCATCGGTCGAAGCTCCTGCATTGCGCGACCAGTACGAGGCCTTGTTCCTGGCCAATCTGAAGGCAGGTGCCATCGGCGCGGGCCGCATCATGAGCGCTGCGGGCACCGACATCCAGGCCACACTCATCAACTGCTTTGTGCAGCCCGTGGGCGATTGCATCCAGGGCGTAGACGACGAGGGTTTTCCGGGCATCTACGAAGCGCTGCGCGAGGCGGCTGAGACCATGCGGCGCGGCGGCGGCGTGGGCTACGATTTTTCGCGCATCCGGCCCAAGGGTGCGCATGTCAAGGGCACGGCCTCCATGGCCTCGGGTCCTTGCAGCTACATGAACGTGTTCGACCAGTCCTGCTCCACGGTCGAGAGCGCGGGCGCCCGCCGGGGCGCGCAGATGGGTGTGCTGCGCATCGACCATCCGGATGTGCACGAATTCATCACCGCCAAGCGCACGCCGGGCCGCTGGAACAATTTCAACGTGTCGGTGGGCGTATCGGACGAGTTCATCCAGGCCGTGCAGAACAACGCGCAGTGGGAGTTGGTGCACAAGGCCCCACCCGGCGCGGCCTTGCAGGCCCAGGGCGCCCGCCAGCGCGCCGACGGCCAGTGGATCTATGCCACCGTGCCCGCACGCGAGATGTGGGACACGATCATGAAGTCAGCCTACGACTTCGCCGAGCCCGGCATCTTGTTCCTGGGCCGCATCAACGAAGACAACAACCTGCAGTACTGCGAGGAAATTGCGGCTACGAATCCTTGTGTGACGGCCGATACCTGGGTGATGACCACCGAAGGCCCTGCGCAGGTGGCTGACCTGGTGGGGCGCCCGTTTTCTGCCGTGGTCGATGGGCGCGCCTACAGGGTAGAGAGTCACGGATTCTTCAAGACCGGCACCAAGCCCGTGCTGGAGCTGAAAACCCAGGAGGGGCATGCGCTGCGCCTCACGGCGGACCACCGGGTGCGCCGGGTGGCACGCAAGACCCGCTACTGTCTGGAGGTGGAATGGACCGAGGCCGCGCAGCTGCAGCCAGGCGATGAGGTGGTGTTGCATGACCACAGGGCCTTTGAAGGTTGGGCGGGGGCGGGGACACAAGCCGAGGGGTATTTGCTGGGGTTGTTGATTGGTGACGGAACCCTTAAGACCGACAAGGCCGTGATTTCAGTGTGGGCGCCAGAGTTGAAGGCAGTGGGGCTGGACTCCGTGGCTTACGCAGCATCCGGCGCGGATGGCATTGTGCGTGCAGCCACTGCGGCTGCAGCCACTTTGCCGCACCGTGCCGACTTCAAGGGGTTTCAGCGCCCCGTGGCGGGGCGTGGCGAGGCTCGCCTGGCCAGCGCTGCATTGTGGAAACTGGCCCATGAACTGGGCATGGCGCCTGGAAACAAAATCATCACCCCTGCCATGGAGCGGCAATCTTCAGGTTTTGCGCAAGGCCTGTTGTGCGGACTGTTTGATGCCGATGGCTCGGTGCAAGGGGCTCAGGACAAGGGCCTCAGCGTGCGCCTTGCACAAAGCGACGAGGCGCTGCTGCAGACCGTGCAGCGCATGCTGCTGCGCCTGGGCATTGCATCCACGCTGTACTGCAACCGCCGTCCGGCGGCTGTTCGACCGCTGCCTGACGGCAAAGGCGGCTTGCAAAGCTATGCCACGCGCGCCCAGCACGAATTGGTCATCAGTGGCGGCAATCTGCAGGTGTTTGCCGAACGCGTCGGTTTTTGCGACACCGAAAAATCGGCCCGCCTGGACGAAGGACTGGCGCAGTATCGCCGTGCGCTCAACCGCGAGCGGTTCACCGCAACGGTGCAGGCGGTGGCCGATGCCGGGGTGGAGGACGTTTACGACGTGACGGTAGCCGATGTGCATGCCTTCGACGCCAACGGCATTGTGGTGCACAACTGCGGTGAGCAGCCACTCCCCTCCTACGGCTGTTGCGACCTCGGTCCTGTCATCCTCACGCGCTTTGTGCGCAACCCGTTCGGTTTTGGCGGCGTGGCGGCGTTTGACTTCGAGGCGTTCAGCGCGGCAGTGGCGTTGCAGGTGCGCGCGCTCGACAACGTGCTCGACGTGACCTTCTGGCCGCTGCAGCAGCAGCGCGACGAGGCCATGGCCAAGCGGCGCATTGGCGTGGGCTTTACCGGCATGGGCAACACCCTGGCCATGCTGTGCCTGCGATACGACTTGCCCGAGGGCCGCACCATGGCTGCGCGTATCGCCGAATACATGCGCGATGCGGCCTATGCCGCCTCGGTGGCGCTGGCGCGCGAGAAGGGGGTGTTTCCAAAGTTCGATGCCCAGGGGTATTTGGCGGAAGGCACGTTTGCCAGCCGGTTGCCCGAATCCCTCAAGGCCTTGATCCGTGAGCACGGCATTCGCAACAGCCATCTGCTGTCCATTGCGCCCACCGGCACGGTAAGCCTGGCCTTTGCCGACAATGCCTCCAACGGCATCGAGCCGCCGTTCTCGTGGATGTACAAGCGCAAGAAGCGTGAGTCGGACGGCAGCACCACCGAATACGCAGTGGAGGACCATGCCTGGCGGCTGTACCGCGACCTGGGCGGTGATGTGAACGCGCTGCCCGACTACTTCGTCTCGGCGCTGGCCATGTCGGCGCAGGACCATATCGCCATGATGGAGGCGGTGCAGCCTTTTGTGGACACGGCCATCTCCAAGACTGTGAACATCCCGGCGGACTATCCGTATGAGGACTTCAAGGACCTGTACCTGCAGGCCTGGCGCGCACGGCTCAAGGGCCTGGCCACCTATCGGCCCAACAGCATTCTGGGTTCGGTGCTGGAAACCCATGCCGAGCCTGCATCCGCCCCGGCTGTGCCGCCGACCCCGGCCGCGCCGCCCGTGGACCCCATGCGCACCATGATCGAGAGCCGACCGCAGGGCGGCCTCTCGGCCGTGGCCGAGAAACTGGAATATTGGACGCAGGAAGGCCACAAGACGCTGTACCTCATCGTCTCGTTCCTGCCGGTCCCCACGGGGGTTGGCAATGGCATGGTGGACCGCGCCATCGAGTTCTTCATGCCCGTGGGGCAGAGCGGCGAGTCGCAGCAGTGGATCACCTCCAGCATGCGCATGCTCTCGCTGGCGGCGCGTGGCGGCTTCTTGGAGCGTGCGCTCAGCGACATGCGCAAGGTGGCCTGGGACCGGGGCCCCGTGCGCCTGGGCCAGCACCGCAAGGACGACGGCACGCTGGTGCCCATGTGGCATGACTCCGAGGTGGCGGCCATGGCCTACGCCATCCAGAACATCCTGGCGCGCCGCGTGGCCGACCCCTTGCAGCAGCAACTGCCGTTGGATGAGCCTGCACCGTCCCCCACGGCCGTGCCCCAGGCCATGGCGGGCAAGAAGTGCAGCGAATGTGGCGCCCACGCCGTGATCCGCAAGGATGGTTGCGACTACTGCACGCAATGTGGGCATCTGGGAAGCTGCGGGTGACACCTTCGCGCCCCACTATTCCTCTCGGGGTTGTCTCGGGCAAGCCCTCGCCTGAGGCGCTGGCGCAGATGGACAAGCACTGGCGTTGGCGCTACGTGATGCTGGCGCCCCACCGGCTCGGTTTTTTGCTGGCCATGGTGGTGCTGGTGGCTTCGGGGGCATGGTGGGCGCTGGTGCAGGTGGACCGGTCCACGGGGTGGTGGGGCTTGCCCGCTGCGCTGCCGCCCACGCTGGTGCACTCGGCGGTGATGGCGTTCGGTTTTATTCCGCTGTTTTTCTCCGGTTTTCTGTTCACCGCAGGCCCCAAGTGGCTGGGGGTGGAGCCCCTGGCGCCGCAGGCGCTGTTCAAGCCCCTGATGGCTCAGGCGGCGGGCTGGCTCTTGTGGTTGGCTGGGGCGCATGGGCATGTGATGGTGGCGCTCGCCGGGCTGGTGCTGGCCTGGGGTGGGCTGGTTTGGATGACCGTGCAGTTTTGGGGCCGCGTGCGGCTGAGCCAGGCGCATGATCAGCTCCATGCCCGCGTGATTGGGGGCGCCTGTGTGATCGGCTGCCTCAGCGTGGCCGGGTTGTGGCTCAGCCTGGCGCTGGGGGTGCCCGCCTTGGCGCGGGTTTGGGTGTTCACGGGCCTGTGGGGGTTTGTGGTCGTGGTGTACGTCACGGTGGCCCACCGCATGATTCCGTTTTTCACCTCCAGCGCCGTGCCCATGGTGCAGGCCTGGCGGCCGTTTTGGGTGCTGTGGCTCATGCTGGCAGCGGCCCTGCTGCAGGTGCTGGCTGCGTGGCTCGAATGGGCCGGTGTGCCCGCCAGCGCAGCGGGCCCTGCCTGGGGGTTGGTGTGGGGCACGCTGCAATTGGTGGTGGGCGGGGTGCTGGTCTGGCTGGCGTGGGTGTGGGGGTTGGTGCAAAGCCTCAAGAACCGGTTGCTGGCCATGCTGCACATCGGATTTTTGTGGCTGGGGCTGGCCTTTCTGCTGGGCGGCGTGTCGCAGTGGCTGGCCTGGGGGTTGGGTGTGGGCGGCTTGGGCATCGGGGCATTGCATGCGCTCACCATGGGCTGCCTGGCTTCGCTGATGCTGGCCATGGTCACGCGGGTGTCGTGCGGGCACAGCGGGCGGGCGCTGGTGGCTGACCGCATTGCGTGGTCGCTGTTCTTGTTGCTGCAGGTAGCCACGGTGCTGCGCATCGCTGCAGCCGTGCCGGGCGTGCCCGGTGGCGCGGTGCCCTGGCTGTTGCTGTTGGCAGCGGGCCTGTGGGCTGGCACCATGGGGGCCTGGGGTGTGCGCCTGGGTCGCTGGTATGGTTGCCTGCGGGCCGATGGCCGCCCCGGTTGAGATGGTGTGCATGAGCCCGTTCAAGGATTGTTTTCCATGGCTGTCATCCCCTGGCCTTTGAGCCCGTCTTTCAAGCCGAAACCCGCCGCCGCGAGCACGCCGGTGGCCGATGATGTGGCGGGTATGGCGGCGGCGCTGATCCAGTCGCGCCAGACCATCCTGCCCAAGCGCTTGGGCGCGCCAGGGCCGAATGCAGCCGAGCTGGCGCAGATTTTGAACGCTGCCGCCCATGCGCCCGACCACGGCCAACTGGTGCCCTGGCGCTTCATCCTGGTGCCCGAGGCCTCGCGCAAGCCGCTGGCCGACGTGTTTGCCCAGGCCCTGAGCGAGCGCGACCCCGCAGCCACGCCCGAGCAGGCTGAGCAGGCGCGCGAGAAGGCCTATCGCTCGCCCGTGCTGCTGCTGGCCGTTGTGGATGCCGCGCGCGGCGACGCCGAGATCGACCTGGCCGAGCGCACCGTCTCGGCCGGTTGTGCCGTGCAGAACATGCTGCTCATGGCCACCGCCCAGGGCTATGGTTCGGCGCTCACCAGCGGCAAGGCGCTCAAGGCAGACAGCCTGCGCGCACTGTTCGAGCTGACGCCGTCCGAGCAGGCCCTGTGTTTCGTCAGCATCGGCACCGTGTTGTCGCGCAAGGCCGTGCGCGCAAGGCCGGTGGCCGGTGCGTATGTGAGCACGCTGGACGCGAAGCGGGGCGTGTTGCCCGGCTTTTGATTTGTTTTTGATTGCGAGACTTTTTCATGGAAATTTCCAGCTTCGACGACCTGCTGCAAGCCTCACGCCAGCAGCCCGAGCCCCAGCGCCTGCTGTTTGTGTTTGCCGCTGCCGAATTGCCCGACGACGCCACCCCCGCGCAGCGCGCCCGCTTTGAAGCCGGGCAGGGCGGCGCCCTGGTGCCGCTGATGTGTGTGGACAAGGCGCCGCATGAGCTGGCCTCGTTCAACGCTTTGGTGGAAGAGGCCCGGCAGTTCACCGCCCCCGGCCACGACTGGGCCATGGTGTTTGCCGCAGCCATGTCAGGCACGCTCAACAAGGCGCCCACCAGCGCCGATGCCGAGGCGCCGCTGCAGCGCATGGTGGACGCGATCAAGGGCGGCGCACACGGCGCCTATATCCCGTTCGACCGCCAGGGCCTGCCCGTGCGATTGGGCTGAGGGGCCGGGTTGTGGCAACGGCAACCACTAACCAGGGCGCTGCCCGCCACCTTCCAGGCTTTAGCGCCCCGGCGGTGGGGTTCGAGCAGCCCTTTGCCATGCTGGAGGCCTGCCACGAACGTGTGTTGCGCACCCTGGCCCTGCTGGCGCGGCTGCGCGCCCATGTGCGCCAGCACGGGGCGGACGGCGACGCGCGCCAGGCCGCGCGTGACGTGCTGCGCTATTTCGACATGGCCGCGCCGCTGCACCATGAGGACGAAGAACTGCACGTCTTCCCGCTGCTGCTCGCGCAGGCCACGCCCGAGCTGAAAGCCCTGGTGCTGCGGCTGCAGCAGGACCATGTGGCGATGACCGCCGATTGGGCGGCCGCCCGAACGGGCCTGCTGGCGCTGGTGGACGGTGGCGCACAGGCATTCACCCCGCAGGACGAGGCTGCGTTCGACCGTTTTGCCGAACGCTATGGCGCACACATTGAAGCCGAAGAGGGCGCGGCCTATCCCGCTGCCGTCGCCCTGCTGGCCCCGGCCTCCTTGGCCACCATGGGGCGCGAGATGGCTGCACGGCGCGGCGCCTAATGTTCGCTATAAAAACAATAGCTTGTTGCGATTGATGGACGGGCGGTAGAGCCTTTTTTCTATCAAATAAAGTGGACACGAGGCCGCTTCGCGTGGCTCCACCCCGCTGCTTCCCACTGACGATGCCAGCCATGCCGCCTGGGCAGCACCTGTAACCACGCAAGGCGCCGTGGCCGCGCGATACTGGGCGCCGCCCCGTTTTGCCTGTCTGCCCGCCGGTTGTTTCGTATGCGCCGTCCCCTCTTTGTTCTTCGTGTCCTCGCCACGCTCGCACTGGCCTGGGCGGCGGCCGCTGCCTGTGTGGCGCTGCATACCCCCTTGCCCTGGATGATCGGCCCCTTGTTGGCCACATCGCTGGTGTCGATCATGGGCGGCCCCACCGAAAGCTGGGGCCCGCTGCGCAACGCAGGGCAGTGGACCATCGGCGCGGCACTGGGGCTGTATTTCACGCCCGATGTGGTGGCGCTGATTGGTGGCCTGTGGTGGGCCATCGTGCTGGGCATCGTGTGGGCGCTGCTGCTGGGCTGGCTGTTTGGCGCCTGGCTGTACCGGGTGCATGCGCCGCGCATGCATGGCGTGCCCGCGCCCATGCTGCGCGCCACCAGCTACTTTGCGGGCGCGATCGGCGCGGCGTCCGAGATGACCTTACTGTCCGAGCGCGAGAACGCGCGCACCGACCTGGTGGCGGCCAGCCACAGCCTGCGCCTGCTCATCGTCACGGTGACGATTCCGTTTGCGCTGCAGTGGAGCGGCCTGCACGGCCTCGATATCCTGCCGCCCACGCTGCGCGTGGTGAGCTGGCCGGGCTTGGCGCTGACGGCGCTGCTCACCGGGGCCGGTGCGCTGCTCATGGACCGCCTGGGCCGCGCCAACCCCTGGTTCATGGGGGCGATGCTGGTGTCCATGGGGCTCACCATGGCGGGGCAGAGCCTGTCGGCCGTGCCCCAGGGGCTGGTCAACGCGGCACAACTGGTGATTGGCGTCAGCCTGGGGGTGCGCTTTCGCAAGGAGTTCCTGCACACGGCGCCGCGCTGGCTGGCCACGGTGGCCGTGGGCACGCTGGGGCTGATGGGTGTGTGCGCCTTGTTCGCCGGGGCGCTGGCCTGGGCCACCGGGCTGCCCTGGGTCACGCTGCTGCTGGGCACTTCACCCGGCGGTATTACCGAAATGGCCATCACGGCCAAGGTGCTGCAACTGGGCGTGCCGGTGGTGACGGCCTTCCAGGTGTGCCGACTGATTGCGGTGCTGATGCTGGTGGAGCCGATGTACCGGCGGATTTACCCCGCCGGTCAGTGAACCACCACGGGGTTCTGCGCCAGGCCCGCATAGCGGTCCAGCGCGTCTTCCACCTCTTCCTGCGTGGGGGTGTCGCGCTGCCAGGCCAGGATCTGCTCCTGAAACATTTCGGCCCAGGAGCCGTCGAGATAAACCTCTTTGCCCGAGCGCTTGTCCACGATTTCAAAGCCGTGGCGTGCGAGCTGGGGGGTGGCGGGGGCGGTGTCGTTGAGCGCCTGGGCGCTCTTTTTCTCCACGGCGTCGGGCAGCATGTGGACCACCACGAAGGATTCTGAGTCGTAGAGCATGTGCATCGTGTTCCCCTTGTCGATATAGATGTCAGATGACAGCGGGTTCGCAGAGTTCAAGTGGCCGCCATTTCCATCCTCTGCTGCGTTCCAGTATTTCATGAAATCCGGTGCGCGCCGGACTCGCGGGGCTTTTTTGCGCAAATAGAGCTTGAGCGCAACACCCGGCTGGACGTTCAGGGCGCTCAGGGCGCGCTGCTGGCGCGCAACTGCAGGTCGGCAAAGTCGCCGTTGGCCTGGGTGAGCTTGATGCGCACCGGCAAATAGCCCAGTGCGGGCGCCACCCACAGCTCGGCTTTCTGGTCGTAGTCCTTGCGGGGCAGGCGCAGCAGCTTGAGCGTGGGCGTGGGGCCCACGGGCAGGTCCAGGGTTTCGGGGCCTTCGATGGTGAAGGCCCAGCGGTCGGCGCTGCGGGCGCTCACGGCGGTCAGCGTGATCTGGGTGCCGGGCACAAAACGGGCCGGGTCTGCGGCCAGCAAGGCGCCCAGCTGGATAAAGAGGCTCAGGCGGTCTTGCGCGCCGGGGCCCACGGCTGCCTCGGGGGTGTTGGCGCTGAAGGTGACGCGGCCCTTGGCATGGTCGAAATGCGCGGCCTGCTCGCTGCGGGATTTGTCGGCAAACCGCTCGGGCCGCAGGCCCTGCGCGGTGATCTGGCCCACGCTGCGTTGGGTGCGCGAGCCGACCAGGAAGGCGCTTACCTCCTGCCGGGCCTCGTAGCGGCTGCCATCGTGCTGCCACAGCAGCTCGGCCCGCGCGCTGTAGGCGAATTTTTTGGCTTGCCCGCTCACGTCGAAAGCCAGCCGGGTGGGGGGCGGAATGCGTACGGGTGGCGGTGGGGCGCCTGCGTTGCGGGCTGTGTTGGCGCCGGGGAGCACGATGTCCTGCCCGTCATCGGCTGCGGTGGGCTCGGGGGCGGGTGGTGCTGAGGCTGCCGGTACGGGGGGCTGGGCTGGGAGGGCGGTCTCAGGCTCTGGCGTGGAGGCCGGGGCCGCCGGGCTGGTGCTCACATCGGCGTCGGCGCTGGCCATCTGCACGGGGGCTTCGGCCGGGGGAGCCTGTGTGGGTGCAGGGGGTTCGGCAATGGCCTGGGATGGCGTGGGGCGCTCTTCCTGCACGGGCGGCGCGGGCTTTGTTTTGCGCACGGGTGGAGGTTTGGGCGTCGGCGCAGCCACCACAGGTGGCGGCGCGGGCGGTGGCGGCGGCGGGGCCGCCACGCTGCGGGTGCTGAATACCCGGCCGCTCTCGGGCTGGGAAGGGCTGTCCCAGGCCAGGGGCACGGCACGCAGCGCCAGCCAGTGCAGGGCGAGCACCAGGGCGGTGATGAGAACCAGCGCGCTGCGGGGCATTCGTCGGCGTGGTGCGAGGTGGGGCTCAGGCGGTGCCTGCGCCCAGGTCGCTCGATAGCTGGGCCGCGGCGGCGCGCAGCGGGGCGTCGATGGCTCCATCCCACTCGGGGTCGAAGGTGGCGATGGAGCCTAGCGTGGTGATGCCCAGCACCAGGTGGCCGTCGGCGTCGAACACCGGCGCGCAGAACGCGACGATGCCGGGCAGCAGGGTGTCCACCACCCGCGCCGCGCCGTGCGTGCGCACCTCGGCCAGCAGGGCATTGACCTCGGTCATGGTGGAGGGCAGGTCGGTGCGGCGCATCTTGACGGCGCGGGCCAGTTCGTCTTTGATCAGCGGTGCGACCACGTCGTGCGCCATGAGCGCGGCAAAACAGCGCCCCGTGGCCGACGACAGCAGCGGCATCACGTCGCCCAGGCGCAGGTTGGCGGTCACGGTCTGGGGCGATTCCTCCCAGTGCACGATGGTGGGGCCATGGTTGCCCCACACGGCCAGCGCCAGCGTGTGGCCGATACCTTCCATGAGTTCGGGCATGCGTTCGCGCGCCAGGCGCACGGCGTCCAGCCGGGCCAGCGAGGCCAGCCCCAGTTTGAGGGCGGCGGGGCCCAGGTCGTAGCGCGCATTGCGCGGGTCTTGCGTGACCAGGCCCAGGCGCTGAAAGCTCACCAGGTATCGGTGTGCCTTGGCCGCGCTCATGCCGGCCGAGGCCGCCACGTCCTTGAGCATCAGCGGCCCGCGCGAGCGCGCCAGCCCCTCCAATAGGGCAAACCCCACCTCTACAGATTGAATACCTGCACGTTCTTTGTCCATGTGCAATAGAATTTGGTTGTTTTGTTTAGTTAAATCAATTTACCCAAGCGTAATTCGTGTTGGGTGAAGAATTTCAACCTCTGAAGACAAAGGTTCTGCCCCATGAAACTTGCTACTTACAAAGACGGCTCGCGCGACGGCCAGCTGGTTGTCGTCTCCCGTGACCTGGGCACGGCCCATTATGCGACTGGCATCGCCAGCAAGCTCCAGCAGGCGCTGGATGACTGGGGTTTCGTGTCGCCCCAGTTGCAGGACCTTTACGACCAGCTCAACAGCGGCCGCGCACGCCACGCCTTCCCTTTTGATCCGGCCCAGTGCATGGCCCCGCTGCCGCGTGCATACCAGTGGGCGGATGGTTCGGCCTACATCAACCACGTCGAATTGGTGCGAAAAGCACGCAACTCAGAGGTTCCTGAGAGCTTCTACACCGATCCGCTGATGTACCAGGGTGGCAGCGACGACTTCATCGGCCCCCGCGACGACGTGGTGGTGCCCAGCGAAGCCATGGGCATCGACTTCGAGGCCGAAATTGCCGTGGTGACGGGCGATGTGAAGATGGGCACCACCGCCGACCAGGCGCTGGACGGCATCCGCCTGGTGATGATTGCCAACGACGTCTCCCTGCGCAACCTGATCCCCGCCGAGTTGGCCAAGGGCTTCGGCTTCTTCCAGAGCAAGCCCGCCACCGCCTTCGGCCCTGTGGCCGTGACGCTGGACGAACTGGGCGACGCCTGGGACCACGGCCGCGTCAACCTCACCGTGCAATCCACCTGGAACGGCCGCAAGGTCGGCATGTGCGACGCAGGCCCCGAGATGACTTTTCACTTCGGCCAGCTCATCGCCCACGTGGCCAAGACGCGTAACCTGCGCGCTGGCTCCATCATCGGCAGCGGCACCGTGAGCAACAAGGGCGTTACCGACGCCAACGGCCGCACCGAATGGCCCAAGGGCTATAGCTGCATCGCCGAAAAGCGCTGCATCGAAACCATCCAGGACGGCAAGCCCAGCACCGAGTTCATGAAGTTCGGCGACACCATCCGCATCGAGGTCAAGGGCAAGGACGGCGCCAGCATCTTCGGCGCCATTGACCAAGCCATCGCGGCCCCTGCCGCCTGATGGACGGACTGCAAGATTTTTGAATAAAACAGGCGCTAGCGCTTATTGAATAAGCGCTAGTAGCTATTAATTTGATAGTGAAGCAATAGTAAATCAATAGGAGACAGCCCCATGCAACGCAGAACCCTCTTGTCCGCCCTGGCCGCCGCAGGCGCCACCTCCGCAGCCCCTTGGGCCGCTGCCCAATCCGCCTGGCCCGACCAGCCCCTGCGCTGGGTCGTGCCGTACCCGGCTGGCGGCGGCACCGACGTGCTGGCGCGCACCGTGGCCGAAGCCATGCGCCAGACGCTGGGCCAGCAGATCGTGGTGGACAACCGCCCCGGCGCATCGACCAACATCGGCGCGCAGATGGTGGCCACGGCCAAGCCCGACGGCAACACCTTCATGTCGGCCGACAACGCCGTGCTGGCTTTCAACGAACACCTGTTCAGCAAGCTGCCCTTCAACCCCGACAAGGACTTCACCTACGTGGGTGGCATCAGCCGCTTCCCGCTGGCACTGGTGGTGCATCCCTCGTTCGAGGCCAAGACGGTGAAGGAATTCCTCGCCTACGCCCGCGCCAACCCCGGCAAGCTCAACTACGCATCGCCCGGCAACGGCTCGCCGCACCACCTGGCGATGGAGATGTTCAAGCACCGCACCAAAACCTTCCTCACGCACATCCCCTACCGCGGCGCAGCGCCCGCGCTGCAGGATGTGATGGGCGGCCAGGTGCCTTGTATGTTCCTGGACCTGGCGGCGGGCCTGCCCATCATCACCTCGGGCAAGGTGCGTGCCCTGGCCATCGGCTCGGCCAAGCGCGTGGCCGCGCTGCCCGACGTGCCCACCCTGGCCGAAGCCGGTGTGCCCGACACCGAGGTGTTTGCGTTCCAGGGCATCCTGGCCCCCGCTGGCCTGCCTGCGGCCATCACCACGCGCCTGAACGCCGACCTGAACAAGGCACTGCTCAACCCCGCCGTGGTCAAGCGCATGGCCGACTTCGGCATGGAAGCCCTGCCCGGCACGCCCGAGCAGTTCCACACCATGGCGCGGGCCGAGTCCAAGCGCTGGGGCGAGATCATCAAGGCAGCCGGGGTGAAGCTCGACTGATTGATCACCACGGCCTGCCTGGCCGCCTGCTTACTCAGGCAGGTGGCACACCGCTTCCATGTTGTTGCCCTCGGGGTCGATGACAAAGGCGCCGTAGTAATGCGCGTGGTAGTCGGGCCTGAGGCCAGGGGCGCCGTTGCCCTTGCCGCCTGCCGCAAGGGCGGCGGCGTAAAACGCATCCACCTGCGCACGGTTCTGGGCGCGCCACGCCAGGTGGCAGCCCGTGGTGGCGGGCGGGCCTCCGTAGGGCGAGGGGCCGTCGATGAACCACACATCGGCCTTCTTGCCATCGGGCTCGGACGCATCCGGGTAGGCAAAGCCCAGTATGTTCGCGCCGTAATTGCCTTCAAAAGACAGGCTGTAGCCCAGTGGCTCCAGGGCAGCGCTGTAGAACGCCTTGGCGCGGCCGATGTCGGTCACGCGGAAAGTCATGTGGTCAAGCATGGGGGGGCTCCTGAATTGGTTGTGGTGTGCACGGCTGCTTTGGCTACGCACATAAATACTGTAATTAATCACAGTATTTTTGGCAAGGGATATATCCGGCGCTGCCAGCGCTGCCGGCGGTTGGCGTTTTGGGTGCCCATCCCCCATCGTTGATGGTTTGTCGTGCTGGTGACGTGTTGGCCGGTGGCACCGCCCGCACAATGAATTGAACGGCTCGCCGCCACGCGGAGCGCGCCGTTTTCCCCACAAACCCCTGCCACCATCCCATGCTGAACTTCGACTTCCACAACCCCACCCACATCGTCTTCGGCCAGGGCCGCATTGCCGACCTGGACAAGCTGGTGCCCGCTGCTGCCAAGGTGCTCATCCTGGTGGGCGGCGCCAGTGCCGAAAAGACGGGCACCCTGGCCGAGGTACGCGCCGCGCTGGGCGAGCGCCCGCACGCCACCTTCAGCGGCATCGAGCCCAACCCAAGCTACGAAACCTCCATGAAGGCCGTGGCGCAGATCCGCGAAGGCGGGTTTGACTTTCTGCTGGCCGTGGGTGGCGGTTCGGTGATCGACGCGGTGAAGTTCATCGCCGCCGCCGTGAAGTTCGAAGGCAGCGACCCCTGGGCCATCCTTGAAAAACACGGACGCAACATCCGGGGCGCGCTGCCGTTTGGCACCGTGCTCACGCTGCCCGCCACGGGGTCTGAAATGAACAACGGTGGCGTCATCACCCACCGCGCCAAGGGCGCCAAACTGTCGTTTGGCAGCCCACACATGTACCCCGTGTTCTCGGTGCTCGACCCCACCAAAACATACACCTTGCCGCCCCAGCAACTGGCCAACGGCGTGGTCGATGCATTTGTGCACACGGTGGAGCAATACCTCACCTACCCGGTCAACGCGCCCGTGCAGGACCGTTTTGCCGAGGGCATTTTGCAGACGCTGATCGAGATCGGCCCGCGCCTGCTCACGGCCCCCGCGCCTGTGTACGACGACCGCGCCAACCTCATGTGGGCCGCGACCATGGCGCTCAACGGCCTGATCGGCGCGGGTGTGCCGCAGGACTGGGCCACACACATGATCGGCCACGAACTCACAGCGCTGCACGGCATTGACCACGCACGCACGCTGGCCATCGTGCTGCCTGCGCTGCTGCACGAGCGCAGGGGCGCCAAACGCGCCAAGCTGCTGCAGTTCGGCGCGCGCGCGTGGGGCATCACCAAGGGCAGCGAGGACGAACGCATCACCGCCGCCATCGAGCGCACGCGTGGTTTCTTCGAAAGCATGGGCATCGCCACGCGCCTGTCGGGCTATGGCCTGGGCGCCGACACCGTGGGCGCGGTGGTGGCGCAGCTCGAAGCGCATGGCATGGTGGCGTTGGGCGAGCAGCGCGAGATCACGCCCGCCGTCAGCCGCCGCATCCTCGAAGCTGCGCTGTAGCGCGGTCGCCCGGACTTCGGCTCCCGCCGCCGCAGCGGCACTTCGCGCCGTGTGGCGGGGTTTCGTCGCAAACACGTTGGGGCTGCCGCAGTGCGTGCCTACAGTGCCTTTTATGCCGCCTTTGGTGGGCTGCCTGAAAGGTTTCTGATGATGTCCCTGCGCTTCTTGTTCCAGCCCCGACCCCTTATTGCCGCCGCGCTGTTGGCGCTGGCGGGGCATGCAGCCGCGCAGCACGCGGGCTATCGCACGATGGTCGTGCCCGGTGCGGCGCCCGTGACGGTGGCGCTGTTCTACCCCACGGCCACCGCTGCCCGCACCGTGTCCATGGGCCCCTGGCAGCCGGTGGTGGCGCCTGGCGCACCAGCAGCAGCGGGGCCGCTCAAGGGCCTGATCCTGATCTCCCACGGCACGGGCGGAACCGAGCTGGGCCACCACAACCTGACCACGCGCCTCGCGTCCGACGGCTACCTTGTCGCCGCACTGCGCCACCCTGGCGACTATTGGGAAGATCGATCGATGGTCACGTCGGGCCGCTATTTCGGCGAGCGCCCGCGCCAGGTCAGCCGTGTGCTCGATGCGCTGCTGGCCAGCCAGGAATGGGGCGCGCGCATTCCTGCCGAGCGCATTGGCGCGGTGGGCCACTCGGCGGGGGGCTACACCGTGCTGGCGCTGGCCGGTGCGCAGGCCGAACCCGTCCGCGCCTTCCGGCACTGCCGCAGCGTGCAGGATGACCCAATGTTTTGTTCACTGGGCAAGCTTGAGGCGGGCAGCGCAGCGCTACCGCCCCCAGCAGCGCCCACGGCGGCCGTCAGTGCCGCTGTGCCCCTGGACGGGCCGCGCGTGTCCGTGCCCGACCCGCGCATCCGCGCCATCGTGGCAATGGCGCCGGTGGCGGTGGTGCTCACCCCCGAAAGCCTGGCCGCCATCACCGTGCCGACGCGCGTCATCATGGCCGAGCGTGATGTGGTGCTCAACGGCAAATATCACGGCCAGCATGTGGCAGCGCACATACCACGTGCGGAGACGAGCACGGTGGCGGGTGCCGGGCACTTTGCCTTCATGGCGCAATCGACCTGGCCGCTGCCGTCGGACGCTGGCGACGCCGCAGCCAACCCCGAGGGCTTTGACCGTGTGGCCTACCACGCCACGCTGGAGAACCAGGTGGCGGAGTTCTTTGGGCGGCTGTGGCGGTGACACCGGATTTTTGAATAAAAAGGCTGCTGGCGCTTATATTTAAAGCGCCAAAAGCTATTAAAAAGTGAGCATTCTCCGGTGGCCCACACGCGCAGGCATCACGCAGGCTGCGCCGCCTTGGACGGGTTGGCCTCTACCTCCACCAGGCAGTCGTAAAACGTCGGCGCCCGGCCCAGGTCGGTCAGGGCCTGGCTGGTGACCTCGTTCACGTTGGTGCCATCGAGCCCCATCTTGCGCCACCAAATGCCCAGGCCGTTGACCACGCCGGGGCGTGCGCGGCGTGAGACGGTGGCGTGGCACAGGTAGCTGCCCCGGCCGTTGAACACGCGCACCACGGCATCGTTGGCAATGCCGCGCGCTTCGGCGTCGTCGGGGTGGATCTCCAGCACCGGGCGGCCTTCGATGTTGCGCAGGCTTTGTACATTGACGAACGTAGAGTTCAGAAAGTTGCGCGCAGGCGGCGAGATCATGGCCAGCGGGTAGCGCGCGTCCGAGCCCTGCAGCTCGTGGTTGGGCAGGTGGTCGGGCAGGCCGTCCAGCCCCTGTGCGGCCAGGCGGGCGCTGTAGAACTCGCACTTTCCACTGGGGGTGGGAAAGCCGCCTTCGGCAAACGGCGCATCGGGCACGGCCAGCGTGGCAAAACCTTGCGATTCGAGCAGCGCGTAATCCACGCTGCTGCCAAAGGCCTGGCGGCACAGGGCCTCGTCGCTGTCGGCAAAACAGGGATCGGCAAAGCCCATGCGTGCGGCCAGGTCGCGGAAGATCTGGGCGTTGCTGCGGGCCTGGCCCTGGGGTTGAATGGCCGGGCGGTTCAGCACCACGTCGGTGTGGCCGTAGCTGAGGTGTACGTCCCAGTGTTCGAGCTGCGTGGTGGCGGGCAGGATGTAGTCGGCGTAGTCGGCCGTGTCGGTCTTGAAATGCTCCAACACCACGGTGAACAGGTCTTCGCGCGCAAAGCCACGCACCACCTTGCCCGACTCGGGCGCCACGGCCACGGGATTGCTGTTGTAGACCACAACGGCTTCGACCTGGGGGCCGAATTCTGGCGATGCGCCGCGCAGCAGGTCGTCGCCGATGGTGGACATGTTGATGGTGCGCGGTGTTTTTGTTGGCATCAGTTCGGGCCGCTGCAGCACCCCGCGCTGCGCCGGGAACTGCCCCGAGCTGGACAACAACACGCCGCCCGCGCGGTGCCGCCAGGCGCCGGTGAGCGCAGGCAGGCAGGCCACGGCACGCACCGCGTTGCCGCCGCCGCGCACGCGCTGCATGCCGTAGTTCAGGCGGATGGCGGCGGGTTTTGTGGTGCCGTAGTCCTTGGCGAGCTGGCGGATTTGTTCCACGGGCACGCCGCAGATTTCGGCTGCGCGCTCGGGCGGCCATTGCAGGGCACGCTCGCGCAGCCGATCCCAGCCCAGCGTGTGGCGGGCGATGTAGTCATGGTCCAGCCAGTCGTTGGCGATCAGCTCGTGCATCAGCGCCAGGGCCAGGGCGGCATCGGTGCCGGGGCGCAGGGCAATGTGTTCGTGGCATTTGTCGGCCGTTTCGCTCTTGCGCGGGTCGATGCACACCAGCCGCGCGCCGTTGCGCTTGGCCTGCTGCGCGTAGCGCCAGAAATGCAGGTTGCTGCCGATCGAGTTGCTGCCCCAGATCAGGATGAGCTGCGCCTCGGCAAAAAACTCCACCTTCATGCCGACCTTGCCGCCCAGGGTCTGTATCAGCGCCTCGGCCCCGGCAGATGCGCAGATGGTGCGGTCGAGCTGCGAGGCGCCCAGCTTGTGGAAGAAGCGGCGGTCCATGCTTTCGCCCTGCACCATGCCCATGGTGCCCGCGTAGCTGTAGGGCAGGATGGCCTCGGGCGCGCGCGCAGCGATGGATTGAAGGCGCTGCGCGATGTCGGCCAGCGCTTCGTCCCAGCTAACCGGGGTGAACTGCCCGCTGCCCTTAGCGCCCGTGCGCTTGAGCGGGGTGAGCACACGCTCGGGGTGGTAGCTGCGCTCGGTGTATTTGCTCACCTTGGCGCACAGCGCGCCGTCGGTGTGCCGGTGCTCGGGGTTGCCCTGCACGCGGGTGGCGACGCCGTCCTCCACGGTGGTGAGCAGGGCGCAGGTGTCCGGGCAGTCGTGTGGGCAGGCGCCACGTACCTGGATGGGGGCAGGTTGGGCCGAAGCGGTGGAAGGCGTGGACATGGGTGGAGTGAACGTTAAACTGCCAAAAGGGTTGGAAGCGGCGCGCATGTCTGGACAACATCCTCAAGCCGTGCGCATCGTTGGCCCCAGCAGGCTGCTTACCGGCAGCGTCGAGGGGTCAACCTCGTGATGTTTGACAAGAACAGAAGAGATTTCACCATGAAGCCAATGACATGGGGGCGCAGGCAGTTTTCTGTGGGCCTGGGCGCGGTGGCGCTGGGTGGTTTCCAGATGGCGCGGGCACAAAGCGACGGCCGCATCGTGCTGGGGCAGTCGGCGGCCTTCACGGGGCCTGCGGCCCAGCTCGGGCTGCAGTTCAACCAAGGCGCCAAGCTCTTTTTCGACCAGCTCAACAGCCTGGGCGGCGTGGGCAAACGCACGGTCGAGATCCGCACCTTGGACGACGGCTACGAACCTGACCGCTGCGCCGAGAACACCCGAAAGCTCATCGAGGACGAGGTTTTTGCGCTGTTTGGCTACATCGGCACGCCCACCAGCCTGGCTGCGCTGCCGTTGTTCACCAAGGAAAAGGTGCCGTTCTTCGGCCCCTTCACCGGGGCTGAGGCGTTGCGTCAGCCGTTCAACCGGCTCATCTTTCATGTGCGCGCCTCGTACTACGACGAAACCGCGCTCATCGTGCGCCAGCTCACCAACCTCGGGCTCAAGAAGATCGCAGTGTTCTACCAAAACGACGCCTATGGCAAGGCGGGGCTCGAAGGGGTGACGCGGGCGCTGGCAGAACTTAAGCTCACTCCGACGGCCATGGCCACAGTGGAGCGCAACTCGACGGATGTGGCGGCGGCGGTGGAAAAGCTCGTGCCCGCTGCGCCCGACGCCGTGGTGCAGATCACGGCCTACGCCTCGGCGGCGGCGTTTGTGCGCGCGGCACGCGCAGCAGGTTTTGGCGGCACGTTCTACAACGTGTCATTTGTGGGCACACAGGCGCTGGCCGACGAACTGGGCAAGGACGGCGCGGGCGTGGTGGTGTCGCAGGTGGTGCCCTCGCCCTATCAGCCTTCGCGCCAGATCACGCGCGAGTTTCTGGAGTCCATCAAGAAGGGCGGCAGCAAGGTGCAGCCCAACTACTCCAGCATGGAGGGCTATCTGGCCGCGCGTGTGTTCGCGGAGGGCCTGCGCCAGGCGCAGTCCGGCGGCAAGGTCACGCGTGAGAGTTTCATTGCGGGCACCGAGGCCATTGGCACCCAGGTCATTTCGGGGTTTCCGGTGTCGTTCAGCGCCACCAGCCACGCGGCGTCGAAGTTTGTGGAGATGTCAATGCTGACAGGAGACGGACGGGTGCGCACTTGAGACCCTAACGTAGGGCCAATGCGGATGGCGTGCGTTCCGTGCCGCTCCTATATTCCCGCGCACTGCGCCATTTCCGGAGCAGACCCCGGAGGCGGCAATGCAATTCACACCCCCTGTTGCTCGTTGGGCGCGCGCGTGCTGCACCGTGCTGGCGCTGGCAGGCAGTTCCATCGCGCTCGCGCAGGTGCAGGCACCGACGCCGCCCATTGTGCTGGGGCAATCGGTGGCGCTCACGGGCGCTGGTGCGGCGCTTGCTGTTCCGTTTCAACAGGGTGCCAAGCTTTATTTTGACCGGGTGAATGCCTCCGGCGGAATCGGCGGACGGCGCATCGAATTGCTCACGCTCGATGACGCAGGGGCGCCCGAGCCCGCAGTGGCCAACACGCAGAAGCTGCTGGCGCAGAATCCGCTGGCCCTGTTTGGCTACTACGGCTCGCCCCAGGTCACGGCCAGCTACAAGCTCATCAAAGACGGCGACGTGTTGCTGTTTGCGCCGATGGCGGGCGGTGACGAATTCCGTGGCGCGGTGTACCCCAACGTATTCACGTTGCGGCCAGGCTACGCCGAAGAATCAGCCGCTGTGATGCGCCATGCCACCACGCTGGGCGCACGCAAGCTGGCGCTGCTGCATGGGGCCGACAGCGAATCCATGGCTGCGCTGGAGTCCGCCGAAAACACCCTCAACGGCCTGGGCGCCAACCTGGTTTTCAAGGGCACCATCACCGCGCCCGGAAAGGCGCTGGCCGCCAAGCCCGAATCCCTGTTGGTGATTGGTGATGCGCGGGCAGCGGGCGCTGCCATCCGCGATGTGCGCGCGCAGGGCTTTCGCGGGCCGGTCTATGGGTTCTCGAACACGGGAGAAAGCCTTCTTGCGGAGCAATTGGGCACGGCAGGCGCGGGCGTGGTGGTGGTGCGCGGCGTGCCCCGCAGCGACAACGCGCGCATGGCCATCGTGCGCGAGCTGCAGGCCGACGCGGCGGCGGGCAAGCTGGGCAAACCCAACGTGTACATGCTGGAGGGCTACATCGCAGCCCAGGTCATGACCGAGGCGCTGCGCCGCATGGGCAAGGACATCACCCGCGCCCGCCTGCGCAAGACGCTGGAGGGCATGGAAGAGTGGAATCTGGGCGGCTTTCGCGTGCACTTTGCGGGCGACCGGGTGGCGTCCCGCCTGCTGGAGCTGGGCCTGATCGACGCGCAGGGCCGGGTGCGGGAGTAGCGGGGCGTCAATAACCCGTTAACCCAGGGTGCGCCTGCGCGCCAGCCCCTGCATGAATGCCTCGCAGCGTGCCAACTGCGCGAGGCTCACATACTCATCAGGCTGGTGTGCCTGCTGGATGCTGCCAGGGCCACACACCACGGTGGAGATGCCCGCGTTTTTAAATAGCCCCGCCTCGGTGCCAAAGGCCACCAGTGTGGTGCCGGCTTCGCCCGTCAGCTCTTGTGCCAGGCGCGTCACGGGGTCGTCTTTGTTGCCCAGAAAGCTCGGGATCTCGCAGATGGTCTCGAAGCCAAAACCCGCCGAGGGCGCGATCTTCTTCATCGCTGGCTCCAGCGACTGCGCGTAGGCCACCACCTCGGCCTGCATTTGCGCGGCGTTGGCCGTGGGCAGGTCGCGGAACTCGTAGCGGAACTCGGCGTCGCGCGGCACCACGTTGTCGGCAATGCCGCCGTGGAACTGGCCCACGCTGGTGGTCGAGAACGGAACATCAAAACCTTCGAAGCGGGGCTCTTCACGCTCAAAACCTTCGCCCATGTCGCGCAGTCGGCCCACCACGCGGGCCGCCATCTCGATGGCATTCACCGAGTGCGGGGTGAGCGAAGAGTGCGCCTCTTTGCCGCGCACGCAGCACTTATAGCGGTACACGCCTTTGTGCGCGATGGCGGGCACCATGCTGGTGGGTTCGCCCACGATGCAGGCCAGGGGCAAGATGCGCGCGTCGCGCAGGTCGGCGATCAATTCCTTCACGCCAAAGCAGCCAATCTCTTCCTCGTAGCTGAAGGCGAAGTGGATGGCAAAGGGCGCATCGCTGTTCAAGAACTGTTCGGCCTGCGACACGGCGATGCCGATGAAGGACTTCATGTCGGCGCTGCCGCGCCCATAGAGCCTGCCGTCTTTCACCAGCGCGCTCAGCGGGTCCATGCTCCAGTCCTGCCCATCCCAGGGCACGGTGTCGGTGTGACCCGAGAGGATCACGCCAGCGGGCTTGCCTTCGCCCAGCGTGGCGAACAGGTTGGCCTTGGTCTTGTCGGCGTTGAAGGTGAGGCGGCTTTTTACGCCCAAACGTGCCAGGTGGTCGCGGATGAAGTGGATCAACTCCAGGTTGGAGCGGTCGCTGACGGTGTTCATGCGCACCAGGGTTTGCGCAAGTTCGAGGGCGGGGGAGGAGGGTGTCATGTTGCAGTGCAAATAAACCCCGGTTGGCGTGGGACAGGCCAGCGGGCTAGACTGTGAGATCGTAAGGATGCATATCATGAACGTTATCGACTCCATCGTCACCCAGGCGGCCGGTATTGCCGCGGTGCGCCGGGATATTCACGCCCACCCCGAACTGTGTTTTGAAGAAGTACGCACCGCCGACGTGGTGGCGCAAAAGCTCACCGAATGGGGCATTCCCATCCACCGCGGCCTGGGCAAGACCGGCGTGGTGGGCATCGTGAAGGGGCGCGACGGCGGCGCCAGCGGCCGTGCCATTGGCCTGCGCGCTGACATCGACGCCCTGCCCATGCAGGAATTCAACACCTTTGCCCACGCCAGCAAACATGCCGGCAAGATGCACGCCTGTGGCCACGACGGTCACACCGCCATGCTGCTGGCGGCCGCGCAGCACTTTGCCAAGCACCGCAACTTTGATGGCACCGTGTACCTGATCTTCCAGCCTGCCGAAGAAGGCGGCGGCGGCGCCCGCGTGATGATCGAGGACGGCCTGTTTGAGCAGTTCCCCATGCAGGCCGTGTTCGGCATGCACAACTGGCCTGGCATGCCCGTGGGCACCTTCGCTGTGAGCCCCGGCCCGGTGATGGCGTCCACCAGCGAGTTCAAGATCACCATCCGTGGCAAGGGCGGCCACGCGGCGCTGCCGCACAACAGCATCGACCCGGTGCCGATCGCCTGCCAGATGGTGCAGACCTTCCAGACCATCATCAGCCGCAACAAGAAGCCCGTGGATGCGGGCGTGATCTCGGTCACCATGGTGCATGCGGGCGAAGCCACCAACGTGGTGCCCGACAGTTGCGAACTGCAGGGCACGGTGCGCACCTTCACCGTTGAGGTGCTGGACATGATTGAAAAACGCATGCGCCAGATCGCCGAGCACGCCTGCGCTGCCCACGACGCCACCTGCGAGTTTGAATTTGTGCGCAACTACCCGCCCACCGTCAACTCGCCTGCAGAGGCCGAGTTTGCCCGCAAAGTCATGGCAGGCATCGTGGGCGAAGACCATGTGGTGGCGCAAGAGCCCACCATGGGCGCCGAAGACTTTGCCTACATGCTGCAGGCCAAGCCGGGTGCTTACTGCTTCATCGCCAATGGCGACGGCGCGCACCGCGAGATGGGCCATGGCGGCGGGCCCTGCATGCTGCACAACCCCAGCTACGACTTCAACGACGACCTGATCCCGCTGGGTGCCACCTACTGGGTCAAGCTGGCCGAAGAGTGGCTGGCTCAGCCAGCGGCCTGAGCGCGGCTATCCCTTCCGGTGGGCCCGCCAGGGGTGGCCGGATTCTTCTTGCCTATCTGCCGATCTCCGATGCATCCTTTGCATCGGGGTCGCTGTTTTTTCTTCATTCTTGATCACCCTTCCAGAAAGCTCTGCCCATGATTGGTATCGCCAACGCCTTCTCGCCCAGTTATGTCCGCGCACGCACCCAGTTTCTGGAGGCAGCCGCTACCGCAGGTCTGCCCATCGAATCACATGCCCATCCGCTCAAGGGCCGCGATGGTGAAGACCTGGCCATGGACGTGGTGCGCGACGGCCCGCCGGACGCTGACAAGCTGCTCATCGTGAGCAGCGCCTGCCACGGGGTGGAGGGTTACTGCGGCAGCGGCGTACAGGTGTTTGCACTGCACGACAAGGAGTGGCGTGACAAGGCCCACGCGGCGGGCGTGGCCACGCTCTACATCCACGCGCTCAACCCCTACGGCTTTTCGCATGTGCGCCGCTTCACGCACGAGAACGTGGATTTGAACCGCAACTTCCAGGACTTCAGCAAACCCCTGCCTGTGAATGAGGCCTACCGCGAAGTCCAGCCCTTGCTGCTGCCCGAGCAATGGCCGCCCGCGGCCGACAACGCCGCTGCCGTGCAGAAGTACATCGCCACCAAAGGCGAAGCCGCGTGGCAGGCCGCCATCTCGCAGGGGCAACACGAGTTTCCGCAAGGGCTGTTTTTTGGCGGCACCGAACCCACCTGGAGCAACCGCACGCTGCGCCAGGTGCTGCGCCAGCACGGCACGCGCGCCTCGCGTGTTGCCTGGATCGACCTGCACACCGGCCTGGGCCCCAGCGGCCATGGCGAACGCATCTACGCGGGCAACGACGACGATGTGGCGGTGGTCCGCGCGCGTGCCTGGTGGGACGGTGGCGGCGCCACGCCGGTCACGTCGATCTATGACGGCTCATCCACCTCGGCCTTTCTGACCGGGCTGATGTGGGCCTCGATCTACGACGAATGCCCGCAGGCCGAATACACCGGCATTGCGATGGAATATGGCACGGTGCCCGTGCTCGAAGTGATGAACGCGATCCGCGCCGAACAATGGGCGAACCTGCACCCCGAGGCACCCGCCGAGCAGCATGCGCAGATCAAGGCGCAGATGCTCGCGGCCTTCTATACCGACACCGATGCATGGAAGGGCCAGATCGTGAGCCAGGCGCGGCAGTCGATGTTCCAGGCGGTGGACGGTCTTACGGGCTGATATTGATAGCTAAATATGGTCTGGCGCTTATTCATAAAGCGCAAGCAGCTATCAAATATGGAGCATTCAGGCTGCGCCACGAAGAGGAGCGCAACAGGAGCCTCCCGCGTCAGTCGCCCCAGGGCAGCATCAAGGTGAGCAGCGACAGCTGGTCGAACTCCGGCGCGAAGGCGTCGATGATGAGTTGCGGCTCGGGGCATAGCGTGGTGTCGGTGATCACACCAAACTGCACGCCGCCGCCATAGCTCAGGATGGAGACCCCCAGGCCGATGTCGCCCGACTGCGGCACCCAGAACATGCACTGCGTGACGCGCGAGCCACACAGCGCGAGTTGCTCCTTGGGGCCGGGCACATTGGTCATCACGGCCGTGGTCTTGCGGCCAAACAGGTTGAGCAGCGCCTCTTGCGCGGGCTTGATCATCAGGCCCGCCACGGCCAGCATGGCGAACGCCAGGATGGGCTGGGTGCTGCCCTTGAGCGCACTCATGCGCCGACGCACCTCGTACACGCGCTCCACCGGGTTGGCCATGCCGATGGGCAGCACCAGCGGAACCAGGCCAAAGCGGTTGCCCAGTTTCCAGGCTTCTTCCATGGGGCGCAGGTTCACGGGGATCATGGCGCGGATCTCCTGGCCCGTGGGGTCGTCGCCCTGGCCGCGCAGATAGCCGCCGATGGCGCCCGCCACGCAAGACAGCAGCACGTCGTTGATGGAGCAGTTGAGTGCCTTGCCGATGGCCTTGACCTCCTCCAGCGGGATCGGCGGGCACCAGGCCACACGCTTGGCCTGGCCGGGCTGGCCTTTCAGGCGCGTGGGAGAGTCGTCGGGCATCAGCGCCAGGGCCGCCGCGTCGCTCACCAACTGGTAGGCCACGCGTGCCATGTCCATGGTGCCCGTCAAGCCGCTCTGCATGATTTTCTCGGGGTCGCCCAGCATTTGCAGCGACTTGGCCGCGCTGTCGCCCGCCAGATCGAGGGCCTTCACGGTGAGGCCGGTGAAGGGCTTGATGAGGGAGTCCGTGATCCAGTCCTCGGCCGTCGCGCCTTCGGCTGCCGCGCGGTGCTTGCGTTTGGGGGGCTCCGAGCCGCCGTCCACCAGCGACATGGTCACCGAGATCAGCGCGATGCCGTCGGCAATGCAGTGGTGGATGCGCACGATGAGCGCGCTGCCGGGTTGGCCGTCGTCGCCCACGAAGTTCTCGATCAGGTGCAACTGCCACAGCGGGCGGCGCGGATCCAGCGGCTGCATGGAAAGTTCGCCCACACGGTCTTGCAGCGCGCGCTGCATGCTGTGGCCCTTGCCTGCCCCCTGGGGGCGCGGGAGCTTCTCGCGCAGCACATGGGCGGCGATGTCGAAATGGCGGTCTTCCACCCAGGTGGCGCCCGCAGCATCTTCCACCACACGCTGGCGAAAGCGTGGGTACTGCAGCAGGCGCTGCTGCACGCGCTCGCACAGGTCTTCCCAGGTGATGCCTGGCGACAGCGTCCACACGCCGTTGATCATCATGAGGTTGCTGGACGAGTCCATGCGCAGCCAGGCGGTATCGACCTTGCTCATGCGCTCGCCCGACAGGCCCAGCATGCCGGTGGCGGCGCGGCGCACATTTTTCTGTACGGCGGTGGCCGCCTTGCGGGCGACGGGAGGCAGGGCCTGTGCGGCGCGGCGAGCGGCAGCGGGAGCCTGCGCGCGCGCCTGGCGCAGAGAGCTGGCGGCGCCTTTGGCGGCAGTGGCGCTGGGAGCTGGAATACGGGTCACCATCGGATGTACACCTGTTGTGTTTGTTTTTGGGGGCTTGCCTCTATGGATTGCGTGGCGCGCGGCCGTGCACAGCCCGTAAGATACAACGCAGCAATCCCTTGCCGACACCGTTCTTTCCCTCCCCCGTCCTCTACTTTCGTTTTCCATTCTAGGAGCAACCGACATGGCCGATCTGAACGCCACCTTCGAAGCCGCTGTGGCCAATTCCAAGAACCTCAGCGCGCGCCCCGACAACGCCACGCTGCTCAAGATCTATGCGCTGTACAAGCAGGCCACCGCTGGCGACAACGCCGAGAAGAAGCCCAGCTTCTCTGACATGGTGGGCCGCGCCAAGTGGGATGCCTGGAACAACCTCAAGGGCACCGAGGCCGATGCCGCCAAGCAGCAATACATCGACCTGATCACCTCGCTGAGCTGATCGGTCCAGGCGGAAAAGCCTGTGACCAACCCCAACAAAAAAGCGACCGAGGTCGCTTTTTTGTTGGAAAAACGTTGCGAGGTAGAGCTGGCTCAGGCGCGAGCATCCTGCGTCCAGCCCTTGGGCAACCCTGCCTCGGGCGTCATGCCGTAGATTGGCTCGCCCGGCAGACCCGCCTGCAGCGGTGCGCGTGCGGCCATAAGGCGCCCAAGGTCCACGCCCGTGGCGATGCCCATGGCCTCGAACATGAACACCAGGTCTTCAGTGACCACGTTGCCTGATGCGCCGGGCGCGTAGGGGCATCCACCCAGGCCGCCTAGCGACGCATCGAACGTGCGCACCCCCACGTCGTAGGCCGCCAGGCAATTGGCCAGGCCCAGGCCTCGTGTGTTGTGCATGTGGGCCGCACCGGCCCGGGCGCCCAGCTCAGCGCGCAGGCGGGTGAACAGGCGGCGCACCTGTGCCGGGTTGGCCATGCCGGTGGTGTCGGACAAGCCCACCTCGTCGGCGCCCGCCTCGGCGCACAGGCCTGCGAGCCAGATCACGTCGTCTTCGGGCACCTCGCCCTGCAGCGTGCAGCCAAACGCGGTGGAAAGCCCCACCTCCACCTGCATGCCGGGTGCTTGCGCATCGCGCAACCGGGCCACGGCGCGCACCTCTTCGACCATTGCCTCACGCGTCTTGCGCACATTGGCCAGCGAATGGGCCGCGCTGGCCGACACCGGCAACGTGACCTTGTGCACGCCACTGGCCAGGGCCGCCTCGGCGCCGCGCAGGTTGGGCGCCAGAGCCATCACGGTGATGCCGGGGTGGGAGAGTGCGTGGCGCACCACCTCGGCCACATCGGCCATCTGGGGCAGCAGGCGCGCAGGGACGAAGGAGCCGACCTCGATCTCGCGCAGGCCAGCCGCCACCAGCGCATCAATCCAGCGCAGCTTGTCGGCGGTGGGCATGGTGGCTTTGACGGACTGCAGGCCGTCGCGCGGCCCGACTTCGCTGATGAGAACGTCCGAAGGTTTCATGGTGGGGCGTTGTCTTGGAGGGGGAATGCGGACTCAAAGGATAGCGCGGCAGCGGCGCAGCATGTGCCTTGGGTGTATTGAGCAAAGTGGCAGATTTTGCTGCCATACCGGCAAATTGGCCTGCGATATGCAGCAGTCTGGGAGATTCCCATTGCTGCGGTGCTCCGGGACACTGTTTCTATTCCACCCGGAGACAAGCAGCATGCCTTCCAAAAACCACTTTTCCACCCTCTATCTCAGCGCGCCCGATGTCATTGCACTGGTGCAGCGCAAGGGCATCGAACAGTGCCTGCGCGGCATCGCCGACAACATCGAGGCGGATTTCCTGCGCTGGAGCGCGTTCGACAAGTCGGCCCGCGTGGCCAGCCACTCGCGCGACGGTGTGATTGAACTCATGCCGATCGCCGACGACCAGACCTATGCGTTCAAGTACGTCAACGGCCATCCCAAGAACACGCGCTGGGGCTTGTCCACCGTGATGGCGTTCGGGGTGCTGGCCGACGTGGCCACGGGCGCGCCCTTGCTGTTGAGCGAGCTGACCCTGACCACCGCACTGCGCACGGCTGCCATGTCGGCCGTGGCGGCCCGTGCCCTGGCACGCCCCGGCGCGCGCTCCATGGCGCTGATCGGCAACGGCGCACAGAGCGAGTTCCAGGCGCTGGCATTTCACCACCTGCTGGGCATCGACACCCTGCGGCTGTTCGACACCGACCCAGCCGCCACCACCAAGCTGCAGGCCAACCTGCAGGGCACGGGCCTGCGCACTGTGGCCTGTGCGAGCGCGGCCGAGGCCGTGCGCGGCGCCGACATCGTGACCACGGTGACAGCCGACAAGACCAACGCGACCATCCTCACGCCTGACATGCTGGCGCCCGGCATGCACATCAACGCAGTGGGCGGCGATTGCCCCGGCAAGACAGAGCTGCATGCCGATGTGCTGCGCCAGGCACAGGTGTTCGTCGAATACGCCCCGCAGACGCGCATCGAGGGTGACATCCAACAACTGCCGTCCGACTTTGCAGTGACCGAGCTGTGGGAGGTGCTGGCGGGCGAGCGCGCCGGGCGGGCCAACGATGCGGCGGTGACGGTGTTCGACTCGGTGGGCTTTGCGCTGGAGGATTTTTCGGCGCTTCGGTTTTTGCGCGATGCGGCGACCGAACTGGGCATGGGCCAGCCCATGGAACTCATCCCCGAATTGCAAGACCCCAAGAACCTGTTTGGGGTGCTGAGCCTGCGCAGCCCGCGGCTGCGCGCAGCCGCCTGATCAATCCTTCCACACCACGCTGCTCGCCGGATCAGCGCGCGTGGTGCGGAAATGGTTGGCCGCGTGGGCCGGGTCTGCCATGCCGAACGAGATGCCGCAGACGATGCTGCGGTCTGCGCCAATGCCCAGCACCTCGCGCAGCACGCCGGGGTAAGACGCCAGTGCGGCCTGGGCGATGGAGCCCACGCCCAGGCTGTGCGCGGCCAGCATGAAGCTGCTCACATACGCGCCGCAGTCCACTGCGCCATACACGCCCAGCGCCTCGTCGCTGGTGACGATGGCCACATGGGGCGCACCAAACATCGTGAAGTTCTCTGCCGCCTGGCGGGCCGAGGCTTCGCGGTCGCCCTTGGCAATGCCCAGGGCTTCGTACAAGCCCCAGCCACATTCACGCCGCCGTTCCTGGTACACGCCCCGGTATTCGCGCGGCCAGGGCAGGTCGGGTGCTGGTGGGTGGGTTGCCATGTGGGCTTGCAGCGCGCTGCGCAGGCGCGCCAGCGTGGCGCCGCTGGCGATGGTGAGCTGCCAGGGTTGTGCGTTGCACCACGAGGCGGTGCGCTGCGCGGTGGCCAGGATGTGTTCGATGGTGGCGCGGGGCAGCAGCTCGGGCAGAAAGGCGCGGCAGCTGTAGCGCGTGTGGAGCAGTGTGGAGAGGGTGTCGAACGCAGCGGTTTCGGTGGTGGCAGATGCCATGGTTGTGCTGGCTCCTATGCCTTCTTGGCCTTGCTGGCCGCCTTGCCACCTGGCTTGTTCGCACCGGCGTCCGCGACGTGTTGTTGTTTCTTCTTGGCGCCAGGGTGGGGTGCATTGAGCAGCGCGTCGAGTTGTTCGCCAATCTCGGCTTCGATGCGGTCTTTGAACGCACCCAGCAAAAAGCCGAGCTGCGCCTTCATCTCGAACTGGTGCGCATCCACCAGCAGCGTGCCCTTGACGCCCGAGCGGGTGAAGGTCAGCGTGTCTTCGGTGTCACCTTCTTCGTAGGTGCATTCCATGTCGAACTTCTCTTCGGCCTTTTCAGCCCATGAGAAAGCCACCTTGCGGGCCTCCTTGAAGCCCAGGTGGTGGTCGCGGTGGATGTGGATATCGGGCATGGGGCGTCTCCTTATGGTGTTTTCTGCGAAGGCAGCAGGGCACGCAAAGTCTCGTGGCGCTGCGACTGGGGCTGCTTCGTCAGTTGTCGTACGGCATCATAAAACCGGGGCCAGTCGCGTGCTTCGCGCTCAAACAGGGCTTCGAACCCAGGCACCAGTTCATCGTAGGCGGCCTGGGCCGCAAAGCTGGCGTTGTTGGCCTGGGCCACCCAGCGGTCGTAGCCCACCACCTGGGCCGTGGTAGCCACGGGCGCGGGGCCACCTGGTGTGCCCAGCCAGCGTGCACGCAGGGTCGCGTAGTCGGCGCGGAAGTTTTGCATTGCTTCAAATTTCATAGCTGCCAGCGCTTGTTCGTTGGGCGCTAGAACCTCTTTTTGTTCGTAAATATCGGCCAACCGAGCGCGGGTGGCGCGCGTCAGCGCACGGAATGCGCTGCGCCGCGTCTCGCTGGTGGCAAAGGCCTCGCGCGCCTGCGGAGTGGCCTGCTGGGCCAGCCACTGCGCGCTGCCGATGCGCTCGACCGCCGTGGCGAAGGATTCGTTGAACAGGGTGTCGTCCTTGGCGTAGACGACCTGGTGCGCCAGTTCGTGGAACAGCAGGCGCACGAAGTCGCCCTCGGGCCAGGCGATGAAGGTAGACAGAAGCGGATCGCCGCCCGCCCAGTTCATATAGCCCAGCGTGGAGTAGGCGGGCACGCCATACACCTCCACCTCCAGGCCTTGCGCGGCCAGTTGTGCTGCCTCGGCCTGCGCGTCGGCCTCGGTGAAGTAGCCCCGGTAGCCAATGCACCCCGTCACCGGAAAACACCAGGTGTGCAGCGTGAGCGCATAGGGCGGCGCGGCCACCACGTTCCACACGGCGGCGGGGCGTTTCAGGTCGGCATAGCGGCGGTAGCTGGCGTTGTCGGGCAGGCCCAGTTCGGCCACGGCAAAGGCGCGGGCGCGCTGTGCCAGTTGCAGCCGTTCGCGCAGGGCGGGCGAAATGTCGGTGCGCGCAATCCAGTGGTCGATGGGCTCCGCCGCCTGCATGAGCTGCGCGTGCCCGCGCAAGGATTGCAAGTAATAGCCCAGCGAACCCGTGGCGCTGGCGCACCCGGCCAGCGCGCAGCAGAGCCACAGCGTGCACACGACCCGCAGGCGATGAAAAAACAGGTGCATGCGGGCAGTTTATGGGCAGATCGGACTGGGCGCTGGCGCGGTGTCAGCAGTTTGGCCGCAGTCGTTTCTAGAATGCAGCACATGACCGCTGAAACCGCCCCCGCGCTGCCCGAAGGCCTGTTTGCCGACGACGCTGGTTGTCCGCGCTGCTTTTGGTGCCAGTCCATGCCCGGCTACCGCCACTACCACGACCACGAATGGGGCTTCCCTGTGGCGGACGACCGGCGCTTGTTCGAGAAGTTGTGTCTGGAGGGCTTTCAGTCGGGCCTGAGCTGGCTCACCATACTGAACAAGCGCGAGGGTTTTCGCGCCGCGTTTGCCAACTTCGACGCCGAGCAGGTTGCCGCTTTTGGCCCGGCCGATGTCGAGCGCCTGGTGCAGGACGCCGCCATCGTGCGCCACCGGGGCAAGATCACCTCCACCATCAACAACGCACAGCGCGTGCTGGATCTGCGCCGCGAGTTCGGCTCGCTGGCGCACTACGCGTGGCGCTACGAGCCCACGGCGGCCGAACGGCCCGGGCGCATCACACGCGAAGTGGCTCGCACGCTGTCCACCTCGCCCGCATCCATCGCCATGTCCAAGGATCTAAAGAAACGCGGCTGGAGTTTTGTGGGCCCCACCACGGTGTATGCCTTCATGCAGGCCATGGGGTTGGTGAACGACCACCTGGAAGGTTGCCATTCGCGCGCTTTGGCGCTCAAGGCGCGGGCGGAGTTCGTGGTGCCCTAAGGGCTGTAGGGCATTGCAGGCCTATCATGGCGTGCCAACAAGCTACCCTGCTCGAATGAAGCACGTTTGCCCCCATTGCCAGAAGCCCGGCGTTAGCCACTTGGCGCTTCGCTGGTCCTCGCGAGGAAGCCCTGCGCAATGCGGCTATTGCGAAGGGCCGTCTCATGTACTAGCCAGCACGTCCAGCGGTATTGGGGTGTTCACCTGGATGACGCCGATCTGTGGCTTGGTGTTGGGTGTGGGGCTTTCGTCCATTGGCGTCGTGACGGCAGGTTTGCTGGTGGCAGCTTTGGGCAACGTGTGGATGTGGCGCCGGTGTGAGCTGTTTCCGATAGATAAAAAGGCCGCGCAAACGGCGAACCGGGTGGGCTGGGCAAGCAGCCTTTTTTGGGTGGTGGCGGTGTTCTTTGGCTGATTCCGGGAGACGGTCATGCTGGGCAGTGCGCAAAAGCTTCAGGCACGCTGACCTTTCTCATTGATCACCACCTCGCCATCTTCCTTGGTGAAGGCGCCTTGCTGGGGCGTGGGCAGGATGTTCAGCACCTGTTCCGATGGGCGGCACAGCCGTGTGCCCAGCGGCGTGGCCACGATGGGGCGGTTGATGAGAATGGGGTGTTGCAGCATGGCGTCGATGAGCTGTGCGTCGGTTACGCCCGGCGCGTTCAGTTGCAGCTCGGTGAAGATCGCTTCCTTGGTGCGCACGGCGTTGATCACCGGTTCACCCGTGGCGGCGATCAGGGCTACCAGCGTGGCGCGGTCGGGTGGGGTTTTGAGGTACTCAATGACCTCGGGCTCCAGGCCGCTGTTGCGGATCATGGCCAGCGTGTTGCGGGACGTGCCGCATTTTGGGTTGTGATAGATGGTGATGGAGCTCATGGTGGGGCTACAAAGAGGTCGGGTCGATGGGTGAAAGTGTGCCACTGTGCGCGGGCCATCCTGGTAGCTGCCCCAGCGCGTGCAGCAGTTGCTGGCCTGCATCGTTCAGTGTGCCGTTGTTGTGCACCTCCAGGTGGGCCGTGCCTGGGGGCAACGTGAACGCCATGGCCCGCTGCACGCGGGCTTCCACTGCATCGGGCGTTTCGCGGCCACGCGACAGCAGGCGCTCGCGCAGCACCTGCGGGCTGGCCGTGATGTGCACGGCCACCAGGTGGGGGAACTGCGCCAGCGCATCGGCCAGGTAAGCGCGTGAGCCGTTGAGCAGCACCCAGTGGTCCTGGGCCAGTGGCGCAAGCTGCGCATGCCGGATGCCGTAGCCCAGGCCATTGGCCTCCCAGTGCAGGGCAAACGCTTGCTCACGGCGCAACGCCGCAAATACTTCGGGCGAAACACTTTCATGGGCTTCGCCGCCGGGTATTGCCATGCGGCTAATGGTGCGCCGTGCCCAATGCACGGGGCAGGGGGCGGGCAAGTGCGCGCTCAGCCAGTCGAGCAGGCTGTCTTTGCCCGCGCCCGATGGGCCCATGAAGTAGACCAGCCGGGCCGTCATGCGCCCATCTCCAGGTGGTCCAGCAACACAAAGTTTGCGCCCGGTGCGGGTTCGGCAAACAGCGCCAGGCTGTTGAATTTGAGCGTGGGCAGGTCGGAGAAAAATTCCTGTGCGGCATCAAGCACCAGCGCCTGGGTCTGCGGGTCCACCTGGGCCAGATTGCCGGTGATGGACAGGTGGAAGCGGAACTCCTCCAGCACGAACGGATAGCCCCAGCGCTGCAGCAGCGTGTCCTGCCGGGGCGTGAGCCCGGCAGCGCGGCGGCGGGCCAGGTCGGCATCAGACAGCGGGGCGGCCAACGGTTGCAGCGCTGTCACGCAGGCTGCGGCCGCCTCGTGGATCTGCGCATTGGCGGCATGCGAGGGCGCAGGTACAAGGGCCAGGAAGTCGTCGATGCGCTCCACCTGCAGCGGCGGCAACACAAAGGGCTGCAGGCTGTGCGCCACGGCCTGCACGGCATGGTGCAGCGTGACCCAGTCGATGCCCGGTGCCAGCGCAAACGGGGCCTTCAGCGTGGCATGCCAGCCATAGCGGCGGGGTGCGGCGGTCAGCCGGTGCAGGTCGTCAGCGGCGACGCCGTCGATGGCGAGCTGCTGCATGGGTTGCAGCAGGGCGGCGCAGCGGCCCAGCCAGTGGCTGCCCGCCAGCCAGCCCAGGCTGCCAGGGTTGGGCGCGAAATACACCGCATAACGGTGGTGGGCGGTGGTCGTAGGGGCTTCAGGGTTGTTCATCGTGGTCAATGGTCAGTTTTACGCGGTCGCCCGCAAACCAGGCGCGGGCCCATTCGATGGGGGCACCGGCCAGGTCCACGTTCAGGCTCTCCACCAACAACACCGGGCGGGTAGCGGGCTGGCGCAGCTGTGCGGCCACCTCGGCGCTGGGCAGTTCGGCGGTGATGCGGCTTTCGCGGCGCGTGTAGTCGGCCACGCCATGGGCAGCAAACCCGGCGGTGATGGAGCCGGTCTCGCGCACCACAGCCGCCAGGTCTTCAAAGCGGGGCAGGGGAAAGTAGCGCTCGCTCAGGTGCAGCGGCTGGCCCTCGGCCTCGCCCATCACGCGCAGCGCCAGCAGCGGGCTGCGGGCGGGCACCTGCAGGACCTGGGCCAGTGCGGCGGTGGCACGCACCGTCTGCGCGTGCAGCACCACCAGGCTGCCGCGCAAGCCGGCCTGCGCCAGTCCCTGCTGGTGGCGTGTGCGCTTGCCCAGAACCAGGTCCACCGCAAAGTCTTCCACATAGGTGCCGCTGCCCTGCGTGATGCGCACCAGTCCCTGGCTGCACAGGCTGGCCAGCGAGCGGCGGATGGTGTGCCGGTTCACGCCGAACTGCTCGGCCAGCGCGTGTTCCGAAGGCAAGCGCTGGCCCGGAGGGTAGATGCCGCTGCCAATGGCATCGGCCAGTTCGGCGGCGATGCGGGTCCAGAAACTGTCGCGCGCCGGGCGCAAAGACGGGGCGGCAAGCGCGGGTGGCGCGGTGGAAAGGGGGGAGGTGCTGGCTGTCATGAAACCTACATGTGCGCTCTTTAAGCTGGCGGCAGTTGTTCAATTTGTCTATACAACTTTCAGGGTACCACTTTCATGTTTCAAGCCTTTGACAACCCGGGTCCAGGTCGGCCCATGGGCCGTGCGCACTGGATGGCGCTTCTGGCCCGGGCGCCGCTGGGTCTGCTCGAATCCGCCCTGCGTGAGCAGGCCACGCGCCCTGCGCGCTGGCTGCGCGCCCCCGAGACCGGCCTGATGATGGTGCAGGGCCGCGCGGGCGGCACGGGTGAGCGCTTCAACGTGGGCGAGGTCACCGTGACCCGCTGCGCGCTGCGCGTGTCGGCTGAGTCCGAGACCACAGATGCCACCGTGGGCGTGGCCTACGTGCTGGGCCGCTCGCACCGCCAGGTGCAACTGGCCGCGCTGGCCGATGCATTGCTGCAAGACCCCGCCCAGCAATCCCTGCTGGATGGGCAACTGCTGGAGCCGATCCGCAGCCACCTGCGCAGCACCCAGGCCGTGCGGCAGGCGCGTGCGGCCAGCACCAAGGTGGACTTCTTCACCGTGGCACGCGAAAGTGGCAGTGACACCGAGGAGGATGCGGAATGAGCGCGCCCACCTTGGCGTCCTTGGGCGCAGGATTCTCGAACGAAGCCTTTGGCAGCCAGGCCGTGTTCCGTGCGGTGCTGCAGGCGTTGTCGCACCCCGGCCGTTGTATTGCGCTGGAACATGACGCACAGACCCCGGCCATGGGCCACGCGGCGTCGGCTGCCGTGCTGCTGGCCCTGCTCGACAGCGACTGCACGCTGTGGCTGTCGCCCTGCTTGGCGGCCAGCGATGCGGGTGCGTGGCTGCGTTTCCACACAGGCTGCACGCTGGTGCGCGAGCCCGGGCAGGCCCGGTTTGCCTGGGTGGCGTTGGGCGATGCGCTGCCTGCGCTGCAGAGCCTGGCCCAGGGCAGCGACACCTATCCCGACCAATCGGCCACCTGCGTGGTGGATGTGGCGCACGCCATGGCAGGTGCCGGTGCGTGGCGCCTGACGGGCCCCGGCATCCAGGGCGCAACCGCCCTGCAGGTCGATGGCTTGCCCGAAGACTTCGGGGCCCAGTGGGCCGCCAACCATGCGGCGTTTCCGCGTGGTGTGGATGTGTTGCTGGGCACGGCGGAGCACATCGTCGGCCTGCCCCGCACCACCCGTGTGGCTTGTGCACCTCAATCTCAGGAGGCCTGAGCATGTACGTTGCCGTCAAGGGCGGAGAAGCCGCCATCCTCAACAGCTACCGCCTGCTCGCCGAGCAGCGCCGGGGCGATGCCGCGCAGCCTGAGCTGTCGGTGGCGCAGATCCGCCAGCAGCTCAAGCTCGCCGTGGACCGGGTGATGACCGAAGGTTCGGTGTACGACCCCGAACTCGCGGCACTGGCCATCAAGCAGGCGGCGGGTGATTTGGTCGAAGCCATTTTCTTGCTGCGCGCCTACCGCGCCACGCTGCCGCGCCTGGGCACTACCTGCCCGCTCGACACCGCGCGCATGGCGCTGGACCGCCGTATCTCGGCCACCTTCAAGGACCTGCCCGGTGGGCAGGTGCTAGGCCCCACCTACGACTACACGCAGCGGCTGCTGGACTTCACACTGCTGGCCGAGGGCAAGGCGCCGGGCGCTTCGGTCAACGCGACAGCGCCCGCCGCAACGCCGCCCGGTCCCACCCCGCGCGTGGTGGACCTGCTCAACCAGGAAGGCCTGATCGAGACCCGCCCCGTGCCGCCCGGCGACCCCCTGCCCACCGACCTGACACGCGAGCCGCTGCGTTTCCCGGCCAACCGGGCCACGCGCCTGCAGAACCTGGCGCGGGGCGACGAGGGCTTTCTGCTGGCCATGGCGTATTCCACGCAGCGTGGTTATTCGCACTCGCACCCCTTTGTGGGTGAGGTGCGCCTGGGCACCGTGGCCGTGGAGATCAAACCCGAGGAACTGGGTTTTGCCATTGACATCGGCGACATCGAGATCACCGAATGCGAGATGGTGAACCAGTTCGCCGGCAGCAAGCACCAGCCGCCGCAGTTCACGCGCGGCTACGGCCTGGCGTTTGGCCACAGCGAGCGCAAAGCCATGGCCATGGGCCTGGTGGACCGCGCCTTGCGCGCCGATGAGCTGGGCGAACCCGTGGAGTCGCCCGCGCAGATGCAGGAGTTCGTGCTGGGCCACAGCGACAGCCTGGAGGCCTCGGGCTTCGTGCAGCACCTGAAGCTGCCGCACTACGTGGACTTCCAGTCCGAGCTGGAGCTGGTGCGCAAGATGCGCGCCGCTGCAGCCCCCCCATCCCCCCCCGACCAGGGAGACGCTGCATGAATGCACCCCTAGAACCCGCCGTGGTGGGCCTGCCCGCCGACGTGGCCCCGGTGGACGGCCACTTCAACTTTGCCTACCTGGACGAGCGCACCAAGCGCATGATCCGCCGCGCTATCCTCAAGGCGGTGGCCATTCCCGGCTACCAGGTGCCCTTCGGCTCGCGTGAAATGCCGCTGCCCTATGGCTGGGGCACGGGCGGTATCCAGGTCACGGCCGCCGTGATCGGCCCGCAGGACTGCCTCAAGGTCATCGACCAGGGCTCGGACGACACGGTCAATGCCGTCAACATCCGTCGCTTCTTCGAGCGCACCACGGCCGTGGCCACCACCACCCGCACCCGTGAGGCCACGCTGATCCAGACGCGCCACCGCATCCCCGAGGCGCCGCTCACCGAAGGCCAGGTCATCGTCTACCAGGTGCCGGTGCCCGAGCCCATGCAGCGCCTGGAGCCGCGCGAGACCGAAACGCGCACCCTGCACGGCCTGGCCGAGTACGGGCTCATGCACGTCAAGCTCTACGAAGACATCGCGCGCTACGGCCACATCGCCACCACCTACGACTACCCGGTGCTGGTCAATGGCCGCTACGTGATGGCGCCCTCGCCCATCCCCAAGTTCGACAACCCCAAGATGCACATGAACCCCGCGCTGCAGCTGTTTGGCGCGGGCCGTGAAAAGCGCATCTACGCGGTGCCGCCCTACACGGCGGTCGAAAGCCTGGGTTTCGAGGACCACCCCTTCGAGGTGCAGCGCTGGGACGCGGCCTGCGCGCTGTGCGGCGCCACCGACAGCTTCCTCGACGAGGTGATCACCGACGACCAGGGCGGGCGCATGCATGTGTGCTCCGACTCGGACTACTGCCAGGAGCGCCAGGCGCTCCACACGGAGGCCACGCCATGACCCATCTGGCCATTCGTGAGGCCGTGGAGTCGGACCTCGAAGACGTGCTGGCGCTGTACGAAGGCATCGAGGACCGCTCGCAGGATGTGCTGAGCCTGCCAGAGGCGCACGCCCTGTGGGCGCAGTTTGCGCGCTACCCCAGCTACCGGCTGTGGGTGGCCTGTGACCCCGCGCAGCAGGGCGCCGTGGTGGGCAGCTATGCGCTGCTGGTCATGCACAACCTGGCGCACCGGGGCGCGCCCTCGGCCGTCGTGGAAGACGTGGTGGTTGCAGCCCACCGGCAGGGCCAGGGCATCGGCCGCCAGATGATGGCCCACGCCCTGGCGCGTGCGCGCGAGGCCGGTTGCTACAAGCTCGCGCTCTCGTCCAACGCGCGCCGCGCGGGCGCGCATGCCTTCTATGAATCCCTGGGCTTTGCACGGCATGGCCTGAGCTTTGTGATCGAGACCCTGACATGAACCACCCCGACAACGCTGCGCCGCTGCTGAGCGTGCGCAACATTCAAAAAAGCTATGGCGAGCGCGTGGCGCTGCAGGACGCCTCCTTTGACCTGTGGCCCGGCGAGGTGCTGGCCGTGGTGGGCGAGTCCGGTTCGGGCAAGTCCACCCTGCTCAACGCGATCGCGGCGCGCAGCGCGCCCGATGCGGGCACGGTGCAGTTCCGCCAGCGCGACGACGTGCTGCAGGACGTCTATGCCATGAGCGAAGCCCAGCAGCGCCTGCTGGCGCGCACCGACTGGGGCTTCGTGCACCAGAACGCCGCCGACGGCCTGCGCATGGATGTGTCGGCCGGTGCCAACGTGGGCGAGCGCCTCATGGGCCTGGGCGAGCGCCACTACGGCCGCCTGCGCGCCACGGCCGCCGAATGGCTGCAGCGCGTGGAGATCGACGCCGCGCGCATCGACGACGCGCCGCGCACCTTCTCGGGCGGCATGCGCCAGCGCCTGCAGATCGCGCGCAACCTGGTCACGCAGCCGCGCCTGGTGTTCATGGATGAACCCACCTCGGGCCTCGATGTGTCGGTGCAGGCGCGCCTCTTGGACCTGCTGCGCCAGCTCACGCGGCAGATGCAGCTGGCCGCCATCGTCGTCACGCACGACCTGGCCGTGGCCCGGCTGCTGGCGCACCGCATGGTGGTCATGCAGCGCGGCCGCGTGGTGGAGACGGGCCTGACCGACCAGGTGCTCGACGACCCGCAACACCCCTACACCCAGCTCTTGGTTTCTTCGGTACTGCAGCCATGAACAACCTCCCTATTCTTCAGATGCAAGGGGTGGCCAAGCGCTTCACCCTGCACCACCAGAACGGTATCGAACTGCCTGTGCTGGAGCGCGTGGACCTGGCCGTGCAGCCCGGCGAATGCGTGGTGCTCGATGGCCCCTCGGGCATGGGCAAGAGCACGCTGCTCAAGATGGTCTACGCCAACTACCGCGCCAACGCGGGCCGCATCACCGTGCGCTCGGCCAATGGCGAACTGGTGGACGTGACCCAGGCCACGCCGCGTGCGCTGGTGCAGCTGCGGCGCGACACCGTGGGCTATGTGAGCCAGTTCCTGCGGGTCATCCCGCGCGTCTCGGCGCTCGACGTGGTGGCTGAACCGCTGGCCGAAGACGCGGGGGACAATCTGGCTGCACTGGAGGCAGCGCGCGAGGCCGCCCGTCAGTGGCTCACCCGCCTGCGCATTCCCGAGCGGCTGTGGCACCTGCCGCCCGCCACGTTTTCAGGGGGCGAGCAGCAGCGCATCAACATCGCGCGCAACATGATCAAGCCCAAGCCGCTGCTGCTGCTGGACGAGCCCACCGCATCGCTGGATGCGGCCAACACCGAGACGGTGATCACCATGATCCGCGAGGCGGTGGCGCGCGGATCGGCCTTGGTGGGAATTTTTCACGATGCGCAAGTGGGCGCCGCAGTGGCTACGCGCCGCGTGAATGTGGGTGATTTTCGAGGAGCGTCCGCATGAGCACCGTTGTGTTCAAGAACGCCCGCATGGTGCTGCCCGGCGAGGTGGTGCAGGGTAGCCTGCAGGTGGGCAATGGGCGCATCGCGGCGGTGGATGGCGGTGGCACCTCGGCCCTGCAAGGCATTGACCTGGGCGGAGATTACCTGTTGCCTGGCCTGGTGGAAATCCACACCGACAATTTCGAGCGCCACCTGATGCCGCGCCCCAAGGTGCAATGGGCCGAGATGCCTGCGCTGCTGGCGCACGACGCCGAGATCGCCGCGGCCGGCATCACCACCGTGCTCGATGCGCTAGGCGTGGGCGAGGCCGACGTGGACAGCCTGCGCGGCAGCGCCTGGAACCGCGTGCTCGACACCATCGACACCTGCACCGAGCGCAATCTGCTGCGTGCCGACCACCACCTGCACGTGCGCTGCGAGCTGCCCGCACCCAACACCATCGACCTGTTCGAGCCATTCCACGGCCACCCGCGCCTGTCACTGATCTCGCTGATGGACCACACCCCCGGCCAGCGCCAGTGGGAGGACATCGGGCAGGCGCGCACCTACTACACCGGCAAGAAGGGCTGGAGCGCCGAGAAGTTCGAGCGCCAGGTGGCGCACGCCGCCACCCTGCAGGCGCAGTACGCCGAGCCCCACCGTGCGTATTTTGTGGACTACTGTCGCACGCATGGCATCTCGCTGGCCAGCCACGATGACACCACGGTGGCGCATGTGGAGCAGGCCCATGCGGAAGGGGCTGCCATGTCGGAGTTCCCGACCACCATGGCCGCTGCACGCGCTGCGCACGAACGCGGTCTGCTCACCGTGATGGGCGGGCCCAATGTGGTGCGTGGTGGCTCGCACTCGGGCAACGTAGCGGCGGCCGATCTGGCCCGCGCGGGGCTTCTGGACATCCTCTCGTCGGACTACGTGCCTGGCTGCCTGCTGAGCGCTGTGATGCGGCTGGTTGATGAGGGAATCCTGCCCCTGCCGCAGGCTGTGGCCACTGTCACGCGCAACCCGGCCCGGGCTGCGGGCATGGCAGACCGGGGTGCGCTGTCGCCCGGCCTGCGTGCCGACCTGGTCCAGGTGCACATGGCTGATTTGCCCGATGGCACTCGGCAGGCCGTGGTGCGCGGCGTGTGGCGCGAAGGGCAGCGTGTGCTGTAGGTGCTGCTGTCTTGTTCTCACTGACATCCAAACTTCTCTCAACTGTCAAAGCACTGTCATGCGCGGCAACCACACTTGGTTGTCTAGACGACTTAAACATCAGGAGGCAGCCATGACCGCCGCACTTCACATTAACCAGTTGAACAAACACTTCGCCAATGGAAAACAGGCCTTGCGCGACATCAACCTCACCGTGCAGCGTGGCGAGAAGGTGGCGCTGATCGGGGCGTCAGGCTCGGGCAAGTCCACGCTGTTGCGCCATGTGGCGGGCCTGGTGGTGGCCGATGCGGCGAGCGACTCGCGGATCGAGGTGGATGGCTGCTGTGTGCAGCAGGGCGGCCGCATCCATGGTGACATCCGCAAGGTGCGTTCGCAGGTCGGTTTTGTGTTCCAGCAGTTCAACCTGGTGGACCGTCTGCCCGTGCTGATGAACGTGCTGGTGGGGCTGTTGCACCGCACCCCCCGGTGGCGCGGCTGGCTGCGTTTGTTCAAGCCGCAAGAGCGCGCACTGGCGCTGGAAGCGCTCGGCCGCGTGGGCATTGCCGAATGCCATGCACAGCGCGCGTCTACGCTGTCTGGTGGGCAGCAGCAACGCGCGGCCATTGCGCGCACGCTGGTGCAGGGCGCCAAGGTGGTGTTGGCCGATGAGCCGATTGCCTCGCTGGACCCCGAGTCCTCGCGCAAGGTCATGGACATCCTGGCGCGCATCAACAGCGAGGACCGCTGCACCGTCATCGTGTCGCTGCATCAAGTGGATGTGGCCATCAAATACTGCCCGCGCGTGGTGGCCTTGCACCACGGGCAGGTGGTTTACGACGGCCCCTCGGCGGCCCTCACGCCCGATTTGCTGCGCAGCCTGTATGGCGTGCAAGCCGATGAAATATTGGCTGACGCATCGCCTGTTCACCCTCAGCGGGCGTCCGATGTCACACCCGCACCTCACTGGGCGCCAGCGCTGGCTTAGCCCTTTCTCTTTTTTTTGGAGTTCTTCATATGTTCAAGAAACTGTGCACCACCTTGGCCCTTGGCCTGGGCCTCGCCACGGGCGCCACTGCCCAGGACATCAACTTCGGCATGATCTCGACCGAAGCCTCGCAAAACCTCAAGGCCGACTGGCAGCCGCTGCTGGACGACATGGCCAAGCAGACCGGTCTGAAGATCAACGCCTTCTTCGCGTCCGACTATGCCGGCCTCATCGAAGCCATGCGCTTCAACAAGATGCAGGTGGCCTGGTTGGGCAACAAGTCGGCCATGGAGGCCGTGGACCGCGCCAATGGTGAAGTCTTCGCGCAGATGGTCAACGCCGACGGTACCCAAGGCTATTACTCGCACCTCATCGTGCACAAGGACAGCCCCATGGCCACACTGGACGATGTGCTCAAGCAAGGCAAGTCGCTGAGCTTTGGCAATGGCGACCCCAACTCCACCTCAGGCTTCCTGGTGCCCGGCTACTACGCCTTCGCGCAAAACAAGATCGACGCGAAGACGCACTTCAAGATCACGCGCAGCGCCAACCACGAGACCAACGCCCTGGCCGTGGCCAACAAGCAGGTTGATGTGGCCACCAATAACAGCGAAAACCTCGAAAAACTCAAAGAGCGCCAGCCCGAGAAGTTCAAGGACATCAAGATCGTCTGGACATCTCCCTTGATCCCGCTCGACCCTCTGGTGCTGCGCAAGGACCTGCCCGAGCCGCTCAAGGCCAAGATCAAGGACTTCTTCTACAACTACGCCAAGACCGATGCGCGCGAGAAGGAGATCGTGATGAAGATCTCCAAACTCTCGGGCTTCAAGCCTTCGACCAACGCGCAGCTCACGCCGATTCGCCAACTCGACCTGTTTGGCAAGCGCAACAAGATCGAGGCCGACGGCACGCTGGCCGACGCCGACAAGAAGACCCGCCTGGCCGAGATCGACCAGCAGCTGGCATCGCTGAAGTAATCCGTTTGTTTGTGTTTGCGGTCCAGGTGCCTTCCATGTCTTCTGCTTTGAATCCTTCGCTGGCCACCCTGGCCCGCACCACGGCGCCCAAGCGCAGCCTGGCTTGGTATTTGTCCTGGGGCATCCTGCTGGTGCTCTTGGCGGCGTCGTGGAAGGGCGCCGACATGCGCCCGCTCGACCTGTGGAACGACTCGGGCAACATGGCCCGCTATGCGGCGGAGTTCTTTCCGCCCAACTTCGCGCAGTGGCCGATGTATGTGCAGGAGATGCTGGTCACGCTGCAGATCGCCTTGTGGGGCACGGCCCTGGCCGTGCTCACCGCCGTGCCGCTGGCGCTGCTGGCCTCGTCCAACATCGTGCCCTGGTGGGTGTACCAGCCGGTGCGCCGTGTGCTCGATGCGTTCCGCGCCATCAACGAAATGGTGTTCGCCATGCTGTTCGTGGTGGCCGTGGGCCTGGGGCCTTTCGCGGGCGTTCTGGCGCTGTGGATCCACACCTCGGGCACGCTGGCCAAGCTGTTTTCCGAAGCGGTCGAGGCCATCGACCCGCAGCCGGTGGAAGGCATCCGCTCCACCGGTGCGAGTGCGCTGCATGAAATCATCTACGGCGTGATCCCGCAGGTGATGCCGCTGTGGATCTCGTACACGCTCTACCGGTTCGAGGCCAACGTGCGCTCGGCCTCGGTGGTGGGCATGGTGGGCGCGGGCGGCATCGGCGTGGTGCTGTGGGAGATCATCCGGGGCTTCCAGTACGCCGAGACCTGCGCGGTGATGCTGATCATTGTGGTCAGCGTGAGCCTGATCGACGTGGTGTCTGCCCGTATCCGCAAGACGATGATCTGAGGCCAGCCCTGGGGAAGGGCCTGGCTGGGTGCTCAGCGGAATTCCGGAATGTCGGGCACTGAGCCCCACATGCAGAACGACGTGGGGTGAAACGGAAACTGGCGCGGCGGTGCATCTGGATCGGTGACCATGCGCACGCCGCTCGAAAACTCATACACCATGCCGTCCGGTCCCTCGAAGTAGAGGAACATCGCGCCAGAGGTCGGGTGCCTGCCCGGACCGAACACCACGCGGATGCCGCGTGACTGCAGCAGATACCAGGTCCGCATCAGGTCGTCGATGGAAGCCACCTGGTGGTTGATATGCTGCACGCCCGCATGGGTTGAGGGAAACAGGGCGATCTTGTGATGTACCTCGTCGATGCGCAGCAGCGGCGCGGCTCCGATGCGGTCGCTGACTTTGGCACTGAGGACCGTGGTCCAGAAGCGCTCGTCACGCGCCGGATCGATGGTGCGCAGCCCCACGTGCGAAAAACCGGTGTTCCCCGTGTCTCGTGCCGGGAAGAAGCGCACACCACTGTGAAAGGGCGCAACCGCCAGCTCGATGGCATTGCCGCTCGGGTCCGAAAATCCGATGAAGGCCCGCACGCGCCGCTGCTCGCACTCGTCGGGCCGGCCTTCATGCACTGCATGGCCCAGCCGTTCCAACTCGGCCGCCGCCAACTGCAGCGCATCCATGGAGGCCACCTCGAAGCCGGTGGTGTGGCTTGCAGGATCTCCGTCAAAGTACACCAGCGTCTGTTCGCGTGCATCGCTGCGAAAGCCCACCGCCATGCCATGCCGGGGAGGCCCGTAACGCTGGCCCTCGCGCAGGCCCAGGATGTCGCTGGCGTAGCGGCAGGCACCATCGAGGTCACGGGTGCCCAGGCGCACGTAGCAGATGTCTTTGAGTGCAATCATGTTGGGTGTCCTGTCTCGCTGCTCTTGGTCTGCAGGGCGCTTTTTTGCCGCCCTTTCCCGCTGTTCGGTTCAGTTCAGTTTCAGCTTGGCATCGGCGATCACGCGGCCCCATAGCTGCGTTTCGCGGCCGATGTACTCGGCGAATTCGTCCGGACTTTGGTCCAGACGGTTGTAGCCCAGCGTGCGGTAGCGGTCCATGAGGTCTGGCGTGGACAGCACTTCGGTGGCGTCAGCCGCAATCTTTTCGCGCAGCGCCTTGGGGGTGCCTCGGGGCGCGAACAGGCCAAACCAGGCGTTGGCCACGAAGTCCTTGGCGTAGGTAGAACCCGCCATGCCGGGAACGCCAGGCGCAAAGGGTGATGGCTGCGGTGCCGCCACGCCCACAAAGCGAATACGGCCTGATTTCTCCATGGGCCCGGCGCTGGCCAGGCTGCCCAGCGCCCACTGGATCTCGCCGGTGGCCACGGCCGCGAACAGTTGTGGAATCTCCTTGTAGGGCACATGCGTCATGCGTGTGTTGCTGGCAGCAAGCAGCCTGAGCGCACCCAGGTGACCGGGGCTGCCCGGTCCCCATGATCCGTAGGTGATGCGGTCCGGTGCAGCCTGGGCAGCACGCACGATGTCGTCGATCGATTTGAAGGGGCTGTCCTTGGCCACGGCCACGAAGAAGTCGGTCTGCAGGGTGGGACGGATCGGCTCGAAGTCGCGCACTGGTTCGTAGGGCAGGCGGCTGTACAGGTGGATGTTGGAGGTCAGCATGGTGCTGTCCAAATGGATCAGCTCATGGCCGTCCGATGCGGCGCTGCGTGTGGCATTGAAGGCCACGACACCGTTGCCGCCGGGCTTGTTGTCCACGATGACCGGCTGGCCCCAGCGGCGTGCAAGCTGCTCGGCCACCAGGCGCAGGGAGACGTCCGGCCCGCTGCCGGCCGAGGCGGCCGTGGTGATCTTGACCGGCTTGCTGGGCCAGGCCATGGCGGAAGTCGGCATGTGCAGCCAAGCGGCAGTGCTGGACAGGCCCAGCGCCAGAGCCTGGCGGCGGGACAGGGACAAAGAATGTGGTGGCTGCGCGTCTTGCGCTGAGGGCACCAGGCGGCAAGCGCCGAAGAGGGGTTTCATGGATCGGTTTCCTTGTAGCTGCGTCGGACATGGGGGAGATGCCTTACTTTTGTACTGACGCGCTACGGTCTTGACCAGAGGCAAGACCAGCAAGACCGATCGAAATAGCACTTAAACCGTGTTCTGGCCTGCGTATTTTGTGAACAGCTTCAAGAATGCTTCAGCCGCCATTGAAAATGGCCGTGCGCGGGTGCACAGCGCAACGATTTCGCGCGTCACCACAGGATCCGTCAGCGGCACCGAGGCCACGCGTTGTCCATCCACCCGTGCCAGGCTATAGGCTGGCAGCACCGAAACACCCAGGCCCGCCGCCACAAGGCCGACAGCGGTCTGTATGTTGGCCACCTCGAACGCGGGCTTGAGCCGCAAGGTGAGTTGGCCCAGCGACTGGTCGGCCAGGCGCCTGAGGCCCGTGCCCGAGGTCAGCAAAATCAGGTTCTGGTCCGTCAGGTCGCCCCAACGGATTTCGCGCCGCTCGGCCAGCGGGTGGTCGGGGCTGCAGGCCAGCACCAACGTGTCTTTGTAGAGCACCTGAGACACCAGGTCCGTGGAGGCCAGGTCGGCGGTGCAGATGCCGAAGTCCGACTTGCCTTCGCGCACGTGGGCCACGACCTGGTCCACAGGTGCATCCACCAAGGTCACGGTGACGTTTGGGAACTGCTCGCGAAACCGCGCAATGACCTCGGGAACGAGGCTGGCCGCCAGCAGTGGCGAGGTCACGACCGAGAGCCGCTCGCTCTTGCGCCGTTTGCTCTCCTGCAGCGTCTGCAGGCCCGAATCGAGTGCGAAGAATACGTCGCGCACCGTGGGTAAAAACTGGCGGCCCGCCTCCGTCAGCTCGATGCGGCGGGTGGTGCGCTCGAACAGGCGCACGCCGAGTTCTTCCTCCAGCGTGCGCACGAGCATCGACAGCGCCGAGATCGTGAGGTGCATGCGTGCTGCCGCACGGGTCATGGTGCCTTCATGCGCGACGAGCCAGAACGCGCGCAACTGGCGCAGGCTGAGGTTGGAGGGGTTGTCCAGGAGATCCATGGCGTGATTGTGTCGGCAAACTTCAAAGTCTTTCAAAATTATGCGATTGCCCGGCGAGGAGTGCGCCGGTCTAATCTGTTGCATGTTGAAACCGGCTTTTGCCCCCCTTCGCCGCGAAGACCCCGCACTGCTCACGGGCCGTGGGCAGTACACCGGCGACGTGGTGGCCGAGGGCGCGCTGCATGCGGTTTTCGTGCGCTCGCCCTTGCCGCATGGTCGGCTGCGCTCTATCGATGCGCATGCCGCCGGACTGATTGAGGGCGTGGCCGCGGTGCTGACGGCTACCAGTCTGTTGCCTGATTCGGAGGCGGATCGTGTGGTCTGCATGCCCCCACACAATTCCCTGTTGCCTGTGGCCGAGGTGCCGCGCATCGAACCGCTGGCGCGGGACGAGGTGGTTTATGTCGGCCAGCCTGTGGCGCTGGTGCTTGCCCACTCGTTGGCGCATGCGCAGCACGCCGCGTCGTGTGTGCAACTGGATATTGAACCGCTAGCGCCGGTGCTGGACTTCGATGGCACACAACCCGTGACCGAGGTGGCGCACCACTTCAAGTCCTCGGATGCTCTGCCCGCCGCCGCTTGCGAGGTGCAGGCCACGTTGGAGGTGCCGCGCGTGTTGGCTTTGTCGATGGAGCCACGCGGCATGGTGGTGCAGTGGCACGGCGATGCCGCGCAAGCCCGCATCACGGTCCATCTCGGCACGCAATCTCCCTCACGCGCGCAGACAGATATTGCAGCCGCGCTCGGTTGGGAAGCAGCACACGTGCGCGTCATCACCGGCAACGTAGGTGGCGCGTTCGGCGCCAAGTCTTCACTGTGTCCGGAGGACCTTGCCATCGTGTTGGCTGCGCGCCGCCTGGGTGCTTCGGTGCGCTGGATATCGACGCGCTCGGACGAGTTCACCTCCGGCATGCATGGCCGTGGTGCACGCTTGGGCGGCCGGTTGTCCGTCACGGCTGAAGGGCGCTTTGTCGCGCTGCAGGCCGGGTTGCACTTTACCCTCGGTGCCTGGCTGCCATTTTCAGCGGTGGTGCCGCTTCGCAATACGGCCCGCATCCTGCCGGGCCCGTACCACGTTGCACGGCTTGACGTGCAGGGCCGCGCTGGCCTGGCCCATACCGCGCCGGTCACGATCTACCGCGGCGCGGGCCGGCCCGAAGCGGCACTGCTGATGGAGACACTGGTCGAGCAGGCGGCGCGGGCTGCGGGCATCGACCCGGTGGAATTGCGCCAGCGCAATCTGGTGGAGGCGGCGGACATGCCCTACACCACGCCCACCGGCGAGGTGCTGGACAGCGGTGACTACCGGCGCGCGCTTCAGCTCGCTTGCGAGCGCTTCGGCTACGAAGAACAGCGGGCGTTGCAGCGTCAACGCCGCGCCGATGGTGAAGTGGTGGGCATAGGCCTCGCGCTCTACATCGAGCCCTGCGGCGTGGGCTGGGAATCAGCGCGGGTGGACTGGCATGAAGACGGCCGCGTGACCGTGGCCACCGGATCGCCTGCGCAGGGCCAGGGCCATGGGACCACCTATGCGCGCATTGCGGCCGAAGCGCTGGACCTTGCCGAAGACGCCATCACCGTGATCTATGGGGACACGGCCTTGTGTCCGCCGGGCGTGGGGGCACTTGCCAGCCGCAGCACGGCCATCGCGGGCAGTGCCATCGTGCAGGCCTGCCGCGACCTGGTGGCGCGGCGCGCGGCGGGCGACGTGCTGCCTCTGACTTCTGCAGGCCGCTTCACGGCGGGCGAAGCCTGGAGCTATGGCTGCGTGATCGCACGCATGGCCATCGACCGCGACACGGGCCGCCCGGCCATCGAACAGATCACCTGGGCCGACGATGCGGGTCATATCGTCCACCCTGAGCTGGCCAAGGGCCAATTGATTGGGGGGCTCGCCCAGGGCCTGGGCCAAGCCATGCTGGAGCGCCTGGTCTATGACGGTGCGGGCCAGCTCGTGACCGGATCGCTCATGGACTACGCCGCGCCGCGCGCCGACGACATGCCGCCCATCGATATCCAGAGTTTTTCCATACCCAGCCCGCACAACCTGCTGGGCGCCAAGGGCGTCGGCGAGGCCGGTTGTATTGGCGTACCGGCCGCCCTGATGAATGCGGCGCGCGATGCGCTGTCGCCGCTTGGCGAATGCCCACTGCAATTCCCGCTTACCTCCGAACAGCTCTGGCGCGCAATGAGCGGCCAGAGTTCCTGAAACCGTGTTTTGAAAAGGAAAAAAGTGATGGACTACAAAAGATCTGAAGCCAAAGAATACGCCCGCGAGCACTTTGTCGGAGTGTGGGCCGCCAACCTCACGCCTTTCGACGAGGCGCTGCGCATCGACGAGAAGGCCTTGCGCCAGAATCTGGACCACTGGATCCGCGACCTCCAATTGGGCGGCCTGTTCATCGCGGGCAAGCAGGCCGAGTTCTTCTCCATGTCGGTGGATGAGCGCAAGCGCCTGATCTCGCTGTCGGTCGAGGCCGCGCAGGCCGCTGGCGACCGTGGTGGCATTGGCCGCTGCGGCATCGTGGCATCGTGCTCGGACACCAATCTCGACCTGGTGATCGACCTCGCACGCCACTCGGCCAACGTCGGTGCGGACTACGTGATCGTGCACAGCCCGGTGCTGCATTTCGGCGCGGACACGGAAGAGACGATCTACGAGTACTACCGCTACCTCTCTGAGCAGTTGGACATTGGCATCGCCATGTGGAACCACCCCGACTGCGGCTACACCATGAGCCCTGAGCTGTGCAACCGCATCGCCGACCTGCCCAACATCGTGGCCATCAAGTACAGCGCCGACCGGGCCAGCTACAAACGCCTGACCGAGCTCGCAGGTCACAAAATTCAGGTCAGCAACCCCTCCGAAGAGGACTGGCTGGACAACATCATCGAGCTCAACTGGAAGCTCTACCTGTGCTCTACGCCGCCGTTCCTGCTGCAGACAAAGGTGGACCAGCGCATGAATGAATACACCCGGCTCGCATTCGCAGGCAAGCATGAAGAGGCGCGCAAGGTGCGCGACAGCCTGGAGCCCGTGCGTGCTGCCCTGCGCGCCAGCAAGCCCGTGGGCAAGCCGCAGGCACATGCCAAGGCCTGGCAGGATCTTCTGGGCCAGCATGGCGGCCGAGTGCGCCGGCCACTGCTCAACCTGACAGAGGCCGAACTGGCGGCCACGCGCGAAGCCTTTGCTGGCTGCGGTCTGCGCTTGTCCTGATCAACACCATAGGATGAAGCCGGGCATGCAGGAAGTGCAGATCCAAGTCAACGGCAGCGCGTGCAGCGTGCAGGTCGAACCGGGCACGTTGCTGGTGGACTGCCTGCGCGGGCCGCTGGGTCTGTGCGGCACCCACCAGGGTTGCGACACGGCCCAGTGTGGTGCCTGCACGGTACAGGTGGATGGCCGGGCCGTGAAGTCGTGCAACGTGCTGGCCGTGCAGGTGGCTGGTCGTGCGGTGCGCACCGTCGAAGGGCTGGCTCCGGCACAAGACCGGTTGCACCCCATGCAGCAGGCGTTCAGCAAGCACCATGCGCTGCAATGTGGCTTTTGCACGCCGGGTTTTCTGATGCGCGCGGTGTCGATGGCTGACGAGCCCGAGGCCTTGTGCGATCCCATCGATCCCCACTGGGTGCGCCATGCCCTGGGCGGCAACTTGTGCCGCTGCACGGGCTACGAGGGCATCGTCCACGCGGTCTGCGAAGGCCTGGTGGCAATGCGCCGGGCAGGGGCGGCATGAACCGGGTCGACTGCCTGCGCCCTGCCTCGCTGGCCGATGCGCTTGCGCTCATGGCCGCGCCTGGCGTTGGCGAGCACGATGGTAAGGGCGGCCATGTCTGGCTGGCAGGTGGGCAGTCGCTGCTCGCGGCCATGAAACTTGGCATGGCGGCGCCCTCGGTGCTGGTGGACCTGCAGGGCCTGTCGGAGCTGCGCGATATTCGCGTGGAGGTAGGGCCGGACGGTGTGCCTGCGCTCTGGGTGGGTGCCATGGCTACGCATGCCAGTGTGGCGGCCAGCGATACCGTGCGCGACTTTGCGCCCGGCCTTGCGGCACTGGCTGGCGGCATTGCCGACGCGCAGGTGCGCAACATGGGGACCATCGGTGGCGCCCTCGCGCACAATGACCCCGCAGCCTGCTGGCCAGCGGGCGTGCTGGCTGCTGGCGCAACCATCGTCACCTCGCAACGCGAGGTGGTGGCCGATGACTATTTTCAGGGCCTCTACACCACGGCGCTGGTACCCGGCGAGTTGATTGTTGGCGTGCGCTTTCCGCAGATGAAAAGTGGCCTGCGTTACCTCAAGTTCGAGCAACCGGCCTCACGATTCGCGCTGGTCGGCGTGGCCGTGGCTTGGGTGGGGCCGGGCCAGGTGCGCGTGGCCGCGACGGGACTGGGCATGGGCGTTGTGCGTTGGCATGGCGCCGAGCAGGCACTGGCAGAGCGGTTTGAATTGGCGGCCATGCAGTCACCCTCCATGGCCGCGGGCCTTGCAGCGCTGGGAGATATCCATGCCTCCGCCGAATACCGGCGCCACCTGGCCTGGGTGTTGGCGCGGCGCTGTGTGACTGCGTTGACGGGTGAGTCCTTTCCACGGTTGGCACCACTCGCTCCGACGGTGCGCGCGGAGCCAACATCCTTGCAAGCGCCTGTAGGCGAGACGCCCGCCGACGGCTTCGGCGGCCGCCAATTGCTCGCGGCACCGCCGGCCCAGGTCTGGCAGGCGATTCTTGATGCCCGGAACCTGCAGGCCAGCATCCCTGGCTGTGAAGCCCTGGCGCAGCGTAGTGCCACCGCCTACGAGGCCACGGTCAAGGTGGGGCTGGGGCCGTTGTCGGTACGTTTCAAGAGCGATGTGACGCTGAGCGACCTGCAGCCGCCCCAGTCGCTGACCATGGTCTTCGTCGGCCAGGCGGGCGCACTGGGCAGTGGCCAGGGCACGGCGCGCGTGCGCTTCGAGCCCACGGCCGATGGTGGCACCTTGCTGCATTGGTGGGTGCAGGTGCAGCTTAGCGGGCGCCTGGCGCAGTTTGGCAACCGGCTGGTCGAGGCCAGCTCGCGCAAACTCAGCGAAGAGTTTTTTCAGCGTTTCAGTGCGGTGCTGGGCGCACCCCTGGCGGGCACGCCGCCCGAAGAAGGCGGCCCGCGATTGTTTCGATGGGGGCGAAGGCTGCAACGCCTGATCGCCCGGTGGTTCTAACCGAGAAAGTGAGTCTCCCCATGCCTTATCAACCTGCCGAGCTGACCTATAACCATTACAGCAAGCCCCTGAACTTCCAGAACTGGCTGGATACCCACAGCGCGCGCCTCAAGCCCCCCGTGGGCAACCAGCAGATATGGCAGAACTCTGACCTGATCTGCACGGTGGTGGGCGGCCCCAACGAGCGTACCGACTTCCATGACGACCCCTACGAGGAGTACTTCCACCAGTTCAAGGGCAACGCCTCGCTGCTGATCGCTGATCGTGGCAAGTTCGAGCGTGTACACCTGCGCGAGGGCGATATTTTTCTGCTGCCCGCGCATGTGCGCCATTCACCCCAGCGGCCCGAGCCGGGCAGCCTGTGCACGGTGGTGGAGCGCAACCGGCCCGTAGGCTTCATCGATGCCTTCGAGTGGTACTGCGCCGCATGTGGCAGCCTGGTAGTGCGCAGCGAGTTGCAATTGCAGAGCATCGTCGAAGACCTGCCCCGGGCTTATTCCGCGTTCTACGACACACCGGCAGCCGAGCGCACCTGCGCGCACTGCGGCGAGGTGCATCCGGGCCGCGACTGGCGCAGTTGGCATGCCCGCTGTGCAGAGCGTTTTCCGAACACGGCGACTTCGGCATGACGGCGATGCGGCCCCGCGCACCGCTGCGGCTTGCCGTGATCGGCTTTGGCGCCATCGGCCAGGCCCTGGCCAGGGAACTGGCGGGCGACGCTGGCGTGCGGCTGGAGCAGGTCATCGTGTCACCCAGTTCGCGCGTGGCCGCGCAGGCGGCGTGCGCGGCGTTTGCACCGCAGGCGCGTGTGGAAAGCACCTTGGACCTGGGCCCCGGACAGTGCCCCGACCTTGTGGTCGAATGCGCGGGCCACGAGGCGGTGCTGGCCCATGTGGTGCCCGCGCTGCGGGCGGGGGTTCCCTGTGCGATGGCTTCGGTCGGCGCCTTGCATGACGCTGATTTGCTCGCCTGGCTGGAGGCGGCGGCGCGCGAGGGTGGCACGCGGCTGCAGCTGGTGGCTGGCGCCATTGGCGCCATCGACGCGCTGGCTGCGGCGCGTTTTGGCGGGCTTGACGAAGTGGCCTATGTGGGGCGCAAACCCCCGCTGAGCTGGGTAGGCACACCGGCCGAGCATGCTTTCGATTTGGCGCGGCTCACGGCGGCGCAGGTGATTTTTCGCGGCAGCGCGCGCGAGGCGGCGCGGCAGTTTCCCAAAAATGCCAATGTGGCGGCCACGGTCTCGCTGGCGGGGCTGGGGCTGGACCGCACCCAGGTAGAGCTGGTGGCCGACCCTGCGGTGGTGCGCAATGTGCACACGGTCATCGCGCGCGGTGCTTTTGGCCGGTTTGAACTGCAGATGGAAAACCTGCCGCTGGCCGCCAACCCCAAGACCTCGGCGCTGACGGTCTATAGCCTGGTGCGAGCGGTGCGCAATGCAGCGGTGGGCGTGGCCATCTGACGCAGAGGGTGTCGCTCAGTCGGTTTTGCCCGCGTTCACCCAGGCAAGGTCCAGCGGCCGGTCTTCGAACTCGGTGTTGAGCACCACGGTGCTGGTGGTGCGGGCCACGCCGTCGATGGCCTTGATCTCGTAGATCACGTCTTCCAGCGCGCGCGCGTGGGTGGTGCGGATCTTGGCCAAAAAGTCGTATTCGCCCGCCACGCTGTGCAGCTCTTCCACCTGGGGCATGGCGCGCAGGCGGGGGGCCACGTCGCGGCAGTGGATGCCGCCATCGTTGCGGATGGCCACGAAGGCGGTGAAATTCAAGCCCACGCGCTCCGGGTCCACGCTGATCGAAAAGCGGCGGATCACGCCCTTGTCCAGCAGCTTCTTCACGCGCTCATGCACGGCGGCAGTGGACAGCCCCACCTCCGCTCCCACGTCGGCATAGGAACGTCGGCCATCTGCCCCCAGTGCCGAAATAATTCTGGCGTCCATGTCATCTGTCTGAATATTTGCTTGCATAGTCGCCTGATTTTGGTAAAAATTCCGAAAACCTTGTGGTTTCCATAAATTATTCGGTGAAGTAAAGAATATGCCAGCGATTTTCAATGCGCAAGCCCGTGCAGCAAGCACCTGGGCGGTGGCCGTGGCCCTGCTGTTGGTCTATGTGGTGTGGGGCACCACGTACTTCGCCATCGGCATTGCGCTGCAGAGCATGCCGCCGCTGCTCATGAATGCCGTCCGCTTTTTGTGCGCGGGTGGGGTGATGCTGCTCATCGCGCTGTGGCAGGGGCATGCGTTGCCCACGGCCGTGCAGTGGCGCAACTCGGCCATCGTGGGCGGGCTGATGGTGTTTTTGGCGATGAACTTCATCGGCTTTGCGCAGAAGCTCGGCATTGGTTCGGGCCTGATGGCGACGGTGGTGACCACCATGCCCATGTGGCTGGCTTTGTGGTCGCGCTGGGGCGGCGAGCGTGTGCCTTTCACCAGCTGGATCGGCCTGGCGCTTGGTGTGGTGGGCGCGCTGTTGTTGGCGCTGGAGGGCGACTTTTCAGCTACCTGGCTCGGTGCGCTGCTGGCCTTTGGTGCGCCGCTGTGCTGGAGCATCGGCTCCTACGCGTCGCGCAAACTCTCGCTGCCCGCACCCGCCATGGCTTCGGCTGCACAATGGTTTGTGGGCGGTGCCATGGGGTTGGTGGTGGCGCTGTGGTTCGAGCCACTTTCCGCGCTGGGCCAGGTCAGCGCGAAGTCGTGGGCGGCATGGGTGTATTTGCTGGTGTTTGGCACGCTGGTCGCGCTCAATGCCTACCTGTGGCTGCTGCAGAACACCTCGGCCGCGCTGGCGGGCAGCTATTCGTTTGTGAACCCCGCCGTGGCCTTGCTGGTGGGGGTGGCGCTGGGTGGTGAGCTGCTCACGGGTTGGGTGTTTGCCGCGCTGCCGCTGATTGGCGCTGCGTTGGCGTTCATCCTGTACGGGCAGGTGTTGCAGCGGTGGATGGAAAAGCTCAGTCCGGGATTACGGCGGTTGCTTCAATCTCGATCTTCGCGCGCTCTTCCATGAGCCCCGCCACCTGCACGCAGGCCATCGCCGGAAAGTTCTTGCCCAGCACCTCGCGGTAGACCGCGCCCAGCTCCTTGAGGCGGCTGTTGTATTCGTTGCGGTCCACCACGTACCAGGTCAGGCGCACCAGGTGCTCGGGGCCTGCGCCACCGGCCTCGAGCACGGCGCGCACATTCAGCAGCGTTTGCCGGGTCTGGTCGATGAAGTCATCGCTCTCGAACTGCTGCTGTGCGTTCCAGCCGATCTGGCCGCCGGTGAAGACCATCGTGCCGCGCGCGGCCACGCCGTTGGCGTAGCCCTTGGGGGGCACCCAGCCGTCGGGTTGTAAAAGGGTGTGCATGGTCATGTTTTCTGAGCGCCCTGGCGCAGCTTGAAGCGCTGGAGCTTGCCGGTTTCGGTGCGGGGCAACGCGGTGGCGAACTCCACCACGCGCGGGTATTTGAATGGGGCGATGGTGGCCTTCACATGGTCCTGCAGCACCTTCACCATGGCGGCATCGCGGGTGTGGCCGGGTTTGAGCACACAGACAGCCTTGACCACCATGCCACGCTCTTCGTCGGGGATACCGATCACGCCGCACTCGGCCACGGCGGGGTGGCGCAGCAGGGCGTCTTCCACCTCGGGGCCGCCCACGTTGTAGCCGGCGGTGATGATCATGTCGTCGTCGCGCGCCTGGTAGAAGAAGTAGCCGTCGGCGTCTTGCACGAAGGCGTCGCCGGGGTAGTTCCAGCCGTTTTTCACATACCTGGCCTGGCGTGGGTCGTCCAGGTATTTGCAGCCCGTGGGGCCGATCACGGCGAGCCTGCCCACGGTGCCGCGCGGCACTTCGTGGCCATCATCGTTCACCACCTTGGCGGTGTAGCCGGGCACCACCTTGCCAACGGCGCCGGGGCGTGTTTCGCCGCCCGCCGATGAGATGAAGATGTGGAACATCTCGGTGGCGCCGATGCCGTCCGTCATGTCGATGCCGGTGGCGCTCTTCCAGAGCTGGCGTGTGGCGTCGGGCAGGCCCTCGCCCGCGCTCACGCAGGTGCGCAGCTGTGGCAGGCCGATCTGCCTGGCGAACGGCGCCATCTGGCGGTAGAACGTGGGCGCGGTGTAGCAGATGGTGACGCCCGCTTCGCGCATGAGGCGCACCATGGTCTCTGGCGTGTAGGGCTGGTCCGGAAAGTACACGCTGGCCCCGGCCCACATCGGAAACACGAGCAAGCCGCCCAGCCCGAAGGTGAAGGCCAGCGGTGGTGAGCCCGCCACGATGTCGTCGGGTGTGGCGCGCAGCACGTGGCGCGGCCAGGCCTCGCAGGCGGCCAGCACATCGCGGTGGGTGTGCACGGCGGCTTTGGGCGAGCCCGTGGTGCCAGACGTGAAGGCCATGAGGGCGATGTCATCCGCCGCCGTAGGGCAGGGCAGCGTGGCGCCGGGTTTGCCTTGCGTGCGCTGGAGCAGGTCAGCCGCATCGGGCGCGGTGTGGAAGGGCACGATGGTGGCCAGCACCGGGTGCTGCGCCTGCGCGGCCTGCAGCTCGGCCAGCAGGCGGCCGTCGCACAGGGCCAGCGTGGGCTGGGCGCGCTCGATGATGCTGGCGAGCTCGCCCGCGCGCAGCAGCGGCATGGTGGCCACTGCGATCAGCCCCGCGTAGACCGTGCCCAGCCAGGCCAGCGCCATCTCCACCGTGTTGCCGCCGCGCAGCAACACGCGGTTGCCGGGCACCAGGCCGTGGTCTTGTGTGAGCACTTCGGCAATGCGCGCGGCCTCGGTGCGCGCTTCCTGGTAGGTGACGATGCGGTGGGGGCCGCGCAGCAGCGGGCGGTGGGCATGGCCCGCGCGCTCGGCCTGGTCGAACAGGGCGTGCACCAGGTTGGCCTGGTCTGCGATCTGCAGCTCGGGCAGGTCGTAGCGCATGGTTGGCAAGGCGGATGCGGGCGGCAGCCGGTCGTGCACAAAATGGTCGGGTTGGGCGGATGGTTCGGAGGGGGCTTTCATGGGATCACTCCTGCAGGACGGCCTTGCCGATGATGAGTTTCTGCACTTCGGTGGCGCCTTCGTAGATGCGCAGCGAGCGGATGTCGCGGTACAGCGACTCGACCTTGCTGCCCACCTCCACGCCGCGCCCGCCGTGCAGTTGCAGCGCCATGTCGATCACGCGCTGGGCGTTTTCGGTGGCGGTCATCTTGGCCATTGCGGCCTCGGCGGTCACGCGCGGCTGGCCCTGGTCGCGCAACCAGGCCGCGCGGTAGGTGAGCAGCGCGGCGCTGTCCACCAGCGCGGCCATTTCGCCGATCTTGGCTTGTGTGAGCTGAAAGTCGGCCAGCGTCTGGCCGAACATGCGGCGCTGGCGTGCGTGGTGCACGGCCTCGGCCAGCGCGCGGCGCGCCATGCCCAGGGCTGCGGCAGCAACCGACGCACGGAAGATGTCGAGCGTGCGCATGGCCAGCTTGAAGCCGCCGTTCTCCTCGCCCAGCAGCGCTGCGGCGGGCACGGCGCAGTCAGTGAATTGCAGCGTAGCCAGCGGGTGCGGCGCCATCACGTGGATGTGGTGCGAGGTATCAAGCCCTGGCGTGTTCGCATCGACGACGAAAGCGCTGATGCCGCGTGTGCCGCCTGTGGGGTCGGTTTTGGCGAACACGCAGTAGAAGTCGGCGATGCCGCCGTTGCTGATCCAGGTCTTGGTGCCGGTCAGGGAATATGAATCATTTTTGCCGCTAGCGCTTGATTCATAAGCGCGAGCAGCTATTGTTTGCATAGCACCTACATCCGACCCCGCCTCGGGCTCGGACAGCGCAAACGCCGCGATCAGCTCACCCCGCGCCACACCCTGCAGGTAATGCGCCTGCTGCGCGGGGCTGCCTGCCAGCGTGATCGCACCGCTGCCCAAACCCTGCATCGCAAACGCGAAGTCTGCGAGTGGCGAGTGGTAGGCCAGCGTCTCGCGCAGCAGCACCAGCGCGCGCGAGTCGAGCGCGGGCAGAGCGCCGCCATGGGCGGCAGGCACGCAGTAGCGCAGCCAGCCGCCTGCGCCCAGGCGTTGCACCCAGTCGCGGCAGGCGGCGCGGTCATCGGTTTCATCGACCTCTTGCGCGGCGGCCCAGGGCAGCAGGCCCTCGGCCAACGTGCGGTGGGCATCGTCGAAAAAGGGCAGGGCCAGGTGCGCGGTAGAGGGCGGGCGGGGCGCGGGGGTCGTTGCAACGTGCATGGTGGGTGAGGGGCCTGTTTGAATTTCACACCCGTTCGGGCTGAGCCTGTCGAAGCCTTGCGCAGCGCTTCGACAGGCTCAGCCCGAACGGTTCGTGGGGTTGCATGTCGGATCAGCAGAAGATGGAGAGAAACCAAGGCGCTTTCGCATAAGCCTCTTTCCTAGTCCCCCTGGAACACCGGCTTTTGCTTGGCAGCGAAAGCCTCGTATGCGCGCCGGAAGTCTTCCGTCTGCATGCAGATCGCCTGGGCCTGCGCCTCGGCCTCAATGGCCTGCTCGATGGTCATGCTCCACTCCTGGCTGAGCATGGTCTTGGTCATGCCATGGGCGAAGGTGGGGCCGCTGGCCAGTGCGCGCGCCGTGGCCTGCACGTTGGCCAGCAGGTCGGTGCGCTCGTACAAATCGTTGAAGAAACCCCAGGCCAGGCCCTCGTGCGCGGTCATGGCGCGGCCGGTGAACAGCAGCTCGCTCGCGCGGCCCTGGCCGATCATGCGGGGCAGCAGGGCGCAGGCGCCCATGTCAGCACCGGCCAGGCCCACGCGGGTGAACAAAAAGGCTGTCTTGGTGGCCTCGGTGCCATAACGCATGTCGCAGGCCAGCGCCATCATGGCGCCCGCACCGGCGCAGATGCCGTCGATGGCGCCAAGCACGGGCTGTGGGCAGGCGCGCATGGCTTTCACCAGGTCGCCCGTCATGCGTGTGAACTCCAGAAGCTCGGGCATGCTCATGGTGGTGAGCGGGCCGATGATCTCGTGCACGTCGCCGCCCGAGCAGAAGTTGCCGCCCGCGCCGGTCACCACGATGGCCTTCACGTCGGTGGCAAAACGCAGCGCGTAAAAGAAGTCGCGCAGCTCGGCATAGCTCTGGAAGGTGAGCGGGTTCTTGCGGTCTGGCCGGTTGAGCGTGACGGTGCCAACGCCCGCATCAAAGCTCCAGGCGAAGTGTTCGGCCACGTAGCTGGCCTGTGGGTTGAATTGCTCGCGCATGGGGTTGTTTGCCCCGATGTAGTGCTTCATTCGGCGGTCTCCTGTGTGTGTTCTTTCACCTTGCCCAGCAGGCGGTACAAGGTGGCGATGTCGCGCTCGCCCAGCGTGGCGAAGGCCTCGACAATCCATTGCTCGTGTTGGCGCGCCATGCCGATAAATTGTTCGCGGCCCTGGGGCGTGAGGCGCACCAGGTAGGCGCGGCGGTCGCCCTCCACCTCCATGCGCTCCACCAGCCCTTCAGCCACGAGCTGGTCGGTGATTCCGGTGATGTTGCCGCTGGTCACCATCATGCGGCGCGAGAGCTCTTTCATCTTCATGCCGTCCGGCGCGCGCTCCAGTTGAGCCATCAGGTCGAAGCGCGGCAAGGTCGTGTCGAACTGCGCGCGCAGGCGGCTGCGCACCTGCTTTTCGATGAGCTGCGTGCAGGTGAGCATGCGCAACCACAGGCGCAGGGCCTCGGGGTGCTCGCTGGGGGCGGCGCCGTGCAGGCGGGCTTCGAGGTCCATGGCTAGCCTTCTTCCTCGGATGCTCTGTTTTTTGTAGCTGATTGCGCTTGATTGGCAAGCGCTAGCACCTGTTTTTGTTTGGATATCTCGCGCAGCATCTGGTCGCGGCCGCTGGTGTATTGCACCGGCCAGTCGGTGTGCGCGGCGGCCACGGGGCCCAGCTGTGCGGCGGCGTGCAGCGTCCAGGCCGGGTCGGCCAGGTGGGGGCGGGCAATGGCGCACAGGTCGGCACGGCCCGCGGCGATGATGCTGTTGGCATGGTCGGCCTCGGTGATGGCGCCCACGGCCATGGTGGCGATGCCGACCTCGTTGCGGATGCGATCGGCAAACGGTGTCTGGTACATGCGGCCATACACGGGGCGCGAGCCGCGCGTGGTCTGGCCGGACGAGACATCGATCAGGTCCGCGCCCGCCTGCTGGAACAGGCGCGCGATCTCGATGGCGTCGTCGGGTGTATTGCCATCGGGCAGCCAGTCGTGGGCCGAGATGCGCACGCTCATCGGCTTGTCCTGCGGCCACACGGCGCGCAGGGCGGTGAACACTTCGAGCGGGTAGCTGCAGCGGTTGGCGAGGCTGCCGCCGTATTCGTCGGTGCGCTGGTTGGTCGCAGGGCTGATGAAGCTGGCCAGCAGGTAGCCATGCGCACAGTGCAGCTCCAGCCAGTCAAAGCCGCAGGCCACGGCGCGCCGGGCGCTGGCGACGAAGGCAGCGGTCAAGGTGTCCATGTCGGCGCGGGTCATGGCCGCGGGTGTCTGGTTCTGCGCGCCATAGGCCAGTGGGCTGGCGGCCAGCAAGGGCCAGTTGCCTGCTTCCAATGGCTCGTCCGTGCCTTCCCAGCCCACGCGCGTGGAGCCTTTGGGGCCGCTGTGGCCCAGTTGCAGGCCGATTTTTGCAGTGCTGCTGCCGTGCACGAAGTTCACGATGCGGGCAAAGGCAGTTTGTTGCGCGTCGTTCCACAGGCCCGTGCAGGCAGGGGTGATGCGGCCTTCGGGCGTGGGGCTGGTCATCTCCACCATCACCAGCGCGGCACCACCCAGCGCGCGCGCGCCCAGGTGCACGAGGTGGAAGTCCTGCGGCACGCCATCGACCGCGCTGTAGGTGGCCATGGGCGAGACGACGATGCGGTTTTTGAGCGTCACGCCGCGCAGCGTGAACGGCGTGAGCATGGGAGGCACCGCCGCCTTGCCGCCCGCCAGCCAGGCCTCGTAGCCTTCGAGCCACGCGGCGTCGCGCAGCCGCAGGTTTTCGTGGCTGATGCGCTGGCTGCGGGTGAGCAGCGAATACGCGAACTGCTCGATGGGCATGCCGGTGTAGCGCGAAACGTTCTCGAACCACTCGGTGGAGTTGCGCGCCGCGTTCTGAATCTTGAGCACTTCCACACTGCGGCGCGCCTCGTAGTGCTGCAGAACGTCGTCGATGGGCAAGCCTGTGGCGAATTCGTTGGCCAGGTCGATCGCATCTTCGAGCGCGAGCTTGGTGCCGCTGCCGATGGAAAAATGCGCGGTGTGCGCCGCATCGCCCATCAGCACGATGGGCACGCGCTTGCCGCCAATGGTCTCGCGGTGCACCCAGGTGTTGCAGATCACGCGCGGAAAACGGATCCAGTTGGCCGAGCCGCGCAGGTGCGTGGCATTGCTGATGAGTGCGTTGCCATCGAGGTACTTCGCAAACAGCTTTTCGCAGAACGCAATGGCTTCGGGCTGTTCCATCTGATCGAGGCCGTGGGCCTTCCACACCGCCTCGGGCGTTTCGATGATGAAGGTGGAGGTGTCGGCATCGAACTGGTAGGCGTGGGCCTGGAACCAGCCGTGCTCGGTCTCTTCGAACGCAAACGTAAAAGCGTCGAGCTTTTTGTGTGTGCCCAGCCAGACAAAGCGGCATTCGCGCAGGTCGATGTCGGGCTGGTAGGTGGCTGTGTAGCGCGTGCGGATGCGGCTGTTGAGGCCGTCGCTGGCGATCACCAGGTCGGCGTTGTACTGCGCGGCGAGCGCCTGGTCGTCGGCCACATCGGTCTCGAACACCAGCTCCACGCCGACCGCCAGGCACCGGTCCTGCAGGATGTTGAGCAGGCGCTTGCGACCGATGCCGCAAAAACCGTGGCCGGTGGAGCGCACGCTGCGGCCCTTGAAGAACACCTCGATGTCGTCCCAGTGGTTGAACGCATCGCCGATGAGCGCTGCAGTGGGCGCATCGGCCGCGCGCAGGTTCTCGAGCGTCTGGTCTGACAGCACCACCCCCCAGCCGAAGGTGTCGAACGGCCGGTTGCGCTCCACCACCGTGACCCGGTGGGCTGGGTTTTGCTGCTTCATGAGCAGGGCGAAGTAGAGACCGGCGGGCCCGCCGCCAATGCAGAGGATGTTCATGCTGAAATAGTTTAGGTCTAAACAAAATGCTGTCAATGGGGTGTTCCCATCGCTGGGTGGAGGCCGACGGGCCTGCAGGCGGGTGTGGTCCAAGGCCGGTAGTTCGTGTTCAAAGTGCGGGGTTTTGCGTCCGGTGGGTTGGATGCGATGGCATCCCCGGCGCACAATAAGATGGGCTGTTCACGCAAGCCTGTTGGCGTGAACCACTGCATTCAATCCCTTGAAGAAAGCACTTTTCCCATGCTCTACAAGTTCAAATCCCGTTCCACCGCCGACCTGATCATGCTGGAGCCCGACGGCAAGCGCCTGCTGCAACTGATCGGCAAGGACCCCGGCCCGCGCGGCATCGTGACGGCCGAGCAGATTCCGGCCGCCGTGCAAGCCCTGGAGGCTGCGGTGTTGGATGAAGAGCGGCGCTTTGGCGAGGGCGGTCAGCCCGCCAACGCCGATGCTGCGGATGAGATGGAGCCCGATGACAAGGACCGCGACCCCGTGGGCCTGCGCCAGCGCGCCGCGCCCTTCATCGACATGCTGCGCCGCAGCGCCGCCGAAGGCAACGACGTGGTCTGGGGCGCGTAAAAGCCAGCCTGCCCCGCTTGGCCCGCCGGGTCTGCGGTGCGGGCGGCCGGGGTTTTAGTCCACCTTGGCGCCCGAGGCCTTGACCACCTGGGCCCACTTCTTGTGCTCATTGTCGATGTGCTTGGCAAACTCGGCAGGCGTGTTGCCGCCGGGGATGGCGCCTTGCGCCAGCAGCCGTTCCTTGATGGCAGGCGTGGCCAGTGATTTGGCCACCTCTTGCTGGATGCGGTTGACGATGTCGGGCGGTGTGCCTGCCGGTGCCAGCAGGCCAAACCAGGAGCTGGCCTCGTAGCCCTTGAGCATGGGGCCGCCCGCTTGCTCCACCGTGGGCACATCGGGCAGGGCGCTGGAGCGCTCCGCGCTGGTCACGGCCAGGGCGGTGAGCTTGCCTGCCTTGATCTGCGCCATGGACGAGGGCAGGTTGTCGAACATCACGTCGGCGTTGCCGCCCACCAGGTCCAGCAGCGCGGGGCCGGAACCCCGGTAGGGCAGGTGCAGCATGAAGGTGCCGGTCATGCTCTTGAACAGCTCGCCCGCCAGGTGGATGGAGGTGCCATTGCCGCTCGACGCCATGTTCAGCTTGCCGGGGTTGGCCTTGGCCGCGCGGATGAAATCCTGCACGTTGGTGATGCCCATGGACTTGGCCTTGTCGGCATTCATCACCATCACATTGGGCACGGCGGCCACCAGGGTGACGGGCACAAAGTCTTTGATGGGGTCGTAGGGCAGCTTGGCATAGAGCGCGCGGTTGATGCCGTGTGTGCCCACCGTGCCCATCAGCAGGGTGTAGCCGTCGCCCGGCGACTTGGCCACCACGTCGGCACCGACGTTGCCACCGGCGCCAGCGCGGTTGTCCACGATGAACTGCTGGCCGAAGGCACGCGAAAGCTCGGGGGCGATGGCGCGGGCCAGGATGTCGGTGGTGCCGCCGGGTGCGAAGGGCACCACAATGCGCACGGGCTTGTTGGGCCAGGCGCTCTGGGCCTGGGCGGTGGTGGGGGCCAGCAGCGTGGCGGCGCAGGCCAGTGCCACCACGCTGGCGGCGGCTGCAAGCGCACGGCGGCGCGAAGAAGAAAGGGCGAGGGGGTGGTGAAGAGCTTGTCGTGCCATGGCGTCCTTGAGGGTGCGGTTCTGTGTGCCCCTGTTCTACGCGGACCGGGGCCGCTCCGGCAGATGGATTACCCCAACCAGCACGCGATGCATGGCACAAGCGGCCCACAAAAAAACCGCCGACACCTTGCGGTGCGCGGCGGTTCGAGCAGCTGGAGTGCGCGACTGTTCGATCAGTCGATCAGTCGATCAGTCGATCAGTCGATCAGTCGATCAGTCAGCGTAAGTGCCGGCAGCCTTGATGACGGCGCCCCACTTGTCGATCTCGGCGGCCACGAACTTCTTGTGTTCGGCGCCATCCACGCGCTTGTCGGTCACGATCACAGCGCCCAGGCCTTCTTGCTTCTTGATGAAGTCGGCGTCCTTCAAGGCCACCTTGAGGGCTTCGTTGATCTTCTTGACCACGTCGGCGGGCGTGCCCTTGGGCGCGTACACGCCGTGCCAGATGCTCACGTTGAAGTCTTTCAGGCCGGATTCGGCCAGCGTGGGCAGGTCTTTGAGGGCGGGCGTGGTCAGGCGCTTGGCGGTGGTCACGGCGTATGCCTTGACCTTCTTGGCTTCGATCTGGCCCGTGGTGTTGGTGGTCTGGTCGCACAGCAGGTCGATCTGGCCGCCGATCAGGTCGGTGATGGCGGGAGCGGTGCCCTTGTAGGGGACATCCGTCATTTCCGTTTGCAGGGCCGACTTGAACATCAGGCCACACAGGTGCGACGCAGCGCCCAGGCCTGCGTTGCCCAGATTGATCTTGCCCTTGTTCTGCTGAATCCAGGCCGTCAACTCCTTGTAGTTGTTGGCGGGCATGCTGGGGCGCGCGATCAGCGTCATGGGCACTTCGTTGACCATGCCCAGGTACTCAAAGTCGTTGAGCACGTTGAACGGGAGCTTGCGGTACAGCGCGGGCATGGTGGACATGCCGATGTGGTTGAGCAGCAGCGTGTAGCCGTCGGGTGTGGCGCGTGCCACGCGGGCAGAGCCGATGGAGCTGCCAGCACCGGCCGTGTTGTCCACCACCACGTTCGCGCCCAGGGGCTTGCGCAGTGCCTCGGCCAAGTCGCGTGCCACGCGGTCGGTAGGGCCACCGGCGGAGAAAGGCACCACCAGGGTGACCGTCTTGTCCTTGGCGGGGAAGTCCTGGGCATTGGCGCCGAGGGCCGCAGCAGCGGCTGCGGCAATCAGTGTGACTTTCAGCATTGTTTTCATGGATGGATGCTCCTGTAAATGACGGGCCATGATAGCGAGGGGGGTCACGCGAGGCATTGCGGATAGTACGTAGCGCGCAGCCTGCGGTGAGTTTAAGGTGAATCAGGCTGTAGCGCTTGATTGTCAACGGATTGTTGCTATTAATTAGTGAGCAATCCTAGGGTAAACACTGCAATTTCCGTGCGACCAGAGTGGGCATGCTTTGCGCTGCCGCAAACTTCAGGATTCCCATCAAAGAGGGGCCGTTCCTTTTACTTGTAGCTGCGCGCGTCCTCGATCACCTTGCCATCGTTGGGCAGCGAACCAGGGGCCACCATCTGCACGTCGCCGCGCAGCTTGGTCACCTCGCGGATGGCATCGCCCAACTGGCGGGCCAGGCCTTCGGCCGTTTCGTTGGTCTCGACCTGCAGCACCATCTGGTCGTTGGCCATTTCGCCGCTGACTACCAGGCGTGCGCGCAGCACCTGCGGAAAACGTTTGGCGATAGAGGCCACCTGGCCGGGGTGCACGAACATGCCGCGCACCTTGGTGGTCTGGTCGGCGCGGCCCATCCAGCCCTTGATGCGGGTGTTGGTGCGGCCTGTGGGGCAGGCGCCGGGCAACACTGCCGAGAGGTCGCCAGTGCCAAAGCGGATCAGCGGGTAGTCGGGGTTGAGCGTGGTGACCACCAGCTCGCCCACCTCGCCCTCGGGCACCGGGTCGCCCGTGCCGGGGCGTACGATTTCGACGATCACGCCTTCGTCCAGCACCAGGCCTTCGCGCGCCGATGTTTCGTAGGCAATCAGCCCCAGGTCGGCCGTGGCGTAGCACTGGTAACCGGCAATGCCACGCGCGGCGAACCAGTCGCGCAGCGAGGGCGGAAAGGCCTCGCCCGAGACCAGGGCCTTGGTCACGCTGGGCAGCGCCACGCCCATCTCTGCGGCCTTTTCGACAATGATCTTGAGGAAGCTGGGCGTGCCGATGTAGCCCGCCGGGCGCAGCTCGGCCATGGCCTGCACCTGCTGCTCGGTTTGCCCCGTGCCGCCAGGGAACACGGTGCAGCCCAGCGCGTGGGCGCCTGTTTCCATCATCGAACCGGCAGGCACGAAGTGGTAGCTGAAGCTGTTGTGGATCAGCTCGCCGCCGCGAAAGCCCGCCGCATGAATGGCCCGCGCCATGCGCCAGTAGTCGCGCCGCGTGCCCTCGGGTTCGTAGAGGGTGCCGGGGCTGGCGAACACACGCGTCATGCCAGGCCCGAAGTCCAATGCACTGAAGCCGCCAAACACATTGGCCGCACGGCCTGCCTGCTGGCGCTCCAGCAACTCGTATTTGCGGGTGACGGGCAACCGGGCCAGCGCCTGGCGCGTGGTCACCGCCGCCGCATCCACGCCCGCCAGAATCCCGGCGAAGGCTGGTGAGGCTTTTTGGGCGTGGGCGATCTGTTGCGGCAACGCGGCCATCAGGGCCGCTTCGCGCTCCTGTGGACTGCGGGTTTCCAGGGCGTCATAGAACGTGCTCATGCCTGGGGTTCCTCTACGGTTTTATGAATGAAATAGGCCTTTTGCGCTTTCTGGTAAAGCGCGAATAGCTATGAGTTTGAGAGTGATTTCTTTGGCGAATCATTCTTTGCGTCCTCTTGAAAACGGCGTGGTCCGAACCAGCGCCACCGCGACAGGCGGCTTCTCAAGCCAGCCAGCGCTTGCGCCGCTTGTAGCTCTTCACATCCTTGAAGCTCTTGCGCTCGCCACCGCCCACGCCCAGGTAGAACTCCTTGACGTCCTCGTTGTTGGCCAGGTCGCTCGCAGCGCCGTCCATCACCACGCGGCCGCTTTCCATGATGTAGCCGTAGTCCGAATACTTGAGGGCCATGTTGGTGTTCTGCTCGGCCAGCAGGAAGGTGACCTTTTCCTTGGTGTTCAGGTCTTTCACGATGTTGAACACCTCTTCCACGATCTGCGGCGCCAGGCCCATGGAGGGCTCATCGAGCAGCACCATGCTGGGGTTGGCCATCAGCGCGCGGCCGATGGCGCACATCTGCTGTTCGCCGCCCGAGGTGTAGGCCGCCTGCGAGGTGCGGCGTGTCTTGAGGCGCGGAAAGTAGTTGTAGACCTTCTCCAGATTGGCCGCGATCTCGGCCTTGCTGGTGCGGGTGTAGGAGCCCGTCATCAGGTTCTCTTCAATCGTCAGGTGGGCAAAACAGTGCCGCCCCTCCATCACCTGCACCACGCCGCGCTGCACCAGGTCGGCGGGCGAGAGATTCTCGATGCGCTCGCCGCGCAGCTCAATGGAGCCCTTGGTGACCTCGCCGCGCTCACCCTTGAGCAGGTTGGAGATCGCGCGCAGCGTGGTCGTCTTGCCCGCGCCGTTGCCCCCCAAAATGGCCACGATGCTGCCCTCGCGCACCTGCAACGAGACGCCCTTGAGCACCAGGATCACGTGGTTGTAGATGACCTCGATGCCGTTGACGTTGAGAACGATATTGCTGTTGGAGTCCATGGTGTTGCCTTCCTGTACCAATCCAAAAAGCTGGCGCACAACTCTTTGGATTGGCGGCTGCCAAAAAAGCAACCGCTGTTCACTGGCCCGAGAAACTGTCGCTGCCCAAGCCAGTGCCACCGCGCAAGGGCCGCCCCGCCGCGCTGGTGGCGTCCCCCTTCCCGCAGCGCGTAGCGCTAAGAGAGAAGGGGGAAGCGGCAAAGCCGCTCAGGGGGATGTACTTAGCTCTGGCAATCCGCCGCATCCCGGCGCGTCATCTTCTTGTCGGCCAGGTACTTGTCGGCACCGGCCTTGACCATGGGCTTGAGGATCTGCTCATCGGCCTGGTACCAGTCAGATGGGGAGCCCCACTTGCTGCCGTCCCAGGTGTGTACGCGGGCCCAGGTAGAGCCCATGTGGTCGGCGCAGCTGGTGGAGATGGGGCGCATCAGGTCCTTGAAGCCCAGTGCGTCCAGCTTCTTCTGGTCAAGGGCCAGGTTTTCCATGCCCCAGCGCACTTGCTCGCCAGTCATGACCTTGCCCTTGCCAAAGCGCTCTTGCGCACGGCGCACGGCTTCCACGCTCAGCATCTGAATGATCACGCCGCGTGTGTACAGCACCGAGCCCACTTCATCCTTGGGGCCTGTGCCCTGGCCTGCGCCATGCACGTGCTTCATGATGTCCTGGATCACCTTGGACTGGGTGCCATAGCCGTTGAGCGTCAGGGCGTGGTAGCCCTTGGCGCCTTCGCCTACGTCACGCACATCGGGTTCCGCGCCCGCCCACCACACGCCATACATCTTGTCGCGGGGGTAGCCCGTGGCCTGTGCTTCCTTCACGGCGGTGGAGTTCATCACACCCCAGCCCCACAGCAGCACGTAGTCGGGGCGGCTTTGGCGCACCTGCAGCCAGGTGGCTTTCTGCTCCACGCCAGGCGCAGTCACAGGCAGCATCTGCAGCTCAAAGCCATGCATCTTGGAGCGTTCCTGCAGCAGCGGGATAGGCTCCTTGCCGAACGGGCTGTCGTGGTACACCAGCGCGATCTTCTTGCCCTTGAGCTTGTCCAGGCCGCCAGCGGCCTTGCCGATGTGCTGGATCAGGATGTCGGCGCCGGTCCAGTAGCTGCCCATGAAGGGGAAGTTCCACTTGAACGCCTGGCCGTCCTGCGCCACCGACAGGCCATAGCCCAGCGTCATCAGCGGAATCTTGTCCACGGGGGCCTTCTCGGTCAGCGCGAAGGTGATGCCGGTGGACTGGGGGTCGAACAGCGACACGCCGGGCTTGCCCTTCAGGCGCTCGTAGCACTCCACGCCGCGGTCGGTGGCGTAGCCGGTTTCGCATTCTTCAAAGGTGAGCTTCACACCGTTGATGCCGCCATCGCGGGCGTTGATCATCTTGATGTAGTCCTGCTTGCCGTTGGCCCATGGCACGCCGTTGGGTGCATAGGGGCCGGTGCGGTAGGACAGCAGCGGGAAGAACTGCTCCTTGGCTTGCGCAAAGGCGCTGGTGGTGACGGCCGAGGCGCCTGCGGCAACCACCGCAGCGGCGATCACGAGTTTCGAAAGCTTCATGGATGTCTCCTTTGAATGAATGTGTTGAAGCACGGGAAAAAACCAGAGGGACAGACAGTTAACGCGGCAATGCGGGCTGGCCGTATCAGGAATTGCGAGTAAGGGGTTTCCGCAAGGGCTCTTCGCTCAATGAGGGAAGGGCCACAGGCGCAGCTTCTGCTTGGCGGTGGACCACAGCTTGGCCAGGCCATGCGGCTCCACGATCAGGAACCACACGATCAGCGCGCCGAAGATCATCAGCTCGGCGTGCGAAACGCCTGCGGTGGACACCTCGATGCCGAACAGGCCCATGAACGCAGGCAAAAACTGGTTGAGCACGATGGGCAGCACCACGATGAAGGCCGCGCCAAAGAAGCCCCCCGAGATGGATCCGAGCCCGCCGATGATCACCATGAACAGCAGGCGAAACGAGATTTCCACCGAGAACGCAGCGGGCTCCCAGGCGCCCAGGTGCACGAAGGCCCACAGCGCACCGGCCATGCCCACGATGAAGGAGCTCACGGCAAACGCGCTGAGCTTGGCGTACATGGGGCGAATGCCAATCACGGCGGCGGCCACGTCCATGTCGCGGATGGCCATCCACTCGCGGCCAATCGCACCGCGCACCAGGTTCTTGGCCAGCAACGCCACAACCACCAGCAGCGCCAGGCAGAAGATGTATTTGCTGGTGGCGCTTTCGATGGGCATGCCCAGCACCTGCAGGTTGTTCACCGACACCGAGCCCGAGTCGGAGTTGTTGGTGAACCACTTGATGCGCAGGAACATCCAGTCGCTGAAGAACTGCGCGGCCAGCGTGGCCACGGCCAGGTACAGCCCCTTCACGCGCAGGCTGGGCAGCCCGAACAGGATGCCGAAGAAGGTGGCGCACAGCCCGCCCAGAATCAGCGCCGGGATCAACGGCATGCCCGGAAAACGCACGAAGAAGTTGTAGGCCCCGTAAGCGCCCACGGCCATGAAGGCGCCCGAGCCTAGCGAGATCTGGCCGCAGTAGCCCACCAGGATGTTCACGCCCAGGGCCGCCAGCGCCATGATGACGAAGGGGATCAGGATGGCGCGGAAGATGTAGTCGCTGGCCAGCATGGGCACAACAAGGAAGGCCACGGCCAGCAGCAGCGCAATGCCGATGCGGTCTTGCGCGATGGGAAAAATCTGCTGGTCGGCGCGGTAGCTGGTCTTGAACTGACCGTTTTCGCGGTAAAGCATAGGGGGCTCCTGTTCTTGTCGTTATGGGTTACACGCGGTCGATGATCTTGTGCACGGGGGCGCACCTGCGGTGCCCTGTGTGAACTTCGTTCCCGCAGTCAACGCGCTGCGCACGTTGTGCCTCCTTCGAAAAATCATGGCTCTCGTATTTCATACGCGATCAATGATTTTTTCGCCGAACAAGCCTTGGGGCCTGAACAAGAGGAACACCAGCGCCAGCACATACGCAAACCAGATCTCGATGCCCCCGCCCACGAATGGGCCCAGGTACACCTCCGAGAGCTTCTCGCCCACGCCAATGATCAGCCCGCCGATGATGGCGCCCGGCACGGATGTGAGGCCACCCAGGATCACCACCGGCAGCGCACGCAGCGCCACCGTGGTCAGCGAGAACTGCACGCCGAGCTTGCTGCCCCAGATCATCCCGGCCACCAGTGCCACCACACCCGCCACGCACCACACGATCACCCAGATGCGGTTGAGCGGAATGCCGATGGACTGGGCGGCCTGGTGGTCGTCGGCCACGGCGCGCAGCGCGCGGCCGGTGGATGTCTTCTGGAAGAACACGCTGAGCAGCGCCACCAGACCGGCCGCGATGGCGGCGGCGATCACGTCTTCCTTGTTGATCAGGATGCCGCCCTGGAAGATGCTGTCGAGCATGAAGATCGGCTCCTTGGGCATGCCGATGTCGATCTTGTAGATGTTGCTGCCGAACATCGTCTGGCCCAGGCCTTCCAGGAAGTAGGTGATGCCCAGCGTGGCCATGAGCAGCGTGGCGCCCTCCTGGTTCACGAGGTGGCGCAGCACCAGCTTTTCAATCAGCCAGGCCACCACGAACATGATGGCGCCCGCGATCACGAAGGCTGCGAGGTTGGCCACGATGGGGCTCTCGATGCCGGTCCACTTGGGGATCCACTCGGCAAAGCGGGCCATGGCCAGCGCGGCGAACAGCACCATCGCGCCCTGCGCGAAGTTGAAGACGCCCGAGGCCTTGTAGATCAGCACGAAGCCGAGCGCCACCAGCGAATACAGCATGCCGGCCATGAGGCCGCCAATCAGTGTTTCCAGAAAGAATGCCATGTGTTTTTCTCCCGATCAGTGCGATGTGCCCAGATAGGCACTGATCACGTCTTCGTTGCTGCGCACTTCATCGGGGCTGCCGTCGCCGATCTTCTTGCCGTAGTCGAGCACCACCACGCGGTCGCTGATGTCCATCACCACGCCCATGTCGTGCTCGATGAGCACGATGGTGGTGCCGAACTCGTCGTTCACGTCCAGGATGAAGCGGCACATGTCCTGCTTTTCTTCCACGTTCATGCCGGCCATGGGCTCGTCGAGCAGCAGCACCTGCGGCTCCATGGCCAGTGCCCGGCCCAGGTCCACGCGTTTTTGCAGGCCGTAGGGCAGTTGGCCCACGGGGGTCTTGCGGAAAGCCTGGATTTCGAGGAAGTCGATGATGTGTTCGACATATTCGCGGTGGCGAATCTCCTCGCGCTCGGCGGGGCCGATGCGCAGCGCCTGCAAGAGCAGGTTGCTTTTGATCTTGAGGTTGCGGCCGGTCATGATGTTGTCGATCACGCTCATGCCCTTGAACAGCGCCAGGTTCTGAAAGGTGCGCGCCACGCCCATCTCGGCCACCTGGCGCGAGTTCATGTGGTCAAACGTCTTGCCCCTGAACGTGATGGAGCCTTCGGACGGCGTGTACACGCCGTTGATGCAGTTGAGCATGGAGCTCTTGCCTGCGCCGTTGGGGCCGATGATGGCGCGGATCTCGTGCTCCTTGACGTTGAACGAGATGTCGGTCAGCGCCTTCACCCCGCCAAACCGCAGGCTGATGTTCTTGACGTCGAGGATGACGTCGCCGATCTTTTTCTTGGTCATGGCGGTTCAGGCTGCTTTCTTGACGGGGGCGAAGGTCTTGGTGTCGAGAATCTTGAGCGTGGCGCTCACGCTGCCGGTGCGGCCATCTTCGAACTTCACCTGTGTTTCGATGTATTGCTCGGCACGGCCCGCGTAGAGCGCGTCCACCAGCACGCCGTATTTCTCGGCGATGAAGCCACGGCGAACCTTGTTGGTGCGCGTGAGCTCGCCGTCGTCGGCATCAAGCTCCTTGTGCAGCACCAGGAAGCGGCTCACCTGGCTGCCAGCCAGCAGGGTGTCGCTGGCCAGGTCGGCGTTGACCTTCTCGATGCATTCGCGGATCAGTTCGTACACATCGGGCTTCTGGGCCAGGTCGGTGTAGCCCGCGTAGGGCAGGTTGCGGCGCTCGGCCCAGTTGCCCACGGCGTCGAAGTCGATGTTGACCATCACGCACACCTTCTCGCGACCATCGCCCAGGGCAACAACCTCTTTGATGTGCGGAAAGAACTTGAGCTTGTTCTCCACGTACTTGGGGGCAAACATGGCGCCGTCGTTGGCGCCGCCCTTGATGCGGCCCACGTCCTTCACCCGGTCGATGATCTTGAGGTGGCCGTGCGCATCGAGGAAGCCCGCGTCACTGGTGTGGTACCAGCCGTCTTCGGTCAGCACCTCGGCCGTGGCCTTGGGGTTCTTGTAGTACTCCTTGAGCAGGCCGGCCGACTTGACCATGATCTCGCCGTTGTCGGCCACCTTGATCTCCACGCCACGGATGGGCACGCCCACGGTGTCGGCGCGGGCCTGGTTGTCGGGTTGCAGGCAGACAAACACGGCGGTCTCGGTGGAGCCGTAGAGCTGCTTCAGGTTGATGCCGATGGAGCGGTAGAAGGTGAACAGGTCGGGGCCGATCGCCTCGCCCGCTGTGTAGGCCACGCGCACGCGGGAAAAACCCAGGGTGTTGCGCAGCGGTCCGTACACCAGCAGGTTACCGAGGGCGTACTTGATGCGGTCGAGCGTGCCCACGGGTTCGCCGTCCATCAGCGCCGGACCCACGCGCTGGGCCACGGCCATGCAGGCGTGGAACATCTTGCGCTTGATGGCGCCTGCGTCTTCCATGCGGATCATCACGCTGGTGAGCAGGCCTTCAAAGATGCGCGGGGGCGCAAAGTAATAGGTGGGGCCGACTTCCTTCAAGTCTATGGTCACGGTGCTGGCCGACTCGGGGCAATTGACCACGTAGCCGCAGGCCAGCCACTGCGCATAGCTGAAGATGTTCTGGCCGATCCAGGCCGGGGGCAGGTAGGCCAGCACTTCCTCGTTGCTGGTGAGCTTGTCGAACTCGGCGCCTGCCGAGGCGCGGTCGAGCAGCGTGCTGTGGGTGTGCACCACGCCCTTGGGGTTGCCCGTGGTGCCCGAGGTGAAGAACATTGCAGCCACGTCGTCCGGCTGGGCCTTGGCCACCTCGGTACGGAACCACTCGGGGTGCTTGGCCACATGGGCCTTGCCGGATTCGATCAGCGCGTCGAGCGACGCGAGGCCTTCTTCTTCGTAGTTGCGCAGGCCGCGCGGGTCGTCAAAGAAAATGTTCGAGATTTGTGGGCACTGCTCGCGGATCTCCAGCAGCTTGTCCACCTGCTCCTGGTCTTCCACCAGGCAAAAGCGCACCTCGGCGTTGTTGAGCGGGAAGATGCATTCGGCGCCCACGGCGTCCTGGTACAGCGGCACGGGGATGGCGCCCAGCGATTGGGCGGCCAGCATGGTGGCGTACAGGCGGGGGCGGTTGGCGCCGATCACTACCATGTGCTCATGGCGCTGCAGTCCGGCCACATGCAGGCCTGCGGCCACCTGTTCGACCAGGCGCACCAGATCGGCCCAGCTGTGGGTTTGCCAGATGCCATATTCTTTTTCACGCAGTGCCGGGGCCGTGGGGCGCTCGGCAGCATGCTTGAGCAGAAGTTGCGGGAACGTGGTCTTCATTCCGGTTCCTAAAAGTAAGGTGGTGTCAGCCCGGTGACTGCCGGGGACGCAAGCCTGTGGTTGCGCGATGGGGGAATGCTAGGGCTGACTTTGACGTTATCTTGTCTTGCCGACGACAATTTAGGGGAAACTACCCGCTGGGTGAAACCCTGCCTTTGCCTGTTGGAGGTGTTAGGCGGCAGTCAGCACCCCAGAACCGGGCTGGGCATCGGGGCGGCTTCATCCCAGGGCGGTATCCTCAAGGCATGTACGCCCCGTTTTTCGGTCTTCAGCATCCTCCGTTTTCTATTGCCCCGGACCCGCGCTATCTGTTCATGAGCGAGCGCCACCGCGAGGCGCTGGCGCATCTGCTCTATGGGCTGGATGCGGGTGGGGGCTTTGTGCTGCTCACCGGCGAGGTGGGGGCGGGCAAGACCACGGTGTGCCGTTGTTTTCTGGAGCAGATTCCGGCGCACTGCAACGTGGCCTACATCTTCAACCCCAAGCTCACGGTGGGCGAGCTTTTGCGCTCCATCTGCGATGAGTTCGGCGTGCCTCACCAGCCCACCACGGCGGGGGGGGAGACGATCAAGGACTACATCGACCCGCTCAACGCATCACTGCTGGCAGCGCATGGCGCGGGGCGGAACACCGTGCTCATCATCGACGAGGCGCAGAACCTCTCGGCCGATGTGCTGGAGCAGTTGCGGCTGTTGACCAACCTGGAGACCAGCGAGCGCAAGCTGCTGCAGATCATCCTGATCGGCCAGCCGGAGCTGCGCGCCATGGTGGCCAGCCCGTCGCTGGAGCAGTTGGCGCAGCGCGTGATTGCGCGCTTTCACCTGGATGCGCTGAGCCCGCAGGAGACCCAGCAATACATTGCCCACCGCCTGGCCGTGGCGGGTTTAAACGGCCCGCAGCCCTTCAGCCCGCGCGCCGTTCGGCGTGTGCACGCGTTGTCGCGCGGCATCCCACGGCGCATCAACCTGCTGTGCGACCGGGCGTTGCTCGGCGCCTACGCGGCGGGCGTGCGCGAGGTGCGCTCGGCCATCGTCAACCGCGCGGCGCGCGAAGTGTTCGATACCCCTGCCACGGCCGCCGCAGCGCGCGGCAGTGCGCGCAAGGCCTTGCCACGCTGGGCGGTGGCGGGCCTGGGGGCCGTTGCCGGTGCGGTGCTGGTGGCGGCCGGTGGCTGGGCGCTGGGCGGATGGCCGTTGCCACTGCAGCGCGTGGTGCAGGCGTCCCAGGGTGCTGCTGCGCCACGGTTGCCAGCCAGCGCGGCATCAGCGTCGGCGTCGGCTGCTCAGGCCGTTGCGCCGCTGTCCGATCTGCAGCAATTTTTGGCCGCACTGCCCGCCAGCGATGCCCCGGCATGGCAGGCCCTGGCGTCCAGCTGGGGGGCCAGCGTGCCCGATGGGGCGGACGCCTGCGCAGCGCTGCCGCGCGATGGGCTGCGCTGCTACCGCAACCGCCGTGCGGGCCTGAACCTGGTGCGTCAGCTTGACCGGCCGGTGCTGCTGGCACTGTTCCCCTCGGCCGACGGCGATGCGGCTGTGTCCGCCGTGCTGCGCAACCTGGATGCAGAGACGGCCACGCTGGAAGGCGCAGGCCGTACGCTGCGGGTGCCGGTGGCCGAGTTGGCCCAGGTGTGGCGCGGCGATATGGCCACCCTGTGGCGCACACCGCCTGACATGCCCGACAAGGGCGAGATCGTCGACACCCGTGCTGGAGCGGCCTGGCTCGACAAACAACTGGCCATGGCGGCTGCGGGTGGCGCCGGGGCCGGTGGTGCTGGTGCGCGGACCACAGCGCCGACCGCGCGCGAGGCCCGCATCCAGCAGTTCCAACTGGCCCAGGGCGTCACGCCCGACGGCCGCGCTGGCCCCCTGACCCTTATGTTGCTCAACCGTGCCAACGGCGTGAGCGAACCGCGTTTGCGCACTGGAAGCTGACCCCCATGTCCTACATCCTTGATGCGCTGCGGCGCGCGGAAGCCGAACGGGGCCGGGGCGCTGTGCCGGGCCTTCACACACAGGCCGTTCCCGTGCCTGGCGCGGCCCCTGTGGCCGGGCGCTCTGTCACTACTCCAGCGCTGGTGGCTGCTGCCGTGGTGGCGGTGGTGGCCGCGATTGCGGCGGGGGCCTGGTGGGCGATGCAGCGCTCGGCGCCTGCGGGCACGGTGGTGGCCGCTGCACCCGCTTCAGCCGCGCCTGCTGCTGCACCGGTGGCGCCCGCCGCGCCCATCACGCCAGCAGCCCCGGTGCCCGCAACCGAGCCTATGCGGGCGGCGGCACCGCCGCAGCCCGAACCTCGCCCCGCCGAGCGGCGCAAGGCGGAACCTGCACGTGAAAAGCCCGCCCCGGCGCCGAGTGCGCCCCGCGCCGTGCAGACCGAGCCCGCACGCACGCCAGCCGTGGCGCCCCTGCCGGCCCTCCCTAAGGAACCTGCAGCCGCGGCCGCACCCACCGGCACCGTCTTTGCGCAGACCGATCTGCCCGACGCGGTGCGCTCGCAGTTGCCCACGCTCAAGATCTCCGGGGTCACCTACTCCAGCAACCCGGCCTACCGCATGGCCATCGTTAACGGGCAGGTGCTGCACGAGGGCGACCCGGCCGGCCCGGGACTACTGCTGGAGAAGATCGAGCCCAGCCGGACGGTCTGGTCCTTCAAGGGCTACCGGTACGGGTTGGCGTCCCAATAGCGGTGCGTTTTGTGTGAAATTGGCCTCTAGCGCTTGATGAATAAGCGCTAATAGCTATAAATTTAATAGCAAATTGATGAATCGGGCGGCACATCCCGTCAGCGGATGAAGCGTCCATCGCGCGCCACCATGGTCAGCTCCACGAAGTGGGAGGCATTGCGCTCGGGCGTGCTGGCATGGATATCGAAGCCGCCCAGGTCCCACTTCTTGAGGTTCCAGGTGGCGTCGATGAAGGCCGCGCGTGTGGGGTTGCGGCCGGCGCGCTGCAGGGCCTCGGCGAACACACGGGCATTGATGTAGCCCTCCAGCGCCAGGTGCGAGGGCTCGGCCGTGGCGCCCGAAGCCTTCCAGGCGACCTGGAACTCGCGCACCACGGGCATCACCACGTTGGTGGGCAGCGGTACGACCTGCGAGATCGCCATGCCCGTGGCGTCCGCGCCCAGGGCCTTCACAGTGGCGGGCGTGCCCATGACGGACAGCGCATACAACGTCACGCCGCGCTGAAGGGCGCGGAAGGCCTTCACAAACTCCAGGGTGGGCTTGCCTGCCAGGCCGATCACGATGGCCTCCAGGTTCTCACCCGCCAGTTTGGCGGCTGCGGTGGCGGCATCCGAGGCGTTGTTTTCGACGGTCACGGTTTGCGCCTTGGGCAGCTTGAGCCGGTCCATGGACTGCTTGGCTGAGTTGAACACCTCTTTGCCGAAGGTGTTGTTCTGATAGACGATGCCGATGCGCTGGATGCCCAGGGTGGACAGGTGTTGCACCAGCTTGTCGGCCTCGTCGGCATAGCTGGCGCGGATGTTGAAGACGCTGCGCGCCTTGGTGCGGCTGAGCTGCGCGCCGGTAAAGGGCGCGAAAAACGGAATACCGCTCTCGATCACCTTGGGCAGCATGGCATCGATCATGGGCGTGCCCATGCAATTGAACAGGGCGAAGGTGTCCCGGTCGGCCAGGAACTGCTCCACATTGGCCAGCGCCTTGGGTACATCGTAGGCGTCGTCCTGTGTGACCAGCTCAATGGTTTTGCCGTGAATGCCGCCGCGCCCGTTGATGGCTGCAAAGGCCGCTTTGGCGCCCTGGTGCATGGCCGATCCGAGATCGGCCAACGGGCCGGTGAGGGCGGTGGACTGCGCGATCTTGAGCACGCTCTCTTGCGCACGGGCGTTGCCGCCCAGCCCCAGCCAGGGCAGGCTGACGGCAGCAGCGGCGAGGATCTGGCGGCGGGCCAGCGGGCGCGGGGCGGAAGGCGCCCGCTGGGTGGGCTCAGCGGGGTGTGGCGGTTTTTTGTGCATGGTGTTGGCCTCCTGAGGGATCCCGGCCCAGTGGCGGGTCTGTGTGGGCGAGGCGCCATCATCCCGGCCTAATTGACATTTTTTTGTCAATCTGACGACAATCCGGGCTATCGTATTCCCGGTATTTCCATGCTTTTCGCGCCTTTGTTGTGCGTTGTTTCTTGAGCTTTGATGCTGTTCCTGTCACGGTCTTTCGCATGAATCAGGATCTTTCACTGCACCAACGGCGCAGACCCCCTACGTCGGACGAACTCGACGGCATCCCCTGGCTGAGCTTGTTGTTACCCGCCGAGCGCGAGCGTGCCGTGGCCTCATTGCTGGTGGGCGATGCCAAGGCGGGCGATTACGTCTCCCGCGTGGGCCGGCCGGTGACTTACTGGTTTGGCGTGGTGGAAGGTTTGCTCAAGATGAGCAGCGATGACGAGCAGGGCAAGACCATGACCTATGCGGGCCTGCCGCCCGGTGGCTGGTTTGGCGAGGGCACGGCCCTCAAGCGCGAACCCTATCGCTACAACATCCAGGCGCTGCGCAAAAGTGTGGTGGCGGGGCTGCCGATCGACACCTTCCACTGGCTGCTGGACCATTCCATCGGCTTCAACCGCTTCGTGATGAACCAGCTCAACGAGCGCCTGGGCCAGTTCATTGCCGCGCGTGAGATCGACCGCCTGAACAACCCCGATGTGCGTGTGGCGCGCAGCCTGGCCGCGTTGTTCAACCCCGTGTTGTTTCCCGGCGTGGGCGAGGTGCTGCGCATCACGCAGCAGGAGCTGGCCTATCTGGTGGGGTTGTCGCGCCAGCGGGTGAACGAGGCGCTGACGGCGCTGGAGCAGCAGGGCGCGATCCGCGTCGAATATGGCGGCTTGCGCGTGCTGGACCTGGCCGCGCTGCGCTGCAGCATCTTTCAGTTGCGGGGGGCTTGAAGGCTGGCGCGCCGCGCAGGGGCTGGCAACGGCACTGCGGCCGGGCTTTGTGTGTTCCAGCTGTTGTCATCGCCGCCGTCGTTGCGTGTGAGGCGGAAGGTGCCCACCACATGCGTGAGGCGGCCCGCCTGGTCCTTGAGGCTGTCGGCCGCCGCTGCGCCTTCTTCCACCAGCGCGGCGTTCTGCTGCGTCATCTCTTCGAGTTCGCCCACCGACTGGCTCACGTGGCCGATGCGCTGGCTTTGCTCCTGCGCGGCGGCCGTGATCTCGCCCATGATGTCGGACACATGGCGCACTGACAGCACCAGCTCCTCGATGGTTTTGCCCGCATGGTTCACCAGGGTGCTACCCTCTTGCACCTGATCGACGCTGGCGCCGATCAGTGCCTTGATCTCGCGCGCGGCATTGGCCGAGCGGCCGGCCAGGTTGCGCACCTCGCCCGCCACCACGGCAAAGCCCCGGCCCTGCTCGCCCGCACGGGCGGCCTCCACGGCGGCGTTGAGCGCCAGGATGTTGGTCTGGAAGGCGATACCGTCGATCACGCTGATGATGTCGGCGATCTTGCGCGAGCTGGCGCTGATGGTGTCCATGGTGCGCACCACCTGCGACACCACCTCGCCGCCGCGCGTGGCGGCGTCCGAAGCCGTGGATGCGAGCTGATTGGCCTGGCGGGCCGAATCTGCGCTTTGCGACACGGTGCCGGTCAGGTCCACCAGCGCTGCGGCAGCGCTTTGCAGGTTGTGCGAGGTCTGCTCAGTGCGTTGGCTCAGGTCGAGGTTGCCCGAGGCGACCTCTGAGCTGGCCACGAGGATGGAGTCGGCGGTCTGGCCGATTTGGCCCACCAGGGTGCGAAGGCGCTCCTGCATGGCAGCGATGGCGTCGAGCAGGCGGCCGGTTTCGTCGTGGATGCGCACCTCCACCTGCGAGGTGAGGTCACCGCGCGCAATGCGCTCGGCCACCACCACGGCACGGCCCAGGGGCGCCGTGATGCTGCTGGTGATGCGCCATGCGATCAGCACGCCCAGGCCCATGGCTAGCAGCACCAGCAGGCCGCCCACCAGGCGGGCTCTTTTTTGGGTCTGTTCGCTGATGGCGGTGGCTTCGGCTTCCAAGGCGCTCTGCAGCTCGATCAGCTCGTGCAGCTTGGCGAGCCAGGCGGTTTCTTCGGGGGCCACGCGTGTCATCAGCGCCAGCGTGGCGCTCACGGTGTCGCCGTCGTCGGCGGCCTTGATGGCGTTGGCGAGTTCGGGGCGCGCTTTGCGTCCCAGCGCCTGCACTTCGGCCAGCAATTGGACCTCTGCCGGGGTGGCGCTGGCGGGCGTCAGCAGCGCGGCGAGGGCTGCCTCCTGGGCCGCGTAGTCCTTCAGCGTCTTGCCGACGGCGTTGATCTGCTCGCGCGCCTGCTTGGGGTCGATGTCGTTGAGCATGGCGGCCGACCGGCTCTGGATGCCGATGGCGCTCACGCTCTCCAGCATGCTGTTGACCAGCTTGGACTTGTTGGCGCCAGTGCCGGTGATCTGGCGCATCTGCTCATGTACCTGGCTCACCGACAACTGCCCCAGCGCAGCCACCGCGATGATCAACACCAGCATGCAGCCAAACCCCAGGCTGAGCCGGCTGGAGATTGACAGGGATTTGAAGAAGGAGGGGGCCGGCATGGGAATCCTTGTCTCTCGGGGTGTCTTGGTTTGAGTCAATCAGAACGGTGCGATCGGACCGGAAAAAGGCGGGGCAGAGTCCTCAGGAGGCCGGCGGAAGGTCGCAGCAGTGTAGGCAGAAATCATCGGGCCTGTCATGAAGGTTGAGGATGGCGCCATGCCTGGAATGCATGAGCGAATTGTTACAAATTAACCAGCCTTCGCCCACCATGGATACGCACAAATATGCAACAAAAAAATGAGAAGCTTATGTCGTCATAAATTGCCTTAGCGCTTTATCCTATTGCATTTTTTGCTATCATTTTTGACTATTTCGAAGGTCTTGAGGTTGCCCTTGAGACAGCGAAGCGGGAACCTATCAGGTATAAACCTGTAACAGCTGCGAGGTCTTTGATGCATTCCATTTTTCACTCTTCGGCGCTTCGTACCGCCGTGGCCGCACTCACGGTGGCTGTGTTGGCGGGTTGTGCAGCCGTGCCTGCTCCCGACAATGGCCTGCGCGAGACGGTGGTCGCCGTGACGGCGTCGCACGACATCATCACCTTCCGCGCTGGGGAGCCTGCCCGTGTCTTGGAGCGGCGACCGGTGACGGGCTTGCCCGCGGGCGAGCGGTTGGTGGGCATCGACTTTCGCGTGGCCAAGGGCGTGTTGTATGCGCTGACGCAGGCCGGGCGCCTGTACACGCTCGACATCCCGACAGGCGCGCTGCGCCCGGTGGGGGCGGCGCCCGCCGCGCTGCCACTCATCGGCACGGTGTTCGGCTTTGACTTCAACCCGGCGGCAGACCGCATCCGCGTGGTGTCCAACACCGGCCAAAACCTGCGCCTGCACCCGGACACCGGTGCGGCCGTGGACGGCGATCCCGCAGTGGATGGCGTGCAGCCCGACCCCGCCTTGCGCTATGCCTGGGGCGACGTGAATGCCCAACGCCAACCCGACATCGCCGGGGCAGCCTATACCTATCACCCGAGCGACAGCAAGCTCACCACCAACTACGCCATCGACCGCGCGTTGGGCGTGCTGGTCATGCAGGGCTCGCGCGAGGGCACCACGCCGGTGGTCTCGCCCAACTCGGGCCAACTGCGCACTGTGGGTTCGCTGGGCCTGGGGCCGCTCACCGATGCGGCTTTCGACATCGCCGACGTAGGCAACACGGCGTTGATTGCCGTGCGCACTGCGGCGGACAACAAGACCCGTTTGCACCAGGTGGACCTGGCCACCGGTGCCACACGGCCCCTGGGCGTTGTGGGCGATGGCGTTCCCTTGCTGGGAATGGCGATCGAGCCATGACATCTGGCGACGCGCGCCGTTGGTGCCTGGCCCCCGCGGCGCTGTGCGCGGCGGGCCTGGCGGGGTGGGGCCTTGCCGCCCAGGCGAGCACGTTGTTGGTGGACGTGTCGGAGGCGTCGGGCAAGCCGCTGGCGGACGCTGTGGTCTTTCTGGACTCCGCCGAGGCCCGCAAACAAGCCAAGCCGCTGGCCGGTGTGGAGATGGCGCAGGAGCAAAAGCAGTTCGTACCCGGCGTGCTGGTGGTGACGGCTGGAACTGAGGTCCGGTTTCCCAACCGGGACACGGTGCGGCACCATGTGTATTCGTTCTCAGCCGCCAAGAAGTTCGAGCTCAAGCTCTACACAGGCACCCCTTCCAACCCCGTGCTGTTCGATGTGCCTGGCGTGGTGACGCTGGGTTGCAATATCCATGACCAGATGGTGGGCTGGATCCTGGTGGTGAACACTCCCTACTACGCGCGCACATCCGTTGCCACCGGCAAAGTGCAACTCGACAATCTGCCGCCCGGTGTCTACACGCTGCGCACCTGGCATACGCGCTTGCCGGTGGGGGCTCCGGCCCTGGAGCAGACGGTGACTGTGCCCGCCACCGGTGCCGTCACGGCCTCGGTGCGCATGACGGGGCTGCAGCCTTGAAATGGCTGCGCCACGCCCGGCGCAGCTTGATCCTGCGGTTGGTGGGGCTTTCGCTGCTGCTGCTCCTCCTCGTGCAGGTGGCGGGTTTTGCCGTGGTGCGCGCGTCCATCGACCGCAATGCCCGGGCCCAGATCGCGCGTGCGCTGGACCTCGACGAAAACATCTGGCGCCGCCTGCTTGAACAAAAAGCCGACGGGTTGCGGCAGGGCTCGTCCCTGCTGGCGGCCGACTATGGTTTTCGTTCGGCGGTGAACTCGGGGGACGAGGAGACCATCCAGTCGGTACTGGAGAACCACGGCAGCCGCATCGGGGCTGCGGTGACGGCCCTGCTGGACACCGACATGACGCTGCGGTCCGTCAGCCTGTCTGGCCGCATGGAGCAGTTTCCCGCCACGCTGAGCCAGGTGGTGCCGCGCCTGGCCACCCGGCCCGAGGGTAGCCAGGTGGCCGTCATGGACGGCGTGCCCTACCAGTTTGTGATGGTGCCCATGCGGGCGCCCGTGGTCATCGGCTGGGTGCTGATGGGGTTTCCGATCGATCAGTCGCAGGCGGATGAAGTGCGCCAGTTGCTCGCGGTGCATGTGGCCCTGGTCGTCAAGGAGCCGGGCGGCATGGCGAAAGTGCCGGTGAGCACGCTGCCACCCGACGCCCTCGCGGTGCTGCAGCGCCAGGGCGGGGTGGCGGGCGAGATTCGGACTGCCGAAGGCACGCTCTTGGCGCGCTCCAGTCCGCTCAATAGCGTGGGCGGAGAGGTGCATTCGCTGTTGCTGCGTTCGGTGGACGAGGTGGTGGCGCCCTACCGCCAACTGCAGGTGTTGCTGGCCATCATCACTGCGGCAGGTGTGCTGCTGTTTGCCGTGGGCGCTGGGCTGATGGCCCAGTGGCTGACCACGCCGCTGCGCTCACTGCTGGCGGCCACACAGCGGCTCTCGCGCGGTGAATACGACACGCCGCTGGCGCACACCGACCGCACCGACGAGATTGGTAACCTCGCGCGCTCGTTCGACCACATGCGGGTGGGCATCGGCGCGCAGCAAACCGAGATCCGCCGCCTGGCCTATTGGGACCGCCTGACTGGTTTGCCCAACCGCGAGCGCTTTCGCGAAGCGGTGGTGCAGGCCATTGCAGGCCACACGGCCGCACCCCAGCCATTGGCGGTGCTCACCCTCGATCTGGACCGTTTCAAACATGTCAACGACGTGCTCGGCTATGGCTTTGGCGACCGCCTGCTGCAGGCGGTGGCCGATCGCCTGAGCCATCAGGTGCGTTCGTCCGATGGCATGGTGGCGCGCTTGGGGGGCAACGAGTTCGCCATCCTGCTGCTGAAAGCAGACGCTACCGCCGCGCACGACATGGCCCAGCGCATCAACCACTCGTTCGAGGAGCCTCTGGCTTTCGAGGACCAGACCGTGGATTTGAGCGCTGGCATCGGTTTTGCCTGCTGGCCAGGCGACGCCGACGATGCTGACACCTTGCTCAGCCGCTCGGAGATTGCGATGTACGCGGCCAAGCGCCAGCTCAGCGGGGCGCAGCAGTACGACGCCGCTTTTGACTCGGCCAGCGCGCAGACGCTGTCGCTGTTGACCGAGCTGCGCCGCGCGGTGGAACACGATGAGCTGCGCCTGTACCTGCAGCCCAAGGTGCCGCTGCACGGCCAGCCTGGCCTGTCGGCCGAAGCCCTGGTGCGCTGGCAGCACCCGCAGCGGGGGCTGGTGCCGCCCATGCAGTTCATTCCGTTTGCCGAGCAGACGGGTTTTGTGCGCCAGCTCACGCTGTGGATGTTTGAAGAGGTTGCGCGGCTGCTGGCCGACCCGCGCGTGCGCGGCCTCCCGCTCAGGGTGTCGGTCAATCTCTCCACCCGCGACCTGCTGGACCCGGAGCTCAGCAACCGGCTGGCCGACATCCTGGCGCGCCATGGCGTGGCGGCTGATGCCTTCTGCCTGGAGATCACCGAAAGCGCGATCATGGACGACCCCCAGCGCGCCGAGGCCATGCTTAACCGCTTGTCTGAGCAGGGCTTCAAGCTGTCCATCGACGACTTCGGCACGGGGTACTCGTCGCTGGCCTACCTCAAGCGGCTGCCGGTGGATGAGCTCAAGATCGACAAGTCTTTCGTGATGGGCATGGAGACGGGCGAAGACGACGCCATGATCGTGCGCTCGACCATCGACCTGGCGCACAACCTGGGGCTCACGGTGGTGGCCGAGGGCGTGGAAACCGCCGCCATCCTGGAGCAACTGCGCGCCCTGGCCTGTGATGAGGCGCAGGGTTACCACATCACGAGGCCTCTGCCCGTCGATGATTTCCTGTCCTGGCAGGCGCGCCAGGGGTAGAAATCTGCATTTTTTCCTGCCGCAACGGCGCTCAGGGCGCGGTCGGACGCATGGAATGTGGACCCCGGTCGGCCCGCAGGCGAAAATACGCGCAATGTCTTCTTCCTCTTCTCGCCCGCCAGCCGGTCCTGCTGCCGCCCCGGCCACCGATGCCGGCGGCCCCCCTTCTTCGGCGCCTGCGGCGCCACGCCCCGTGCTGCGCCGCCCCACCTTGGCGGCCAAGCCCGCGCCCGCGCGGCCTGCGCCGCCGCCCCGAGCCCCCCGGCCCGCCCGTTCACCCGCTCCGCCCAGCTACCGCACGGCGTCTGGTGCCTTTGTGGCGCCGGTGCGCCAGGTGCCAGCGCCAGCGACGGGGATGGTGGGAGGCTTGCTCACCTCGCGCCTGAACAAGCGTATGGCCGAGCTGGGCCTGTGCTCGCGGCGCGAGGCAGACGACTGGGTGGAGCAAGGGTGGGTCAAGGTCAACGGCCTGGTGGCGACCATGGGCCAGCAGGTCACGGCGGCCGACCGCATCGAGGTGGACAAGATCGCCCAGGGGTTCCAGGAGCAGCGTGTCACCATCCTGCTGAACAAACCCATCGGCTATGTGAGCGGCCAGGCCGAGGACGGCCACACGCCTGCCGTGGCGCTGATCAACCCCCGCACGCACTGGCGCGATGACCCCAGCCGCAACCGCTTCTCGCCGCCGCAGCTGCGGGGCCTCGCGCCTTGCGGGCGGCTGGACATCGACTCGGTGGGCCTCTTGGTGCTGACCCAGGACGGCCGCGTGGCCCGGCAGATCATTGGCGAGGACTCTGAGATGGAAAAGGAGTACCTGGTGCGCGTGGTCTACCCGGCACCGGGACAGGCGGTGGCTCGCCACCCCGGCGAGCGCTCTGCGCCGCTGCAGGAAATTGACGAGCGTGATCCGGTCAGCACCAACGTGCAGGCAGTGTTCCCCAAAGAGTTGCTGGAACGCCTGCGCCATGGCCTGAGCCTGGACGGCGAGGCGCTCAAGCCCGCCAAGGTCGATTGGCAAAACCCCGAGCAACTGCGTTTTGTGCTCACCGAGGGCAAAAAGCGCCAGATCCGCCGCATGTGCGAACTGGTGGGGCTCAAGGTGGTGGGGCTCAAGCGCATCCGCATCGGCCGCGTGACCCTGGGCAACCTGCCCGTGGGGCAATGGCGGTATCTATCACCCAACGAGCGCTTCTGAGAGCAGCCAGGCTCCGGACGTAACCCCCAACCCTTTTTGGATCGGAGCCTTTCACATGCCCTCTTCGCGGTCAGTACGCCCACGCAACGGCGCACCAGCGTCCAGAACCAACCCGCTGCGGCAGTTGCGTGCCTCGGACCTGCGCGGGGTGGCCCGTCTGGCGACGCAGGCCACCACCAGCATCAGCCGTGTGGCCGAGGGCGTGCACCAGTCGGTGCGCGGCACCATGGGGCTGCCGGGTGGGGCCCAGCCGGGCCGCGCCGGAGGGCTGACCGGCATGGTGTACCAAAGCATCCGCGGGGTAACGCAATGGGTGGATGCCGGCCTGCAGGCAGGGCTTGAACGGCTGGAACCGTTTTTCCCGGTCAGCGCGCCCGCCACCGAGGTGCTGTGGGAGCGCGAGGCGGTCATCGCCGCCCTCAACGGCGTGATGGGCGACCGGCTGCAGCAGGACAACAACCCGCTGTGCACACACATGGGCTGGTACCAGCAGGGCCTGCCGCTTGACGTGCATGCCCTGGGCGCCTCGGGCGCGGCCACGGGCAAATTGCTGGTGCTGGTCCACGGGCTGTGCATGAACGACCTGCAATGGCTGCAAGGCGGCCACGACCACGGTGCTTACCTGGCCCAGGCCCTGGGCTATACACCGGTGTACCTGCGCTACAACACGGGCCAGCACATATCGACCAATGGTGCTGAGTTGTCGTCCCTGCTTGAATCCCTGGTGGCCTCTTGGCCCGTGCCCGTGACAGAGCTGGCCGTGCTGGCCCACAGCATGGGCGGGCTGGTGGTGCGCAGCGCGTGTCAGCATGCGGCCACCCTGGCCAAGGGCTCCAGTGGCTGGTTACCCCGGCTGCGCCAGGTGGTCTTTTTGGGCACGCCGCACCATGGTGCGCCGCTGGAAAAGGCCGGGAACTGGGTGGACGTGCTGCTGGGCAGCACCCCTTATTCACGACCGTTTACTCGCCTGGCGCAGTTGCGCAGCGCGGGCATCACCGATCTGAGGTACGGCCATGTGCTCGATGCCGATTGGCAGGGCCGAGACCGTTTCCGCAGCCGCCCGGATCAGCGCACCCCCGTGCCTTTGCCCGCCGCAGCGGCCTGCTACGCTGTTGCTGCCACTTTGGCCGCGCGGCGCAGCCCCGTGGCCGAGCGGTTGGTGGGGGACGGGTTGGTTCCCTTGCACAGTGCGCTTGGCATCCATGATGATGCGAAACGAGGGCTGGGTTTTGCCAAGGACCGGCAGGCTGTTTTCTACCGCCTGGGCCATCTGGCGTTGCTGGGCGATGCTGGCGTGGCACAGCAGCTTGCGCAGTGGATGGCGCCGGACTGATGCCTCGGTGACTGTACGGCCCGCTTTTCTCTGCGGGCGGTGTGCGCCAGATGCCGGGGTGCGGCTACGATGTGGCCAAGGACATGTAACAAGGAGAAACTAGTGAGCGATGTGAAATACCGTCTGGTAACCCGCAGCGACTTTGACGGCCTGGTTTGTGCTGTGCTGCTCAATGAACTCAATCTCATTGACGAGATCACCTTTGTTCATCCGAAAGACATGCAGGATGGCAAGATCGCCATCACCAGCCGCGACATCACCACCAACCTGCCTTACGTGCCGGGGGCACACTTGGTTTTCGACCACCACGAGTCCGAAACCGTGCGCAACTCGGGCCGCCGGGATGAGAGCCACATCATCGAGGCGCATGCCCCCTCGGCAGCGCGGGTGGTTTACAACTACTACGGCGGCAAGGCGGCTTTCCCGCGCATTACCGACGACATGATGGTCGCCGTGGACCAGGCCGATTCGGCCCAGTATTCACGCGAGGACATTCTCGACCCCCAGGGCTGGGTGCTGCTGAACTACATGATGGATTCGCGAACGGGCCTGGGGCGCTTTCGGGAGTTTCGTATCAGCAACTACGCGCTGATGATGGATCTCATCCGGTATTGCCGCGACCACACCATCGAACAGATTCTTGCCCTGCCCGATGTTCAGGAGCGCGTGGCCTTGTACCGCGAGCATGCCGCCAAGGCCAAGGAGCAATTGCAGCGCTGTGCGATCTGCATCGGCAAACTGCTGGTGCTGGACCTGCGCGACGAAGACACCATCTGGGCCACCAACCGCTTCATGGTCTATGCATTGTTCCCCCAGTGCAATATCTCCATCCACGTGATGTGGGGGCTGCAAAAGCAGAACACGGTGTTTGCCACGGGCAAGTCCATCCTGGACCGCAGCAGCCAGGTGCATGTGGGCAATCTCATGCTGGAGTTTGGCGGTGGAGGCCATGCCGCTGCTGGCACTTGCCAGGTGCCCAACGACAAGGCCGACACCATGCTGCAGACGCTGGTCCAGCGGATCAGCCTCGAAAACTGAGGGGTCTGATCCGCCTTGGGGCCCGCTCAGTCTTCGCCGAACAGGACCCGGTAGATAGCGGCGCCCAGCAGCGCGCCTGCAATGGGTGCTGCCCAGAACACCCACAGTTCCGACAAGGCGTAGCTTGGACCAAACAACGCGGGGCCAGTGCTGCGCGCCGGGTTGACCGAGGTGTTGGTGACCGGAATCGAGATCAGGTGAATCAGCGTGAGGCACAGGCCGATGGCCATGCCGCCCATGCCGTCAGCGGCACGCCGCGAGGTCGCGCCCAGGATCACGATCAGGAACACCGCCGTGAGCACGACCTCGGTCACTACGGCGGCCATCAGTCCGTAGCCACCAGGGGAGTGTTCGCCGTAGCCGTTGGTGGCAAACCCGCCGATGTTCGCGCCGGGCTTGCCAGTGGCGATGAGGTAGAGCGCGCCCGCAGCGGCAATAGCGCCCAACACCTGTGCCACGACGTACCCTGGCACTTCAGACGCCTTGAAGCGCCCGCCCAGTGCCAGGCCCACAGAAACCGCAGGGTTGAAATGCCCGCCGGAGATGGGCCCCAGTGCATAGGCACCCGTCAGCACCGTCAGGCCAAACGCCAAGGCAACCCCCAGAAAACCAATACCCAGCTCCGGGAATGCCGCAGCCAACACCGCGCTGCCGCAGCCGCCAAAGGTGAGCCAGAAAGTGCCGATGAACTCGGCGGACCATTTTTGAAAAGAGGTGGGCATGGTGTTTGTCCAGGGGGCAAATGGGCCAGACTGACCCGTGCAGGCTGGCGGTGAAGGCGGCATCTTAGGTGGGCAAAATGCGCAAAACAATCGCTAAGTGAGTGCAAATTGTTAACAATGCTTCTCAACGCGCGGATTTGCCGAGCCGGTCGTGGGCGGGCTGTTGGCCTGCTGCGCGCCATGGGCCTTGAAATTGGCCAACCTGCCCCGAGGTGAACACGCGCAAACGTCTTTTGCACCGCAGGGTGCCCAAGAGCATTTCTTCTGACCGTATCTGCCTACCAAAACAAACACCATGAGCACCAAACAGACCCTGTCTTTCCAGGCCGAAGTAGCCCAGTTGCTGCATCTGGTCACCCACTCGCTGTACTCCAACCAGGAAATCTTCCTGCGCGAGCTGATCTCCAACGCCTCGGACGCGTGCGACAAGTTGCGCTTTGAAGGCCTGAACAACTCCGCGTTATTCGAGGACGTCCCCAACCTCGAAGTGCGCGTGAGCTTTGACAAGGACGCCAAGACACTCACCATCACCGACAACGGCATCGGCATGAGCCAGCAGGAGGCCATCGACCACCTGGGCACCATCGCCAAGAGCGGCACCAAAGACTTCATGGGCAAGCTCAGTGGTGACCAGAAGCAGGACGCCCAGCTCATCGGCCAGTTCGGCGTGGGCTTTTACTCCGGCTTCATCGTGGCCGACAAGATCACCGTGGAATCGCGCCGTGCGGGCCTGAAGGCCGACGAAGGCGTGCGCTGGGTGAGCGGTGGCGCGGGTGATTTCGAGGTCGAAACCATCACCCGCCCTGCGCGCGGCACCAGCATTACCCTGCACCTGCGCGACGATGCCGAGGAATACCTCAACGCCTGGAAACTCAAGCAGGTCATCGCCAAGTATTCCGACCACATCAGCCTGCCCATCCTGATGGAAAAGGAAGAGTGGAAAGACGGCGAGCTGATTAACCCCAGCGACGAAAACGGCGGCCGCCAGCCCGGCGGTATGGTCAAGACCGGCGAGTGGGAGACCATCAACAAGGCCAGCGCCCTGTGGACGCGTCCCAAGAAGGACATCACCGAAGAGCAGTACACCGAGTTCTACAAGGCCATCAGCCACGACCACGAGGCCCCGCTGACCTGGGCACATAACCGCGTGGAGGGCAACACCGAGTACACGCAGCTCTTGTACATCCCCGCCAAGGCGCCGTTCGACCTGTGGAACCGCGACAAAAAGGCCGGTGTGAAGCTGTACGTCAAGCGCGTGTTCATCATGGACGACGCCGAGGCGCTGATGCCCACTTACCTGCGCTTTGTGAAGGGCGTGATCGATTCGGCCGACCTGCCACTCAACGTGAGCCGCGAGCTGCTGCAGGAAAGCCGCGACGTGCGCGCGATTCGTGAAGGCTCCACCAAGCGGGTGCTGAGCATGCTGGAAGACCTGGCCAAGCATGACAAACACGACGCTGCCGCCGATGGCGTGACCGACATGGTCGATGCCGACGACAAGGCCAAGGAAGGCAAGTACACCGCGTTCTACAGCGAGTTTGGCTCCGTGCTGAAAGAGGGCCTGGGTGAAGACTTTGGCAACCGCGAACGCCTGGCCAAACTGCTGCGCTTTGCGTCCACCACCAGCGACGCCGTGACGGTAGGTTTTGCCGACTACAAGGCGCGCATGAAAGAAGGCCAGGAGGCGATTTACTACATCACCGCCGACACCCTGGCCGCCGCCAAGAACAGCCCGCAGCTCGAAGTCTTCAAGAAGAAGGGCATCGAAGTGCTCTTGATGACCGACCGCGTGGACGAATGGGCGCTAAACTACCTGCACGAGTTCGATGGCACCCCGCTGCAAAGCGTGGCCAAGGGCGCGGTCGATTTGGGCACGCTGCAGGACGAGGCTGAGAAAAAGGCTGCCGAAGAGGCGGCGGAAGCCTTCAAGCCCATGCTCGCCAAGCTCAAGGAAGCCTTGAAGGACAAGGCCGAGGATGTGCGCGTGACCACCCGCCTGGTCGATTCACCCGCCTGCCTGGTGGTGCAGGACGACGGCATGAGCACGCAGCTTGCGCGCATGCTCAAGCAGGCTGGCCAGCAGGCGCCGCAGGCCAAGCCCGTGCTGGAGGTGAATGCCGAACATGCGCTGGTGAAAAAGCTCGAAGGCAGCGTGCACTTCCATGATCTGGCCCACATCCTGTTCGATCAGGCTCTGCTGGCCGAAGGCGGCCTGCCCGAAGACCCCGCCGCGTATGTCAAGCGTGTGAACGCGTTGCTGACCTGACATTGAAGGCCTGAAAGGGTCCTGTTGCTGCAGAGCAGGGCCTTTATTCAGCGCATGTGCATGAAACCCGGACGCCTGCTCAGGCGGTCCGGGTCTTTTTTTGGGTAGCCCAAGGCGGGCTGTCCTCTCTGCATCAAAGATCCTCGGGCTGCGCCTCGTCTGCACCATGAGGCGAGCATGCGCCTGGTTGCGCTCCTGCGGGCGTCGTCGATCGGGGCTTTGAGGACCTCGCTCTATGAGAAAAAGACCGTGTAGCCCATTCCTTATGAATGGCTTTGCATAAGGGGTGTGAGGCGAGTTGCTCGTAACTTGTCTCTAATTGTTGTGATCTGTATCAATGTTGCTTTGATATGTGCACATATGTGGTGGGCGCAATACGGATTGCGTCAAGTGACAGTCAACGATTGTTGCAACGCGGCACGTGCAGCGCTTCGTCGGTAGATTGAAGTCTCGCCTCTGGTCGCTTGACTAGGCGGTTTTACGTACTCCCTCAAGCTTTTTTTTGCCAACCTCAAAAGGGGCTGGTGAAGTCGCGGCGTGGCCAAAAAAAGCTTGGGCTGTCCACTTCATAGGAGAGCTTTATGTTCAGCCGACTGTTGCGGTTCTGTGTCCGCGCCGGTTCTCTCGGTCAACCAGCACCAATGCACCCGAAATCATTGGTGTCCGATCATCACTTGTGCGCAGAACGCACGAACTTGGCCCCCCGTACTCAGGTCAGTGCGGTGCGCCGCTTTCGTTGGCTGTTCCTGGCGACAGGTTTGTTGGCGGGTGCTGCTCTCGCGCAGTCGGCCGATCTTGTGGTGAACCATTCGGACTCTCCGGACCCTGCTCCAGCGGGCGGCATCGTCACGTACACGCTGCGTATCGACAACAACGGGCCTAACACGGCCGTCGGCGCCACCTTGACGGACACGTTGCCGTCAGGCTCAGTTTTCATTGACGTGAGCACAACCGCAGGCACTTGTAATCAAGCTGGCGGTGTTGTCGATTGCGCCATAGGCGACATTCCCTTCAATGCCAATCAAACCGTGACCATCCGTGTGCGTTTGCCGTCCGCGGGGGTGTGGACCAACACGGCATCAGCGAGCAGCTCCACCCCAGACCCCAATACCAGCAACAACCTCAACAGCACCCAGGTCGGAACGACCACGCAAGCAGCCAATCTCTCGCTGACGGCAACGCCTTCAACTCCCAACGTGAATGCGGGTCAGCCCTACACCTACGCGCTGCAGGCCGCCAACCAGGGGCCAGACGCTGCAGATGGCAGTCAGAGAATCACCTTCACGGTGCCGAGTGGTGCGTCGATCACGGCGGTCCCTTCGGGCTCCGGGTGGTCGTGCAGCCCCTCCAGCGGCTATCCGATGAACAGCGGCAGCGTGACCTGCACACGCACCGGGACTCTGCCGGTTGGCGCCTCCACAACGGTGTTGACGGTGCCCGCAGTTTCCAACGTGAATGGCACGGTGGCAGCGGCATTCTCGGTGGCGGGCACCAAGCCCGACAACTCAGAGATGCCTGACAGTGACTTGAGCAACAACACGGCCACCGCAGACGTTGCATCCAGCGCAGGTGCCGACGTGTCGATCACCAAAACGGCAGCCAGCGCCAATGTGGCTCAGGGCGCCAACATGGTGTACACGCTTACACCGCGCCTCAATGGTGGGGTGTCGCTCGCTGGTGAGACCATCACAGTGACAGACACGTTGGGAGCTGGGCTGACGTTTGTGTCTGCCGCGGGAACCGGCTGGACCTGTGATGCCACCATTACTTGCACGCGGCCCGGCTACACCGGTGCCAATTTCAGCAACATGCCCCCTATCACGGTCACTGCTACCGCAACCACCACAGGCACATTGAGCAATACGGCAAGCGTCGGCACCGCGCTCACCGATTCGGCGCCTTCCAACAACAATGCCTCGGTGAACGTGAATTCCACCAACGAGGCGGACATGCGGATGATCAAGACGGCCAGCATCAATCCGGTGGTTCCGAATCAGCAGTTCAACTACACCCTGACAGCTAACAATCTGGGGCCCTTGGCCATCCCTGCAGGGCAGACCATCACCATCACCGACACGGTGCCTGCGGGCGTCACGCTGAGTGCCCCGCTCACGGCCACTGGCTGGAGTTGTGATCCGTTGCCCTTCACCGGGCCAGGGTCCTGGAGCTGTTCGCGTGCCACCGGCCTGGGGGCCAACAGCAATGCGCCTGCTGTTACGGTCTCGGCGGTGCTGACGGGAACGGGCTCTGCAACCAATAGCGCTTGCGTGGCGCTGAGCGGTGGCGCTGGTGGGCGGGCTGACAGCAATCCGGGCAACGACTGCACGACCGTCGTCGTCGCGTCCACCACAACCCGGGCCGATTTGCGCGTGGTGTCCAAGACTGCCACGCCCAGCTCCGTGGTCGCGGGCCAGAATCTGACCTACGTCATTACCGTGAAGAACGAGGTGGGGGGTGATACAGCCACCAATGTGGTGGTGTCAGACACCTTGAACAACCTGGTCAGTACGGGGGGATTCCAATCCGCAATGGCATCGCCGTCGGGCTCTTGTACGCCCAGCACTGTGCTCAATGTCACATCGGTGGACCTGAGTTGTAACTTGGGGTCTCTTGCCCCGGGTGCCCAGGCCACGGTCACGGTGGTGGTGCGCCCCAATGCGGCTGTCACCGGGCCGCGCACCAACACGGCCACCGTGCGCTCCACCGATGTGGGGGACCCTGACCAAACCAACAACAGCGGCAGTGTGACCAGCACGGTCACGGCCATCGTGGACATCACCACGGCCAAGACCGCGACCCCGGCCGCCGTCCCTGCAGGCGCACCCATCACCTATGTGGCGACGATTCGCAACACAGGCCCTTCTACTGCGCAGGCGGTACAGATGGTGGATACGTTGCCATCGAATGCTGCTTTCATCGATATCGTTTCAGTGGGTGGCGGCGGCACTTGCACGCCCATCACCGCAGGGACGGTGGGCGGCACGCTCACCTGTAATTGGACAAGCATCAACGCAGGTGTCCAGCAGACGGTGACCTACCGCATGCGCCCCTTGGCTTCAGCGGTGGGTGGCACGGTGGTCAACCGCGTGGCGGCGACCACGACCACGGCCGAGTCGGATGGAACCAACAACAGCGCCACCACCACCACCACGGCAGTCACTGCGCCGCGGCTCGATCTCCTGCTGAACAAGAGTGACAGCGCCGACCCGGTGAACCTGGGGCAGTCCACAACCTACACCATCACCGTCACCAACAGCGGCCCTTCGTATGGCACGAATGTGGTGATGACGGACGTGTTCCCAGCGCCAAGTTCATCGCCCACCGCCACGTTCAGTTACCAGGGGGCGCTGACGGTCAATGCCGGGGGCACGTGTACCCAGCCTTCGGTGGGCGCCACCAGCGGCACGCTGCGCTGCACCTTCCCGGGGCTCAGTAGCGGGCAGACGGCCACGGTGACCTATGCGATGCGGGCCGAGGCGCTGACCGTGGCTGGGGCCACGGGCGGCACCACCTTCAACCGGGCGAGCGTGACGGTGGACGAAACAGAGACCACGCTGACCAACAACGTGGTGACACACGATACTTCTGCCCGCCGCACCACTGTGGCGACGGACTTGGCATTGACCAAATCCGCGCCTGCAGGGCCGTTGGCGCCAGGGGCGGCCCTGGACTACACCCTCGTGGTGACCAACAACGGCCCCTTGGCAAGCGATGGCGCCCAGGTGGTGGACACATTGCCTGCGGGGTTGACCTTTGTCTCGGCCACGGGCTGCGTGAATGTGGCGGGGACGGTGCGTTGCTCGATCGGGGCGTTGGCGGTGGGCGCATCGCGGACCTTCACGATCCAGACGACGCTGAGCTCGCCCTACAGCGGTGCAAGTCCGCTGGTCAATTCCGCCACGCTGGATGCGCCGGGCGACACCAATGCCGCCAACAACACGGGCACAGCCAGCACCGCGGTGACGGTGCCGCCTGGTGGTGCCAACGGCATCCCCACCTTGTCGGAATGGGGACTGATTCTTTTGTCGTCCTTCCTGGGCCTGATGGCATGGGCGCAGTTGGGGCGGAATCAGCGTCGGCGCCGCTAGCCGGTGTTGTACGTAATTTTTACCCCGATACCCCGGTACCCGCGGAGATGATTGGGGAATGTCAGGCCGACCCGCGTGAGCGTGTCGGCCTTTCTTGTTTCCTCATAATGTCGGCTTGGCCTGCTTGCCCCTCTTGGTTGCAGGTGCCACCGCCATCCGGAACTTTTCATGCTGCGTTTTTTTCTGACTTTTTTGGTGCTTCAGCTCACTTTTTTTGGCATCAACATGCTGGGTGTGGTGCAGCAGCATGTGGTGCTGCCATGGACCGCGCTGCTGGCCCGCCTTTGTGTGACCTTGGTGACATTGTTTGATGAAACCGCTGCGGCGGCTGGCAAAGTGTTGTGGAACACCGTCACTGGATTTGGCGTCTCGATCGAGCCTGGGTGCAATGGCATCGAAGCCTGCATCGTGCTGTTTGCCGCCGTGATCGCGTTCCCCTCGTCCTGGCGCCACAAACTGGTAGGGCTGGTGGTTGGTTTTGTTGCAATCCAGGGGCTCAATGTGGTGCGGGTGATCAGCCTTTTTTACCTGGGGCAATGGAATACACAGGTCTTCAATTTTGCGCACGAGTACCTTTGGCAGGCGCTGATCATGCTCGATGTACTGATCGTGTGGCTGTTGTGGGTGCGCGCTGGTAGCAAGGCGGCGCAGAGCACGGTGGCGCCGCCGCCTGCTGCCGCAGCTTGATTCGATACTTACGGCTCGCTGTACTAGGAGTTTTTGCATGCGCCGCCTGTCCCCGTTGACGACTTTTGTGCTCTCCGCCTTCGGATGGATTCTGGTGCTCACTGTCCTGTGGTCGATGGTGTCTGCCTGGACTTCGTACCCTGTGGGGGTGCTCTCGCACATGGCGCTGGAGCAAGGTGCGCCTATATGGGTGCGGCAAGTGCATTTGTCGCCCGGCGCGATGGAAGTGGACACCACGATTTCTATCCCGGTGCCCGAGGCGGGGGGGCGCCGCGGAGAGATCACGATTGAGGCCAGCCCCGCGCGGTACGCCTACGGGTTGCCCATTTTTATTGCACTGGTACTCGCTGCCCGTGGGCGAGGCCGGTGGAGCCGCGTATTGGCGGGCTACGCGCTGTTGCTTCCCTTCCAGGCGTTCAGCCTGACGATGTATTCCCTGATGCAGATAGTGATGGCCACGCAGGCCAATATCCGGCTGCTGCGCGTCTCTCAATGGCAGATGGAGGCCATCGTGTACGGCTATCAGTTGGGGTCTTTGGTGTTGCCCACGCTGGTCCCCATCCTGTTGTGGCTGTGGATGGACAGGAAGTTTGTGAGCGACGTGTTGATACGGGGCTGGCGCGAGTCCTTGCCTCCTGCCGCGCCCCAGTCTTGAGCGCTCACGTCTTTGGCGCTTTTTTTCCATCGCGCTGGCCGCCACTTGCTGCTTGCCAGCAAGCAAGCCTGTCCTTGACTATGGGTTGCGCACCGAGCCTTGCGCCTCGTCCCGCAAAGGCCGTTGCACGGTATCCTTGAGATCGCGAACACGCTCTGTCGGACGCGCTTCGGCGATGGGCAGGCGCGGTGGCGCAGAGGCGGTTCCTGTGTTCAGGGGGTCCAGCCGATACCCCATGCCGTAGATCGCCGAAATGGTGTAGCCGTTGGCCTCGGTCAACTCCAGCTTGGTCCGCAGGCGCGACATGTGGGTGTCCAGCGACCGTGAAGAGGTTTCGCTGGCATCGCCCCACACGGCCTCGCGCAGGTGGGTGCGTGACAGCAGGCGCCCCGCGTTGCGGAACATGAACAGCGCCAGTTCGTATTCGCGGTTCTTGAGTTCGATGGGCTGGCCGTGTACGTACAACGCGCGTTTGTCGGCATCAAAGCTGTAAACGCCAAACGCCATGCGCGCCCCCATGCTCTCCGGAAAGGCGCGGCGCAGCAACGCAGCGGTGCGCGCGACGAGCTCTCCCATGCGCAGGGGCTTGCTCATGAAGTCATCCGCACCGCGCGACAGCGCTTCGATCACGTCGCGCTCCTCATTGCGGCGCGTGATGAACAGGATGGGCAATTGCATGCCGCTCATCTCGCGCACTGTTTGCACGATTTCAGGACCTTCTATGTCAGGAAGGTGCCAATCGGTGATCAGCAGGTCGAAGGTTTCGAGCCGCAGGGCTTTGAGCAGGCTGGTGCCGTCGGCATAGGTGTGGCACACATGGTGATGACATTCCAAGGTGCCCTTGATCTGCTCCAGCAGGAGAAGATCGTCGTCAAGGACTGCGATGCGCATGATGGTGTGCTTGCGGGCCGAGGCCCCGTGGGAATCAACAAAGCCTCCCCTTTGGAGGAGACGCTTTGATGTTGCCCCACATCGGCTTGCAGTGCGCATGGGTTGACAATCGTTTGCAATAGCTATCCGCCATAAACAAATTGGGTTGTCTTTTCGCAATTCCGAAGCGAGAGGAGTCAGGCCGCCAGCGGGTCTTCTTCCATGGCCTCGATCTGTTCGACAAGCATGTCCACCTGCCCACGCCAGTAGTCGCTGCTGCCGAACCAGGGGAAGTTGGCTGGAAAGATTGGGTCTTGCCAGCGACGTGCGAGCCAGGCGCTGTAGTGGATGAGGCGCAGCGTGCGCAGCGGCTCGATGAGCGCGAGCTCGCGGCGGTCAAAGCTGCGGAACTGTTCGTAGCCGTCGAGCAGGGCGCTCAACTGGTGCGTGCGCTGGCGCCTGTCGCCCGAGAGCAGCATCCACAAGTCTTGCACGGCTGGGCCCATGCGTGCGTCGTCCAGATCCACAAAATGGGGGCCGCCCCGGCCCCACTCATCCAGCGGAGTCCAGAGGATGTTGCCGGGGTGGCAGTCGCCATGCAGGCGGATGTTTGTGGCACTTTTTAGGCCAAAAGATGGCCTTGCGCTTGTACCTAAAGCGCTACCAGCTATCAAATCAATAGCTTTGTCGCACTGGGTTCTCCAGTCGGTCTGTACGTCCAGCGGAATGATGTCGTGTGTGAGCAGCCAGTCGCGTGATGCGATGCCAAAGGTCTGCACGTCCAGCGCGGGCCGCTGCGCGAAGGGCTGGGTGGCGCCCACGGTGTGGATGCGTGCGAGAAAGCGGCCAATCCATTCGAGCACATCGAAGTCATCCAGCTCCGGCTGGCGCCCACCGCGCCAGGGGCTGACCGAAAACGCAAAACCGTCGTGCTGGTGCAACGTGCGGTCGTTCAGCACCAAGGGGCCAACGGCGGGCACTTCGGCGGCCATCAGTTCGGCCGCAAAGGCGTGTTCTTCAAGGATCTGTGCCTCGCTCCAGCGGCCGGGGCGGTAGAACTTGGCCACCACGCGCTCGCCGTCTTCCAGCGTGACCTGGTACACCCGGTTTTCATATGACGACAGCGCCATGAGGCGCCCATCGCCATACAGCCCCACGCTGGCCAGCGCGTCGAGCACTTGGTCGGGAGTGAGGCGGGCGTAGGGGTGGAGGATGTCTTCGGGCGTGGTCGTCATGCCCGGCATTGTCGCCCGCCGGGTGTCGGCTCGCCGTTTATCGGTGCGCCTTCATTAATTGATTAATTAAACGCGGCGCCGCGTTGCGCGCATGCCCAGGGCGGCTGCGGCCAGCGAGAGCAGCACCAAGCCCCATTCGGAGAGGGTGGGAATAGATTGTGTCGCAGTCGCAGATACTGGTGCCAGCCATTGCGCGTATAGCGTAGTGCTGGCGGCGATGTTGAAGGTACCGCCAGCGGCATAGCTTGTGCCCGAGCCGTTGGCGGCGGTGTTCCAGCCGTTGAAGGTGTAGCCAGTGCGCTGCTGAAAGTTCTGCCCCAGCAAGGTCACCGTATCGCCAATACTGTAGGAGCCGCTGTCGGTGGGTGGCGCACCGTAGGTTTGGCCATTGCCGTCGTAGGTTACATACAGCGGATTGACGACGGCCACGGTGACCATATTGCTGGTCGTGGACGCGTAGGTGCCGTCCCCTGCCTTGGTGGCAGTGACTCGGCATGTACCTGCACTGGTTCCGGTCAATGTGTTCCCGCTCACCGTGCAGGGGCCGCTGAGCACGGTGTAGCTGGTGGCCCCTGTGCCCGAGCCGCCGCTGGTGCTGAGGGTGGATGTGTTGTTCGCGGCCAGGATGTGCGAGGTGCTGGCGGCCAGGGTCAATGGGGTTTGGCTGGTGAACGAGGCGGACGTCACACCCACGTTGAAGCCGCTATACACCTCGGCGACGGTCACCTCCCACGAAATGGAGGTGACGGTGCCGGTGAATTGCACCGTTCCTGCGCCCTCATTGCCGGTCAGCGTTCGTCCTTGGACCGACAGGCATTCCCAGGCCGGGTTGGTGCCAGAGGTTGGATTGGTGCATTTGGGGCTTTGGCTTAGAAGCGTGAAATCCTGGTCAAACCGGTATGCCGACAAACCAGCTCCACCGCCCAGAGAAAAGACCGGCATCACGATGTTCGTGACGGGCTGGCTGAATGTCAGCGTATGCCTGGCCACCGCTGGCACGTGCCCAGCCTGCGCGATCATGTTGGCATTCGTAGGCAGTGACGGTACGTTGGCGCTGGTGTACGTGCCGGCGGGAGCATAGGTGGTGCCACCCCAGCCTCCTATGTTTCTCCAGTACCCATTGGGACAGGCGGTGATGGTGGTGGTGAAGCAGCTGTACTGAGTCACTTCCCCGGTGAGCGTGACTGTTACCACGGTGTTGTCCGGCAACGTCAGGCTGCCGCTCGCGCTATTGGTGTAGTTGTAGTTCGGCGCGGGGTTGTTGGACGGATAGCTCCCCGGATTGGTCCAGGTCACCCAATTGACGGTTTGCGCGTGCGCGGCCACCTGAGCCGTCCACAAGAGCAGGAGGGCACAGGTCTGGAGCAGGGCGCGAAACATTCGGTGCGGCGTGGACATGGCAAGGGGCGAAGCAAGAAGGGGTACCACCCAATCTACCGGACGGCACCACCGCCAATCTGAGCGAATCTGAGCGCATCGAACAAATTGTTCGTCGTGAAAAAAACCTCTGGCGCTTGTACTGAAAGCGCTAGATGCTCTTTTTTTAAGAGCGATCCTCGATCGGAAGGTCCAACTGCAGGCACACAGGCTGGTCGCCTCCAGCGCTGACCAGTGTCACACTTCCGCCCAGCTTTTCAGCGATGCGCCGCACCAGATAGAGCCCTAGCCCGGCGCCAGTGCCGCGCTGGGTGCTGGCACCGCGCCAGTAGCGCTCGAACAGGTGGTTCTGCTCTTCGGGCGGGATGGCGGCTGCGGGGTTGGCCACGTCGATGTGCAGGCGCGGGCCGCTGCGGCGGGTGCGCACCTGCACGGCGCCGCCGGGGGGCGCGTGGCGGTTGGCGTTGGCGAGCAGGTTGCGCAGGGCGATGCGCAGCAGCTCGGCATCGGTCACGAGGTGCTGGGTGCCGTCGCCGTATTGGCAGGCGATGCGACCAGGGGAGAAGTCCGCGCACAGTTCCGCGAGCAGTGCGTGCAGGTCGCATGGCGCCTTGTGGGGCGCGGCGGCAGGCTCTGCCAGGCGGTCGTCTGCCAGGTAGTCGTCCACCAGGTGCATCAAGCGCCGCACAGCGGCCCGGATGTTGTGGCTGCGGGCCAGGGTTTTTTCGGGCGACGCTCCCAGGTTGCGCGCCAGTTGCTGGGCGCTGGTGCTGATGACGGCCAGCGGCGTGCGGAACTCGTGCGACACCATGGCGACGAAGTCGCGCTGCTCCTGGCGCACGCGCCGCTCCAACTCCAGCGCCCGCAGCAACTCGCCCTCGCGCTGCTGGCGCTGGGCCAGCTCTGCCTGCAGGTGCATCTGCTCGCGCTCGTGCGCGCGGCGCTGGCGCACGTAGCCGCCCACGATCCACAGGCTCAGCAGCACCATGTGCACCATGGTGCCCAGCAGCGAGATGTTTTCGGTGAAGGCGTTGATGGGCACCAGGTTCAGGTTGCGGGTAAAGGCGATGAACACGCTGGCGTGGAAGGGGCCGAAGGTGATGAGGAAAAAAAGCGCCGCACGGCTGCCGCCGCGCAGCAGCCATAGGGCTATGCCGGTCAGCAGCAGCAAGGTGGGAACGGCCACGACCTGTACCAGGATAAGACCCCAGGCGAAGTGCCCGGTGTGCACCAGTGCAATGCTGGCCAGCGCTGTAGCCTGCGTGGCGGTCAGCAGCCAGCGGTTCAGGCGTGGGTGGCTGTGGCGCAACTGCAGTTGGTGGGTGGCCATCCATGTGGCGATGGGGACGGCCAGCGGCAGGCTGGTGCCCAGCAGCCGGTCGCTCCACGTGCCGGGCATGCCCGTGATCTGCTGGAGCAGCCCCAGCGAGAGCACTTCATTGAGCACGCAGATGCCGATGTAGGCAAGGAACAGCCCGCTCAAGGGCGCACGCGTGGCGCACCAGAACAGGGCGTGCAGGCACACGAGCAGCGTGTAGAAACCCAGGTACATGCCGGTGAAAAGGCCCTGGCGCCGCGTCTGGTTGTCGAAGGCCAGGCGCTGCCATACATCGACCTGCGTCTTGATGGCATTGCGTGCGGTGATGCGGATCAGCACGGTGTGGGCACCCGCATGGCGCAGGTTGAGCCCGATGGCGGGGCTGCGGAAATCCACCGGCCATTGCGTGCGTGCAACGTCCTCGCCGCTGGCGCCCAGGGCTTCCCAGATGCCCGGTGGGCGATGGACGTACGTTTGGACACTGTCCAGCAGCGGGTTGCTGAGCAGCAGCATCCAGTAGCCGGGCTGCACCGCATCCAGTGGCAGGCGCAGCCAGATGGCGGCGTGGGTGTACCCCGCGTTCACGTTGGCGGGCAGGTCGGCCCAGGCTGCGGACTCGGCGGCCTGCATGGCAGACATTTCGCGCGTATCGTCCTGCAGCCACTGCAGGTGGCCGGCCGCGCGCAGCATGCGCTCGTTGGGCTCCAGCCGCAGGGGCGTCTGTGCCGCCACCAGCAGCGGGGCCAGCAGCCACAGCAGCAGCGCGGCGGCGATGAGCACACGATAATTTCGCGGTGATGAACCCCTGCAACCCCTGGCCATGAACGAAGTGATCCTCCTGGAAGATGAGCCCGTGCTGCGTGCCGAGCTGGGCGAGTTTCTGGAGCATATCGGCTACGCGCCCCAGTGCGTGGCCAGCATCGCAGAGTTCGACCTCCACTTCGACGCGCGGCGCCACCGGCTGGCCATCATCGACATTGGGCTGCCCGACGGCAGCGGCCTGGCGCTGATCCAGCGGTTGCGCCAGGGCGGGCAGCCTCTGGGTATTGTGGTGTTCAGCGCGCACAACACGGGGGCCGACCGCGTGGAGGGCCTGGCCCTGGGCGCCGATCACTACCTGGGCAAAGGCTGCGATCTGGAGGAGCTGGAGGCTACGCTGGCCGCGCTGTCACGGCGGCTGGGGCTGCAGCAGCGCGAGGCACGTTGGCTGCTGGAGTCGTTGGCGGGCCGGTTGCTGCCGCCCGGTGCACCGCCGGTGCATCTGTCGCCGCAGGACGTGCTGGTGCTGCAGTGCCTGATGCGTGCCGCAGGGGGCGCGGTGAGCCGTCGCCAGATCGTTCAAGCGATGGGGGCGGACTATGTGGATTACGACCAGCGGCGGCTGGATTCGCAGATGCTGCGATTGCGGCGCAATGTGCTGGCGGCCAGCGGCCAAAGCCTGCCGATTCGCACGCTGCGGGGCAGCGGGTACTGCTTTTATGAGAAAGCCGACGTCTCTGGCTGATTGGCGCGCCGCAATGGATCGAATGGCCGCGGCTGTCACACGCAGTGTAGGTATATCGCCGTTGCCGTTGTCGCGCGTGCTTTTGCTACGAACTGATCGCTGGGCCGCGCTCATGCGTTACCTCTGCCAGCGCATCGCCCCTCGAACACCCCTGCGTCACCCTTCGATGTGTTGCAGGCAATGGGGTAACTGCCGGATTTAGGCTGAATTCAGCAAATACGGAATTTGTTGAACCCCTCTGACTAGCGCTTGCGTCTCAACATTTCCAAAGCCCAGTATGAGTCCGTTCAGCTTTGCCTGCCGACAAAAGGTTTCAAGGCCATATAGGCCAATTCCAATGCTTGCAGCTCGGTGGATCAACGTGGGAACGTCGTATTGCGAAGGCAGCAGCAGTGTTGCGTGAAGGCCCGAATCAGAGCGCACCAAATGCGCCAGTGTTGGATCCATGTTCTTGAGCGTGGAAGAGAGCGCTGCGTGACGCTCTTCATACAGCGCGTTCATACGACGCAAGTGTTGGGCGAACGCGCCGGTAGACATAAATTCCGCCAGCACTGCTTGAGAGAAGGACGCCGTATGGCGGTCTGCTATCCGTTTGGCGTAAATCATCGACTCGGTCAGCTTCAATGGCAGTCCAACAAAACCAAGCCGAATGCTGGGAAGCAAAGTTTTGGAGAAACTTCCGACGTAAATGACTCGATCATTTCTGTCCAAAGCTTGTAACGCCTTGAGCCGTACGCCTCCAAACCTGTACTCACTGTCATAGTCATCTTCTACTACCCACGCATCCGACGCAGCCGCCCATTGAAGGAGAGCATGGCGACGCCGTGCGGACATTGCGACGCCGAGCGGAAATTGGTGGGCTGGAGTGGTGTAGATAAGCTTTGCGTCTTTGGGGATGGCATCGACCACCAGGCCTTCACGATCCACCGGGACGGGGGCTATGCGAGCGCCAGCCTGAGCGAACGGCTCTATGGCCGCAGGGTAACCTGGATCCTCAACAGCAACGACCATGCGGGGCCGAGCAATGACCTGTGCCAGCAAAGAGAACGCTTGTTGGGCTCCTGAGGTAACGAGAATCTGCTCGCACCCGTATGTGGCACCGCGGGATACGGAAATGTATTCTGAAATTGCTGCACGAAGGAGTGGAATTCCGAGCCCTTCGTCACTGTCTTTCTGGAACAGCAGGGTTTCCGCGCGAAGTTTGCGCAGGGCCGCTCTGCGCCATTCCGTCAAAGGGAATCGGCGCAAGTCGGGAAGTCCAGGTCGTAGGTCGCAGATCAACGTTCCGGGGGAGGCGGCGGCAGGAAGAATGAATCTTCGCTTTTGTCCTTTGACCATATCGGGCGGGTCGTTGACCACTTTGGGCCTGTCCAGCGTGTCGCCCACAAACGTACCCGATCCGCGCCGGGCAACCAAGCATGACTCAGCCAGCAAACGTTCAAACGCATCGATCACGGTGTTTCTCGACACGCCCAGCTGCTTTGCCAAGTCTCTGGTCGACGGCAGTTTAGAACCGCCGGGTATGCGCCCGGTGACAATCGCCTCGCGCAAGCGATGATGCAGTTGGTCCGCAAGACCGGGCCCATCGTCCCTGTCAAAATCTAGTGCCAATTCGTTGGCGAGTCGCTTGGCAGGGCGGTGCTCTAGCATGATGAAAACGGCCCTTCCGGCGGGAGTTGCGACTTGTAGCTTAGGGCCATTCAAGTCAATTTGACAATGGGTGCCTTGCGCACGAAAGACAAGCTCAAAGACGCTGCCAAGGCGCACGTGGACATGCTCGATAGCGCCCTGAGCGGGTCGTGTCCTACCCTCAAAACCCTCAGGTCAAATAAGCCGCTTGATGCTCAAACGTCTGTTGCCGGGTCAATGGCCATGGGGTCGCTACCGACCTCTTTGGAAGAACTCCGAGACGCCAGCGCGTTTGCTATTGAAGCCCTGAGTCTTGTTGCTGAGCGGTTTGACAGGTGGTTCTCCAATATTGTGAAAAGTGGTCCTTCCGGCAGAAGTGCAGGACTTCTAGCATGGAGCCAATCGAGCAAACGACGAGTGATGGTGCGGAAAGACGCAGCTCGAACATTGGAGTAATCATGACTTTTCAGAATAGTTTTCGTTGCCTTCTTGCTCTGCTTTCTATCGTGTCAGCTGGTGCCTCATTTGCTCAAGAGCCAACTCGCGCAAAGGTCTCACAGCTATTCTCTGAAAAATTGATGGAATGGCCAGGGAAGGTGGTCCGCTCGTTCCTTGTCGAGTTTCCACCTAAGGGCGAATCGGTGCCGCACACCCACGCTGGTCCAATCTTCGCCTACGTTTTGCGCGGTACCTGGGTCATGCAGATGGATGGCGGTAGTGAGCAAACCGTTCGCGCAGGCGAAGTGGCGTATGAACACGCGAACCACAAGCATCTGGTATCGCGCAACGCGAGCAGCACCGAGCCTCTCCAGCTCCTTGTTTTCTACATCTCGGATCCAGATGCGGCGGTCTCCATCCCTGTCACCGAGTAGCGGCATATCGGTTTTGCTGGGCTGTTTGAAGTCGGACCACGCGATCCTGCTCGTGGGCCAGGATATGGACGAAGTGTTCCGGGTCACCGCCATGGACAACTGCACGTTATTGCGAGCAGATAACTGGACGAGACCCGTAACAACGAAATTGTCCAGAGTGCGCTCCTCGGAGGTCATTGAGATGTCGACTTTGCTTGTGGTGCGGGAAGTCACGTCTGGTAAGGGCGATCACTCAGGCCAGAGGCCGAGGGCCTGGTTGTGAGTAAGCCTCCTGGTCCCTCAAAAAATCCACTTGCCAAGCAACTGAGGTGTCGTCCTGGAATAGTTGTTCCCCCCATTTTTGTATTGAGAGTACGTCACCCGCAGGCCAGCCTGGAACGTTGCTGATTGATCGACGTCCACGGTGAAGTCCGACTCGGCGTACCACTGGCGCCCATGTGTATCCGTCCGGGTCGTCCAGAGATAGCCGTCCGCATGGGCCTTTCGCGGCCCCACCAGTGCAAAGGAGCTGCTCCAGACCGTATGGAAGAAAGCCTGCGGTCGGTTGTAGTTGTTGTCGCGGCGATAGAGTCTCGTCGAAAGGTATGAGAAACCGGGAGCTTTCCAGTCGATTGCCAGGCCTATGCCCAGCGACCGGAAGCTGCCGTAGCTCGCGAATTCGCCTCGGGTAGCGAGATAGACATCTTGGACTGGACCGATGGACCATTTGGATCCGGTCAGCCTCGACAGGCTGAGGCGCGGGGTCCAGACGAGAAACTGCTGGTCCTTTGTGTCGCCCCCAAAGGAGCCTGCTCCGGAGCCTCCTACCTTGTTGCCGTGGTATTCGTCGATGAAGAAGTAGTTGTCGCCGTACTTGAACGTTCCGTAATGCTCGAGCCGGACCGCATGAAGACGTTGGTCACTGCTGCCGGTTCCAAGAACGAGGTCCTCCTTGGACCGTGAGGTATAGAAGTACTGCACGTTCGTGCTGGAGTAATCTTCTGCGCGGGCGTGTGTCCAGCAGGCCACTGCCGAAAGGCTGGCCATTGCGACAACGAAGGGCTGGATCCTGGAACGATGCGTCGCTTGGTGCGCTTGTTTCTTCATGGTCTTTGTCTCCATTGGAATGTTGTTGGAATGGCGCCCCGTGGGTAGCACTGAGGCGTCGCTTCGAGGCGGTAACCCCACGCGATCTAATAAGCTTCTTTGGGTGAATGCCGGGGGCTCTTCATGTCCCTGGGCGATAAGGCAGGGGCGTTAGGCGATGCGCAAGCCGCTCATGCCCGACAGAATGGCGACAGCGACGACTGCAGCCAACGCGATGCCCACGTTGGCGAGGCGATTCGCTTTCGCGGCGTCCATGCCATGAGCCAATGCAACGACACGGGCGCCGAGCACGAGGTGTGTGAGCACGAAGAAGACGCCCAGCAGGTAGTGCGGGAGCAGGCGAATGTTCCAGGCGTCCCTGATCAGCCCGGTCGGCGCGCCGGTCGCGAAGTTCCAGTCGGTCGGAATGTCCGCGAAGGTTCGCGCGTAGAAGAAGACGGAGTTCATGTGCCCCAGCACAAAGAAGATCAAGTAGGCGCCGCTCGCGATTTGCAACGTCCTGAACCAGTCCGCCTTCTGCCGGGTGTAGCCCCACAGGAGCGCGATTCCAGAGCCGACCTGGAAGAGGAAGAGAGCCACGACGATCGGCTCGAGCACCTTGGCGCGATACAGCACCCTGAAGATGTCCATGAGCCGACGGTGCTCGGCTTCGCCAATTAACCCAGCCATGTGATTGATCAAGTGGAGTGCCAAAAAGAGCAGCACAATGGCCATCGCGCCAATGCCGTGGGCCACCCTGAGCCGCGCCGAAACTGGTACAAATTCACCCGACGAGGCGACGCTGTTCGATAGCGACACCTTCACCATCAGGACGAACACGAGACTCCACAGAACTACCCAAAGAGTGATGTCGCTGATCGGGTCACCCGCCATGTACAGCAGCACGCCGCTGGCTGTGAAGAGCGGCGCGGCAGCCACGGTGAGCAAGGCCAGCCGCTTCGCCAGGATCGTGCTCGCGGACGGCATCTCTACCTGGCCAAGCTTGCTCGCGAGTAGGAGCCCGAGGATGGGGACGCCGATGGCGAGCAGCAACAGCACGCCGGCCGCGAACGAGGCTCGTCCGGCCGCCGCTGCTACGGCGGCGTGGAATGCCTTGAGCAGGAACGGGTAGGCAAACGCCGCAGCGACTGGCGCGAACAGAAGCAGTTTCGAGTCCCTCGATTGAACGTCCGGCGTTGCAATGACTGTGGTCATGGTGATGTCTCCTGGGGTCGGTTCCTGTCTCAATTTGGCAGCCTTGGGGTGTATTAATATTCATGCTCCTAACCGAATTTCATAGTGAATATGAAATTTAATGCATGTTCGGCAAATCATAGGAGTCCGTCCGGCCCAGTTAAAGAGCCACTTCTCCGAATCCTGGGGGGCCACTTCGCCAGCCTTTGGCCAGCTCTGCCGTACGCACATTCCTGAAGCCGAGCACCACGCAATTTGCGAACGGCGCCCTACGGCACAGAGTGAGGTCGTGGACATGGACACCCTCGGGGAGTGCGCACCCGCGACGAGTGCTTGTGCCTGCAGTGGATGTGATGCCCCATCCGGCGACGTGCCCAATACTGGATATGGAGAGAAGGCTGGCCTATGCGATGCGCTCGGCCATGAGAGCCATCCGAATTGGATCGACGGGCGCACGCCGCCAACCAATTCACCGCGATCGCGGGGGCACCTTAGACCGCCTTCGCCATACGTTCACAGGCCGGCGAACCAGTTGTAGCCATGCAGGTCTTCCCAGTAGCCGCTGGTGAACGTGTCGGACACGGTCAGTCCGGTGAGGTGTTTGGGATTCTTGAAGCCCAGCTTCGTGGGTATGCGCAGCCGTAGCGGGAACCCAAACTCTTCCGGAAGGCTTTCCTGGCCGTTGAAGCTGAATGCCAGCATGGTTTGCGGATGCAGTGCGCTCGCCATGTCGATACTGGTGTAGTAGCCGTCAGAACATGCGAAGGCGACATATTTCGCTCGGATGTCGGCTTCCATCAGCTGAAGGAAGTGCCATAACGGCACGCCGGTCCATTGGCCAATGGCACTCCATCCCTCGATGCAGATCAGGCGCGTGATTTCCGTTCTTGGGGGCAACGCCTTGATTTGGGACAGCGTCCAATCGCCTGGTTTTCTCACCAGGCCATCGACCTTGAGCCGCCAGCTTCTTTCGTCAATCTCGGGCACCGAGGCTTCTGAGTAAAACGCGTTGAAGCGGAATGGCACAGTCAGGTCGCTGGTTGAGAAGGTGGGCGCCAGCGTCTCGGGACGAAACAGCGCCGCCTGAGCGGCATCATTGAAGCGCGATACGCGCTTCAATGATGCCTGCACATAGTCGTTTTCGGTCACGCTGCACCCTGACACCAACGCCGCTACCGCACCGCCAAGCGATCGACGCAGAATGTCCCGGCGGTTGGTAAAGGTACCCCTTGTCACGATGTTTTCCGCAGAAATCCCAACATGGAGAGCAGCGATCGGGGCGACAGGAGGGCGAGGCAGATATGGCCGCAGGCGAAGCCCGTCAGTAGGGCCATGCAGAGAAAATGGACCTGGCGCGCCATTTGATAGCCGCCAAACATCTGTGTCAGCCATTGAAGCTGGACTGGTTTCCAAATGGCCAGGCCAGACAGGATGACAAACATCAGCAGGGTCAATACGCCCAGGTACACGACCTTCTGTACGTGGCTACGTTCGGCGTGCTCTCCTCTCGCGCCGAGCGACAGGTACAGGCGCCGAAGGCGACCCGTCGTAACAAGCAGCGACACAGCGACCAGCCCATTGGCGGCTAGCACCCACATGCCGGCGAAGTGCCACATCAGCGCGTTAGGCAAGCTCCCGCCTAAGGTAAGGTAGTCAGCAAATCCGCCGATCCAGAACGGATCGGCGTTGTAGATTTGCCAGCCGCTGGTCAGCATCACCAGGAAGGCCACTGCATTGGTCCAATGGCAAATCCTTACCCAAAGCGGCGGCATGCTGAATTTCTTAGATCGGCGGCAGAAACCCGTCTCGGCCAACCATTACCGTGTTGGCGTTGTTTACTCCATCAGCTCCTTGGTCGGCAATCACCATTACCTTGGCACCAAGGACGATCTGTTCACGTTGGCCCGGCACGAATTGGCCATACACAGTGGCTTTGTCTAGCACGACGCGCTGGGTCTTCTCGCCAAAGCGCATTTCAAGTTCCGTCGCGCTGGTCTTCTTGCTGACCTTTGCGACGGTAGCGTTCGTCATCGTGTTGCGCTTACCCGTGTCCCAAGGGAAGTGACCTTCGTACAAACCACGGGCCGCTTCGGGGAATACCATCACGCCGAGGGCACGCACCTTGCCTTGCGGCGCGGGCGCAGCGGCTATTCCTAAGTAGGAGTTCTCTTTGATGGCGCCAACAGTGGTGCGCGATACGTCCAGCACTGCTGCTGTCTCCGGCAGCTTGATGGTGGCCTTGGCGCCTTTGCGGTCGGTGACTGTGAATTCGGTGGCGCTGACAGCACTGATCTCACCGCGAACATGGATTTGACGGTCAGCGGCGAACGCGGTGATGGCGCCGAGTAGGGCGGCGCCGGAGATCAAGAGACGGAGTAGCTGCATGGCTTCGTTGAGTTAGTTGAGGAGAGCTCAAATAGTGCCGCCATGAACTGCGGACGACTATCGGTCGAATGACCGGTTCACCTGTTCAAACAGACCCTCAACGCACGGGCTCCGCGGGTGCTCGGGCGATTTTCTTGAGCCGTGCCAGAAGATGCTCTGCTACTGTTGGTGTGGTGTCTTCGGATCCCAAACATGCGCTAGCAGGCCGCGAGTTGCGTCCTCAGCGCATCAGCCCGGAGTGGGGTGCGGGTATGCAGGCTCTACGCCCGGCGCTCCGCGCATTCGCTACGCTGCCGGATATTTGACCGATGCCATCACTGTGAGAGCCAGAGGGACACTAAGGCAACCAGCTGGGTGCGTGCGCCCTGAGTGCACGGAGCCAAGAATAAATATGCCTTCCGACACATCGATAAATGCGGCCCTTGCAATTCGTGCCCTTGCATTCGTTGGCGACCTTAGCATGGGCCAGCCGACGGACCATTCCCTCCGGGTGGCGTGGCTCGCATCCAGGATCGCGGAATGCTTGGGGGCCAGCGCGGCAATACGCGTTGAGGTACAGCAGGCAGCCCTTTTGAGATGGTCAGGTTGTACGGCAAATGCGCCTGAGTTCAGTGGGCTGATCGACGACGATGTTTCTGGCCGGGCGATGATCCTGGCCGGCGACTCAGCCGACATCAGATTTCAGTTCATTGACAGTCAGATCCGCAGCGCTTTGCAGACGCTAGCGCAAATTCATTGTGAAGTTTCTGGCGAGGTGGCTGGCATGCTGTCCCTGGCGGGGAGCGTCGAAAGGACGCTGCGCTTGATTTTTGAAAAGTTTGACGGAAGCGGCCCCAATAGATTGAGTGGCGACGAGGTTCCAGTCGATGTTCTTATCCTCGGGCTGGCAAGTGATTTTGAAGTCATCAGCCGCATCCATGGTCTCACTCGTGCGATGTCGTTTGTTCGCTCGAGAGGGGAAGAGGCTTATCCAATCAGATTGATACGTTTCGTGATCGATCATGGAGATGATTGGTTGCAGACGCTGAATCGTGACGACGAATGGAAAAGTGATTTGGCTGCACTTTCGGAGGGAGGCATGACACGAGCTCCTTTGGAGTTAGTGGCAGACGTCATCGATCTAAAACTTCCATGGATGCGGGGGTACTCTCGCCGTGTTTCCGAGACCGCACGGCAGGTCTCGGCACTGATGGGCATGACTTCGTCGGGTCAGGCGCTTTGCAGTCGAGCTGCCTTGATCCATTGCATGGGACGTGCGGCGGTACCCAACTCAGTCTGGAACATTCCTGGGACGTTACCCGTATCGGCGCGGGAGCAGATTCGATTGACGCCGTACTGGGTATCAAGAGCAGCCTCGCAAATTGAGAGTCTGGCAGGGGAGGCAACCGTTGCGTCCTACGTCAGCGAGCGTATGGATGGCAGTGGAAGCTTCCGCGGCTGCAAGGGGGACAGGATACCGATAGAAGGTCAGGTGATTGCGGCTTCCGCTGCGTGGGTTGCGCTCAACTCCGCGAGACCATGGCGCGCGGCACTACCTGTGGAAACAGCGAAAACCACCTTGCTGAAGGAAGCCGCGGAGGGGCGCTTTAATTTAGAAGTCGCCAACATACTTTGCGGTTCATCCATTGCGGCGCAACGGCCTGTGCGCGCGGCAGCAAGCGTATTGTCGGAACGCGAGGTTCAGGTTTTGCAGGCTATTAGCCTGGGGCAAACCAACAAGGAAGTGGCTCGTTCACTCGAGATCAGCCCGAGCACGGTGCGCACCCACGTTGAAAGCGTTTTCCGCAAACTTGGGTGCACGACACGAGCAGCCGCAACGCTAAAGGCGTCGGCGCTGGGTTTGTTGAACTATTGACCCGGCACAAACGTTTGAGCATCAAGCCGCGTATTTGGCGCTTGAATCCGTGCGGATTGGCTACACCAGGCGACCAGAAATGGTGCATGTCTTTAACGGTGCTCACCGACAACGTATGCCAAATCGGCCGGGTGCAAGAATACCGTTTGGATCAAACACTTTCTTGATCTCGCGCGCAATTGTTGCGTGCATTCCCAGGCCATCCATGATCTCTTCCTGAAAAATCGTTGGAGGGCGAGAAACCAAATATCCTTTGGATTGAAACACCGAGTTCAGTTCAGAATAGCATGCCTTTGCTCGTGACCGCGATTCCGGGTCAACACTATCAAAGACAATGTGTTGGGTATTTCGCATGCTCCTCGGAGAGCAGAGAAATTGGTTGAGATAGGCAAATCCGTGAGCCGAACAGATCTCCCGTGAAAGATTGGCAGCCTCCAGTGCGTACGATCCACAAAATGGAACACTGGGTAAAAAGCTCAACGCAGCGCCGTTTGTGTGCATATTGTAGAGATCGACTTCCGTTGCGTTTGGGATTCCTTTGGCGATGTCGAATCTGTACGCAAAGGCACGCTTTTGCGAGGCATCCTCTTCCGTCAAGTATTTCATTCCCGGTATATCGGCAAACATTTGACGAATGTGCTCAATCTGAGGCGACAACCCGTCTTCGCGGCCGTAGACACAACCAATTACGTTCCAGGCACCTACACCATGGGCCTGTCTTAATTGGCCTAAATCCGCCTCTCCAAAAGGTGGTTGATTCGCCGTCCCATGCTGAATCGGGCGGGAAGCTTGAAGTCCAAGACAGAATTGATCGTTTGCGATACTGACCGTGCTGGGAATAGCGCCAAGCAACTTCAGCCGTCCTGCAATGTCAGCGATTCTTCCAATGTCATCCTGCCGCTCAAACGTGAACACGAAGCCGCGAGCAGCCGATGGAGCCGGCATGAGCCATAGCCCTGCTTTCACTACCACGCCATAGTTCGATTGCGCAAACAGTGCATCAAGCATTGGTCCGAAGCCACCCTTGTGAGTGAATTGACTCACAGAATTCTCTAGCGCCCCGTCGCCAGTCTTGAGCACACGGCCATCACCTAGAATAACTTCCAAACCAATAAGGTTTGCAAAATTATTACCAAAAGGGGTATAGCCGGCACCTTTATCGAGTGCATTGCCAAGAACGCTGGCTTCGACTGGGCCCGATGTTGGGCTAATCCAATAGGGAGCGTCTTCAGACTGAAGAAAATCGTACAGTTGTTGAAAGGTGACTCCTGGCTCGATGACGACGTAACCCAAGTAAGGGTCGTAGGAGATAATTTTGTTCAATCGACCCAGTGACATGGTCACCGAAGAGGGTTGAACCGCGGTTGCCATGCCCAGTCCGTGCTGAAGGCCCTTGCTGATTGGGTGAAGGGGAAACCTGTACCTGTTGGCGATCTCGATGACACGCCGCACCTCATCCGCGTTTGCTGGAGACACAACACCAGCAGGAAATACATCCCCTGAGGGATCCATATTCACGGCGTAGGGCAGTATGTCTTTCTCATTGGTCCATACCCATTCTTCTTCAACAACTTGACGAAGGTCTTGGAATGCGGTGTGGTAGTTGAACGTTGTCATGTGGGCTCGGTTCTGGTTAGGTGTCATTCGGTTTCAACGACCTCTTTGGACGAAATTCAGAATTTCTGCCCCCAACTGCTCATCCTCCGTATTGAACTGCAGCACCATCGAGACGTGATTATGATGCTCCATGCGGAGAAATCTGGGGCAGGCCCGATCGCGCTTGCATACCGCTGCATACAGTAAGGCGCCTTGCATATCCAGGTCTGGATTGTCGTATTCGGCAATGCCAATGAATAAAGGTATGCGTGGCGCTGTCGCAATATGGCTGATGGGCGACATTTGAGGGTACCGGGTGCGATCTGTCCCGAAATATGCCTGAAATGCCGCAAGGTTCGGGTCGTCAGCTTTTGGGTCAAATTCATAGCGGCCGCTAAGGAGGACCAAGCCCGCGACATCCGTGCCTGCCTGAGCTTGCAATTCCGGGTTGAATGCGTAAGTTGCTATGTGAGTCGCACCAGCCGAATGGCCGATTAGAAATATACGTTCCGGGTCACCCCCGTATTTTTCTGCATTAAGTTTCAGCCATCGAACTATTTCACCAACGTCTTGCGCAGCTGATGGCCATTTGGAGGCGGGTGCCAACTGGTATGTTGCATTGACCCCCAGCATTCCGTGTCGTGCAAAATAAGTCGGCACGTTGGCATAAATTTCGGCATTTAAATTTCGTTCGCCGCGCACATACGCCCCACCATGCAGAAAGACCACGATGGGTTGCTTGGTGCTGGTGGCAGAACGTGGTTGGTAAACATCGAGTAGATTCCGTACGCCGGGGCCGTATGGAATATCTTTGATGATTCTAATATCTCCCTTGGGAGACGTGGCAAGAAGTGGCGTGTACGCATCGATCGTTTTGCGGATGTTTCCTGGTACATCTTTACCCCATGTAGCGCCGACCTCGGCGAGCATGTTCCGCAGATCCTGAGGCATCTTGGAAACTTGAGCGTATCCTCCAGTGGGAAGGAGTGTGGTAAGAGTAGCAATAATCCATACGGCTGCGCCAAGAAAGTGATGACTAATTGCTTGAAACATGTAGATCACTTTCAGGTTGGGGGGGTATTTTTAGTTCAAAGTTAATTTGGGGGCAGGTATTGGACGGATAAACGGTCTCTCATCCAAGTTTTTGCACCCCGTATTTTTTCATGTTAATTTTCCGCAATTCTTCTGGCGTAGGCTTGTTGCCAAATTTGTATGCGGGAGACAGAAGCGGGCGCGCATCGGAAACGGTGATTTTTACAACGTGGTTTACTGGGTACTCTTCACCATTTACTTCGTGAACCCAGCTTGCGATGGCTTCAAAGTCCGGATCGCCTTGACTCAGTACCGCTGCAATTCCTGAAAATCGATATCCGCGTCGCTCGAAGATATCCACTACATTGACTGCAATCGCCGGATTGCGGAGCAGGTTGGAAATGGTTTGGGGAGAGCAGATGTTCGCAAAGAAAAGGCTATCGTCCTTCGCGATGAGAGAGGCCTTGGGCGAAAGGTTTGGCGTTCCGTCCGCGTTAACAGTGGCGACGAACGAAAGCATTGCGGCTTTGATCGTCCCAATCATGTCGGATGTCAGTTTGGCCATCACTGTCCTTTCTATGGTTTTCGCACCAGTACGAACAGACAGGGCGGTCTTTGTTTGTCCGTTCCTGTACTGGCACTATGGTGGGCCGAGTACGACGGTCAGTGAAGAGCCACTTTTTCGTTTTTCTTTGGTCCACATTTCATGTTGAGCCATGGACACTCCGGTCAGCAGCGGGGCCAGCCGTCTAGAAGGCCTGGCCCTGGTACTCCACTACCTGAAAAAAGGCTGCGACCTCGATGGGCTGGAGGCCAGGCTGGCCGCGCTGTCGCGATAGCTGGGGTTGCAATTGCGCGAAGCGTGCCAGCGCGTACTGCTTTTATGAAAAAGCCGACGTTTCTGGCTGATCGACGAACCGCAATTGCTCGAACGGCAGCGCCTGTTTGACCAGGATCACGGTGCAGGGCGCATCGCGCGCCACGCGCATGGGCACGGTGGCGATGAAGCGCTGGGTTTGCAGCCCGTGCGTGGCTGCGCCCAAAATCATCATGCCCACGTGGTTGCTGGCGGCGTAGCGCACCAGCGCCTGGGCCACGTCGCCCGCTTCGAGCACGTGGTAGCTCACGGCATGGCCGCTCAGGTCCAGCCCCTGGGTCCATTGGCGCAGGCGCGCCATGTGCTGGCGGTGCAGGGTGGTTTCGCTGCGGTTGCTGTCGCTGGTGCTGCTGGCGCCGGGCGAGATCACTGTCACGCAGGCCAGCCGCGCGCCGGGGCGTATGCCCAGCGAGCGGGCCACGGCCTGGCGCAGTGAGTACAGCGTGGCATCGCTCACGTCGGTGTGGGGCACGGCCACCATGAGGATGGGCGTGTCTTCGATCTGCTGCGAGGGCAGGGGGCTGGGTGTGTATTGCATGCCCGCTGCACGCAGCCAGCGCTTGAAATGGGTGCGCAGCGGTGTGCGTTCGGTGCGTTCGCCTCGGTCGGTGATGGGTACTTGCTCGGGGTGGGTCAGGTCAAACGCCAGGTGGGCGGCCGAGGGATAGCGGTGGGATGCCTCGGGCTCCAGGCAGCGCAGGATGATCTCTTGCAGCCAGGGCGGAATGTCGGCGCGGTGTTTGCGCGGTGGCGCGGGCGTCATCCACAGGCGCTGGCGCAGGCCGCCGCTGGTGGTGGGGGCGCCAAAGGGCAGCTCGCCCGTGGCCAGTTCGTACAGCATGACGCCGATGGCGAAGATGTCGCTGCGCGGGTCCCCGCGCACGCCCACCACCTGCTCGGGCGCGATCCACGCGGGCGAGCCCACGGCCTGGCGCATCTCCTCGGCCAGCAAGTCGGGGTAGTGCGCGTGGCATGACAGGCCGAAATCCAGCAGCACGGCGCTGCCGTCGGCCTTGATGAGCACGTTGGCGGGCTTGAGGTCGAGGTGGCACACGTTCTGCTGGTGCAGGCTGTGTGCGGCATGGGCGGTGGCGGCGCCCAGTTGCGCGATGGTGGCGGTGTCGGCGCGCACGGGCGCATCCAGCCAGTGCTGCAGCGTCTGGCCGGGGATGTATTCCATGACCAGATAGGGCAGGCGCATCAGGTCGCCTGCGGCCACGAAGCGCGGCACGTGCGGTCCGCTGAGCACGGGCAGGATCTGCAGCTCAACTTCGAAGCTCACGATGTTCTCGGCGCCGTCGCCCGCTGTCATGCGCGGGATTTTCATCGCCATCGGAAAGCCGGGATTGCGGCCCGCCTGGGCGTATTCCACCGCGTAGATGTGGGCCATGCCGCCCGCGTGGATGCAGTCCACCACGCGAAAGCCGTCGATCTCGGTGCCGGGCGTGAGCAGTTTCATTGGCCGTGTTCCAGGCGGTCGGCGTAGAAGGCGGGCAGGCCGCCTGTTGCGCGGATGGCGGCTGCGGCGGCCAGGTGGTCGTACGGCACGCGGTGAAAGGTGATCTGCTGCGCTGTATCGTCGAACAGCGCATACATGGCGCGTGCGTCGCCATCGCGCGGCTGGCCCACCGAACCCACGATGGCGAGCCACTGGCGGTGCGGCGGCACGGGCACGGGTACGCCGGGCTCGGGCGAAAAACGCATGAGCTTGGCGGTGGGTGTGAGGAAGTACAGCGAATGTTCGTGCACATGGCCGCTGAACACGTAGCGGATGGTGGGGTCGATGGCCTGGGCTGCCGTCATGCTGCGCTCGGCGGCGTCGGAGTCCATCACGTAGCGCCATTGCTCGGGCGCATCTGCACTGGCGTGCACCAGCAGCGCGCTTTGTCCCAGGCGGGCGGTGAGCGGCAGCGATTGCAAAAAGGCCAGGTGCGCCGCGCCCAGGTGGTCGTGTGTCCACTGCGCGCCCATTTCGCCACGGTTGCGCGGCGTGGCGGGCGGGGCCAGCGCCAGGGCATCGTGGTTGCCCAGCACGGCCAGGGCGCCCTGCTGCACCAGGGCCTCGACCTGCTCGACCACCGCCACGGGATCGCCGCCGTAGCCCACCAGGTCGCCCAGCAGAGCGAACTGCTCGGCGCCCTGGGCGCGGGCGTGCTGCAGGCAGGCGGCCAGGGCCTGGTGGTTGGCGTGAATATCGGAGAGGAGGGCGGTCTTCATGTTTTTGTCTCCGTGCCCATCATCGCGCCTGTGGCTGAACGCCAGCTTGCAATCGCGCCCGCCGCGATGGTGTAGTTATTTCATAAGAAAATAGCTGCTAGCGCTTATTCAATAAGCGCTAGCAGCTATGATTTTAATAGCAATTGTGCGCGGCAGGGCTACTGGGCCATGGCCCGCCAACCCCGAGGCGCCGTGGCTTACACCAGCGTGATGGTCACGTCGATGTTGCCGCGCGTGGCATTGGAGTAGGGGCAGACCTGGTGGGCGGCGTCCACGAGCTTCTGGGCCGTGGCCTTGTCCAGGCCGGGCAGGCTGATGGCCAGGCGGGCGGCGATGCCGTAGGCATTGGGGATGGGGCCAAGGTCGACTTCGGCGTCGATAGACACGTCTTGTGGCACGGGGATACCGATCTTGCCGCCCACGGCCTTCATGGCGCCGATGAAGCAGGCTGCGTAACCCGAGGCGAAGAGTTGCTCGGGGTTGGTGCCGGTGCCCGAGGTGCCGGGCGAGGACAGCTTGACGTCCAGGCGGCCGTCATCGGTCTTGGCGGCGCCATCGCGGCCACCGGTCACGTGGGACTTGGCGGTGTACAGAACTTTTTCGAGTTGCGTCATGGTGTCTTCCTTGGAGGTTGTTGCCCACAGGCGGGCGGTGGAGGGAATCGGTGTTGGGTGTGCTGCCAGGGCGCCGTCAGCGCTGGCTAAGGCGGTCGCGCAGTAGCCTGAGCTCGGTGGTCAGGGTGGTCAGCTCGGAGATGGAGCACTGGCTGCTTTCGAGCACGCAGGGCGGAATGCGCTCGGCCTGGTCGCGCAGCGCCCGGCCAGGCGCCGTGAGGCTGATGCGCACGCGGCGCTCGTCCTGTGCATCGCGCAGGCGGGTGATGAGGCCCGAGGCCTCCAGGCGCTTGAGCAGCGGCGTGAGCGTGCCCGAGTCGAGAAACAGGCGCTCGCCCAGCTCGGACACCGTGAGGCCGTCTTGTTCCCACAGCACCAGCATCACGATGTATTGGGGGTAGGTCAGGCCGACGGCATCAAGCAGCGGCTTGTAGAGCTTGGTCATCGCCAGCGAGGCGGAATACAGCGCAAAGCAGACCTGGTTGTCCAGCCACAGGGTGGGCGGGCTGGGGGTGTGGGCTGCTTGGGGGCTATGCATAGGGTGAATTGTGATTGGCAATTAAATTGTGTGCAATTGAATTGCCAAAACTGCTGTTTGCGAAAGGGGATTGGCGCCGGGGTGGGCGCCAATCCCCTGTCAGTGCTATCTGCGCGCGCTGCAGACACAGCCCTGGGGCTGCGCTGCTGAGCGTGGATTTGCTATCAATAGTGAAGCTTCTAGCGCTTATGTATCAAGCGCTAGAGCCCATTTTTTATCCAATCAATAGCTGTAAACGCCTTGGCCCGTCTTGCGGCCCAGGCGCCCGGCGGCCACCATTTCCTTGAGCAGCGGGCAGGGGCGGTATTTGCTGTCGCCGAACTCGGTGAGGTACACGTCCATCACGGCCAGGCACACGTCAAGGCCGATCATGTCGGCCAGCGCCAGCGGGCCGATGGGCTGGTTGCAGCCGAGCTTCATGCCTGCGTCGATGTCCTCGGGTGTGGCCAGACCCTCGGCCAGCACGAAGAAGGCCTCGTTGATCATGGGCACCAGGATGCGGTTGACCACAAAGCCGGGCGCGTTCTTCACGGTGATGGGGCTCTTGCCCAGGGCCTCGGCCAGCGCCTTCACGGCGTCGTGCGTCGCGTCGGAGGTCTGCAGGCCGCGGATGATCTCCACCAGTGCCATCATGGGCACGGGATTGAAGAAGTGCATGCCGATGAAGCGGTCGGCACGGCTGGTGGCGGCGGCCAGCTTGGTGATGGAGATGGACGAGGTGTTCGACGCCACGATGACCTCGGGCGGGACGATGGCATCCACCTGCTTCAGGATCTTGAGCTTGAGCTCGTAATTCTCGGTGGCGGCCTCGATCACGAGTTGCGCGGCCTTCAGGTCGTCGTAGCTGGTAGAGACCTTGATGCGGGCCAGGGCCGTGTCCTTGTCGGCGGCACTGATCTTCTCTTTCTTGATCAGGCGGTCCAGGCTGCCCGCCACGGTGGCCAGGCCTTTTTGCACTGCAGCATCGGAGATGTCCACCATCACCACGTTGATGCCTGACACCGCGCAAGCCTGCGCAATGCCGTTGCCCATGGTGCCGGCGCCGATGATGCCAACGGTTTGAATCGTCATATAGAGAGCTCTCTTCAAAGTGAAACAGACGGGCAACATGGTAAAGCGAATCGCACGCTCGTTCGGTTATCGTGCCCGCACACCGCCGTAATGAGCGGCACAGGAGACAAAACAGCATGTTCGATTACATCGTCGTAGGCGGCGGCTCGGCGGGCTCGGTGCTTGCAGGGCGCCTGACCGAGGACCCCGCCGTCCGGGTCTGCCTGCTGGAGGCAGGGCCTGCTGACAAAAGCGTGCTCATCCACTGCCCTGCGGGGCTGGCCGTGATGGCCAAGTTCGAGCTCAACGGCTGGGGCTTGCGCACCACGCCGCAGGCCGGGCTCAACAACCGCCAGGGCTACCAGCCGCGTGGCAAGGTGCTGGGCGGCTCCAGCTCCATCAACGCGATGGTTTACATCCGTGGCCAGCATGCCGACTACGACCACTGGGCTGCCCAGGGCAACCCCGGTTGGGACTGGGAGGGCGTGAAGCCCTATTTCCTGCGGTCAGAGCACAACGAGCGCGGCGCCGACGCCTGGCATGCCCAGGGCGGCCCCTTCAACGTTGCGGACCTGCGTGCGCCCAACCGTTTCAGCCACTATTTCACCGAAGCGGGCGTGCAGGCGGGGTATCCGCACAACCCCGACTTCAACGGCGCCACGCAAGAGGGCGTGGGCATGTACCAGGTCACGCACAAGAACGGCGAGCGCCACAGCGCCGCCAAGGGCTATCTCACGCCGCACCTCGCGCGGCCCAACCTGCAGGTCATCACCGGGGCGCAGGCCACGCGCGTGTTGTTCGACGGCAAGCGTGCGGTGGGCGTGGAATACCGCCAGGGCGGTGCGCTGCACCAGGTCAAGGCCAACCGCGAGGTGTTGCTGAGCGCGGGCGCACTGCTCTCGCCGCAGTTGCTGATGCTGTCGGGCGTGGGGCCGGGCGCGCAGTTGCAGCAGCACGGCATTCCCGTGCGGCACGACTTGCCGGGCGTGGGCCAGCATCTGCACGACCACCCGGACGTGGTGCAGGTTCTGGATGCGCCCAAGCTCAAGGATCTTTTCGGTCTGTCGCTCGCGGGCATGGCGCAGACGGTGCGCGGTATCTTTGAATGGCGCAAGCATCGCACCGGCATGCTCACCACCAACTTTGCCGAGGCCGGGGGCTTCATCAAGAGCGATCCGTCCGAGGCCGCACCCGACCTGCAGTTGCACTTCGTGATCGGCAAGCTGGTGGACCATGGGCGCAAGACCGTGTTCGGCCACGGCTACTCGGCCCACATGTGCCTGCTGCAGCCCAAGAGCCGTGGCACGGTGTCGCTGGCCAGCAGCGACCCCATGGCCCTGCCGCTGGTGGACCCGCAGTTCCTGGCCGACCCCGAAGACCTGCAGCGCATGGTGCGTGGCTTCAAGCTCACCCGCCAGATCCTGGATCAGCCCGCGCTAGCGAAGTTTGGTGCCAAGGAGCTGGCAGCCTCAGCCGGTGCCCGGACCGATGCGCAGATCGAGCAGTTCCTGCGCCAGTACACCGACACCATCTACCACCCCGTGGGCAGTTGCCGCATGGGCCCCGGCCCGCTGGATGTGGTGGACGCCGAGCTGCGTGTGCATGGCGTCCTGGGCCTGCGCGTGGTGGATGCGTCCATCATGCCGCGCATCGTGAGCGGCAACACCAATGCGCCCACGGTGATGATTGCCGAAAAGGCGGTGGACCTGCTGCGCGCGGCCGCGTAGGGACTTGCCGGTTTTTCAGGCCTTGAACCGCTTGCGCGTAAGCGCCAGCGCCACCCAGAACGCCACCACCGTGGTCACCACCAGCACCAGGCCGTGGCGCCAGGGCTGGGTGGGCCACTGGTCCATGAACAGCGGGCGCACCAGCTCCACCGCGTTGGTCAGCGGCAGCCAGTCGGAGATGGCGCGCACGATGGGCGGTAGTTGCTCGCGCGGAAAGAACACGCCCGAGAGGAACATCATCGGCGTGAGCACCAGCGTGAAGTAGTAGGTAAAAAAGTCGTAGCCCTTGGCCAGCGCGTTGAAGATGAGCGCGATGCTGGAGAACATCACCCCCACGCACAGGAGCACCGGCCAGGCCACCAGCAGCTTGGGGCTGTGGCTGATCGAGAGCGCCAGCATCACGCCCAGGATGGCGGTCACGGTGAACAGCGCCTTGAACGCCGCCCACAGCATCTCGGCCAGCACCACGTCGTCCAGGCTCACGGGCGCGTTCATGATGCCGTCCCAGGTCTTTTGCACATGCATGCGCGAGAAGGCCGAGTACAGCGCCTCGAAGCTCGCCGCATTCATCGCGCTCATGCAGATCGAGCCGCTGGCCAGGAACAGGATGTAAGGCACCTTCTGGCCACTGACCTCCAGGCTGCCCACCAGCGCCCCCATGCCGTACCCAAAGGCCACCAGCCACATCAGCGGCTCGGCGATGTTGCCCACCAGGCTGGGAATAGCCAGCTTGCGCCACACCAGCAGATTGCGCAGAAAAACGGGCCACCAGCGCGCCGACAGGTGGGGCGGGCGCCAGACGGACGGGGGCGACGGGGCCGCAGTGAGGGCTTGTGGCGGCTGGGATGAGGGTGCGGTCGGCATGCGCTTATTGTGCGGCGTCGGTGCGCAATCCATGTATTAAAGTTGGCCGATGGCCTTGGCCTTTCTTGCTGCCACATTTTCTTTTTTCTGGAAAACCTCCCATGACCACCCTCGGAACCCCTTTGTCCCCCCACGCCACCAAAGTCATGTTGTTGGGCTCGGGCGAGCTGGGCAAGGAAGTGCTGATCGCGCTGCAGCGCCTGGGCGTGGAAACCATCGCCGTGGACCGCTACGACAACGCCCCCGGCCAGCAGGTGGCCCACCATGCGCGCACCATCACCATGAGCGACCCGGCCCAGCTCAAGGCCCTGGTCGAAGCCGAAAGGCCCCACCTGGTGGTGCCTGAGATCGAGGCCATTGCCACCCCCATGCTCGAAGAGCTGGAGGCTGCGGGCACCGTGCGCGTGATCCCCACGGCCCGCGCTGCGCGCCTGACCATGGACCGCGAAGGCATCCGCGTGCTGGCCGCCGAAACCCTGGGGCTGCCCACCAGCCCCTATAAGTTCTGCGATTCGCTGGCAGAGTTGCAGGCGGCGATCGACACGGGCATCGGTTACCCCTGCATCGTCAAACCCGTGATGAGCAGCTCGGGCAAGGGCCAGAGCAAGATCGACGGCCCCGCCGACGTGCAAAAGGCCTGGGACTACGCCATGGCCGGTGGCCGCGTGAGCCACGGCCGCGTGATCGTCGAGGGCTTTATCGACTTCGACTATGAAATCACCCTGCTCACCGTGCGTTCGGTGGGGGCAGACGGCCAGATCGTCACCAGTTTCTGCGACCCCATCGGCCACGTGCAGGTGAGCGGCGACTATGTGGAAAGCTGGCAGCCCCAGCCCATGCACCCGGCCGCACTCGAAAAGTCGCGCCAGATCGCCAAGGCCGTGACGGACAACCTGGGCGGCCAGGGGCTTTTCGGTGTGGAACTGTTCGTGAAGGGCGAGAACGTCTGGTTCAGCGAAGTGAGCCCGCGCCCGCACGACACCGGCCTGGTCACCCTGTGCACCCAGCACCAGAGCGAGTTTGAGCTGCACGCCCGAGCCATCCTGGGCCTGCCCGTGGACACCCGCCTGCGCAACCCCGGCGCCAGCGCCGTGATCTATGGTGGCGTGGACGCCGTGGGCATCGTCTTCGACGGTGTGGAAGAAGCCTTGCGCGTGCCGGACACCGACCTGCGCCTGTTCGGCAAGCCCGAGAGCTTTGCCAAGCGCCGCATGGGCGTGGCGCTGGCGCGCGCCGAGGACGTGGACATCGCGCGTGGCAATGCCAAGCTGGCGGCCAGCAAAGTCAAGCCTCGTAAAGCGTAGATTTCAAGCAAAAATGGCTGCTAGCGATTTATAAATAAGCGCTGGCAGCTATGATTTTTATAGTATTTATTAGCCATCCTCGCGGATCTGCCGCCCCGTGAGCTTGAGGAACAGGTCCTCCAGGTTGGCGGGCCGGTGCAGGGTGCGCAGGTGGCCATGCTGGCCCAGCGCCTGCAGCAGCGGCTGGGCGTTCTGGGTGTAGAAAAACACGGTTTCGCCGCTGACCTCCACACGGGCGGCGAGGGCGCGCAGCGCGGGCTCTTCGGCCATCTTGACGGCGCCCACCCCAAACACCTCCACCACGTCGGGCTCCAGGTGCTCGGCGATCAGCGCGCGTGGGCGGCCTTCGGCGATTTTTCTGCCATGGTCCAGCACCAGAAGGCGCGAGCACAAGCGCTCGGCCTCGTCCATGAAGTGGGTGGTCAGCAAAATGGACTTGCCCTGCTGCAACAGCAACTGCAGCCGCTCCCACATCAGGTGGCGCGCCTGCGGGTCCAGGCCGGTGGTGGGCTCGTCCAGCAGCAGCAGGCGCGGGTCGTTGACGAGCGCGCGTGCCAGCGACAGCCGCCGCTTCATGCCCCCCGACAGCTCGCCGGGCTTGGCGTCGGCCTTGTGGGTGAGCGCGGCAAATTCGAGCAGGCGGGGCACGCGCTCCTCCATGGTGGGGCCCTTGATCCCGAAGTAGCGGCCGAACACGCGCAGGTTCTCGGCACAGGTGAAGTCCGGGTCCAGCGTGTCGAACTGCGTGACCACGCCCAACTGCGCCTTGATGGCCAGCGCATCGCGTGGCATGTGCAGCGGCGCGGCATCGGGTGTGGGCATGAAATGCACCGCCCCGCCATCGGGCGCGGTGAGGCCCAAGCACATGCGGATGGTGGTGGTCTTGCCCGCGCCGTTGGGTCCGATGACGCCCAGGCATTCGCCGGGGGCGATGGCGAACGAGACATCGTCGACCACCGTGGCGTTGCCATAGCGTTTGCGCAGGTTCAGGGCTTCAAAGAGTGCGGTCATGGGGGTGTTGGGTTGCGTGTGATGTGTGCGCAAGGCAGATTGGCGCAGGTACTTTTGGTTGTTCAGTCTGCTGCCGCCACCAGGCGGGCACGGCCCGCCGTCTTGGCTTCGTACAGCGCGCGGTCTGCCTGCGCCATCAATGCGGCCAGATCGGCTTCGCCGGATTGCCGCACGGCCATTCCAGCGCTGTAGTCCAGCGCAAAGCCCAGTTCCGTCATGCTGGCCGCGCGCAGGCGCCGCCGCAGGCGCTGGTCCAATGCCAGGCCCGCCGATGGATGGTTGTGCAGCAGCAGCACGCCAAACTCTTCGCCGCCGAGGCGGCCGACCAGGTCGCCGTTGCGGCAGGTGTCTGCAAGCAGGCGCGCAAAGAGCTGCAGGGCGCGGTCGCCAGCCTCGTGGCCACCGGTGTCGTTGATCTTCTTGAAGTGGTCGATGTCCAGCATCAGTGCCGTTACGGGCAATTGGTGGCGGGCAGCTTGGGCCAGCAGGCTGTCGCCTTGCTGGGTGAAGCTGCGCCGGTTGAGCAGGCCCGTGAGGCCATCGGTCATGGCCAGGGTGCGCAGCTTCTGGACGGTTTCCGAGCGCCAGGCCACCATCAGGGCTGCGGTGCCCAGCACCAGGCTCACATTGGTGGTCAAGGCGGCAGCCAGGTTGACGGGATGGGGTGCGCGAAAATTGGGGTACAGGTCGGTAAAGGCACCCAGCACGCCGCGTGCCAGTGTGAAGGCGGCGGATGTCAGCAGGCTGCCCATCAACAGGGTGCGCCAGCGCCAGTCCGATTCGGTCCGGGGCGTCATCGTCGCCCTTGCCACGATGCACAGGATGACGGTCAACAGCCCGTTGGACCACCCCACACGCCAGGCGTAGTGGTCAAACCTCAGCGTGTAGCCCAGTGGTGTCGCAATCACCAGCGCCAGCAACAGGCCGCGCAGCGGACGCGGACCCAGCCATTCTTCCAGCGCGCGGTACAGCACCCATTGCGCTGCTGCATAGAAGGCGATCGACAGGGTGGCGAGTGCCTGGGGCCACAGCGAGGGGGATACGATGATCGCGGCCCAGCCCACGGCTTGCAGCAGCAGGCTGGCCTGCACATAGCGCGCTGCACGGCTCACTTCGCTGCCCATGATGAAGGGCAAAACTGCCGCCAGCATGAACAGGTTGGCCACCATGACGGCGACCAGCGTGAGGAAGTCCAGCGACATGGGCTGAATCGCGCTGGTTTTGCCTATTGAAAGGCCACCTCGGCAAAACTGCGCAGCTTGCGGCTGTGCAGCCGATCCACGCCGCCGTTGCGCAGGATCTCGATGGCGCGCATGCCGATGCGCAGGTGCTGGTCCACCCGCTCGCGGTAGAAATGGTTGGCCATGCCGGGCAGCTTGATCTCGCCGTGCAGGGGCTTGTCGCTCACGCACAGCAAGGTGCCGTAGGGCACACGAAAGCGGAAACCGTTGGCCGCGATGGTGGCGCTTTCCATGTCCAGCGCCACAGCGCGGCTCTGGCTGAAGCGGCGCTGGGGCGTGTTGTCGGGCAGCAGTTCCCAGTTGCGGTTGTCGGTGCTGGCCACGGTGCCGGTGCGCATCACGCGCTTCAGGTCTGCGCCGCTGATCTGCGTGACATCGGCCACCGCCTGCTGCAGCGCGAGCTGGATCTCGGCCAGCGCCGGGATGGGCACCCACAGCGGCAGGTCTTCGTCAAGCACATGGTCCTCGCGCACGTAGGCATGGGCCAGCACGTAGTCGCCCAGTTGCTGGCTGTTGCGCAGGCCCGCGCAGTGGCCCAGCATCATCCAGGCATGAGGGCGCAGCACGGCGATGTGGTCGGTAATGGTCTTGGCATTGGCCGGGCCCACGCCGATGTTGACCATGGTGATGCCGCTCGCGTCCTTACGCACCAGGTGGTAGGCGGGCATTTGGGGCAGGCGCGGCGGGGCCACACCCAGCTCGTCGCCGGACTGGGCGATCAGCCCCACGCGGCGCGTGACCACGTTGCCGGGCTCGATAAAGGCGATGTACTCGCTGTCTGGCTTGGCCATCTCGGCATGGCCCAGACGAACGAACTCGTCGATGTAGAACTGATAGTTGGTGAACAGCACGAAGTTCTGGAACCACTCGGGCGCCGTGCCGGTGTAGTGGCGCAGGCGGTGCAGCGAGTAGTCCACGCGCGGCGCGGTGAACAGCGACAGCGGCTGCGCTTCGCCAGGAGCGGCCTGCCACGTGCCGTTGGCAATGCCGTCGTCCATGGCGGCCAGGTCGGGCAGGTCGAAGATGTCGCGCATCAGCATGCGGCGGGCCGGGGTCAGGGTGCCTTCGATGTGGTCGTGTTCGGCGAACGAGAAATGAATGGGAATGGGGTGGGTGCTGGTGCCCACCTCCAGCTCCACGTTGTGGCTGGCGCGCAGCAGGCGGAACTGCTCGGCGTAGTAGTGGGCAAACAGGTCGGGCCGGGTCAGCGTGGTTTCGTAGCGGCCGGGGCCTTCTACAAAGCCATAGGCCAGCTTGGTGTCCGCGCGCGCTACGGTGGTGGTGTGCACGCGCACAAAGGGGTAGAAGGCCCGCACCGGGCCTTCGGGTGTCTCGCCCGCCACAAAACGCTGCATGGCGTCGCGCAGATGGCCGATTTGCTGCTGGTAAATGCGTTGTACCTGGGCCAGCGCGTCGGCCGGATCGGTGTGGCGGGTGGGGGCGATGAAGTCGGGGATGAGGGGCATTTCCCTATTGTCCACAAGCCAGAAGGCAGCGCTTGCAAAAAGGCATTTATCGGCGCAGCCAGCCTTTCATGGCGTCGGCATCCAGGGGGGGCGACTGAATGAACCCCTGTATCAGGTCGCAGCCCAGCCTCGCCAGCAGCTCCTTCTGCGCCTGTGTCTCCACCCCTTCGGCCACGGTTCTGAGCTGTAGGCTGTGCCCCATCTGGATGATGGCGGTGACGATGGCCACGTCGTCGGCGTTGTCCGGGATGTCGGCCACGAAGGAGCGGTCGATCTTGAGCTTGTCGATGGGGTAGCGTTTGAGGTAGGCCAGAGACGAGTACCCCGTGCCGAAGTCGTCGATGGAAATGCCCACGCCCAGGGCCTTGAGCGCATTGAGGGTGTCCAGCACCTGGTCGGTCTGGTGCATGAGCACGGACTCGGTCAGTTCTATCTCCAGATACTGCGGTGCAAGGCCGGTTTCCTGCAGCACGGTGGCGATCTCGGCTGCCACGTCGCGCTGGCGGAACTCAAGGGCGGAGAAGTTCACTGCCATGGGCACCATGGCCAGCCCCTGGTCCTGCCAGGCCTTGAGCTGGCGGCAGGCTTCGCGCATCACCCAGCGGCCGATCGGGGTGATGAGTCCACGCGATTCGGAAAAGGTGATGAACTCGTCCGGACCCACCAAACCCCGGTCGGGGTGCCGCCAGCGCACCAGGGCTTCAAGGCCTTGCAGCGAGCCGTCTGCTAGGCGAATCTGGGGCTGGTAGTGCAAAACGAAATGGTTGTTGGCAATGGCCTCGCGCAGCAGGCGCTCCTGCTGTAGTACGTCGAAGGCGCTGGCCTTCATGCTGGAGGCATAAAGCTGGTGGTTGCCACGCCCGCTGTCCTTGGCGTGGTGCATGGCGGCATCGGCGCAGCGCAGCAGGGCGTCGGCGCTGGCGCCGTGTTCGGGGAACAGGCTGATCCCGATGGAGGGCGAGATGGTGATCGGCAACTGGTTGACCATGAACACGCCGTGCATCGCGGCCAGCAGCTTGTCGGCCACCTTGGCCACGTCGTCTGGGTGTTGCACTTCGGTGAGCACCACCACAAACTCGTCGCCGCCCAGCCGCGCCACCACGTCGGCATCGCGCACGCCCTGGCGCAGGCGCTCGGCCACGCTGCGCAGCAATTGGTCGCCCGCATGGTGGCCCAGCGAGTCATTCACGGTCTTGAAGTAGTCCAGGTTCACGAACAACACGGCCACACAGCCACGGCGCCTGCGCGCCAGCGACAGCACCTGCGAGAGTTGTTCCATCAGGAAATGCCGGTTGGGCAACTGCGTCAGCGTGTCGTGCAGGGCGATGAAGGCCTCGCGCTCCTGGGCCTGTTTGCGGGCCGTGATGTCGCGCACCACCACGATGCGGTAGTCCGCGCCGCGCAGGGGCATGGTTTTGCCCACCACCTCTACAGGAATGGTGTGGCCGTCCTTGTGGCGGATACTGATCTCGTAAGGGTCTTCGCGGCCGCTGCGTGTGTAGTCGAGCGCCGTGGCGCGCCATTCGGGGCTGATGAAGCTGAAGATGGACAGGCCCAGAACCTCATGCAGCGCGTAGCCGGTGAGCCGGTTCAAGGCCTCGTTGCCATCGGTGATGAGGCCGTCGCGGTGGAACACGATGGCTTCGTCGGTGGCTTCGGTGAACTTGCGCATGCGCTCTTCACTCTGCCGCACGGCCAATTCCGCACGCCAACGCTCGGTGATGTCGTTGATCAGCACGAACGAGCCGATCTGGTCACCGCCCTCGCCAAAGTGCGGAATCAAATTGACCTCGATCATGCGCACCTCGCCGTTCGGCAGGGTCTGCTCGCGCGTGTAGGTGACGTGCTGGCGGTTGGCCGAGCGCTCTACATACGGCAGGATGGCCTGCCAGGCCTTGTCGCCGATGGCCTCCTGCACGGTGAGGCCGATGATGGATTGGGTGTTGTGGCCGTTGTAGGCCGCGTAGCCCTGGTTGGCGAACTGGCAGCGCAGGCCGGGCACGTCGTAATAGGCCATCAAGGCCGGTACCGAATCGGCGATCAGGCGCAGCAGCGAGTCGCTGGTACCGCCTGGGCCAGGGGCATGGTCTGAATGGGGTGGTTCTGGCATGTCCCGCTCGGTGCTTGTGCCTTCGGTTATAGCCGATAGACCCCGTGTTTGATCAAGGTAGTTGTCCGGATATTCTGGGCTGGATAATCAGCCGATGACCACCCCATCCCAAAAAGCCAGCACTGATTTCAGCGCGCTGGCCCTGAGCCCCGCCATGCAGGCCAACCTGCAACAACTGGGCTATCTGCAAATGACACCCATTCAGGCGGCCAGCCTGCCGCCCGCGCTGCTGGGCAAGGACCTGATCGCCCAGGCCAGCACCGGCAGCGGCAAGACGGCTGCCTTTGCGCTGGCGCTGTTGGCCAACCTCAACCCGCGCCGCTTTGCGGTGCAGGCCCTGGTGCTGTGCCCCACGCGCGAACTGGCCGACCAGGTGAGCACTGAAATCCGCCGCCTGGCACGGGCCGAAGAGAACATCAAGGTCGTGACCCTGTGCGGCGGCGTGCCGCTGCGCGGCCAGATGCTGAGCCTGGAGCATGGCGCGCACATCGTGGTGGGCACGCCCGGCCGCGTGATGGACCACCTCACGCGCCAGCACCTCACGCTGGAGGCGCTGAACACCCTGGTGCTCGACGAGGCCGACCGCATGCTCGACATGGGTTTCTTCGACGACATCGCCACCGTGGCGCGCCAGTGCCCCAAAGAGCGGCAAACGCTGCTGTTCTCGGCCACTTACCCCGAGGGCATTGCCAAGCTCAGCGCCCAGTTCATGAAGGCGCCCGAGCAGATCACGGTGCAGGCCCAGCATGCCGAGGGCAAGATCGAGCAGCGCTGGTACGAGGTGAAAAACAGCGAGCGCCTGCACGCGGTGTCGCAGTTGCTCAACCACTTCCGGCCCGAGTCGTCCATCGCCTTTTGCAACACCAAGCAGCAGTGCCGCGACCTGGTGGGTGTGTTGCAGGCCCAGGGCTTCAGCGCGATGGCGCTGTTTGGCGAGCTGGAGCAGCGCGAGCGCGACCAGGTGCTGGTGCAGTTTGCCAACCGCAGTTGCTCGGTGCTCGTGGCGACTGACGTGGCCGCGCGCGGCCTCGACATCGCCAACCTGGCCGCCGTGATCAACGCGGACGTGACACCCGACCCCGAGGTGCACATCCACCGCATCGGCCGCACGGGCCGGGGCGACGCCGAAGGCCTGGCGCTGAACCTGGCCAGCATGGACGAGATGGGCAGCGTGGGCAAGATCGAACAACTGCAGGGCCGCGAATCGCGCTGGTTCCCGCTGACCGACCTCACGCCCACCGGCAGCGGGCCGCTGGTGCCACCCATGGCCACCATCCAGATCATTGGCGGGCGCAAGGAGAAGATCCGCGCGGGCGACGTGCTGGGCGCGCTGACCGGCGACATGGGCTACACCCGCGAGCAGGTTGGCAAGATCAACGTGAACGACTTCTCGACCTACGTGGCGGTGGACCGCGCGATCGGCGCACAGGCCGTGGCACGGCTCAACAGCGGCCGGGTCAAGGGCAAGAGCGTCAAGGCGCGGTTGGTACCGGCAACACAAGAGTTTGAGTGAAATTGGCTGCTAGCGCTTATTGATCAAGCGCTGGTAGCTATACTTTTGATAGTGATTCGGCAAAGCGCGCTCAGCGCCGTGCCGCTTGCTCCAGCATCTGCACCATGGCCGTGTAGCCCCGCTGGCGCGCCAGTTGCAGCGGCGTGTTGCCCTGCCGGTCGGTGAGGGCCTGGCTGGCGCCCGCTTGCAACAAGGCCTGCAGGGTGGCCTGGTGGCGTGGGCCGCCGTTGCCCAACACGATGGATTCGATGAGCGCTGTCCAGTGCAGGTTGTTCACGTGGTCCAGCGGCGCGCTGGCGGCGATCAACTGACGCACCACACCGTCGTGCCCCAAGTGGGCGGCGGCGATGAGGGCCGTGCCGTCGTAGCGGCTGGTCACCTGTGTGGCGCTGGCGCCCAGTTGCAGCAGCAGGCGCAGCGTGGCCTCGTCGTCGGCCACGGCGGCAATGGTCACCGCGTCGTAGCGGTCGCTTTCCAGCGCGTTCAGATCGGCCCCGGCCTGCGCCAGCAGGCGAATCACGCCGTGCTGGCGGGCAAAGGTGGCCACATGCAGCGGCGTGCGGCCGTAGGCATCGCGGGCGTTCACTTCGGCCCGCGCGGCCAGCAGCTTGGCGAGCGCTGGCTGGTTGCCCTGGGCCGCCGCCGCATGCAGGCCCTGGTAAGCCGCAGTTTCCGAGGCCGTGGGAGGCACCTGTGCTGGGGCGGGCGCGGCGCAGGCCAGGGCGGCCGCCAGTGCGATGGCAAGGTTCCAGTGCGTCATGGGGCCTCCCGTGGGCTTACTTGAGCAGATCTTGCACCTTGGCGATGCCCGCCAGGGCGCATTGCTCGTCCAGGTGGCCGCCGGGTGCACCGCCCACGCCCACGGCGCCGATCACTTCGTTGCCCACCTTCACCGGCACGCCGCCGCCCAGCAGCAGGTAGCCGGGGATCTGGCCCAGGTTGGCGGCGGCGGGGTTCTTTTGCGAGCCTTCCATGATGGCCAGCGTGGTGTTCTTGGCCGATGCCGAGGTGTAGGCCTTCAGGCGGCTGGCTTCCAGCGTGTGGGGACCGGCATTGTCGGCACGCTGCACGGCGCGCACGGTGCCTGCGCGGTCCACCACGGTGGCGGTCACGTTGTAGCCGTTGGCGGTGCAGGTGGCCACGGTCTGGGCGGCGATCTGCGTGGCCAGGTCCAACGACATGTTCTTTTCGGTGCGCACGCCTTCGGCGCTGGCGGCGGTGGCGATCAGGGACAGGGTGAGGGCGGCGGCTTTGACGAGGGTGCTTTGCATGGTGTTCTCCGGTGTTTCTGGGCCAGCGCCACTGCTTGTGGCGCCGTGGGAGAACTGTAGAAATCGCCGCCGTTTTCAGCCATTCGGGCGGCTACGCGCAAGGCTCCGTAGAAATACGCAGTCCCGGTCGATTCAATGTGCATCCACCAGCGCCGCATACCGCCGTATCAATTGCGCCAGCGACTCCGCCCCCAGCTTGCCAAACAGGTTCGCGCGGTGTGTTTCCACCGTGCGGGGCGAGAGCTCCAGCGCCCGGCCGATCTCCTTGTTGGTCAGGCCCTCGACGATAAGGCCCAGCACTTCGCGCTCGCGGGCCGAGAGCTGTGCAAAGCGTTCACGCGCTTGCTGGTCGGCCTGGTGGCGTTCGCGCGAGCGCACATGCTGGCGCACGGCGTTCTGCAGGGCCTCGATCAGCACCTCGTCATCCACCGGTTTTTCCAGAAACTCCGCTGCCCCGGTCTTGAAGGCGCGGCGGCACATCTCCACCGTGCCGTGGCCGGTGAGCAGGATCACGGGCTGGTCCACGCCCTGTGCCAGCAACTGCTCCAGCACGGTGAGGCCGCTGATGCCCGGCATGCGCACGTCGAGCACGATGGCGCCGATGCTGGCGCGGTCAAACCCGGCCATGAAGGCTTGCGGATCGGCCCAGGCCTGCACGCGCAGGCCCACGGTGCTGATGAGCAGGCCGAGGCCTTCGCGCACGGCGGCGTCGTCGTCCACCAGGTGAATCAGGGGCGAGAGGGAAGGGGCGCTTTCAATCATTGGGGGCGGGCAGGCGGTGCGGTGGGCAGGGTCAGCACAAACTCGGCGCCCCGGTTTTCTGCGGAGGGCGCCTCGGGCGCCAGGGCCAGTTGGGCACCCATGGCCTGGGCCAGGCTTTCGCACAGCGTGAGGCCCAGCCCCAGCCCGCCGCTGCGTGTGGTGAAGAAGGGCTCGAACAGGTGTTGGCGCGCCTCGGGCGGAATGCCGGGGCCGTGGTCGCGCACCGACAGGGCCACATGCCCTGCGTCTGCCGGTTGCAGGGTGATGCGCAGGCGGCGTTCGGCGGGCGGCACTTGCTCCAGCGCCTGCAGGGCGTTCATGAGCAGGTTGTGCACGATCTGCTGCAGCGCCACGGGCTCGGCCAGCACCATCGGCAGGTCAGCGGTGGTGTTGACCTCGGGCACCACACCGCGTTGGGCCAGCTCGGGCTCCAGCAGGTGCAGCACGTCGTGCACGGCGGCGGGCAGGGCCAGCGGCTGGGCCTGGGCCGCCAGGTCGGGGCGCTCTACCAGGCGGCGCAGGCGGCCCACCACAGTGGAGGCGCGGCGGGCCTGCTCCACCGCGCGGGCCATGGCGGTTTGGGCAGTAGAGAGGTCGGGGGGCTCATCGGCCAGCAGGCGCTGCGCCGCCTGGGTGCTAGAGAGCAAGGCGGTCAGCGGCTGGTTCAACTCGTGCGCCATGCCTGCGGCCAGCTCGCCCAGCGTGTTCAGGCGCGCCACCTGGCCCAGGCGCAGCAGTTCCTCGGCCCGCTGGCGTGCCACGCGCTGGCGCCGCAGTGCGCGGCCTGCGGCCCACAGCGCGGCGGTCAGCGCGCACCAGCCCAGCATGCCCCACCAGGGAAGCTCGTGCAGGCCCACACTGCGCTGCGCCACCACGGTGAGGGGTTGGCTGGGGGAGGCCAGGAGCTTGTGAAAGTCATCGCTGCGGCTCCATGCCATGGGGGAGGTGCGGCCGTTTTGCACCACAAAGGCCTGGCCATCCCGTTCCAGCGTCACGCGCACGGGGCTGGTGGCCAGGTCCATCGGCCATTCGTCGGCCGGAATGGTGGTGCGCAGGTCGATGTGCAGCGCATAGCTGGCAGGCAGGCCGGCCAGCACCAGGTAGTAGCGCCCCGCTTCCAGGTCCAGCGCCGCCATGGCGGCATGGCCGGTGCGGCGCGACGTGGCCTCGGCGGCCGACAGGTCGGCCTGCAGCGCGGCAGGCCAGCCGCCCTCGGCCGTGCGCTGGAGCACCGCCAGGATTTGTGGGTACACCGAGGGCAAGCGGGGCAACGAGGAGGTTGCTGTGCTGTTTTCATGGCCTGCCGCAGCGGCCGGTTGCAGCAGCACCAGCGTGGCCATGATGGCGTCGTGCTGCACCACGCGCTGGCTCAGCAGGCGGTGCACGATGCGCGCATCGGTCTCAAAAGCCGCCTGCAGCTGCTGCAGGCGCGCGGCCACCAGCCAACCCGCACCAGCGCAGGCCACCAGGGCCCAGAGCCACAGGCCGGGGATGCGTGGTGGAGAGAAAATGCGGCGGCGCCATGCCTGGGACATGCGCGGATTCTGGCATGGGGCCCGGGCGGTAGCTGCCGGGTAGGCAGCGCTTGGGCTCTGGTGTAATTCCGGATCCGCCTTTGTTTCGGTTTTCTTCACACTCGGCCCATGTTGTCACCCCCGTCCGCATCCCACCCCTGGCTCACGCCCCGCAACCTGCTGTGGGCTTCGGTGGCCGTGGCGGTGGTCACCATCACGCTCAAGACGCTGGCCTGGGTGGTCACGGGCTCGGTGGGGCTGTTGTCCGATGCGATGGAATCGTTCGTGAACCTGGCCAGTGCCATGTTTGCGCTGGCCATGGTGACGGTGGCGGCGCGCCCTGCCGACGAAGACCACCCCTACGGCCACCACAAGGCCGAGTATTTTTCGTCGGGGTTTGAGGGCATCCTTATCGTGGGTGTGTCGGGGGGCATTCTGTGGGCGGGCGTGCACCGACTGATGGCACCTCAGCCCATCGAGCAGGTGGGTTGGGGCCTGGGCCTGTCAGTGCTCAGCTCGGCCCTCAATGGTGTGCTGGCATGGGTGATGTTCCGCTCGGCGCGTGAGCACCGCTCCATCGCGCTGGAGGCCGATGCCCGCCACCTGCTCACCGACGTGTGGACATCGGCCGGGGTGCTGGTGGGCATTGCCGCCGCAGCCCTCACCGGCTGGCTGTGGCTGGACGCGGTGGCGGCGATTGCCGTGGCCCTCAACATCCTGAAAGAGGGCGTGGCGCTGGTCTGGCGCTCGTCCCAGGGGCTCATGGATTCGGCCGTGGAACCCGAGGTGCAGGCCACCATCGACGCCACGCTGCAGCAGTTTGTGCAAACCCAGGCCCCCGGCGCCGTGCGGTTCGACCATGTATCGACCCGCCGCGCAGGCCAGCGCCAGTTTGTGGACATGCACCTGCACATGCCCGCCCACTGGACTTTGCGCCACGCCGCCGAGCTGCGTGGCCAGGTCGAGCGTGCGCTGATGGCCGCCGTGCCCGGCCTGCGTGCCACCATCGAGCTGCTGCCCACCGATGTGGAGGCGCATTTTGATGACCCCCGTGACGACCCAAAGGATGAAGTGAAGTGATCAGTGTCTTGCAACGTGTGCGCGAAGCACGTGTCGATGTGGAAGGGCAGACCGTGGGCGCCATCGGCGCAGGCCTTCTGGTGCTGGTGTGTGCCGAGCGCGGCGACACCGAGGCCGAGGCCGACAAGCTGTTGGCCAAGATCCTCAAGCTGCGCATCTTCTCGGACGATGCGGGCAAGATGAACAAAAGCGTGCAGGACGTGGCGGGCGGCCTGCTGCTGGTCAGCCAGTTCACCCTGGCCGCCGACACCTCGGGCGGCAACCGCCCCGGCTTCAGCCAGGCCGCTGCGCCCGACGAGGGACGCCGGCTGTTCGATTACTTCGTGGCCCGTGCGCGCGCCACGCACCCCGTGGTACAGACGGGCCAGTTCGCCGCCGACATGCAGGTGCACCTGGTCAACGACGGGCCGGTGACGATACCGCTGCGCATCGCGCCTGCCGCGGTGGCATGAGACTGGCCAGCCGCTGCGTTCTTGCAGCCCGCATATCCCTCGTTAGAGGGCACATGTTCCGGGCTGCGCGGGTGAGTCCTGCGCAATGTCTGTAGGCTCGGACAGCCGCTTTTCTTATCCTCTGAGCCATCTCCCTGCCCAGCCGTGACTGAATCCACCACTGACCTGTCTGCCGGGCCTCTGTCGCCTCCTCGGACCTTGTGGGTCATGTACCTGTGCCTGCTGTCGGCCTTTGCGCTGAGCCAGGCTTACCGCACCGTGACCAGCATCATCGCCACGGGTCTGCAGGCAAGCTTTGGCATTTCACCGGACTCTTTGGGCGTGTTCGCAGCTTTGTTTGGCCTCTCCTTCGGCGTGGCCCAACTCCTCATGGGTATCGGTATGGACCTGTATGGCCTGCGCCGCACTGTGCTGGTGGCTTTTCCGCTGGCTGTGCTGGGGGCCACCATGTCGGCCATGGCGCCCAGCTACGGCTGGCTGATGTTGGGGCAACTGCTGATTGGTGTGGGCTGTTCTCCCGCGTTCCTGGCCTGCACCGTTTTCATCTCGCGCCACTTTCCCGCGCAGCGCTTCGCATTTTTCTCGGGTGTGGGCATGGGCGTGGGCGGGTTGGGGCTGCTCTTTACCGGCACCCCGCTGGCCTGGATGGTTCAGCATTGGGGCTGGCGCACTGGCTTTGCGGTGCTGGCGGTGCTTTCGCTGCTGTCGTGGCTGCTGATTTTTCTGCGTGTGCATGAGCCTGCAATGGCTCAGGCGCCGGAGCGCCCCCGCGAGTCATGGGCGCAGGCAGCGGGCCGATTCGGCAGCTTGTTCAAGGTGCCTCACACCTGGGGCATCCTGGTTCTGGGCATGTCCTGCTACGCGGCCTTCCTGACTTTGCGGGGTTTGTGGCTGGGGCCTTTGCTGATGGGGCGTTACGGTTTTTCGCTCATCGAAAGCGGCAACGTTGCCCTGGTGCTGTCGTTGATCGCGCTGTTCGTGCCTGCCGCGTTCGGCCGCATCGATCCGGGGCCTGCCCGGCGGCGGCGCTGGATCACCAACTTCTCGCTGCTCATGGGTAGCCTGTTCTTGCTGATGGCCTTTCTGCACCATGCCACCGCCAATGTGGCGCTCATCTTCCTCATGGGGCTGCTGTCTGGCTATGGCGTGTTGCAGTATGCGGACGTGCGCTCCTCGTATCCCGCTGAAATGACGGGGCGTGCGCTGTCGCTGTACACCATGTCCATGTTCCTGGGCGTGGCTCTGATGCAGTGGCTCACTGGCCTGCTGGCCGCCTGGGCGCAGCGCCATGGACATGAGCCCTATCAAGCCGTCATGATCGGCATCGCCTGCATGTTGGCCGCCGCCTCCACCGCTTTTCGCTTCTTGCCACGCTCGCCGTTGCTGCAGCGCGCCGCCGTGTAGTTCCTCAGCCGCGCAGGAAAAACAGCCCCGCCATTACCAGCCCCGTGGCCACAATCCCCCAGCGCAGCCACTGCGCCGGAATGCGCCGCGCCAACCGCGCGCCGCCGTAGCCGCCAGCGGTTGCGGCCACCATCATCATCAGCGCCTGCGGCCACAGCACCACGTCACCTGCGGCGTAGATCGCCACGGCAATGGCGGTGAGCAGGGCCGACACCCAGTTCTTGAGGCCGTTCATGGCGTTGAGGTTGGTCTGGCCGAGCAGGCCAAACAGCGCCAGCAGCAAGATGCCCAGCCCGCCGTTGAAATAACCGCCATAGGCCGCCACCGCCAGCACGCCCACGGTGGCCTTGGCGGTGGATGGATGGCCGCCTGCCATGGCCTTGCGCAACTGCGGTCCGAACGCAAACAGCGCCGTGGCCGCCAGCAGCAGCCAGGGCACCACGCGGCGGAAGGTGGCGTCGGGCGTGACCAGCAGCAGCGCAGCACCGGCGGCTCCGCCGATCAGCGACAAGACCACCAGTAGCCGCATCGACAGCCCCGGCGGCGGTGCCGAGTCCTCCCGAAACCCCCAGGCCCCCGCCATGTAGCCCGGCAGCAGCGCCACCGTGCCCGTGGCATTGGCCACCACGGGGGGCACGCCGGTGAAGACGAGGGCAGGCAGCGTCAGAAAGCTGCCACCGCCCGCCACGGCATTGAGCGTGCCGGCCAGAAAGGCCGCCGCCAAGAGCAGGGCCGTGTGGCCGAGGTTGTCCATGCGTTGTTTTCCTTTTTGTTTGATGCATCGTGCAGGGCGACTGGCCCTGCTTTGGTGCAGCTGATCTTAGGAGATGCAACGCGGCGCAGTGTGGTGGGTGGCGCAAAGCAGTTTTGCCCTGCGGGTTGGGATCTTTGCCCCCGCTGATTGGCTATCGGTGCTTGGCCGCCTTGGCCCCCACGCTCCAGGCCCCTGCCCCTGTCGACGCGACCAGCAGCAGGCCGCCCATGACGGCGATGTTCTTGAGAAAGTGGTTGAGCTGGTTTTGGTAGGCAGATGCCTCTGCGGCCCAGAATGCGTGAAAGACCACGGTGGCCAGCGCGGTGAACGTGGCGAGCGCCCAGGCGGCGTAGCGCACATGCCAGCCTGCAATCAATGCCAGGCCCGCGCCGATTTCGAGCGCGATGGTGGCGGCGAGCAAGAGTTCTGCAGCCGGAAGGCCTTTGGATGCCATGAATCCGGCAACGCCTGCAAAACGCCCGATCTTGGCGATTCCGGAGACGAAGAAGAGGGCGCCCAGCGCCATGCGGCCCAGCATCAGGCTGAGTGCTGTTTGTGAAGAGGTCACGGGTGTTTCCTGGTGATATTTGGTGAAGGAAGGTGCGAGCGTGCGGCGAGCGCTGTGGTTGTGTTGGTTACTGCTCCAGGCTGATCCCGCGTTCGCGGATCAAGGCATGCCACTTCTTCGTCTCGGCCATGGTGTAGGTGGCCATCAGAGCCGCATCGCTGGGGACGGCCTCCCATGAGGCTTCTGCGATCTTCTTGCGCACACTGGGGTGGTTGATGGCAGTCTGCATTTCCTGCGAAAGCTTCTGCCGGATGTCGGGGGGCGTGCTGGCGGGCACCACGAGGCCTTGCCAGGCATAGGCCTCTATGTCCTTGAAGCCCAGTTCGGCCATCGTGGGCACATCGGGCAGCAGCGCGGAGCGCTTGGCCGAGAAATTAGCCAAAGGCACCAGCTTGCCCGCCTTGATGGCGCTGATGCTCGTGGAGGTGTCGGCCACCATCAGGGGAATCTGTCCGCCCATGGTGTCCTGCAGGGCAGGGGCGGCGCCGCGATAGGGCACGTGGACGATAAAAGACGCAGTGCGGGCCTTGAAAAGCTCCATCGCCAGGTGGTGCGGACTGCCGTTGCCTGGCGAACCGTAGCTCAGCTTGCCCGGCTCATTTTTCAGCTTTTCCAGCAACTCCTTGGCATTGTGGATACCGGCGTTGGGCGCGGCCACGATGAGCAACGGTGTCCGGGCCATCAGGCCCAGGGGCGCGAAATCGCGCGCCTGGTCATAGGGCAGCTTCTTGTAGAGCGCCGGGTTGTAGACCAGCACGCCGTTGTCGGCGGTGAAGACGGTGTAGCCATCCCCCTGCGAGCGGGCCGCCGTTTCGGCCCCCACGATGGCCGCCGCACCGGCCTTGTTGTCGATGACGATGGGCTGGCCGAGTTGCGCCGACATCTGGGCCGAAATCGTGCGCGCCAGAAAGTCGGACCCACCGCCCGCCGGGTAGCCGACGATCCATCTCACCGGCTTGCTGGGAAAGTTCTGCGTGGGTGTTTGGGCCTGGCTACCTGCCGCCAGGGCCAGCGCCGCGAGCAGCAAACCTGCGCGCAGAGGTATCCGAAAGTTGAACATGTTTGTCTCCTTCAAATCGTCGGGGATGCCGTGTAACTGAAGCGTTACAGAAACGATTGGAGGACAATTCGATTTATTATTCAATCAACTTTTATAGATGAAATCATAAGGTTTTCAGATGAATGTAACCCTGCGCCAACTGCGTGCGTTTGTGGCGGTGGCCCAATCCGCCAGCTTCACCGAAGCAGCACGCCAACTGCACGTTACGCAGTCGGCGCTCAGTGGTTTGATCAAGGAGCTGGAGTATGTGCTGGGCATGCAGGTGGTGTACCGCAGCACGCGCAAGGTGCAGTTGTCCGACATCGGGAGCGAATTTTTGCCGCTGGCCGAGCGCATCCTGCAGGATCTGGACGAGGCCTTTCACACCATGCACGACCTCAAGGCCCTGCGCAGCGGCGTGGTGCGGATCGCCGCACCGCAGCTGATGGCCTGCACCTTGATGCCTGCTGTCATTGCCGCCTTCCGCAAGCAACACCCCGGTGTTCAGATTCGCTTTTCGGACTGTGCCGTGGAGACCGTGCCATCCAAGGTACTCAGCGGTGAAGTGGACTTTGCGATTGGGCCTGAGCGCGAGGTGCCTGAGGAGCTGTCGATGCACCTCCTGTTCGAGCAGCCGTTTGTCGCCGTGTTTCCGCAGGACCATCCGCTGGGCCAGCTTCGGCGGGTGACTTGGGCCGACCTGTCCCGCCACCCGGTCATCTCCCTCGAAGGCGAATACACGCAGCGGCTCAACGCCGACCTGTTGTCGGCGCCGGGCTCGCAAACCTTCAGCCCCGCAGTGGAGGTCACCTTCATGACCACGGCACTCAGCATGGTGAACGAGGGGCTGGGCGTGACGACCTGCCTTCCCTATGCCGCTGCGCTGCTGCAGCGTTACGGGCTCCAAACCCGCGAGCTGCAGGCGCCCACGATCCGCCGCCGGTTCTTTCTGCTGACCAAAAAGGCGCGCCCTTTGACGCCTGCCGCGCAGGGGATGTTTGACTTCATGCGGCAGTACATCGCGCAGCAGTCCTGGGCATAGGGCGTCAGCGGTAGCGCAGAGAGCTGCGCGTCAGGCGGGGTCCCCGCCGCTCACGCCCGTGGCATAAGGGTCTGCAAACCCCAGCTCTTGCATGATGGCCGTCTCGTATTCTTCCATCTCGTCCGCATCGGCCTCGCTGGTTTCGTGGTCCCAGCCCTGGGCGTGCAGCGTGCCGTGCACCAGCATGTGGGCGTAGTGCTCTTCCAGGCTTTTGTTCTGCTCTTTCGCCTCGCGCTCGATCACGGGGGCGCAGAGCACCAGGTCGGCGGTCACCAGGGGCTCTTGCGTGTAGTCAAACGTGAGCACGTTGGTGGCGTAGTCCTTGTGGCGGTACTCACGGTTGAGCTGCTGGCCTTCGTCCGCGCCCACGATGCGCACGGTGATCTCGGCGTCGGTGGCCAGGGCGTGGCGTATCCAGCGCGTGACCTTGTGGCGCGGCAGCACAGCGCGGTGTGCGGCCACTCCGTCAAAGGGGCCGAACTGCAGCGACAAGGAGAGTTGATTCAAGGGCATTGCATTAATTTGCCACTAGCGCTTGATGGATAAACGCTAATAGCTATCAAAATAGGAGTGTTAGTTTTTGCTGCGTGCAGCCGCTGCGCGCCGAGGGGCGTCGTAGGCGTCCACGATGCGGGCCACCAGCGGGTGACGCACCACGTCGGCGCTGGTGAAGCGGGTGACGGCGATGCCCTTGACGCGCTTGAGCACACGCTCGGCGTCGATCAGGCCGCTCATCGCGCCCTTGGGCAGGTCGATCTGGCTCACGTCGCCCGTGACCACGGCGCGCGCGCCGAAGCCGATGCGGGTGAGGAACATCTTCATCTGCTCGGGCGTGGTGTTCTGGGCTTCGTCCAGGATCACAAAGGCGTTGTTCAGCGTGCGCCCGCGCATGAAGGCCAGCGGCGCGATCTCGATGGCGTTGCGCTCGAAGGCCTTTTGCACCTTGTCGTGCCCCATCAGCTCGTACAGCGCGTCGTACAGCGGGCGCAGGTAGGGGTCCACCTTTTGGGCCAGGTCGCCAGGCAGGAAGCCCAGGCGCTCGCCAGCCTCCACCGCAGGGCGGGTCAGCACGATGCGCTGCACGCTGCTGCGCTCCAGCGCATCCACGGCGCAGGCCACGGCCAGGTAGGTCTTGCCGGTGCCAGCCGGGCCAATGCCGAAGGTGATGTCGTGTGTGGCGATGTTCTGCAGGTACAGGTTCTGCGTGGGCGTGCGCCCGCGCAGGTCGGCGCGGCGGGTGTTGAGCACGATGGCGTCGTCTGGTGTTTCCAGCAGTTCGCTGTCGCTTGCCAGCATGAGCTGGATGTGGTCTTCGGAGATGGGGCGCTCGGCCATCTCGTACAGGGCCTGCAAAAGCTCCATCGCCTGGGTGGCACGGGCTTTGGGGCCATCGACCTTGAACTGCTCGTGGCGGTGCGCGATGCTTACCTGCAGCGCCACCTCGATGGTGCGCAGATGCGCATCGGCCGGTCCGCACAGGTTTGTGAGCCGGGTGTTGTTGTGGGGGGTGAAGGTGTGGCGCAGGATCACGCTGATAATTCCAGTCAGGCAACGGAAAAACGGCAAGAACGACGGCGCCGCTTGTAATGCCCGCGCCGTCAAAGGACATCAATGATAGGCAAATTGACCGGCACCTTGCTGGAGAAGAACCCCCCCGAGGTGCTGCTGGACTGCCACGGGGTGGGCTACGAGGTGAATGTGCCCATGAGCACCTTCTACAACCTGCCCTCCGTGGGCGAGCGCGTGAGCCTGCTCACGCAGTTCATCGTGCGCGAGGATGCACAGCTTTTGTACGGCTTTGGCACACCCGAGGAGCGCCAGGCTTTCCGTGAGCTGATCAAGATTTCGGGCGTAGGCCCGCGCACCGCGCTGTCCATCCTGAGCGGCATGGGTGTGGGCGACCTGGCCCAGGCGGTGACGCTGCAGGAGGCCGGACGCCTGGTGAAAGTGCCCGGCATCGGCAAGAAGACGGCCGAGCGATTGCTGCTGGAGCTCAAGGGCAAGCTAGGGGCAGACATGGGCGCCGTGCGCGGCGCGGCCACCAGCGATGCACAGGCGGATATCCTTCAGGCGTTGCTGGCGCTGGGCTACAACGACAAGGAGGCCGCCGCGGCGCTCAAGGCGCTGCCAGCGGAGGTGGGGGTGAGCGAGGGGATCAAGCTGGCGTTGAAGGCGCTGGCGAAGTAACTGTACTTGTAACAAGGGTGATTTATGTCAAAAAATGCGAATCAAATTGCGCGAATGACTTGGTTGGTGGCTGCCACGGCCGCTGTCGTATTGGCGGCGGGCTGCGGCGGCGGGGGAGGTGGAACGGATGCACCAGCACCAGCACCAGCACCAGCACCAGCACCAGCACCAGCACCAGCACCAGCAATTGATCGGATTGAACCCTACGATACGGGAGCGTTGGCGGCCAAGAGTACCGTTGCTGCGGCGCGCGCAGTTCCCGCCGGACGAGGTGTCGCGCGGATAGCGCTTGGGCCGATAGTCCATGGCGGTTTTCCCGCGAAGACGGCGACGATGGGCTCTACCGAGTTGCAGATTGGCGTGGCGCGTGATGTACCGGCGTTGGCCGGGGTTTCCGACCTGTCGACCTTGCTTCGTTGGACTGACACCGCGCGTGGCAAACGCGCTGCGGCCTTCAGTGTGAGCTCCGAAGGTGCCAAGGGCGTGCGCTTGGGGTTGCTCGTTCGAGGTTTGCCTGCTGGCGCAGTGCTGCGTTTTTATGCGCAAACGGGCGGTCCGGTGGTGGAAGTGTCTGGCCAGGATGTGATGGCAACCATTGACCGCAATCTGCAGGCTGGAACGCCGGACGAGGATGCGCATACCTACTGGACGCCAGACTTCGGTGGCCCTGAAACCACGGTGGAGGTGGAAATCCCCGCTGCAACGGCCATGGCGAGTGTGAAGCTGGCGGTTCCACGTCTATCGCACTATGTGGTGTCTCCCGATGAGGCTGCGACGCAGGGCGTTGCCAAGGTGGGTGAGTCCGGAAGTTGTGAAGTGGATGCCATGTGCAAACCGGAGTTTTCAAGCCAGAGTCGCTCCGTTGTGCGCATGCTGTTTGTGCGTGACGCCAAGACCTACCTTTGCACCGGTACGCTGCTCAATGATGCTCGCTCTAGCGGAACACCGTATTTGCTGAGCGCGAACCACTGCATCTCCGGCCAGGCAGAGGCGTCGTCTTTGATGACCGACTGGTTCTATCGCTCTTCGGCCTGCAATTCTGGCGTTGCCAGCACTGACACGCAGCGCCGTATTGGTGGCGCCACTTTGCTGCATGCCGCGGCGGCCACCGACACATCCTTCATGCGCCTGAACGATGCACCGCCAGCGGGCGTCGTCTATGCTGGTTCGTACTTTGGCTCCCTGGATGCGGGTCATACACTGGTCGGTGTTCACCACCCCAAGGGTGATTTGCAGAAGTTCAGCTCTGGAATCATGGCGCGCTTCAGTACCTGCTCGAATGAGCTGTGTTACTCAAGCGACGCCACCAACGGAACCTTCTTAAGTATGGGGTGGCAGCAAGGCGTGACCGAAGGCGGCAGCAGCGGCTCGGGGCTGTTTCACACGCTGGGCGGCAAACGTTATGTGGTGGGCCAGCTGTACGGCGGTGCCTCAAGCTGTCAGACGCCCGCAGGGCTGGACCACTATGGGCGCTTTGACGTGGCCTATCGCAGTGCCCTGAAACAGTGGTTGAATCCCTGAGATATCGATGCCCGCATGACCATCCAGACCGACGACTTCACCCCCGCCCCCGCCAAGCGCGTGATCTCTGCTGCGCCTGCTTCCCCGCAGGAAGAGGCCATTGAGCGCGCGCTGCGGCCCAAGCTGCTGCAGGAGTACGTGGGTCAGGCCAAGGCGCGCGAGCAGTTGGAGATCTTTATCGGCGCGGCGAAGAAGCGCGAGGAGGCGCTGGACCATGTGCTGCTGTTCGGGCCGCCCGGCCTGGGCAAGACCACGCTCAGCCACATCATTGCGGCCGAGCTCGGTGTGAACCTGCGCCAGACCAGCGGCCCTGTGCTCGAAAAGCCCAAGGACCTGGCGGCGCTGCTTACCAACCTCGAAAAGAACGACGTTCTTTTCATCGACGAGATCCACCGCCTCTCGCCCGTGGTTGAGGAAATCCTCTACCCCGCGCTGGAGGACTACCAGATCGACATCATGATCGGCGAGGGGCCCGCGGCGCGCAGCATCAAGCTTGATCTGCAGCCCTTCACGCTGGTGGGCGCCACCACGCGCGCGGGCATGCTGACCAATCCGCTGCGCGACCGCTTTGGCATCGTGGCGCGGCTGGAGTTCTACACGCCGGAGGAGTTGGCGCGCATCGTCAAGCGCAGCGCGGGCTTGCTCCATGCGCCCATGGATGATGAGGGCGGCTTCGAGATCGCCCGCCGTTCGCGTGGTACGCCGCGCATCGCCAACCGGCTGCTGCGCCGCGTGCGCGACTACGCCGAGGTCAAGGGCGACGGCCGCATCACCAAAACCATTGCCGACAAGGCGCTGGCCATGCTGGACGTGGACCCGCAGGGCTTCGACGTGATGGACCGCAAGCTGCTTGAAGCCGTGATCCACCGCTTTGACGGCGGCCCGGTGGGGCTGGACAACATCGCCGCCAGCATCGGTGAAGAGGCCGGCACCATCGAGGACGTGATCGAGCCCTACCTCATTCAACAGGGCTTTTTGCAGCGCACGCCACGCGGGCGCATCGCCACGCTGGCGGCGTTCCGCCACCTGGGGGTCACGCCGCCGAAGGCGAGTGGACAGGATCTGTTTGGGGTGTGATGGTGGCGGGCTGAGGCTGCTCCGTACCGAGCATGCCCCGCAGCATCCCCGCCACGATCAGCGCCTGCGCTGCGTAGTACGTGGCCAGCACCCACACCTGTGACCAGGGCAGGGGCTGCACGAAGCGGTTGGTGGCCAAGAGCGAATCGCTGACCATAAAAACCCCCGCACCGACGGCGACCAGCAGCGAAGCCTGGTCGCGCAGCACTGCGGCCCGGCCCATGGCCTGGGCGGCCATCAGCGCGATCACCAACACGTAGGTGGCCACGGGTGCGCGCAGGGCGGGGGGCAGCCCGCCTGCCCACAGAAAGGCGTACATCGCCGCGCCAATGCCCAGCGTGGCGGCCAGTGCGCCGCGGTGCGGAAACCAGCGCTGGCCGTTTTTGAACAACGCTACGTAAAACAGATGCGCCACCAGAAAACTCACCAGGCCGGGGATGAAGAAGCCCTCGAACATCAGGAAGGCATCCCCCGCCAGCGAACCTGCCAGCGCTGCAGCCAACAACAGCCAGCGGGGTTTTGAATCAAATAGGCCTCTAGCGCTTGATGAATAAGCGCAAGCAGCTACCAAAATAAGAGCAATCACCATGGTCAATGGCTTGAACAGCCAATGCCATTGCGTGAGTCCCAGCGCGCTGGTCACGGTGGCCAGCGCGCCGCTTTGCAGCATCAGCGCCATCAGCATGCCGATGCGCCCCTGCATCACCGCGCCCAGTGCCCACTGGCTGAGCAGCAGCACACAAAACCACAGGGCGTTCTCGGCCAGCGGCGCGCTGTCGGCCCGCCACAGGAATGCGGCCACCCCTGCCAGCAGCAGGCCAAACTGCGCCAGCGCAAACCACTGCACGGTGCGCGACATGGGCGGGTGGTAGAGCTGCATCTGCGCCATGTTGAAGGTGGGCTTGGGAAAACGCTCGGCCACATCGGCAGGCCGCCAGCCGGGGGGCTTGAGCCACACGCGCAGTTTGTCGAGCCAATTGCGGGCAAACCAGCTGTCGTGCGCCAGGCCTGCATAGATCTGGGCGTTGGCCCACAGCGGGTCCCAGCTGTTGAGCAGGCCGCGCGTGCCGTACACACATTTCTCCTGAGCGTCCTCGTCCTTGAAGCTGCCGAAGATGCGGTCCCACACGATGAGGATGCCGCCGTAGTTCTTGTCCAGATAGGCGTCATTCACTGCGTGGTGCACGCGGTGGTTGCTGGGGCTGCAGAACCAGCGGTCGAACCACCCCAGGCGCCCCACCTGCTCGGTGTGCACCCAAAACTGATAGAGCAGGTCGATGAGCGCGACCACCGCAAACACCAGCGGTGGCACGCCCGCCAGCGCCATGGGCACATAAAACACCCAGCCCAGCAGTGCGCCCGAGCTGGTCTGGCGCAGGGCGGTGCTGAGGTTGTAGTCCTGGCTTTGGTGATGCACCGCATGCGCGGCCCACAGCACGGCCGATTCATGGCCCATGCGGTGCAGCCAGTAGTAGCACAGGTCGTAGAACACCAGCGCCAGCAGCCAGCCGGGCAGGCTGGTCCAGAACGTGTCGTTGCGCCACAGCGCCACATGTTCGAACAGGGCGGTGTAGATGCCGATGCGCAAAAGCCGCGTGAACACGGCGCTGGTCTGGCTCAGCATGCCAAGGCTGATGCTGCTGACCGCGTCGGCGAGCCGGTAGGTGTTGCGCTGGCGTTTATAGCCAATCGCCAGCTCGATGGCGATCAGCAGGAAGAAGACGGGGGTGGCAAGAACGATGATCTGGTTGGGGCTCATGGGCGGGGCAAAAAATGTCCGCCGATTCTTGCCCCAATCAGGTCAGTGCGTCTCTGGCATCAACCCTGATGGTGGGCTTGGCCATGCGCTGGCCGAGCGTGCCCTGCAGCGCCGCGTCAGGAGTGGATTTCATCGCGCGCGGAGCGGTCGTCCAGGTGCTGGGTGTCGGCCCAGCCGACCAGGCTCAGGCCGTCGGGCGTCCACAGCAGGCGGTTGATGGCGGCGTTGGCAAGCTGCCAGGTGCGCGGTGCCTGGATGTCCTGGCGTGTGGCCAGGCGGTAAAGCACATCGAGCACGCCGCCGTGGGCCACCATCACCACTTGTTGGCCCACGTGTTGTTGTGCCAGTGCGGTCACCGTGCGCTCGATGCGATCGCGCAGCGTGACCAGCGACTCGCCGCCCTCGGGGGTGTAGTGCGGGTCGCGCTTGCGCCAGCGCCGTGCGTCTTCGGGCAGCTCGGCCTCGATCTCGGCAAAGGTCCGGCCCTGGAAGTGGCCGAAGCTGCGCTCGCGCAGGCCGGTGTCTGTGGTGAGTGGCGCGCCGGTGGTGCGGGCCACGGCCTGGGCGGTAGCGAGTGCGCGCAGCAAATCGCTGGTGTAGATGGCGGCGATTGGTTCGTCCGCGAGGGCACGGGCGGCCTGATCGGCTTGCCACAGGCCGGTGTCGTTGAGCGGAATGTCCAGGTGGCCCTGGATGCGGGTGTCCACGTTCCAGGCGGTCTCGCCGTGGCGGATGGCAATGATGCGAGTGGCGTGCATGCAGGTGATGTGCTGGAGGAAAGAGGGCAGAAAGGCGGATTCAGGGCTTTGGGGGCGCCAGCGGCAGGCGCACCTGCCGAGGCCCCTGGGGCGGCTTGGGAAAGCCGCTGAGCGCTGCATCAAACAGCACACCATAGACGGCCGGGTCGCTCACCCACACGTCCTCATGCACGGCAGAAGTTTCGTACACCACGGCCTGGTTGGTTGCGTCGCGCAGCATGATGCTCACCGCGCGGCGGTACAGCGGTGTGGGCGTGTAAAAGCCCCAGGTGCCATGCATGCCCCAGCCCCGCCCGTACCAGCCGCCAAACCCCCAAGGGCCAGGGCCGTAGGGACCATACGAAAGAAAGGGGTCATTGCGTGGAACGGAGTCGACCTGCACGCCCAGTTGCACCAGCAGCCTGGGGGCGGCATCGTCGCGCTGCAGGCCCACGCGTGCGAGGGACTGCTCGGCCAGCGCGGCAATGGCGTCGAACGCGGGCGTTTGCTGCGACGGCAGGCGCTCGATGCGGTAGGTGGCAGGCGCGGGCATGGCCGCCAGAGTCGAGAAGCTCTGCACCTGGCCATCGACCAGGCGTGTGGTGCTGCAGCCTGCAAGCAGGGCGGTCGCAAGGGCTAGCAAAAGGGCGGGAATCCATCGGCGCGGTGCCATGGTCATAGTCTGGGTCTCCTGAAAAGGGATGTCCGTGAGAGTGCCGCAGCCCGCCCAGGGTTCACGACAGTTGCACCACCTGCAGGCCTGGCAGTGTGGGCGAGGGCGCCACGAACTCTTCCTTGTCGAACGCCTTGTCGCCATCCTCGCTGGCAATGCCCGTGGCCTTGGCGTTCTTGAAGTCGTACAGGCCGCCGTCCAGCAGGTGCGAGGGCACCACGTTTTGCAGCGCGGTGAACATGTTTTCCACGCGGCCGGGGAATTTTTTCTCCCACTCGCGCAGCATCTCGCCCACCTGCTTGCGCTGCAGGTTCTCCTGGCTGCCGCACAGGTTGCAGGGGATGATGGGGAAGTCGCGGTGCGCGGACCAACGCGCGGTGTCCTTTTCGGCCACATAGGCCAGCGGGCGGATCACCACGTGTTTGCCGTCGTCGCTCACCAGCTTCGGGGGCATGCTTTTCATCTTGCCGCCAAAAAACATGTTGAGCAGCAGCGTTTGCAAGATGTCGTCGCGATGGTGGCCCAGCGCGATCTTGGTGCAGCCCAGTTCGTCGGCCACGCGGTACAGAATGCCCCGGCGCAGGCGGCTGCACAGGCTGCAGGTGGTCTTGCCCTCGGGCACCAGCTTCTTGACGATGCTGTAGGTGTCCTCGTTCTCGATGTGAAACGGCACGCCGGTGCTGGCCAGGTATTCGGGCAGCACATGCTCGGGAAAGCCGGGCTGCTTCTGGTCGAGGTTCACGGCCACCAGATCAAAGTGAATAGGCGCGCGGGCCTTGAGCTTGAGCAGGATGTCAAGCAGGGTGTAGCTGTCCTTGCCGCCGGACATGCACACCATCACCTTGTCGCCTTCTTCGATCATGTTGAAGTCGACGATGGCCTTGCCGACCTCGCGGCACAGGCGTTTTTCGAGCTTGTGGGTTTCACGCTCGATCTTGAGGGCGGGGGCTGCAACCGCCACGGGCACTGCGGCGGGTTCTTGCAAAAGGGATGCGGAATTCATGCCCTGAATTGTCCTATGGAACGTGGCAGAGGGTTAGGCGCCATGGTAAATGTGATAATGATAATTGTTTTCATTCTCATCTATATTTTACAAAGAGGGAGTCTTCCGATGTCTGCAACCGAATCCACATTCAGCCCTTGGGGGCGTCGCCAGTTTTTGGCCATGGCTGCCGCTTGGGGCGCGGTACCGCTGGCGTTGCCTGGCTGCGGCGGCAGCGATGGGTCCGACAACCGCTACACGCTGACCCACCTGGTGGCCAACAAGCCCGAGTACAAGGCTTTGTTCACCGAGCCCGCATTCGTCAATGCCTGGGGCATCGCCATCCGTCCTGCGGGCGCGGGCGGGCACTTCTGGGTGGGTGCGGGTGGTGCCAGCTGGCAGTATGTGGGCGACGTGCAGGCATCGTCCAATCCGTCGCTGCGCAAGCTGTTCCAGGACGGGCTCAAGGTGGTGACGGTGGCGGGCGCGGATTCAGACACCAGCGACAAGAGCGCGGGCAAGGTGACGGGCGTGGTGTACAACGGCGCGCCTATCGACAGCGCGCTGTTCCGCGTCAAGGGCCAGATGGCGGCGGGCCAGCCGCTGGATGGTTCGGCGCGCTTCATCTTCGTGACCGATTCGGGCCATGTGGCGGGCTGGACTGAGCAGGCGCTCGACAAGCGCATCGTGCGTGTGGACGGCCCCACCATGGACATGTATGACGGCTCCGCGCGCGGCGAGCAGTTCTTTGGTGTGGCCATCAACGCCAACACCTGGGACCGCCTGTGGCTGGCCGACTTTGGCGCCAACCCGCAGATCCGCACCCTCAACGCCCAGTGGCAGCCCGTGCCCACGGTGGGTTTTGCCAACCCCTTTGCCACGGGCACGGGCGGCAAGGCGCGGCCAGGCGATCCGGTGCCGTTCAACATCCAGATGCTGGGCGACAAGGTGTATGTGGCCTACGCCATCAGCCGCGCCAAAGAGGGCGAGCCGCAGGCGTTTGATGCGGGCGAGGAAGACACCTTGGACGCCGCCGCCGAAGCCAAGGCCAAGAACCGCCCCGCCAAAGGCAAGGTGGCAGAGTTCGCCCCCGACGGCCGTCTGCTGCGCGTGCTGGACGACCAGGGCGCGCTCAACGCCCCCTGGGGCCTGGCGATTGCGCCCGCCAACTTTGGCCGCTTTTCGGGCATGCTGCTTGTGGGCAGCTTTGGCGGCGCGGGGCGCATCAGCGCGTTTGACCTGGCCACCGGCCGTTATGTGGATGACCTGCGCGACGCGGCGGACAAACCCGTGGCCGTGGAAGGCATGTGGGGGCTGCAGTTTGGCAATGGCGCGTCGCTGGGCGACAGCAATGCGCTGTACTACGCGGCGGGGCCCAAGGACGAGGTGGACGGCGTGTTCGGGGCGATTCGCGCGGCAACCCCCTGAAGCATTTTTACCAGCGCCCGCACTCCACCCGGATCGCCACTTCGCAGTCGTCAAAAATTTCCAATTTGGCGATCTTCACCCGCACGCCCAACACACCGGGCAACTGCATCAGGCGGTTGGCCAGCTTGCCGATCAGGCTCTCCAGCAGGTTCACATGCTCGGCCGTGCACTCGTCGATGATGATCTGGCGCACCTTGCGGTAGTCCAGCACATGCAGGATGTCGTCGTCGCGCGGGCTCAAGGGCTGCACGCCCAGGCTCAGTTCGGCATCGACCTGGATGGGCTGGGGAGCGGTCTTCTCGTGGTCGAGGATGCCCAGGTTGGCGTCAAAGCGCAAGCCGGTGAGCGTGAGGATCTGGGTGCCTGCGGCGTTGGTCATGAATTGGTCCTGGATTGAGTGGACGGGTGTGCGTGCGCTCACATCAACGAGAAATCGCGGTCAAACTTCATCAGGTGCTGGCCGCCGTCGATCAGCAGCGTGGTGCCGGTGATCGAGCGGTTCTCCAGCGCAAACTTCACTGCGCTCGCCACGTCCTCAGCGGTGGACGAGCGGCCCAGCGGGCTCATGGCGTGTAACTGGGCAAACTTGTCGTCGCTGAGCATGTGGCTGGTGAGTGTGAGGCCCGGCGCCACGCCCACCACGCGCACGCGCGGCGCGAGTGCCAGGGCCAGCATGGTGCCAGCGGCTTCCAGCGCGGCCTTGGAGAGCGTGTAGCTCAGAAAATCGGGGTTCTGGTTCCAGAGCTTCTGGTCCAGCAGGTTGACCACGGCGCCCTGCGCGTCGGCCTCGCCCTGTGCGGCGCGGCTGGCCACATGCTGGTGCAGCGCCTGGGCCAGCAGCACGGGGGCGGCGGTGTTGCTGCGCAGGTGTTTTTCCAGCGCGGCAAAGCCGAAGGTCTCGGCGGTGTCGTGCTCGAACAGCGAGGCGCTGTTGACCACCGCATCCACAGCGCCATAGTGCGCCACCACGCGGGGCAGCAGGGCACGCACGGCTGCTTCGTCTTCAAAATCTGCATCAAAATGAGCGCTGCCGCCTGTTAATAAAGCGCAAGCAGCTACTGTTTCGATAGCATCCTGCTCTGATGATCGGTAGTGCACGGCCACCTGCCAGCCGCCCGCCGCCAGCGCCAGCGCAATGCTGCGGCCCAGGCGCTTGGCGGCGCCGGTTACCAGCACGGTGCGGGGGCGGGGTGGGTGCGAAGGGGTGGACATGTGGGGGACAATGCGGGCCGTGACCCAAAGACCCGACAGTTTAACGACCGCCCTGCACCAGCACATCACCCAGGCCATCGCCTCCGAGGGCGGCTGGCTGGGTTTTGACCGCTTCATGGCCCTGGCGCTCTACACCCCCGGCCTCGGCTACTACGCCAACGACTCCACCAAATTCGGCGCCATGCCCGAGTCCGGTAGCGATTTTGTGACCGCACCCGAGCTGACTCCGCTGTTCGGCCAGACGCTGGCCGTGCAGGTGCGCGAGGCGCTGGCGCAGACCGGCACCGATGAGGTGTGGGAGTTTGGCGCGGGCTCCGGCGCGCTGGCGCTGCAGTTGCTCGATGCGCTGGGCGACCAGGTGCAGCGTTACACCATCGTCGATTTGTCGGGCAGCCTGCGCGCACGCCAGCAGGCCAAACTGGCGGCGCATGCGCACAAGCTGCGCTGGGTGGATGCGCTGCCCGCGCAATTCAGTGGCGTCGTGGTGGGCAACGAGGTGCTCGATGCCATGCCCGTGCAACTGCTGGCGCGCCACGGCGGCCAGCAAGGCGGTGTGTGGCATGAGCGCGGCGTGGTGGTGGATGGCGACGGCCGTTTTGCCTGGGCCGACCGCCCCACCGGCCTGCGCCCGCCCATCGACATCGAAGGCCCACAGGACTACCTGACCGAGATCCACGCCCAGGGCGAGGGCTTCGTCCGCATGCTGGCCGACCGGCTCACACGCGGCGCGGCCTTTTTGCTGGACTACGGCTTTGGCGAAAGCGAGTACTACCATCCCCAGCGCCACATGGGCACCGTGATGTGCCACCAGGGCCACCTGGCCGATGGCGACCCGTTGGTGGCGGTGGGTTTGAAGGACATCACCGCCCACGTCAACTTCACCGCCATGGCGCTGGCAGCGCAGGACGCGGGCCTGCACGTGCTGGGCTACACCACCCAGGCACATTTCCTCATCAATTGCGGTTTGCTATTAAAAATGGAGCTGCTTGCGCAATCAGGTCGGGCGACAGCGGCCAAATTGATCATGGAACACGAGATGGGCGAGCTGTTCAAGGTGCTCGCGCTGGGCGCGGGCGAGCCGTGGGAGCCGGTGGGCTTCAGCCACGGCGACCGCAGCCACCGGCTGTAGCGCGCCCATTCAGACAATCAAATCAACCCATTCACGCTGAGCTGGTCGAAGCGCCGAGCGAGGCGTCGACAGGCTCAGCCCGAACGGGTTTGACGGGTCAAGCGCGAATCCGTATTAGTTACACACAGCGCGCAATCGCCTGCCCCAGCAGGTCCAGCCCCTGGTCGATCTCGGCGTCGCTCACCGTGAGCGGCGGCGCAATACGGAACACGCCGCCCATGCCTGGCAACTGCACTACGTTCATCGACAGGCCGAGCGCCATGCATTCGCGCGTGATGGCGGCGCCCAGGCCGTCGGCGGGCTCCTTGGTGGCGCGGTTCTTCACGATCTCCATGCCCAGCAGCAGGCCGCGCCCGCGCACGTCGCCAATGCAGTCGTAGCGCTGCTGCAGCGCGCGCAGGCCCGCTTCGAGCCGCGCACCGGCCACCTGGGCGCGTTCGGCCAAGCGGTCGCGCTGCACGATCTCCAGCACCTTGAGGCCGATGGCGGCGGGCAGCGGGTCGCTCACATGCGTGGTGTAGAACAGGTAGCCACGCTCGTGCGCACGCTCCTCAATAGCGGCCGTGGTCACGATGGCCGCGAGCGGCAGGCCCGCGCCCAGGGTTTTGGAGAGCGTGAGGATGTCTGGCACCACGCCGTCGCGCTCGCAGGCGAACATCGTGCCGGTGCGGCCCACGCCGGTCTGTGCTTCGTCCAGGATCAGCAGCATGCCGCGCTCCTCGCACTTTTGCTTGAGCGCGGCCATGTAGCCCGGCGGCAGGTCGATGATGCCGCCCGAGCTGAGGATGGGTTCGGCGATGAAGGCCGCCAGGCTGCCGCTCGATTGGCGGTCCACCAGGTCGAAGCCGTAGTCCAACTCGCCCCGCCAGTCGTAGGCGCCGCTGGCGTCAAAAAAGCGCGGCCGGTAGCCAAACGGCGCATTGATGGCGAGCGAACCCGCCGCCGCCGGCCCCACGCCGCGCCGCCCGGCGCTGTAGGTGGCCGATGCCGCTCCACCCGTCATGCCGTGCCACGACTGCGCAAACCCCACCACCTCGAACTTGCCCGTCACCAGCTTGGCCATGCGCAGCGCGGCCTCGTTGGACTCGGCCCCCGTGGTCAGCAGCAGGCTGCGTTCCAACTGGCCGGGCGCCACCTCGGCCAGGCGCTCGGCCAGGTCCACCACGGGGCGCGAGAGCATGCCGCTGAACAAATGCTCCAGCCGGTGCGCGTAGTCGGCCACCACGGCACTGATCTCGGGGTGGCAGTGGCCCAGCACAGCGCTCATCTGGCCCGAGGTGAAGTCGAGAATGGGGCGGTCGTCCGCGTCATACACATAGCTGCCTGCCGCGCGCTCGATGACCATGGGCGCAAAGCTGCCGCCATAGCGGATCAGGTGCTGGCGGGCGCGGTTCCAGAAGGCGGGGTCGTCGTTGCGAGACATAAGAGAAGGCTCCAGAAGAGGAAAAAGGCAGGCGGATCGCGCTCACTCTAGGTACTTGCGCGGTTTCAGTAAAACGAATAGTTTTCAAGGCTGAAATCAAAACGGTTGATATTTTGATCACTCCCACCCTCGACATCGACCTGCTGCGCAGCTTTGCCGCCGTGGCCCAGGGCGGCACCCTGGGCGCCGCCGCCGCGCGCGTGGGCCGCACACAGTCGGCGCTGAGCATGCAGATGCAGCGCCTGGAAAGCGCTTGCGGCCAAACCCTGCTGCACCGCACGGGCCGGGGCGTGCGCCTGACCCACCAAGGCGAGCGCCTGCTGGTGCATGCCCGGCGCATCCTGCTGGACCACGACGAGGCGCTGGCCGACCTGGCGGGCACGGGCCTGGCGGGCGCGCTGGCCGTGGGCTGCCCCGACGACTACGCCGCCGCGTTCTTGCCGCACCTGCTGCGCGGCTTTGCGCGGCTGCATCCGCTGGCGCGGGTGGACGTGGTCTGCGCCAGCACCCCGCGCCTGCGCGAGCGGCTGGCCACACGCGCACTCGACGTGGCCCTGGTGTCCGCCCCTTGGGGCGACGCGCCCGAGCCCGGCACGCTGCCTGCGCTGCGGCGCGAGCCGCTGGTGTGGGTGGCCAGCCCCGGCGTGGACCCGCGCGATTGGGAGCCGCTGCCCCTGGCCCTGTCCGACCCCGACGTGATCGACCACCGGGCCGCGCGCGAGAGCCTGGACGCGCAGGGCCGCCGCTACCGCGTGGCCTACGCCAGCGGCAGCCTCACCGGGCTGGTGGCGGTGGTGCGCTCAGGCTCGGCCGTGGCCGTGCTCACACGCTGCGCGGTGCCGCCCGACCTGCAGGTGCTCGCGCCCGACGCGGGCCTGCCCGAGTTGCCGATGCTGGCCATCGGCCTCGCATTCGCAGGCGGCCAGCCCACGCCGCTGGCCGCAGCGCTTGCCGAGCATGTGCGTGACATGCTTCCATCTTTGTGATTACTATCAAAAACATAGCGTATTGCGCTTGATGGATAAGCGCTAGAGGGCATTTTCTTGGAAACTCTGCGAGGCGCATCTGCGCCCCGCAGGTGCCAGCCCCTACACTCGGCGCACCATGATCCTAGAAACCGCCATGCACCCGCCAGCACCACACTCGGCGCACCATGCGGCGTTGCTCGTCCTTGTGGGCATGAGCCCGCTGCATCGTCGCGCCTTGCCTGGCACGTCGATCGCGGCGCTGGCGGGCGCATCCAACGGCGGCGTCTAGGATGATCCGCTGGTTTCTTGTCATCTTCCTGGCCCTGATGCTGCTGAGCTGGCTGCAGCCGTTGCTGCGGCGCCTGGGGTTTGGCCGGTTGCCGGGGGACCTGCGTTTTCGCTGGCTGGGCCGGGACTGGGATGTGCCGCTGGCATCCACGCTGCTCTTGAGCTTTGTGGTCAGCCTGCTCGTGAAGTGGCTGTGATGCGGGCCGGTGCTCAGCCGCCTGCCGTCAGCTGCCGGTCGCCTGGAGCGATTCCAGGAACGACTTGCGCCACCAGTGCACATCAAACTCCTTGACGTTCGCCATCAGTTTCTGGTGCCGTAGCTGCCGCTCCTGCAGTGGCATCTGCAGCGCCTGCTGAATGGTGTCGGCCATGGCTTGGGTGTCGTAGGGGTTCACGAGCAGGGCCTCCTTGAGCTGCTCGGCCGCCCCGGCAAAGCGCGATAGCACGAGCACGCCGGGGTCTTCGGGGTCTTGCGCCGCCACGTACTCCTTGGCCACCAGGTTCATGCCGTCGCGCAGCGGTGTGACCAGCCCCACGGCCGCCGCGCGGCACAGGCCCGGCACGCGTTTGCGCGCCACCATGCGGTGGATGTAGCGCACCGGCATCCAGTCGAGCTCGCCGTAGTTGCCGTTCACCGCGCCGCACAGGCCTTCGAGTTCCTGCCGCAAGTCAGTGTAGGCATTCACGCTGTCGCGCGTGGGCGAGGCAATCATGACCAGCGTGGCGCTGCCGCGGTTTTCTGGGTAGCGGTCCAGCAGCTCGCGGAACGCGCGCACGCGGTGCGGAATGCCTTTGGAATAGTCCAGCCGGTCGATGCCCACAAGCAGCCGCCTGCGTGAGTATTCGCCGCGCATGCGCTCATAGGTTTCCATCGCTTCGGGCGCATGCGTGAGGCGCGTGAATTCCTGAACGTCGATGCCGATGGGAAAGGCCTTGACCTGCACGGTGGCCCCAAAGGCGCGCAGGTGCTGGGCATCCACCTCCTCGGCGCTGCCCTCGTTGCGCACGTAGCGGGTGAAGTGCGACACGTCGGCCTCGCTTTGCAGGCCCACCAGGTCGTAGGCGAACAGCGAGCGCATCAGCCATTCGTGCTGCGGAATGGCCGCCATGATGAGGGGCGGTGGAATGGGAATGTGCAGGAAGAAGCCGATGCGCTGCTTGCAACCCATGGCGCGCAGCTCGGCAGCCAGCGGAATCAAGTGGTAGTCGTGCACCCAGATGATGTCGTCGTCGCGCAAGAGCGGCATCAGCTTGCGCGCGAACATCTGGTTCACCCGGCGGTAGCCCGCGATGAAGCTGGTGTTGAAGTCCGCAAGATCGAGCCGGTAGTGAAACACGGGCCACAGCACGCTGTTGCTGTAGCCGTGGTAATAGCTCTCGTAGTCTTCGCGGCACAGGTCCACGGCGGCCAGGGTGACGCCGCCGGCCTGGCGGGTGTGCAGCTCGCCCTCGCCGGGCGTGCCTTCTTCCACGATGGTGCCGCTCCAGCCGAACCACAGGCCCCCGGTTTTGTTGAGCGCCTCGCCCAGTGCCACAGCCAGGCCGCCCGCGGCAGGTTTGCGAGGGTCCGCGAGGCGGTTGGAGATCACGACGAGTCGGCTCATTGTTCGATGGTTCCTTCGACAAAAGAGGCGCGGCCCGGCGGGAGTCGCGTCATATGACGCTGTCCCAGGGCCGCGAGAGGCGCACGGCGGCGTTGATCACGCCCACCATGGAGTAGGTTTGCGGGAAGTTGCCCCACATCTCGCCCGTGGCGGCATGGGTGTCTTCGGACAGCAGCCCCAGCGGGTTGCGTGCAGCCAGCATGGTTTCAAAAATCTCGCGGGCCTCGGCCTTGCGGCCGATGCGTGCGAGCGCGTCGATGCGCCAGAAGGTGCAGATGTTGAAGGCCGTCTCGGGCTTGCCGAAGTCGTCGGCGGCTTCGTAGCGGCGCATATAGGGGCCGTCGCAGAGGCTTTTTTCCATGGCCTCCACCGTGCTCACGAAGCGCGGGTCTTTGGGGTCGATCATGCCCACCTCGGCCATCAGCAGCACGCTCGCATCGAGCTCGTTGCCGCCAAAGCTCTCGGCAAAGGCCTGGCGGGATTCGCTCCACGACTTTTCGAGAATCTCGGCGCGCATGCGGTCGGCATGGCCGCCCCAGTAGGCCGCGCGGTCGGCCAGTTGCAGAGCGGCTGCGATCTTGGCCAGCCGGTCGCAGGCGGCCCAGCTCATGAGCGCGGACGAGGTGTGCACCCGGGCACGCGTGCGCAGCTCCCACATGCCAGCGTCGGGCTGGCCATATACGCGCACCGCGTTTTCGCCCACCCGCTCCAGCCGCATGAATTCGGCCTGGCCTGCGCGGTGCAGCAATCGGTGGTCGTGAAAGGCCTGCGCCGCGCCCAGCACGATGTTGCCGTACACGTCGTGCTGAAAATGCTCTGCCGCCTGGTTGCCCACGCGCACAGGCCCCATGCCTCGGTAGCCTGCGAGCTGCGGCACAAAGGACTCGGGCAGGTCTTTCTCCAGCCCGATGCCGTACAGCGGCTGGATGTGGCCGTCGCCGCCTTCCTCCACCACGTTGGCAAGCCAGCGCAGGTAGTCCTCCATGGTGCCCACTTCGGAGATGCTGTTGAGCGCACGCACCACAAAAAACGCATCGCGCAGCCAGCAGTAGCGGTAGTCCCAGTTGCGGCCGCTGTTCGCGGATTCGGGGATGCTGGTGGTCATGGCCGCGACGATCGCGCCTGTGTCCTCGTACAGCGACAGCTTGAGTGTGATGGCTGCGCGGATCACCGCGTCCTGCCAGTCCAGCGGCACGGCCAGGGCGCGGCTCCAGTTGCGCCAGTAGTGGGTGGTCTCCTGCTCGAACAGGCGCGCGGTGTCGGCGATGCCTTCGGTCAGGGTTTCGTCGGCGCCGAGCAGAAAGTTGTGTTCGCGCGTGAGCACGAACGACTGGCCCGAGAGCACGTGGGACACCGGTGCATCGGTGGACAGGCGCAGCGTCATGCCCTCGCCCACGTAGCGGATGTGGTTGCTGCCGCGCGTGATGTGCGGCGTGGTCTGCCCCCAGTCGTAGCGCACCTTGAGCGCCACGCGGATGCGCGGGGCGCCTTCGATGGGGCGCACGCGGCGCACCAGCGTCATGGGCCGAAAGAAGCGGGAGCGGCTGTGAAAGCGGGGCGCGAAGTCGGTGATCTCCACGCCATGTCCCGCCTTGTCGAACAACTGCGTGCGCAGGATGGCGGTGTTGGGCTCGTACCACTGGTGGGCCGAAGCCAGGTCTTCGATCTCGATCGCGAAATGGCTGCCTTCATCGCCCGGCTGCAGCAGGGCGTTGAACACCGGGTCGCCATCAAAGCGTGGCAGGCAGCACCAGACCATGCGGGCCTGGTTGTCGATCAGCGCGCTGATGGCGCAATTGCCGATCATTCCGAGGTTGAGCGAGCCCGCTTGCGGCTCGTTGGCGGCAGTGTTCATCGTTCGCGTTCCCGGTGGGTTCGTGCAGCGGACAGCCAGCCGCGCAGGGCGGCGGGCGTCATGCACCGGTGTTGTGCCAGTGTTGGGCCTTCGCCCACCTTGATGCCCCAGCCGCCCAGGGCCAGCACGGCGGCAAAACCTGCCTCGTCGGTGACGTCGTCACCCACAAAGACCGGAATGCGGCCCGCAAAGGGTGGTTGCGTCATGAAGTCCTTGATGGCCTGGCCTTTGTGGACGCCGCGTGGCTTCACTTCGAAAACACATTTCCCGCGCAGCAGCTCCACGCCATCCATGCCTTGCATGGCGCGCTCGATCGTTTCGAGGCAAAGGGCTTGCAGGTGCTGGGCCTGCCGGTAGTGCAGGGCGATGCTGGCGCGCTTGGTTTCTATCAGCAGCTCAGGGTGCTGCATGGCCAGGCCATTGACGGCCGCAAGCACATGGGACAGATCGGGCGGCGGCGTGGCGGGAAGAGAGGTGTCCGACAGGCGGTACTGGGCGCCATGTTCGCTGGCCAGTGGCAGGCGCAGGGGGGCGAGAAAACCGTCGATGTCGGACTCGGGGCGGCCTGTCACGATGGCCAGTGCGCCACCCAGGTGGGTGTGCAAGGCCAGCAAGGTCGGGACCAATCCAGACGCCACGCGCACTGCCTCTGGGCGCGGCGCCAGCTCGGTGAGCGTACCGTCGAAATCGAGAAAGAGTGCGTTGGCAGTTGTCAGTGTCGGGAGCAGCTGCATAGCCCTCGACCTTAGCAGATGCCATTTTGTTGACCCATGCGGAAGGATGTTGGGATGCTGGTATTCGGGCGCGCACGGCTTGAAAAGTTGCGCCTTGGCCGCACTGTGTAAAAACTATTCGCACTTCTTTCACCGTTGTCATCCAGCGGCCCGCCCTATGACCGAAGCCCTGCACATCGTCTGCCCCCACTGCCACACCACCAACCGCGTGCGCGCGGCAGATCTGGCCAGCGCGCCGGATTGCGGCAAGTGCCACCAGCCGCTTTTTGTGGGTGCGCCGCTGGAGCTGGACGCGCAATCGTTCGAGCGCCATGTGGGGCGCAGCCACATCCCCGTGCTGGTGGACTTTTGGGCGCCCTGGTGCGGCCCTTGTCGCCAGATGGCACCTGCGTTCGCTCAGGCCGCGCGCGAGCTGGAACCGCAGGTGCGCCTGGCCAAGCTCAACACCGAAGACCACCCGTCGATTGCGGGGCAGTTCGCGATCCGCAGCATCCCCACCATGGTTCTTTTCAAAGAGGGGCGCGAGGTGGCGCGCGTCTCAGGCGCCCTGGGTGCGGCAGACATCGTGCGCTGGGTGCGCACAGCGGGTTAAGAAGATCAGCGAATCCCCAGTGCCTGGTCCAGCGACACCTTGCCCGCACCACGCCCCACCAGGTACAGCGCCAACCCTGCCCAAGACAAGTGGGTGGGCCAGGCGTCGGGGTACACAAACACCTGGATGACCAGCGTCATGCCCAGCAGCGCCAGGGCCGAAAGGCGCGTGAAAAGGCCCAGCACCAGCAGGATGGGAAACACATGTTCGGCCACCGTGGCGAGCTGCGCCGCCAATTCGGGCGGCAACACGGGCAGCTTGTATTCCTCGCGGAACAGCATGTAGGCACTGTCGGACACGGTGAACCAGCCATCAACCTTGGTGCGCGCCGACAACCAAAAAATCCCGGCCAACGCCACGCGGTTCACCAGCGCCAGCAGGCTGTGCGGGGTGAGCCAGGCGGCGCCATCGGCCAGCCGCGCCAGCAGTGCTCGTGGGCCTGTAGATGGGGATTTGGTGGCAAGGGCGGTGGTGGTGTTCATGGGGCCTCCGGGGGCAAGGTAGTGGGTTGGGCGTGCGTCAGTGCGCCTGCATCCAGCAGGCTGGCAAGCAGCGCGGAGAAATCGGTGGCCGGGTCGGTGGCCAGGGCGTGGGTGGCGGCCGCCTCCAGCGGCTGACGGGTCGCGCAGGCGTCCAGAAACGCGCAGCCAGCGCGCGAGAGCGGGCGCCATACCACGGCGGCCTCGGGCCGGGTGAGCAGGCCGCCGTCGCCCGTCCAGGGAAGTGTGTCGGCCATGCCAAGGCCATCGCGGTGGCGTTGCCACAGTGCATAGGCTGGGTGGTCGTCGCACCAGGACCAGCGCGCGGCGGGGTGGGGGTGCAGGTGCAGCGTTGCCCAGGCCTCTGGCGGCTGCTGCGCCCACCAGATGCGGTCCACGGCGTGGGCATCGGCGGCCAGGTGGCACTCGGTCCAGCAGCGGTCCAGCCGGGCCACGGCGGCGAGGTAGGGTAGATCGGCTGCGGGTTCAAAGTGCTGTAAAAAATCACCAAAATCAGCGCCGTAGTCCACCAGCAAGCCATCGTGGGGTGGCTGTGCACGGGCGTACACGGCCGCTGCGGCGCGAAACCAGTCCTCGCCCACCAGTTGGCACACCGTGGGGTAGCTGGCCTGCAGGGCGTCGATACAGCCCTTGAGTACCGTGTTGCGGTACACCGCAAAGCCGGGCTGGTCGGCCAGGGCTGCGAGCCAGGGGGCGGGCGGCGTGTGGCCGGCGTGCAGCAACTCGGCCGAGAAGCCGTCCTGAAATTCGCTCAGGCGCATGGAGCGGCCTCCTTGGCCTCTGCTGCCGTGAGCGCGTGGTGCGCCTGGTTGCGTTCGTCCAGCAGTTCGCTGAAGTCGGGCAGGTTGTCGTCGCGCTCGATGAGGGTGGGGACGGGGCCGGTGTGTGCGATCACGTGCTCGTACAGCGCCCACACGGCGGGCGCCACCGGGGCGTCGTGGCTGTCGATAAGCAAGGCGTTGCCGTGAACCGGGTCGGCGTGGTGGCCCGCGAGGTGGATTTCGGCCACGGCGTGCAGGGGAAAGGCATCCAGGTAAGCCGGTGCACTGAAGCCCAGGTTGTTCGCGCTGACATGCACGTTGTTCACGTCCAGCAGCAGGGCGCAGCCGGTGCGGCGCACCAGCTCGGCCAGAAACTCGGTTTCGGCCCAGTCGTGGCCGTCGATGCGCAGGTAGTGCGTGGGGTTTTCGATGGCGATGGGGCGCTGCAGCGCATCCTGCGTGCGGCCGATGTTGCTGGCGATGCGCTGCAGCGCCGCCTGCGTGCGCGGAAACGGCAGCAAATCGGGCAGATACTGCCCACGCCAGGTGGACCAGGCGAGGTGCTCGGAGATGATGGCGGGCTCCACACGCCGCGCCAGGCTTGCCAGGCGGGCCAGGTGGGCTTCGTCGGGCGGCGCATCGGCCGCGAGGGACAGCGACACGCCGTGCAGCGCCACGGGGTGGCGTGCGCGGATGGCGTCCAGCCAGGCCAGGCGCGGGCCGCCAGCGGCCAGGTAGTTTTCAGGGTGCACCTCCCACCACAGGCCGGGGGCGGCGCAATGCAGCGCATCGCTGTAGTGCTGGGGCTTGAGGCCCAGACCGGCGGTGAGGAGGGGCAAGGTCATCGCGGCTTAGGACTTGACGGGCATCAGCGAGCCCATGCCTTTGGGCGTCTTGATGGAAGCGCAGGTGCCTGCGGGTACGAACTTCCAGGCGTTGGCCTGGTAGTCCATCTTGGACGAGCCTGCGCAGGTGGTGCCAGGGCCTGCGGCGCAGTCGTTTTTGCCAGCCATCGAGACGCCGTAGCATTTTTCCATGGCGGGCTTGGCGTTTTTTTCCATGGGGGCGGTTTGGGCCATGGTGGCGCCAGAGGCCAGGGCTGCAAGGGCAAGGGCGCCGAGGCTGAGGGTGCGTGAGGTCATGACAGTTTTCTCCAGAGGTTGAGGGTTGAAACCGACCGGGGGGCCGCGTTGTTGCGACGCCAAACTGCCCGATCTGCGTTGTAATTCGTGCAGTGCACTGGGCCGGTTACAGCACTGTTCCAAAAAATTGCGGAATTGGGTGATTTATTTTTTTGCTACATCTGTAACCGGCAGCCCCCTGACTCCGAATTTCCTGCAGGGAGACATTGATGGAGATTGTTGAGAAGCGCTTGCGCAGTTTGCTGCTGCAGGGGCTGGACGCTGATGCAGCCGCCTACCAGCGCTTTCTGAAAGAGCTGAGCGCGCACCTGCGCGCGTTTTTACGCCGCCGCCTTGCGCAGCGGCCCGATGAAGTGGAGGACCTGGTGCAGGAAACCCTGCTCGCTGTGCACAACCAGCGCCACACCTACCGGCCCGAGATGCCGGTGACGGCCTGGGTGCATGCGATTGCGCGCTACAAGCTGATCGACTGGCTGCGTTCGCACGCCGTGAAAGAGGGGCGCAACGACCCGCTGGACGATGCGGACGAGTTGTTTGCCAGCAGCGACAGCGAAGCCGCCGAGGCCCGGCGTGATCTGGGCCAATTGCTGCGGATGTTGCCTGACAAGCAGCGCCTGCCTATTGAGTACGTGAAATTGGAAGGTTTGTCGGTGGTCGAGACTGCGCGCCTCACGGGGCTGTCGGAATCGGCCGTCAAAGTCGGCGTGCACCGGGGGCTCAAGGCCCTGGCCGCCAAGATCAGGGGAATGGCATGAAAACCGATGAGTTGATCTACCTGCTGGCCGCCGATGACCGGCCGGTGCAAAGCGCGGCGATCGAGCAGCGTTTTGCCAAGGCCACGCTGGCGGGCATTGCAGGCGCCGGGTTGTTGATGCTGGCGATGTTCGGCCTGCGCCCCGGCCTGCTGGCCACCATGGCGCTGCCCATGTTCTGGGGCAAGCTGGTGTTTGCGGCGGCGCTGGCCGCTGCCGGGCTGGTGCTGCTGCTGCGCCTGGCCCGTCCCGGCATGGCGGTGGGCCAGGCTGCGCTGTGGCTGGCCGTGCCGCCGCTGGTGTTGTGGGCGTTGGCCGGGGTGGCGCTGTGGCAGGTGTCTCCCGACGAGCGCATGCCGCTCATTCTGGGCAGCACCTGGCGCACTTGCCCCATCAGCATCGCAGCGTTGTCGGTGCCAGCGTTTGTGGCGGGTTTCTGGGCGCTCAAGGGCGCGGCGCCCACACGCCTGGCCTGGGCAGGCGCGGGTGCGGGCCTGCTGGCGGGCGCACTGGGGGCGCTGGTGTATGCGTTGCATTGCCCCGAGATGGCGGCGCCGTTTCTGGCCGTCTGGTATCTGGCGGGCATGGCCATCCCGACAGCGCTGGGGGCCGTGCTGGGGCCGCGCCTGCTGCGCTGGTAGCTGCTGCTATCGGCGCAGAGGCGCGCTGGTGGTCAGATCAGGCCGCCACCCGCTTGTTGTAGGCGCGAAAAACCGTATCCAGCGTCCACCCCAGCGATTCATAGAGCGACTGCGCGGCGGTGTTGGTGTGTGCTGTGGTCAGGTCCATGCGCACCTTGCCGTTGGCGCGGGCTGTGGCCTCGGCGGCCAACAACAGGCCGCGCCCGGCGCCCGTCTTGCGCGCCGTTGGGTCCACGAACAGGTCATACAGCGTGTAGATGGGCACAGCCTCTACCGAGCAGAACGTGGGGTAGAGCTGGCAAAAGCCCACCGCGGCTTGTGACGTATCCAGTGCCAGCAGCACCACGGACTCCTGTCGCTCCAGCCGTTGTGCAATGAATGCCCGCGCTGTGGCGAGATCAGGCGCCTGCTCGTAAAACTGCCGGTAGGCGTCAAACAGCGGGGCAAGAATGTCGGCGTCGGCAGGGGTGGCAAGGCGGATGTGCACAGCGGGCGTGGAGGCGGTTGGATGGCAGCAGGCGCACTCCGGGTGGGTGCGGACGGACGCGGATTGTAGGTAGTTCTGCCAGCACCTGCGGGTGCTGTCGCAAGGTTATGCAGCGCCGTTGTCGCTGAGCCACCGTGCCACGGCCTCCACCCGCGCCTGGTGGATCAGCATACCCACCTGCGGCCCGGTCACCCCCTTGGCTGCCGCCCGTGCGGCGATGTCGCTGGTGACCACCGATTGCACAGCGGCCAGCACCGCCGCCAGGCGCGGGCGTTGTGGGTAGGCCGATTCTTCCAACCCCAGCCGCCCGCGTGCATCACACTCGCAGGCCAGCAGGATGTCGGCAAAACGCGCGGGCTTGCGGATGGCGTCGCAGCGCTCCAGCAGGCGCACCAGGGCTGAGGCCGAAAAATCCCCGCTGCGGTGGATGTTGCCGTGCTCGCGGGCCACCACGTCGGCCGTCTCGCGGCAGTCCACCGGCACGCGCAGGCGCTCGGCCACGTCTTTCAGCAGCTCGGCGCTGCGCTCCTCGTGCCCGATGTGGCGCGGCAGCAGGTCGGCGGGGGTGGTGCCCTTGCCCAGGTCGTGCGCCAGGCAGGCAAACCGTACCGAGAGCGGGGCTTGCAACCGGGCGGCCATGTCCAGCACCATCATCAGGTGCACGCCGGTGTCTACCTCGGGGTGGTACTCTGCGCGCTGGGGCACGCCCCACAGGCGCGCCACCTCGGGCAGCAGCACGGCCAGCGCGCCACATTCGCGCAGCACCTCGAACATGCGCGAGGGTTGTTCCTCCATCAGCCCACGCGCCAGCTCCTGCCACACGCGCTCGGCCACCAGATGGTCCACCTCGCCGTGCGCCACCATCTCGCGCATCAGTTGCATCGTCTCGGGCGCTACGGTGAAGTCGGTAAAGCGTGCCGCAAACCGCGCCACACGCAGGATGCGCACCGGGTCTTCGCGAAAGGCGTCGGTCACATGGCGCAGCACACGGGCTTCAATGTCCTTGGCGCCAGAATAAGGATCAAAAATGCCACCGGCGCTTGATTCATAAGCGCTGGCAGCTATTGAATTGATAGTTAGATCGCGGCGCGAGAGATCTTCTTCGAGCGTCACATCGGGCGCGCTGTGCACCACAAAACCCCGGTAGCCCCGGCCGCTCTTGCGCTCGGTGCGGGCCAGTGCGTATTCCTCGCGCGTTTCGGGGTGCAGAAACACGGGGAAGTCTCGCCCCACTGGCAGGTAGCCCAGCGCCAGCATCTGCTCGGGCGTGGCGCCCACCACCACCCAGTCGCGGTCATTCACGGGCCGTCCCAGCAGCTTGTCGCGGACGGCGCCGCCTACCATGTAGATTTCCATCCGCCTAGTTTAGGGCGAGGGTCGTATAGTCCCGCCCACCATGTCCTTATCGTCTGACCTCACCATTGCCCAGCTCAACCCCGATGGCAGCGTGCCCGTGCCCACGGCGCCCGACGCAGCGGCCAACGCCGCCGCCGAAGCGCTGCAGAGGGAGGCGCAGTTGGAAGCGCTGAAGGCCAAGGTGGACGATCTGCAGGAAATCCTGGCCAAGCCGCTCAGCGAAATTTTGTCCGACCGCGACAAGTTCAAAGAGGCCGCCGCCGCGTGGGATGCCTTTGGCGCCATGTGGATGCTGTCGCAGCGCGCCATGCGCCGCGTGGCGCTGGACTTGGCCGCGCAGCAGGGCGTGAGCGATGAGGATGTGGTGGCACGCGCGCTGGCCTATGCCAATCAGGTGCTCAATACCGAGGACGAAGACCTGGGCGGCTCCATTGCACCCGCCCAGCTAGCGCACATCGCGCGGCACAAGCCGTTTTTGCGCAAGCAGTTCCGGTAGGCCTCCTCCCACCCGCACAGGCTTGATGATTCAACGCGGATTCGCGTCAGCCAAACACCGGCCTGAAAAAGCTCCGCTCATAACTCACGATGCACCCCGTCTCTTCGGCATACCGAAACGCGGCCTGGCAGTCCGTATCCTGCATCGACTGCTGGCGGTACACCTCGTAGGCCGCGAGGCTGTCAAACGTGAACAGCGCCAGCGCGATGTTGTTGGCGCCCTCGCTGGGCATGAAGTAGCCGTGGTGCTGGCCGCCGAATTTTTCGACCAGCGGAATCCACAGTTTTCCGTAGTGCTCAAACTCCTTCAACTTGCTGGTGTTGAGCACGTAACGCAGGTAGATGGTGACGGCCATGGCACGCCTCAGCCTTGTGTGGGGCGCAGGCGGTAGGGCTCTTCGAAGTCCAGAAAGTCCTTCTCGACCAGGGCTTCGTCGATCCATGCCTTCACACCAGGCAGGGCGCGCACGCGGTCCACGTAGGCGGCGATATGGGGCGGCACGGGCAGGGCATAGCTGTGCAGGCGCATGCACACGGGGGCAAAGTAGGCGTCGGCCACCGAGAACTGGCCAAACAGCATCGGGCCGCCATGCTCTTGCAGCAGGGCACTCCACATGTCCACCAGGCGGGCCACATCGGCGCGCACGCCGGGCTGGTCGCGCCAGACCAGCGCGCCAGCGTGGGCCAGGTTGGCCTCGATGTTCATGGGGCAGTTGCCGCGCAGGGATGTGAAGCCGCTGTGCATTTCGGCGCAGACACTGCGGGCGCGCGCGCGGGCTTTGGGGTTGGCGGGCCAGAGCTGCTTGTCGGGCCAGGTTTCGGCCACGTATTCGGCGATGGCCAGGGTGTCCCACACGGCCAGATCGCCATCGACCAGCACCGGCACCTTGCCTGCGGGGCTCACCGGGCCCATGGTGCGCTTGAATTCGGAGTCGGCCTCGAAGCTGTCGAAGCGCACCAGCACTTCGTCAAACGCAATGCCAGCCTGGCGCAGCAGCACCCAGGGGCGCATGGACCAGGACGAGTAGTTCTTGTTGCCGATGTAGAGCGTTGGCATGGTGCACCTGTGGATGAAGGCTGGTAGGAAGTTGGCCCGCCATGCTAGCGGCAGTTGTGCGCATCAGCAATGCCAAAAAATGGCCTGAATGATGCGCAGAACGCAATACCGGCCGCCGCAGATCACACCGGCCAGACCACCCCGTTGTCGTTCAGGATGGCGTCGAGCGGCAGGTCGTATTCCTCGGGTTCGAAGTCGTCGAGGTAGCCGTTGGTGAAGCCCAGGCCCACGGTGAAGGGCTTGGGCTGCAGGGTGGCCAGCGTGCGGTCGTAAAACCCGCCGCCGTAACCCAGCCGGTAGCCGCCAGCGGCGTAGCCCACGCAGGGCACGAACAGCAGCGTGGGCACGATGACCTCGGTGTCCTTGGGCTTGGGGATGCCGTAGGCGTCTTCTTCCATGGGGCAGCCGGGGTACCAGGCGTGGAAGGTGAGCGTTTTGTGCTGCTTGTTGACCACCGGCAGGCCGATGCGTCGGCGCAGGGGCTCGTCCAGCAGCTCGCCGTCTTCCTTCCAGCGGTGCAGGGCTGGCAGAGGGTCGAACTCGCCCTTGATGGGCCAGTAGGCGCCGATCACAGTGTCGGGCCGGTTCACCAGCCAGATGCGCATCACCTGTTGTAACAGGTCGGCCCGCTGTAGGCGATCGGGCAGATTGAGGCGTTCTTCTATCAACGCGCGCCGAAGGGCTGCTTTGTCCATCAGATAATTCCCCCATGCAATTTCTCAGAGCGATTCTGACACCCCTTGTCGCCGCCACCCTGTTGGCTGGCGCCGCGCCCCTTGTCATGGCGCAAAACCGTGGTGACGATACCTTGCTGGAGATGCAGCAGGCCTTTCGCAAGGGCGACCGCAAAAAGCTGGAGCAATTGCTGCCCGCAGCACGCGGCCATGCGCTGGAGCCCTGGGCCGCGTACTGGGAGTTGAAAGCGCGGTTGAACGACGCTTCGCCGCAAGAGATCCAGTCCTTCATGCAGCGCTATGCGGGCAGCTACCAGGAAGACCGCCTGCGCAACGACTGGCTGCTGCTGCTGGGCCAGCGGCGCGACTGGGGGCAGTTTGCCGCGCAGCACCCCGGCTACCGCATGTCCGACGACCGCGAGGTGCGCTGCTACGCGCTTTTGATCGACCAGATCAAGGGCACGGCGGCCCCCACGGTGGCCGACGAGGTGCGCAGCAACTGGTACGCGCAGCGCGATGGCGACGACGGCTGCACCCATGCCGCGCGCGAACTGCATGGCTACAAGAAGCTGTCGGCGCTGGATGTGTGGCGCAAGGCCCGCCTGGGGGTGGAAGCCAACCGCTCCCGCGTGGTGCGCGCGGCGGTCGAGATCGTCTCGCCCGAGTCGCTGCCGCAGGTCAAGGACGTGCTGGACGCGCCCAGCAAATACCTGCTCTCGCGCGCCACGGCCAGTGGCAAGGCCCGGCAGGAGATGGTGCTGCTGGCGCTCTTGAAGCTGGCCACCAGCGACCCGGACAGCGCGGCCCACCAGCTCGACACCAAGTGGGGCGTGCACCTTTCGTCCGAAGAGCGCAACTGGGCCTGGGGCGTGATCGGCAAGACGGCGGCGCTCAAGCTGTCCAGCGAAGCAGCGGGCTACTTTGCCAACGTGACCAAGGACAGCGACCTGAACGATGACCTGCTGGGCTGGAAGGTGCGTGCCGCCTTGCGTGCAGGCCAGTGGAAGGCCGTGGGCAAGGCCGTGGACGCCATGGGCCCCGAAGCCCGCGAGGACAGCACCTGGGCGTATTGGAAGGCGCGCTCGCTGCTTGCGGGCCGCCCGAGCGACGCCCAACGCGCCGAGGCGCGCCAGTTGCTCGAAGGCATTGCCAGTACGCGGGGCTTTTATGAGCAACTGGCGCTGGAGGAGCTGGGTCAGCGCATCACCGTGCCGCCCGCGCCCGCGCCGCTGACGGCCGAGGAAAAAGCCGCCGCCCGCGCCAATCCGGGGCTCAACCGGGGCCTGTACGCCATCTTGCTGGGCTTGCGCAGCGAAGGCGTGCGCGAGTGGAACTACACCACCAACCTGCACCAGAGCGGCGGCATGCCCGACCGCGAACTGCTGGCCGCTGCCGACTTCGCCTGCGAGCGCGAGGTGTGGGACCGCTGCATCAACACCAGCGAGCGCACCAAAAGCGTGGTCGAGTCCAATCAACGTTTTCCCATGCCGTTTCGCAACGCCGTGGTGGAGCGCGCCCAGGGCATTGGTTTGGACCCGGCCTATGTCTATGGCCTGATCCGCCAGGAAAGCCGCTTCATCATGGACGCTCGCTCGCATGTGGGCGCCTCTGGCCTCATGCAGGTGATGCCCGCCACGGCCCGCTGGACGGCCAAGAAGATCGGCTTGACCGGCTTCACCACCGACCAGCTCAATGACCGCGACACCAACATCACCATCGGCACGGCCTACCTCAAGCTGGCACTGGACGACTTTGCGGGCTCCATGCCCATGGCGGCCGCAGCCTACAACGCAGGCCCCGGCCGCCCCCGCAACTGGCGCAACGGCCCCGTGCTGGACGCCGCCATTTGGGCCGAGAACGTGCCGTTCACCGAAACGCGCGACTACGTGAAGAAGGTGCTGGCCAACACCACCAACTACGCCGCCATGCTCACGGGCACGCCCCAGTCGCTCAAGAGCCGCCTGGGCACCATCGGCCCGCGCGACGCGGCAGCGCCCGAGGTGAACAAGGACTTGCCTTGAGAGAAATTTGCTATCAATAAATGAGCTTTTTGCGCTTATCAATTGGGCGATAGAGCCATATTTATTTAAAAAAATTGGAGGATGTCATGGGGAAGCATGCGTGGGTGGCCTGTGTGGCTGCGGTCGCTTCGGTGGTAGTGGTGTGGGGCGCTGACGCCCAGGCACAGCCGGTGTACAAATGGGTGGATGCCGAGGGCAAAACCCACTACGGATCGCAGCCTCCGGCAGCCACGCAAGGCGCCGAGCCGCTCAAGCTGCAGAGCAACAACGGCACCAGCGGTGGCGGTAGCGGGGCATCTGGCAGCAAGACCCAGCAGTACAACCCCGACGGCACCAAGAAGGTCCCCAAGGAAGTCCAGGAGTTTGGTCAAGGCGTGGTGAAAGCCTTGGGCACGGTGGACAAGAAACAGGTGTCGCTCAATTGCGGTGCGGCCGTGGGCAACATTCACGGTCAGGCAGACACCATGCTGGAAGTGGGGGAGAAAAACGTGCGCGATGGCTACATGGCACGGGCCGACTTCGACAAACTGGCCCCCAAGATCCGCGAGTCGCGGGGGCAGTACAGCGTGGGGGACTGCCAAGGGGCTTCGGGCAACAAAAAGTCGTTCTACCAATGCATGTCCAATAGCCGCAACCATCTGACAGGTTGCGCCAGCCAGTTCAAACACTGAGCAAACACCCATCAGGCGTTGTGCAGCACGTCCCCCTCGCGGGTGGCCGCACCCGAGCGCACCAGCTCGTCGGCCAGGCTGGCCAGCCATTCGGCTTCGGTCCGGTCGCCAAAGTGGCGCGCCTGCAGCATGCCGAAATAAGGCGTGGCCTGCGCCCAGGCGGCCAGGTCTGCCAGGCTGATCTGCTGCCACTCCAGCAGCTTGTACTTGAGTAGCACCTTGGCCGCATAGAGCGCGTGTTTGGACGGGTTGCGCACAAAACCATCGAGGCGGCGGCGTGCGCCCTCTATGGCGCGGGACGCATCGGCAAACACCGGTCCATGGCCGGGGATCACCACCTGTGGGGCGAGCTTTTCGATCACGTCCAGCGTGGCGGCCACATCGGCAAAGGCGTCTTCCCCCTCCAGCTCGGGGAACACCACACCAAAGCCGTGTTCCCACAGCGCGTCGGCCGAGATCAGCACACGGCCCTGGGGCTCGAACAACACCACCGAATGCGGGTCATGGCCCGGCGCTGCGTGCACCTGCCAGGGCTTGTCGCCCAGCAGCACGCTGGAGCCAGGCATGAGCAGGCTGTCAAAGCGGAACTGCGGGCATTCCTGGCCGGTGGGCGTGTAGCTCAGGGCATACGGGTCCCAGTGGCGCACGTGGGGGGCTTGCCCTGGCGGGATGGCCGTGAGCACGGTGGGCCAGGCGCGCTGCAGCGCCGCGTTGCCGCCGCAGTGGTCGCTGTGCAAGTGGGTGTTGAGCACATGGTCCAGCGGCCGGCCTTGCAGGCAGCCGGCCACCAGGTCCACGGTTTGCGCGGCATGGCTGCAGTAGCCCGTGTCCACCAGGGCCGTGTCATGGCGGCCCATGAACAGGATGTTGTTGGCAGACAACCAGCCGCGCTCAAGGACGGTGATTTCTGGCGGCAGAAGGTCGTGGGGCGCGGGCTCTGTGGACATCGGCACGTCGGGTTGTCAGGCGGTGGGCGAGCGAAGCTCGCGCCGCAGGATCTTGCCCACGTTGCTCTTGGGCAGCTCGTCGCGGAACTCGATGTACTTGGGGCGCTTGTAGCCGGTGAGGTTTTCTTGGCAGTACCGGGCCACGTCGTCCTCGCTGAGGGCGGGGTCGCTCTTGATGATGAACACCTTGATCGTCTCGCCCTGCTTTTCGTCGGGGATGCCGATGGCCGCGCATTCCACCACACCAGGGCACAGGCTGATGACCTGCTCCAGCTCGTTGGGGAACACGTTGAAGCCGCTCACCAGGATCATGTCCTTCTTGCGGTCAATGATGCGGGTGTAGCCCTGCGCGTCCATGATGCCGATGTCGCCCGTGCGCATGAAGCCGTCGGCGGTGAAGGCCTTGGCGTTTTCTTCGGGTTGGTTGTAGTAGCCCGCCATCACGTTGGGGCCGCGGATGCAGATCTCGCCCGACTCGCCCTGGGCCAGGCTGTTGCCTTCGTCGTCCTTGATGGCGATGTCGATACTCGGCAGCGGCAGGCCGATGTTGCCGCTGAACGCGGTGTTGGTCACCGGGTTGTTGGTGCCGATGGCGCAGGTCTCGCTCATGCCCCAGCCTTCGATCATGGTGCTGCCCGTCACCTTCTGCCATTGCTGGGCCGTGCCTTCGCTCGCAGCCATGCCGCCCGCTTGCGATACGCACAGGTGCGAGAAGTCAAGCGCCTTGAACTGCGGGTTCTGCAGCAGTGCGTTGAACAAGGTGTTCACGGCGGGCAGCATGTGGAAGGGGCGTTTCTTGAGCTCGGCCACGAACTTCGGAATGTCGCGCGGGTTGGGGATCAGCGTCATGCTGGAGCCCTGGCGGATGGCCAGCAGGCACAGCGTGAGCGCGAAGATGTGGTACAGCGGCAGCGCTGCGATGCTGTTGGCTTTGCTCAGGTCGCCCACCTTGGCCAGCGCCGGCGTGAACCAGGCCTCGGCCTGCAGCGTGGCAGCCACGATGTTGCGGTGGGTGAGCACCGCGCCCTTCGACAGCCCCGTGGTGCCGCCCGTGTACTGCAAAAAGGCAATGGAGTCGAGCGTGGCCTGGCTGGGCGCCAGCGACTTGTGCTCGCCCAGCGACAGGGCCTTTTTGAAGGTGACGACCTTGCGGCCATCAGACAGTGGCAGATCGTAGGCGGGCACCATCTTGGCGAGGTGGCGCACCGCGAAGGTGATCCATTTGCCGAACCAGAAGCCCAGCAGGTCGCCCATGGATGCCATCACCACATGCTTGACGGCCGTGTGCTCGATCACGTCGGCCAGCGTGTGCGCAAAGTTCTCCAGGATCACGATGGCCGTGGCGCCCGAGTCCTTGAGCTGGTGCTCCAGCTCGCGGGCGGTGTACAGCGGGTTCACGTTCACGCAGGTGTAGCCCGCGCGCAGCACGGCGGCCATGGTCACGCCAAACTGCGGGACGTTGGGCAGCATGATGGCCACGCGCGCGCCGGGGGCCAGGCCCAGGCTTTGCAGATAGGCGCCCAGGGCGGCCGAGCGGCGTTCCAGCTCGCCATATGTCATCCACTGGTCCATGCAGACCGAAAACGGGCTCTTTGCGTGCTTGCGGAACGATTCTTCCAGCAAGTGGGCCACAGAGCGATATTGCTCGGGCTGCACGTCGTGCGGTACGCCCGGGGGGTAGCTCTTGAGCCAGATCTTTTCCATGCGCGTGTTTCCTTAGCTTGGCGTGTGTTTGCCAGTTGATGGGTGGGCACAGATTGTGGAAGCAGCGGGGCGTGTGGGGCTATCGGGCTTGTCCTAGGGTGTGGGCCAGTTGGGTCCCGCAGGTGACATTGTCGGCATCAAACAACAGATCGATCAGGGCCTGCTCGCGCTGTTCGATGACCCCCAGGAACTGCTCCACCCCGCCGCGCTGGCGCGCAAGCTGGCCGAAGGTGTCGAACCCGGCCTCCAGAAACTTCTGCAGCGCCCCCATGCCGGCGGCGTGGGCGGGGCTACGCATCATGCGCAGCATCATCCGCAGGCCGGGCGTGCGGGTCAGGCGCGCCAGGTCGGTGCCCATGGCCAGCACCCGCTCCAGTTGCTGCTGGCGCGCGCTGCGCTGGCCCACCGCGCGCCAGGTGGCGGCGTAGCGGGTGGCGTCGTCAGTCTGCGTGCCCTGTTGTTGCTGGTGCAGTTGCAGCCAGGCGCGGCCCATGGCCTGGTCCAGCCCTTCGGTTTGTGCATGCAGCACGGCAAGGGCCACGGCGGTGGCCACCACGGACTCGGGAAACACGGTTTGCAGCGTGCCCGCGATGCGGCCAAACTGTTGGTCGCGCTCGGTGTAGTCAGAGGCGCTGTACAGCTCTTCCAGAAAGAACCGGGCGGCGGGGCCGAACGCTGGCGAGCCCAGCAGGTCGGCGTAGGTGCCCCGAAAGCGCTGTGCCTGCAAGGCCTTGACGCTGCCCACAGCCGCGCCCAGCGCGGCGTCGCCCGTGCGGTGCAGGCGCAGGGCTGTCACGTCGGCGATGCAGTCGCGGATGGTCTGGGCGGCATCCATGGGCAGTTTCCTTTCGGGCCGCACAATGCGGCTTGCTGAATTACAACATCTGCACTCCACCACCATGATTGCGCGCTGGCAACGAATCTCTGTTCTCTTGATCTTGCTGGCCATGGCTGTCTGGCTGGCCTGGCAATGGCCGCAGTCCCCCGTGTGTGCCGTGCTGGGGGCGCTGCTGCCGCTGGCCCTCTACCTGCTGGTGATGGCTGTGCAGTTCGGGCTCATGCACACCGTCAACCGCGCGGACCCTGCGCCCCGCGCCCGCCTTGCACAGGTGCTGGCCGCCTGGTGGGCCGAGGTGAGCACGGGGCTGGCCGTGTTCTGCTGGCGCCAGCCGTTTCTCAGCCGCTCAGTGCCCGACTGGCTGCCCGCCCAGCCCACCGGCCAGCGCGGCGTGGTGCTGGTGCATGGTTTCATGTGCAACCGGGGGCTCTGGCTGCCCTGGTTTGCGCGCCTGCAGGGCGCGGGCCATGCCTATGTGGCGGTGAACCTGGAGCCGGTGCTGGGCTCCATCGACGCCTATGCCAGCACTGTTGAAGACGCGGTGCAGCGCGTGACGGCCGCCACGGGCATGGCCCCCGTGCTGCTGTGCCACAGCATGGGCGGGCTGGCGGCGCGGGCCTGGCTGCGGGCTTATCAGGCGGATGGGCGGGTGCACCGGGTGCTGACGCTGGGCACGCCGCACGCAGGCACCTGGCCGGGGCGTTTCAGCAGTGCGGTGAATGGGCAGCAGATGAGCCTGGCGGGGGAGTGGGTGCTGACGCTGCGGCGGGACGAGCCCGCAGGGCGGGCCGCGCTGTTCACCTGCTGGTATTCCAACTGCGACAACATCGTTTTTCCCACCAGCACGGCGGCCTTGCTTGGGGCGGACAACCGCCTGGTGCAAGGTGTGGCGCATGTGGAGATGGCGTTTGACCCCCAAGTGATGGAGGCATGTATGCGGGAGATAGGGCGGGACTGATTTTTGATAAAAAGTGCCGGTGGCGCTTATATATCAAGCGCTAGAAGCTATTGTTTTGATAGCAATTGCTGCCGCCGCTGAGGATCACGGCTTCAGGTCGATTTCCATGCGCACGAAATCGCCCCGGTAGGTGACTTCGCCCAGATAGATCACCCGCTGCTCTGGGCCGGTGAAGACGCGCCGCACTTCCGCCACCGGCGCGTTCACCTTGACTCCAAGGTGCCTGGCCACCTCGACATCGGCGGTCGAGATCGTCAGCACCTGGCGGGCCGAGACGATGTCGACCGAGGGCATGCCCATCAGGATGGGAATGACGGTCTCCTTGCGAAAGCGCGCAGGGTGCTTGGCGAAGATGGCGGCGTCCAGGTAGATGTTGATGATGCAGTAAGGCTGGCCGTTGCGGCTGTGAATGCGGCGCATGAAGACATACTTGTCGGCCGCAACGCCGTCGTCTTCCGTCAGCAGGGGGCTGCGCGTCGATTCGTCGATGTTGAGAATCGCCGGGTGCGTGTCGCGATAGACGCTGGCCAGGTTCTCGAGCGAGGTCTCGACCCGCAGCCACCGGTTGTCCTGCGGAGCGCCCGTCACGAAGGTGCCACGGCCCCGTTGTGGCGACACCAAACCGTCCCGCGTGAGCCTGTCGATCGCCTGGCGCACGGTGACCTTGGCCACGTGGAACTCGTCCACCAGCTCGTCCAGCGACGGCAGCTTGTCTCCGTTTTTCCAGACGCCCTTCAGAATCCGCTGGCGAAAGAGATCCGAGAGCTGGACGTACAGCGGAGCGTGGGCGGTATCGAAGATCATGGGGCCGGAGTATCCGTCAAGCGACGTCTAGCGGGTGGAGGATGCATCCTCCAGAATCAGCGCCGCGCCCTTCTCGCCGATCATGATTGAGGCGGCATTGGTGTTGGTGGACACCATGCGGGGCATGACTGAAGCGTCCACCACCCTCAGCCGCTCGATGCCACGCACGCGCAGCCGTTCATCGACCACCGACCCGGCGTCGCCGCCCATGCGGCAGGTGCCGACCGGGTGGAACACCGTTCCGCCCTTTTCGCGCGCGAACCGCTCCAGCGCGGCGGCGGTCGTCACATCGTTGCCGGGCAGGTATTCCTCGCCGGTCACCAGGTCGCGAAACGAGGGCTGTGCGTAGATATCACGCAGCATGCGCAGCCCCGCGACCAGAACCTTCGCATCGAGGGGCGCAGTCAGGTAGTTGGAAACGATGCGCGGCGCGGCCAACGGGTCGCTGCCCGTGATCTCCACGGTGCCGCGCGATTCGGGGCGGCATTGTGTGGCCGATGCCGAGAAACCGGAGAACCGGTGCAGGGGGTCGCCGGGCTTGTCGACCGACAAGGGCATGACGTTGAAGAGCACATCGGCACGGCCGCCGACCGCATGTTCGGTGCACGCCAGTCCGCCCACCTGCCCGGCGCCCACCGTGAGCGGCCCCTCGCCCTGGAACAGCCACTGCGCCCCCATCTTCGCCAGGCTGAACGGATTGCGCACCTCGTCGTTGAGCGACATGCGCCGCTTGAGCTTGACGATGACACGCGCCTGGTAGTGGTCCTGAAGGTTGTGGCCCACCTCGGGGGAGTGCGCTGCAACGGGAATGCCGTGTTTGGCAAGAAGAGCAGCATCGCCGATGCCGGAGAGTTGCAGCACCTGGGGCGACTGCAGCGCCCCGGCAGCAAGCACCACTTCGGCGTCGGCGCGCGTGCTCATCGGCTGGCCGTTTTGTACCCACTCGGCGCCCACGGCCCGGCCATTCTCCACAAGAATGCGCGTGACATGGCAGCCGGTTGCAATGGTCAGGTTGGGTCGTGACTGCACCGGGCGCAGAAAAGCGGTGGCAGCGTCGGACCGCCACCGGCGGCCCAGCGTCAATTGGTAGGCGCCGACGCCTTCCGACTCTGCACCGTTGAAGTCGTCGTTGCGCTTGCAGCCGGATTCGACGGCGGCTTCCACCCACGCGGCGGTGTAGGGGTGTGCGTTGCGCAGGGGGGAGACATCCAGCTCACCGCTGGTGCCGTGGTAGGGTGAAGCCCCCCCGGCAAACCGCTCGGACTTCTTGAAGTAGGGCAGGACATCGTTGTACGCCCAGCCCGTGGCGCCGAGGCTCGCCCAGTCGTCAAAATCCTCGTGCTGGCCACGGATGTACAGCAGGCCGTTGATGATGCTCGACCCCCCCAGCGCCCGGCCACGCGGCCATTGGATGAGGCGGTTGCCCGTTTCGGCCTGGGCCTCTACTGGAAACTGGCGCGAAAAGCGCGGGTCGTAGATGGTTCTGAAGTAGCCCACGGGCAGCTTCAACCAGAAGTTGCGCGCCGCCGCTCCCGCTTCGAGCAGCAACACGCGCGCGGCGGGGTTGGTGCTGAGTCGGTTTGCAAGCACGCACCCGGCAGAGCCGCCGCCGATGACGATGTAGTCGAAGCCGGTGGCAGTGGCCTCGCTCATGCCTTGATCGCTTCGAGATAGATCTTGGGGTCGAAGTAACGCTCGGCGGGCACGGGGCTGGCGATGTTCCCGCTTTGGGCAAAAAAGTCGCTCACCTGCTGCAGCCACCGGGTCACCGAACCGTCGGCGTACTTGGTGCGCCATTCGGCGGTAGAGAAATATTTGGCCTGCTTGAACTGGGCCTTGAACTCGGCCAGCGGAACATCTTTGTACTGGGTTTTCTGCAGCGTCTCGGCCGCCGCGTCGGGGTTGCCCACGATGGTGTCGTTGGCCTCTGCCCAGGCCGAAACCAGGCTACGGATGGCAGGTTTTTCGGCGTCATAGAAATCGCTTCTTGTGGCCCACCCGCCCATGATCGCCGCTTGCGGATAGAACGCTGAGGCGTCGATCAGCATCCGCGCGTTCGGCACCTTGGATCGGATGATCGTGTCGAAGGGAACCCAGAGCGCAACCGCGTTCACCGCGCCCGACACAAAAGACGTGACGGCATCGGCCATGCGCTGGTTGACGATCTGCACGTCCTTGGCTGGGTCCAGGTTGGCGGCCCGCAGGGCACGGTCCAGAAAGACATGTGCGGTTGTCCCTGTGGTCGTGGAGATCTGCTTGCCCTTCAGGTCGGCGGTGGTCTTGATCGCGCTGTCGCGCACCCAGAGCTGGGCGGTTCCGTATTCGATGTTGTTCATCAAAAACACCTTGCCCTGGCCTCGCGCCGGAAAGTTCGACACCACCGCGCCGGTCGTCAGCACATCGAGGCTGCCGCCAATCATGGCCTGGAAGATTTCGAGGCCCGTGGTGAAGACGATCGGCTCGATGTCGAGCCCGTGTTTGGCGAAACTGCCCGCCTGCATGCCCAGCCACAGATGCCCGTCAACGGCCGGGGTGTGGAGGTAGCCGACCCGCAATTTCTTGCGTGACTGCGCAAAAGCGGGCGCGGCAAGGCCCGCGATGGACGCGGCGGCGCCTGCCTTGAGAAGGGTTCTGCGGCTGGTGGTCATGGTGTCTCCTTGCAGTGGGTAATGCGGAATCGCGTTCTATATTTCTGAAGGCATACGGGTGTAAGTGGACTCAATCGGTCGAACGCACGGACTGCCGGGCCTGGGCTGCGTACTCAAACATCACCAGCTCCCGGATTTCGCGGCTCATCTCGATGAAGCGGGGGTCTTCGTGGATCCGCTCCGACCGGGGGTAGCCAAAAGGCACGTCAAACACCTTGCGCACCTTCGAGGGGCGGGCAGTGACCACAACGATCTTGGACGAGAGGTAGATGGCTTCGTCCACCGAGTGGGTGATCAGCATCACCGTTTTGCCTTCGGTCTGCAGCACTTCAAGCAGCAGGTCTTGCATGGCGGTGCGGGTTTGCGCATCCAGGGCGCCGAAGGGCTCGTCCATCAGCAGAAACTGCGGCTTGACGGCGTAGGCGCGTGCAATCGCCAGCCGCTGGCGCATGCCGCCAGACAGGTGCTTCGGAAAGTGGTCGGCAAAGTCGCTCAGGCCCATCAGTTGCATGTAGCGCTGGCAGATCTCGGCCCGCTCGCGCTGGCCCAGCCGGTTGGCCCCAAGCTTCAGGCCGAACTCGATGTTGGCGCGCACCGTGAGCCAGGGGAACACGCCGTACTCCTGAAAGATCACACCGCGATCGGGCCCTGGCTCCTTCACGAGCTGGCCGTCCAGCGTCACGGTGCCCGAGGTGGGCTTCACAAAGCCTCCGACGATGTTCATCAGCGTCGTTTTGCCGCAGCCCGAGGGGCCGATGATCGACACGAACTCGCCGTCCCGGATGTCCAGCGTCACGCCATCGACCACCCGCATCGGCCCCGTTGCCGTGGGGAAGTCCACCGTGACGTTTTCGAACCGGATCCTGACCTTCTGGTCTGCGTTGGGCGGGGGCGCTGCGGTGTCTGGTCCGCGCAGTTCGGTAGAAGTGGTCATGGGGGGTGCGATGCGTTTCAGGCGATGCGGTCTTGCCAGGCGACCAGGCGGCGGCTGGCGGCCCTGAGCGCAAGGTCCATGAGCATCGCGATGAGGCCGATGCAGATGATTCCGACATAGATCACGTCCAGCTGGAAGAACGAGGAGGCGTTCTGGATGAGCGCGCCCAGGCCCTGCTGGGCGGCGATCAGCTCAGAGGCCACCAGGGTGGCCCAGGCCACGCCGAGCGCCACCCGGATGGCGGTCAGGATGTGCGGCACCGTCAGCGGAATGATGACCTTGGCAAAAATCTCCAGGTCGGTGGCGCCCAGCGTGCGGGCCACGCGCACGAAGATCGGATTGATCTGCGCGATGCCCTCGTACATCACGATCACACCGGCGAAGAACGATGCATAAAAAAGGATCACGGTCTTGGCCGATTCGCCGATCCCGAAATAAACAATGACCAGCGGTATCAGCGCGATGGGTGGGAGTGCGCGAAAGAAGTTGATGACGGGATCGATGAAGAGCCGAAGGCCGCGGTACCAGCCCAGGCAAAAACCAACCGGCACGGCCACGGCGATGCCCAGGGCCACGCCGGTGAACACGCGGCGTGTGGACATCCAGATGTCCAGCCACAGGCGGTCTTTGGAAAGCTCGATGAACTTGTGGAACACCGCAGCGGGCGAGGGCACGAGGGCCGGACTCACGAGCCCGCTGGCCCGCACCCCAAGCCACAGCGCAAGAATGCACAGCCAGGGCGCCGCAATGAGCAGCGGCCGCGAGATGACGGAGGGAAGACGCATGGTGGCTTGCTGGGTGGATGGCAGGGAAAAATGGGGTTGCACGCTTGAAGTGATAAACATACTATAGACCATCACTTCAAATGTATTTCCATGGAAAACCCGGATGCCTCGACCTCCTTGGTCACCCAGCCTTTCACCTTGGCGCGTGTGGAGGCCTTCGTCCTGCGCTGGCCCGTCGTGCGCCCTGTCCAGACCTCGTTTGGCACCATGCACGACCGGCCGGCCGTGCTGGTGCGGGCCGAGGATGCAGATGGCGCCGTGGGCTGGGGCGAGATCTGGTGCAACTTTCCGGGCTGCGGCGCGGAACACCGTGCCCGCCTTCTCGAAACCGTCGTGGCGCCGTTGGTAGTGGGGCAAGCATTTGGTTCGGCGCAGGCCGCTTTTGAGCGAATGAGCGCGCGCACGGCGGTGCTGGCCATCCAGTCTGGCGAGCCGGGGCCCCTCGCGCAGGTGGTCGCGGGTGTGGATCTGGCGGTGTGGGATCTGCTGTCGCGCCGGGCGGGTGTGCCGCTGTGGCGGTTTTTGGGCGGTGTGTCAGGGGTGGTCGATGTTTACGCAAGCGGCATCAACCCCGACCGCCCGCAAGACACGGTGCTGGCCAAACAGGCCGAGGGGTACCGCGCGTTCAAGCTCAAGATCGGGTTTGGTGACGACAGGGACATTGCCAACGTCACGGCGGTGCACTCAAGCCTGCCTGCGGGCACCCCATTCATGCTGGATGCCAACCAGGCCTGGGACCTGGAGGGCGCGCTGCGGATGACAGATCGCCTGCGCGACTTCGCACCCACATGGCTGGAGGAGCCGCTGCGCGCCGACCGCCCCGTGGCGGAATGGACCCGGCTGGCGGAGAGCACCCACATCCCGCTTGCAGGCGGCGAGAACCTGATCGGCCCGGAGGCCTTCAACACCATGATCGCCAGTTGGGCGCTGGCGGTGGTGCAGCCGGACCTGGCCAAGTGGGGCGGGGTGTCGGGCTGCTTGCCGGTGATCGACAGGATTCATGATGCAGCGCTGTGCTACTGCCCGCATTTTCTGGGCGCAGGCATCGGCCAACTCGCTTCGGCGCATGTGCTGGCGGCCCGGGGGCGTGCCGGGGGCATGCTCGAAATCGACTCCAACGAGAACCCGCTGCGCACCGTGCTCAGCCCGGCCCTGAATACGATCGTTGACGGCAAGGCCAGCCTTGGGGACGCAGCAGGCCTGGGCGTGGAGCCCGACCTGGCACAACTGCGCGATCTGTGCCGGTCAGGCCGGTGATTCGCCTATATCGCCTACGCTGCCTACGCCGTCTGCGCCTCGGGCGTGCGCTGGTCGGCCGCGAATTCGGGCTGGTTGCGCAGCCGCTCGTAGATGGGCGCAAAGTCCGCTGCCGTCATGTCGAAGAGCTGCTCGAAGCTGTCGATCACGAAATAGGTCTGCTGGTAGGTGTCGATCTTGTAGCGGGTGCGCATGGTGCGCTCCAACTGCAGCGGCAGGCGCTGGGGCTCAGGGCTTTGCACCGAATAGGCCAACTCGCCCGATGAGCTCAAGATGCCCGCACCATAGGCCCGCAGGCCCTGCGCTTCGCGGATCAGGCCGAACTCGATGGTGTACCAGTACAGGCGGCTCAGCATCTCGCAGGAGCCCAGGCCCTGGGCCTTGAGTCCGCCCTGGCCGTAGCGCTGCACGTAGTCGGCAAACACCGGGTTGAACAGCAGCGGCACATGGCCAAACAGGTCATGAAAAATGTCCGGCTCGACGATGTACTCGAACTCCTCGGGCTTGCGGATCCAGTCCGTCACCGGGAACTTGCGGTTGGCCAGCAGCGTGAAGAACGGCACCTCGGGGATCAGGCCCGGCACGCCCACCAGCTCCCAGCCGGTGGCTTTGTACAGGCGCTCATTCACCTCTTCGAAGCGCGGAATGCGGTCGCTCTCGCCCAGCGAGGGCAGGGCGGCGATGAAGGCATCGCTGGCAAGACCGGGCAGCAGGGCCACCTGGCGCTCGTACAGGCGCCGGTAGGTGTCGTGGTCTGCCTCGGTGTAGGCCGCAAAGTTCTGCGGGCAGGTGTAGTCGGCGGATGCGCGGCTGTAATCGCCGCGCGGAGGGCGCTCGCTGGCGCCATAGACAACGGGTTCGACGGCCATGGCGTGCTCCGCTCAGGGCTTTTTGGTGTCGATCACGCCGCGCTGGATCTGGTCGCGCTCCAGCGACTCGAACAGCGCCTTGAAGTTGCCTTCGCCAAAACCGTCGCGGTAGTCGCCCTCGCGCTGGATGAACTCGAAGAACACCGGGCCCAGCATGGGGGTGGAGAAGATTTGCAGCAGCAGGCGCGGTGTGCCGTCGGCGGTGGTGCCGTCCAGCAAAATGCCGCGCGACTGCAGCTCGGGCACGGGCTGGCCGTGGCCGGGCAGGCGGGTGTCCAGATTGCCGTAATAGACATCGTTGGGCGCGGTGGCCAGCGGCACGCCAGCCAGGCCCAGCTTGTCCACCACTTCGAGCAGGTTGTCGCAGATCAGCGCGATGTGCTGGATGCCTTCGCCGTTGAACTGCATGAGGAACTCTTCGATCTGGCCGCCACCTTGCTTGGCTTCTTCGTTCAGCGGGATGCGGATCTTGCCGTCCGGCGCGGTCATGGCCTTGGAGGTGAGGCCCGTGTATTCGCCCTGGATGTCGAAGTAGCGGATTTCGCGGAAGCCGAACAGCTTCTCGTAGAAATTGGCCCAGAAGCCCATGCGACCCCGGTACACGTTGTGCGTGAGGTGGTCGATGAGGTTCAGGCCGTGGCCTGCAGGGCGGCGGTCCACACCGTCGATGAACTCGAAGTCGATGTCGTAGATGGACTTGCCGTCTTCAAAACGGTCGATCAGGTACAGCGGCGCGCCGCCAATGCCCTTGATGGCGGGCAGGCGCAGCTCCATGGGGCCGGTGGGGATTTCGATGGGCTGAGCGCCCAACTCCAGCGCGCGGTTGTAGGCCTTGTGTGCATCCTTCACGCGAAACGCCAGGCCGCAGGCCGAGGGGCCGTGCTCGGCGCCGAAATAGGCGGCCTGGCTGTGGGGTTCGCGGTTGAGGATGAAGTTGATGCCGTTCTGGCGGTACAGCACCACGTCCTTGGAGCGGTGCTTGGCCACGAGCGTGAAACCCAGCTTTTCAAACACCGCCTCCAGCACGCCGGGCGTGGGCGAGGTGAATTCGACGAACTCGAAGCCCATCAGGCCCATGGGGTTGTCCCAGGCTTCGAGTTGGGCGGTGGTTTGTTGCGGCAGTGCTGCGGTCATGGGGTGTCTCCGGCATTCGTTGTTGATGAATGTCATGAACTGTAGGCGCGTACTGCCTCATGTTTCTGGCGAAATCAAGTGTCATGAGGCATTGATTTGCAGGAATTTTGTGAATGATCAAATTTTGGCGCAAGTTGAAAGCGCGCTGCGACTGTTTTGATCCCGGCCAATAGCGTGCTGGCAGCACCTTCAATGCAAAAAGCGCCGCCAATCACGCCGAGCTTCGTGCGCCCCTAAAAGCAGACCGTGCCATCCACAACCGCCGCGCCGCACTGAGCGCTGACCCATCCCCTTGCCGCGGATTGTTTCGATATCCAGAACAGTCAGTTCGTGACTGAATGGTTTTTCTCTGAACTCCATCGGCGTACAGTTCAACCCATCGATGAGCCGAACCCGCAAGGCGACTCACCGAACCCAGGGTTGAGGCAGTTTTCTTAGTTGGTTTGCCCCTGGTTTTTTTGAGACGCTTTTTTAACTTTAAGGACTTTGATCATGAACACGACCGCACGTTTCCTCTCCATCGCCGCTGTTGCCGCTTTCGCTTCTTTCGGTGCCTACGCTGACGAAGCCGATGGCTCGCAATTCGCTACCCAGTTTGAAACCAACCGCACCCGCGCTGAAGTGGCTGCCGAAGCTTCTACCGTCGCCCAGACCCGCTCCATCGAGCCAGCCGGTTCGCGTGTGACGACATACCAATCCACGGCTGACCGCTCTGCCGTGCGTGCCCAGGCTGCCGAAGCCGTGCGCACGGGCCAGATTCCTTCGGGTGAGCTGGGCTAAGCCCTTTGCCCTCTGACTGTTGAGTTGAAGAACCCTATTTTTTGAATTTCACTGGAGTATCACCATGAACAAGACCGCACGTTTCCTCTCGCTCGCCGCTGTGGCTGCTTTCGCTTCTTTTGGCGCTATGGCCGATGAAGCCGATGGCTCGCAATTTGCCCTGCAGTTCGACACCAACCGCACCCGCGCTGAAGTGGCTGCCGAAGCCTCTACCGTGGCCCAGACCCGCAGCCAAGAACCTGCTGGTTCGCGTGTGGTGACTTATTCGTCCACGGCTGACCGCTCTGCCGTGCGTGCACTGGCTGCTGAGGCTGTGCGCACAGGCCAGATTCCTTCGGGCGAAATCGGCACCATCATGTAATTGAGGAATTGACGCAGTTGCGGGCCTTCCCATGGTGGTGGCATTTCACGGTCGTGGGTGCTGCTGCCATGGGGAGTGTTTTTAGCCCCCCGCACTGATGCCAAGCAGACTGGGCTTCCTTTGGGGAGCCCTTTTTGTTTGGGGGGATGGCCTCAGTGGCGCATGCTTCTATGGATGAATCTATTGCTATAGTATTGATAGCTGTTTGCGCTTGATAAATAAGCGGTAGAGCCCATTTTGATCACTAAACCCCAGAGCAACGCCATGGCGGGCTTCCGAGAGGCCGAAGACAAGCCTTGACTTCTGCATGTGCGCTCATGACCAAGCGGCTGCCGCGCGCGCCTTCATCGAGAAGAGAAGCGGGCGCCGAAGTTTCCGTGAATGGACGGCGCTGGCCGGGGACATGCCGCCTTCAGTAAGATCATCATCAGCATCGGTGGCTGCTGGCTGTCCACGCAGCCCTGTCCACGAACACGAACGAGGTACAGCATGACCCAACGCCACATCGACACCATCATCCCCGCCGACAGCGTGATCGACGACGGCGACATGCGTTTGTGGCGTGCGCTGCCCTTGCAGGAGCGCCCCTCGCTCGGCCCCTTCGTGTTCGCCGATCACTACCGGCACCAGAGCCGGCGCGGCATCGGTGACAAGCCGCATCCGCATGCCGGCATCGAGGTCATCAGTTACCTGCTGGACGGTGAGGTCGAGCACCGCGACAGCCTTGGCTTTCGCGACCACCTGGGCCCGCGCGACGCGCAGTTGATCCGCGCTGGTCGCGGCATGCTGCATGCCGAACAACCCGGCGGCGGGCGCCACGGCCTGCAGTTGTGGACCAGCCTGCCACCGGCGATGAAGTTTGTGGACCCCGCGTACACCTCGTTCCGGGCCGCGGACATTCCTGAAATCGAGCTGCCAGGCGCCGTCGTGCGTGTCATTGCGGGCACGGTCAACGCCGTGACGGGGCCGATGGTCACCGCAACGCCGACCGTGTTTGCGCATGTGCACCTGCAGGCGGGTGCGCGGGTCGAACTGGAGATCAGCGCCAGGGAGCTCGGTGCCTATGTGCTGGACGGCGCTATCGAAGGCCTGGGCGGCAAGGCCCTGAGACCGGGCGCGCTGGCAGTGTTTGGCCCTGGGGACCGGATCACCCTCACGGCGACACCAGAGCGCCCTGCCGATGTGGCGGTGCTCGGCGGCGTGCCGGTGGAGGGGGCGTTGGTGTTTGCAGGCCCGTTCGTGATGGACACGCCCGAACATGCCGAGCAGGCCCGGCGGGACTTCCTCAGCGGCAAGATGGGGCAGTTGGAAGGCGTTCCTTTTTGAGCCAGGTGGCCGTGCACCGGATACCGGGGGTAGAGGCGAGGTTCCGGTCTTGCTTTTCTCGCCCCTGGATTCACCGCGATGCGCTGAAGTTTTGTGCCAAAAATGGCCTCTAGCGCTTATCTATCAAGCGCAAATAGCTATCAATATAGTAGCATTGGGCTTGCGGCTACCTATTCACCTGCGCGCACGTCCAGGCCACGGCTCCGCCACTAGGACCCCGAGCCGCGGCTAGAGCCCGCGTTGAGTTTGCGCAAAGCCAAAGCCGCGTCGATGCGCTGCTGCTCTTCGGGTGAGAAGAGCTGCTGGCGCAGTTGCCGCAACGCGGGGCTTTGTTCGCCTTGTTGGGCGCGGGCCTCGCTGTACAGGTCCAGGCGCCGTTGCCAGTTTTGCTCTTCGCGGTCGAGCTGGGCCAGCGCGCGTGCGGCGGGCTCGCCATATTGCGCGCTGCGGGCAGCGTGGCGCGTGTAGTCGTCGGCGTTCTGGGCGTTGAAGGCGGCGGTCTGTGCGGCGGCGGCCATGTGTTCGGTAGCGGCACGGCGTTCGGCGCGGCGCTCTTGGGGCATCTCACTGTCAGCGGCCTGCAGCGCCTCGGCCCGCTGCGCGGGGGTGAGGCTTGGGTTGCGGGCGATCTCCAGGCGCGCCAGGGTGTAGCGGTCCAGCTCCGCCTCGCGGGCAAAAAGGGCGTCGTATTCGGCGTCGTCAAAAAACTGCAAACGCACCTTGTGGCGGGCCTCCATGGCATCGCGCAGAGCGCGCGGATCGGTCAAATCCTTCGGCGCACGCAATTGGCCCAGGGCCACGCGGTAGTCCACATAACGCTCGGCCATGGCCAGCGCACGCGTGGCCAGGTCTGGCGGAAAGTGCTTGCCGATCAGCCCGGCCAGGCGCTGCTTGAGCGTGGCCGGGTCGTCAGCGTCGCCCGCTTCGAACAGCAGGGCTTCAATCTTGTCGCGCAGGCCGGTGACCAGCAGCGGGTCGGTGGTGCCGCCTGCATTGCTGAGGTGGCGGCGCGCCAAAGTGTCGGCATCGACGTCGCGTTCGGACAATGACAGGCCTTGGGAGTCGGCCTGCACACCGGTCGGCCCCGCAGGCCGTCCACCCGCTCCGGGCCACGCCGCCGTGCCCATCAGCCACCAGACGATGGCCGCCGCAGCGGCCGCCAGGGCCGCTGCGGCGGCGGCGCGGGAACGGGGCGCCATTTTTTACAGGCCTTGTTGCTTGAGGCGGTTGGCGTGCTGGCGGTACAGCGTCACGGGGTCCGTGGCGAGCCAGTCGCGCAGGCCCAGCAGCTGATTGACTTCGTCCAGATGGTTCTGGCGGTAGTCGCCCAGGTGCTCGCCCAGACGCGATGAGCAGGCCGGCACCAGGCCGTCGTTGGGTTCGCCGAACACCAGGCCCAATACGCCGAGCAGGGCATCGCTGGGGTCCAGCACGTTGGTCACGGGCTGGATGCCTGTCCACGAGTAGTAGCGCACGCCGTTCACCAACGCAGGCCCGTTTCCGCAGTCGCTGGGGACGGCTTGTGGAAAGCGGCTGTTGAATTCAGCCAGGCCAGCCGTGGTGAGCGAGTTCAGCGCTCCTGCAGGCAGCTGAGGCAGGCCCGTGCCGCCAGAGACCAGGTTGATGAGCGCCGCAAGAGCGTAGTTTGCGCTGGTGGCAATGGCTGAGGCCACGGAGCCTTCTGGTGTGGCCTCGGCCACGAGATCGGCCACACGCGAGCCCCTGTTGTTGCCACCCACGGAGGTGACGGACGCCACCAATTCGGGTGCCACGCCTGCCACGTAGCGGACGGTGGTGGCGCCTTGTGAATGCCCGATCAGGTTGACTTTGGTTGCACCGGTCATGGCGATGATGGTCTTGACCTGGGTGAGTAGCTGCTCGCCCCGCACCTCGGAGCTGTTGACGGCCGACACTTGTGCCACATGGACCGTTGCGCCGCCTTGGCGCAGGGCATCGGGGATGCCGTAGAAATAGTCGATGCCCAAGGCGGAATCAAAACCGTAGATGCCGTGCACGAGCACGATGGGGTAGCGGGTCTGGGTGTAGTCGTTGCTTTGCGCTTGTGCAGGGGTGCCAATAAGCAGCACTGCGGCCGTGGTCGCGAGCGCAAGCCGCCGCAGCAGGCGGCTGAAAAATCCGATCATGTCTTTTCTCCGGTGATGTTGTGAATCGTTGTGACCGCAAAAAAATGGACGCGCGTTCTTTTTGCGGGGCCGATCTTGTTGTTTTGCCCGTAGAGCCACTACTAAGGTAAACCCTTGCTCGCGGAGAGGGCCATGAAGTGCGCCTGATTTCGTGAAATTTCGTGCTAGGGGCGGTATTGACGCACCAGGAAAAAACCATGCGAATCGCCGCGCCGTTTGCGTTTTCAACCTCGGGAGGCCTTGCAGTCCATCCCGATTCGCAGCGCACACTTGGCCTGCTCGGTTCGTGCAGCGACTCCCTGGACAATTTCAACCTGTACAAAACCACCCTGCGTCGCCTGCAGGGCATGGGCCGGGGGATGGCGACCTGCTGCGCGTTGCACGGCTGCTTCATCATGGGCACGCCGCTCAGGCCCCCGAGCGTGCGTGGCTGCAAGGCGCCTTGATCTTTTTTCAGGGTTTTCAGGGCTGCGTTGGGGCGCCATCGGGGATCAATGGATGCGCCGGAGCCGCAACGGGGGGTTAAGCGGGGGGTGATTTACGTACGCTGATCGCTATCGATGACTTGCTGCTTCGGGATGCGGGGGCAAGTTTTGCCCCTTTCCATCTCCTGCAAACCCATCGCTCCGCTCTAGGAGCCCGAGCTGTTGCCGGTGCCCGCGTTGAGCCTGCGCAATGCCAGGGCGGCGTCGATGCGCTGCTGCTCTTCGGGTGAGAAGAGCTGCTGGCGCAGTTGCCGCAACGCGGGGCTTTGTTCGCCTTGTTGGGCGCGGGCCTCGCTGTACAGGTCCAGGCGCCGTTGCCAGTTTTGCTCTTCGCGGTCGAGCTGGGCCAGCGCGCGTGCGGCGGGCTCGCCATATTGCGCGCTGCGGGCAGCGTGGCGCGTGTAGTCGTCGGCGTTCTGGGCGTTGAAGGCGGCGGTCTGTGCGGCGGCGGCCATGTGTTCGGTAGCGGCACGGCGTTCGGCGCGGCGCTCTTGGGGCATCTCACTGTCAGCGGCCTGCAGCGCCTCGGCCCGCTGCGCGGGGGTGAGGCTTGGGTTGCGGGCGATCTCCAGGCGCGCCAGGGTGTAGCGGTCCAGCTCCGCCTCGCGGGCAAAAAGGGCGTCGTATTCGGCGTCGTCAAAAAACTGCAAACGCACCTTGTGGCGGGCCTCCATGGCATCGCGCAGAGCGCGCGGATCGGTCAAATCCTTCGGCGCACGCAATTGGCCCAGGGCCACGCGGTAGTCCACATAACGCTCGGCCATGGCCAGCGCACGCGTGGCCAGGTCTGGCGGAAAGTGCTTGCCGATCAGCCCGGCCAGGCGCTGCTTGAGCGTGGCCGGGTCGTCAGCGTCGCCCGCTTCGAACAGCAGGGCTTCAATCTTGTCGCGCAGGCCGGTGACCAGCAGCGGGTCGGCTGTGGTGCCGCCTGCGTTGGCGGTGCGGCGGGCGAAGGTGCCCGTATCCGCACCCTGCGCAGGTGTTTGCAAGCCTTGGGTGCCGGTCGGCGCGGTGGCCGCGCCGACCGGTCCCTCGGACCGCTCCCCCGCTCCGGGCCATGCCCCCGAGCCCGCCAGCCACCAGACCACGGCGGCCGAGGCGATGGTGAGGGCCACGGCGGCTGCCGCCCAGGCGCGAGAGCGTATTACTGCCATGGCTTACAGGCCTTGTTGCTTGAGGCGGTTGGCGTGCTGGCGATACAGCGTCACGGGGTCGGTCGAGAACCAGTCACGCAGGCCGAGCAACTGGTTCACCTCGTCCAGATGGTTCTGGCGGTAGTCGCCCAGGTGTTTGCCCAGGCGTGACGAGCAGGCCGACACCAGGCCGTCATTGGCCTCGCCGAACACCAGGCTCAGCACGCTGAGCAGGCCGTCGCTGGCGTCGAGCACGTTGGTCAGGGGCTTGGTGCCCGTCCACGAGTAGTAGCGCACGCCGTTGACCAGCTCGGCCCCGCTGCCACAGCCGCTGGGCACGGCCTGCGGAAAGCGGCTATTGAAGGCCGCCGAACCCGCAGTGGTGAGCGAGTTCATGGCCGCCGTGGGCGCCTGGGGCAGGCCCGAGCCGCCAGAGACCAGGTTGATGAGTGTCACCAGCGCCGTTGCCGCGCCATTGGCCAGGGTCTCCGACACGGAGCCCGCAGGCGCCACGCCGCGCACGATGTCGGCCACGCGCGAACCCTTGTTCACGCCGCCGATGGAGGTGACGGACGCAACCAGTTGCGGTGCCACGCCCGCCACATAGCGGGTGGTGGGGCCGCCGTGCGAGTGCCCGATCAGGTTGACCTTGGGCGCGCCGGTCATGGCCATGATGGTCTTGACCTGGGCCAACAGTTGTTCGCCCCGCACCTCGGTGCTGTTGGCCGCCGACACCTGGGCCACATAGACCTTTGCGCCGCTCTGGCGCAGGGCATCGGGGATGCCGTAGAAGTAGTCGATGCCCAGGGCAGAATCAAAGCCGAAAAGCCCGTGCACGAGCACGATGGGGTAGCGGGTCTGGGTGTAGCCGCTTTGTGCCTGCGCAGGGGCGCCCACAAGCAGCAGTGCGGCCGTGCCCGCCAGCGCGAGTCGCCGCAGCAGGCGGCTGAAAAATCCGTTCATGTGTTTGTCTCCGTTGATGTGGTTTTTTATGTGCGCAAAAACGAACGGTCGTTCTATTTTGCGAGATCAATTTTTGTATTGCACCCGCCGAGCCACTATCGGGACATACCCGTGCCCGCGCCAAAGGCTGCACCAAGTGCGCGTAGTTCCGTAAAATCCTGCGTCATGACCGGTATCAACGCACTCGACAAGCTGGACAGGGCCATCCTGCGCCGCCTGCAAGACAACGGGCGCGAAACCTATGACGTCATCGGTGAGCAGGTAGGCCTGTCGCCCAGCGCCGTGCTGCGCCGCGTCAAGCGGTTGGAAGACAGCGGCGTGATTCACCGCTACGTGGCCCTGGTGCAGCCCGAAGCCGTGGGCCTGGGCCTTACGGCCTACCTCAACGTGCGGCTCGAAAAGCACACCGAAAGCCACAAGCGCAACCCCATGGACCTGTTCCGCGCCAGCGTGCAGACCTGGCCCGAGGTGGTGGAGTGCGCGTCGCTCACGGGCGAGATGGATTACCTGCTGCGTGTGGTGGTGGCCGACATGGCGCACTACAGCCGTTTCATCATGGACACACTGCTCAAGCACCCCAGCGTGCAGGACTGCAAGACCAGTTTTGTGCTCGACCGCGTGAAGGCGACCACGGCGGTACCGGTGTGAGTGGGTGGCTGCACGGGGCTGAACTGCAGCGCACCTGGTGTGGGAGGGCTGGCGGGGCTGTGAAATGCTCTGATATTGAGAGCAAAAAAGCCAATTACCACCAGCGCTATGCCCTATTTTCTTTGGTTTTTGAGGAGGGTCACTATTTTGTTGCAGCGCAACAAAATAGGCTGGAAATGACCAGGGAAAACCCTTACAGTACATGCCATGTTAGCAACCAAAGACTGGCTCAAGGCATCCTGGTACGCCGGCCGGGACATGCTGCGCCCGATGACGGGCAGCCCTTCCTCTACCGGTGACGTCCGTACCAAGCAGGAGGTGCCCGTGATGGTTCCTATCCGCGCCCTGGGGCCCACGTACCGTGAGCGGATTGCCCTGCATCTGCTTCAGCTGGAGCCCGAAGACCGCTATCTGCGTTTTGGCTACGCCGCCAATGACGATCAGATCCGCCGCTACGCCGAGCACCTTGATTTCGATCGCGACGAGATCTTTGGCATCTACAACCGCCGCCTCGAGCTGATTGCCATGGCGCATCTGGCTTTTTCCGAGCACCCCGAGCACAAACACTGCGCCGAGTTCGGTGTGTCGGTGCTCAAGCAAGCCCGTGGCCGTGGCTTTGGCGCCCGCTTGTTCGAGCGTGCCGTGATGCATGCCCGCAACGAAGGCGTGAACATGGTGTTCATCCATGCGCTGTCTGAAAACACGGCCATGCTCAAGATCGCCCGCAACGCCGGTGCCACGGTGCGCCGCGACGGCTCGGAGTCCGAGGCCTATCTGCAGTTGCCGCCCGCCAGCTTCGATACGCGCATGGCCGAGATCGTGGAGCAGCAGTACGCCGAGGTGGATTACCAGCTCAAGAAGCAGGCCAAGCAGTTCTGGGACTTTCTGGCTGGCGTGCAGGAAGTACGCAGCGGCGTGCAGAAAGCGCGCCACCAGTCGGCCGAGTAAGGGCTCGGGCCTGCGCCTGCGTGCAGGCCCGTGTCACCACAATCCGCTATCCTAGGGGCTTGATCCACTACCGCACGTCCTGCCTCCACGACAGTGTCTGATCCGCACCCCGGGCGACCGCCCGAAAAGGAAGACAAGCGCACCTTTCTGCAGAAAGTGGCCGAGTTCATTCACCCTGGGCCAGATTCCACGGAAGAACTCATTGGTACCCTGGCCGAGGCCGAAGACAACGAGGTCATTGGCGCCGAGTCGCGTGTGATGCTGGAGCGCGTCATCCGCATGGCTGACATGACGGCGGGCGACGTGATGGTGGCCGCGCCCCGCATGGACCTCGTCAACATCGACGCGCCTTACGACGAGATGCTGAACCTGGTCATCAACACCGCGCATTCGCGGTTTCCGGTGTACCAGGGCGAGCGCGAGAACATCATTGGCATCCTCATGGCCAAAGACCTGCTCAAGCTGCAGCGGGCGCCCGAGCTGAACATCCGCGCGCTGCTGCGCCCGGCGGTGTTTGTGCCCGAGAGCAAGGGCCTGAACGACCTGCTGCGCGAGTTCCGGGGCAACCGCAACCACCTGGCCATCGTGATCGACGAGTTCGGCCGCATGGCCGGGATCGTCACCATCGAGGACGTGCTCGAACAGATCGTGGGCGAGATCGAGGACGAGTTCGACATCCCCGAGGACGACGGCGACATCTTCGGCCTGGCCGACCGCACCTACCGCGTGAGCGGCGACACCTCCGTCGAGCGGGTCTGCGAAGCCTTCGACACCGTGATCCACTGCAGCGACCCCGACGAGGACTTCGACACCATCGGTGGCCTGATCGCCCACGAAATGGGCCATGTGCCCAAGCGTGGCGAGCACCTGCAACTGGGCGGCCTGCACTTCGTGGTGCTGCACACCAAGGGCGGCGCCGTGCGCTGGTTCAAGGTGTCCAAGGTCGAAGACAGCGGCAGCAGCGGCAACCACCACAGCGCTGGCGGTTGATGTCGCGGGCCGCTTTGTTGACGATGCGCTGGCCGCTGCAGGTGCTGCTTGCGCTGGCTGCTGGGCTGGCGCAGGCGGCGTCGCTGGCCTGGCCCTGGAGCGGCGAGCCCCTGTGGTGGCTGCAACTGGCCTCAATGGCCGTGTTGGCCTGGCTGGTGCGGCCAGGGGCGGGCGTGGCGATCCCTTGGCGGCGCGGTGCGCTCATCGGCGGGGTGTTTGCCGTGGCATGGCTATCAGGCACTTTCTGGTGGCTGTTTATTTCGATGCATACCTACGGCGGCCTGCCCGCGCCGCTGGCGGTGGCCGCGGTGTTGGGGCTGGCGGCCTTTCTGGGCAGCTACTATGCCGCTGCCTTGGCATTGTTTTGCCGCTTTGCGACCGTCCATAAAGCGGGAGCAGCTATTCTTTTCGGAGCGCTCTGGCTGTCGGCGGAGCTGGCGCGGGGCATCTGGTGGACGGGCTTCCCCTGGGGCGCTGGCGGCTATGCGCATGTTGATGGCCCCCTGGCGGCGCTGGCGCGCTATGTGGGCGTGTATGGCATCGGGGCGGTGGCTGCCGTGCTGGCAATGTGGGCGGTGCAGGTGCGCAGCCCCGACCTGCGCCGTGGGCGCCTGTGGGCGCTGCTGCTGGTGTTGGGCGCGGCGCTGGCCCTGGCCACGGCAGACCGTTTTTGCGCCGTGAACCTTTGCTACACCCCCCTGCAGCACCCGCCACCGGCCCTGAGCCTGGAGCTGCTGCAGGGCAATATTCCGCAAGACGAAAAGTTCCAGTCCGGCAGCGGCGTGCCGTTGGCGCTGAAGTGGTACGCAGAGGCGCTGCACAGCGCCAAGGCCGACCTGGTGGTGGCGCCCGAAACCGCCATTCCGCTGCTGCCCCAGCAGCTTATTCCGGGTTACCTGGAAGGCATCCAGCAGCGCTATGCGCAAGGTAAACAGGCGGCGCTGGTGGGTATTCCGCTGGGCGATGAAGCGGTGGGCTACACCAACTCGGTGCTGGGCATGAGCACCGCCACGCAAGCTGGCCCCTACCGCTACGACAAGCACCACCTGGTGCCGTTTGGCGAGTTCATTCCGCCGTTTTTCAGGTGGTTCACGGCCATGATGAACATCCCGCTGGGCGACTTCAACCGGGGCGCCGTGGGGCAGCCATCGTTTGCGTGGGCGGGCCAGCGCATTGCGCCCAACATCTGCTACGAGGATTTGTTTGGCGAAGAACTGGGCGCGCGTTTCATCGACCCGGCCCAGGCGCCCACGGTGTTCGTCAATTTCAGCAACATCGGCTGGTTTGGCGACTCGCTGGCCATCGACCAGCACCTGCACATCAGCCGCATGCGGGCGCTGGAGTTCGAGCGCCCCATGGTGCGCGCGACCAACACCGGCGCCACCGCCATCATCGACCACCGGGGCGTGGTCACGCACCAGCTGGCGCGCCACACGCGGGGCGTGCTCAAGGGCGAGGTGCAGGGCCGGGGGCTCAGCGCGGACAGCGGCTGGGCGATCACACCCTATGCATGGTGGGTGGCCCGCTGGGGGCTGTGGCCGCTGTGGGCGCTGGGGGGGCTGGCGCTGGTGTGGGCCATGGTGGCGCGCAGGGTCCGCACGGTGCGCGGCCATTGATCCAGGTCAGGCGCCGCCGGGCTGCGCGAAGGGCTTGGCAAATGCTTCTTTAGAGCTGGCTCTCTATGCCTTGATAATAGAGCCCTGCAAGCGGGGGCTTGTTTTTGCGTACACGATGATTTGAGGCGGGGCACCCGCCGTTCTGGAGCACGACTGAAAATGGCAGATTCCTTTTCCTACGAACAACTGATCGCCTCGGGCGAGGGCCGGCTGTTCGGCGCTGACAGCGGGCGTCTGCCGCTGCCACCCATGCTGATGTTTGACCGCATCACGCACATCGACAGCGATGGCGGCGCGCATGGTTTGGGAAAGATCGTCGCCGAACTCGACGTCAAGCCCGATCTGTGGTTTTTTGCCTGCCACTTCCAGGGCGACCCCGTCATGCCGGGTTGCCTGGGCCTGGACGCCATGTGGCAGCTCATTGGTTTCTACCTCACCTGGCTGCAACTGCCCGGCCGTGGCCGCGCCTTGGGTGCGGGCGAGGTCAAATTCACCGGCGAAGTCGGCCCGGACGTGAAACGCGTCACGTATGAGATCGACATCAAGCGTGTGATCAAGCGCAAGCTGGTCATGGCCATTGGCGATGCCCGCCTGCTGGCCGATGGCAAGGAAATCTACGTGGCCAATGACCTGCGCGTGGGCTTGTTCAAGCGCGAGGGTGACGACAAGGACGCAGCATGACCAGCAGCAAAAAGCGTGTAGTCATCACGGGCGCGGGCATCGTCTCGTGCATCGGCAACGACCTGGCCACCGTCGAAGCCTCGCTGCGTGCGGGCAAGAGCGGCATCAAGGCCATCGAGAAATTCACCGAGCTGGGCCTGCGCAGCCAGGTAGGCGGCGCCCCTGATATCGATATCGAAGCGCGCATCGACCGCAAGCAACTGCGCTTCATGGGCGACGCGGCAGCCTATGCCCAGATTGCGCTCGAAGACGCCATCAAGCAGGCGGGCCTCACGCCCGAACAGGTCAGCCACCCACGCACCGGCCTCATCATGGGCTCGGGCGGCGGCTCGCCCGCCAACCAGATCGAAGCGGCCGACACGCTGCGCGAAAAAGGCATCCGCCGCGTGGGGCCGTACCAGGTCACGCGCTGCATGAGCTCCACCGTGTCCGCCTGCCTGGCGACCAACTTCAAGGTCAAGGGCATCAACTACTCCATCACCTCGGCCTGCTCCACCTCGGCCCACTGCATCGGCGCTGCGGCGCAGCAGATCGCCTGGGGCATGCAGGACGTGATGTTTGCGGGCGGCGGCGAAGAGCTCTCCTGGGGCATGTCGCTGCTGTTCGACGGCATGGGCGCCATGTCCAGCAAGTACAACGCCACGCCCGAGAAAGCCTCGCGCGCCTACGACGCCAACCGCGACGGTTTCGTGATCGCGGGCGGCGGCGGCGCCGTGGTGCTGGAGAGCCTGGAGCACGCCCAGGCACGCGGCGCCACCATCCTGGCCGAAGTGATCGGCTTTGGCGCCACCAGCGACGGCGAAGACATGGTGGCCCCCTCGGGCGACGGCGCCATTGCCTGCATGCAGCAGGCCATGGAAGGGCTCGACGCCCCCATCGACTACATCAACACCCACGGTACCTCCACGCCCGTGGGCGACATGCAGGAAGTGCGCGCCATGCAGGCGCTGTTTGGCGACAAGGTGCCCCCGTTTTCGTCCACCAAGTCGCTCACCGGCCACTCGCTGGGCGCCACGGGCGTGCAAGAGACCATCTACTGCATGATCATGCTCAACAAGGGCTTTATCGCGGGCTCGGCCAACGTCGAAACGCCCGACCCCGCGCTGGGCACCATGCCGCTGGTGACACAAACGCGCGACGCACAGCTCACCACCGTGCTCTCCAACAGCTTCGGCTTTGGCGGCACCAACGCCAGCCTGGTGCTGCGCCGCTGGGAGCCATGACAACCTGAGCAATTCTGGTTGCTATCAAAACGGGAGCTGCTTGCGCTTTATGGATAAGCGCTAGCAGCTCTTTTTGTTGATAGATATCGAAGACGGGCGCGGCTCGTAAAATGAAGGGTTCGCGCGCAGCATTGGGCGCACCCATTACCTACCGCGCATGGCCTTGCTGCCATGCCAGACACACGCATGTTGACCTTCCAGCAAATCATTCTCAAGCTGCAGTCCTACTGGGATGCCCAGGGCTGCGCCCTTTTGCAACCCTATGACATGGAAGTGGGCGCGGGCACCTCGCACACCGCCACCTTCCTGCGCGCCATCGGCCCCGAGCCCTGGAAGGCCGCCTACGTGCAGCCCAGCCGCCGCCCCAAGGACGGCCGTTACGGCGAGAACCCCAACCGCCTGCAGCACTACTACCAATACCAGGTGGTCTTGAAGCCCGCACCGGCCAACATTCTGGAGCTGTACCTGGGCAGCCTCGAAGCCCTGGGCTTCGATCTCAAGAAAAACGACATCCGCTTTGTGGAAGACGACTGGGAGAACCCCACGCTGGGCGCCTGGGGTCTGGGCTGGGAGGTCTGGCTCAACGGTATGGAAGTGACGCAGTTCACCTACTTCCAGCAGGTGGGTGGCATCGACTGCAAGCCCGCCACGGGCGAGATCACCTACGGCCTGGAGCGCTTGGCCATGTACCTGCAGGGCGTGGACAACGTCTACAACCTGAAGTGGACCGACACCCTGAGCTACGGCGACGTGTACAAACAAAACGAGGTGGAGCAGTCCACCTACAACTTCGAGCACAGCGACGCCGACTTCTTGTTCACCGCCTTCAACGCGCACGAAAAGCAGGCCAAGTACCTGATGGAGCAGCAGCTCGCGCTGCCCGCCTACGAGCAGGTGCTCAAGGCCGCGCACAGCTTCAACCTGCTGGATGCCCGCGGCGCCATCAGCGTGACCGAACGCGCCGCCTACATCGGCCGCATCCGCAACCTGGCCCGTGCCGTGGCACAAAGCTACTACGAGAGCCGCGAGCGCCTGGGTTTCCCCATGGCGCCGCGTGAGTGGGTGGAACAGATGACGAAGAAGGCTGCGTGAGAGAAATGACGATGACGACCCAAAACCTCCTCGTAGAACTGTTTGTGGAAGAGCTGCCCCCCAAGGCGCTCCAGAAGCTGGGCGATGCCTTCGCCAACGTGCTGGGCGACCAGCTCAAGGCCCTGGGCCTCGCATCCGCCGCGTCCGTGGTCACGCCTTTCGCCTCGCCCCGCCGCCTGGCCGCGCATGTGACGGCCGTGGCCGACAAGGCGGCAGACAAGGCCGTGCAGCAAAAGCTCATGCCCGTGGCCGTGGGCCTGAACGCCGAAGGACAGGCCACGCCCGCGCTGCTGAAAAAGCTGCAGGCGCTGGGCGCCGATGTGTCCAACCCCGCCGCCGCCGTGGCGGCCTTGAAGCGCGCGCAGGATGGCAAGGCCGAAGCCCTGTTCTACGACAGCGTGGTGCCCGGCGCCACGCTGCAGGACGGCCTGCAGAAAGCGCTGCTCGAGTCCATCGCCAAACTGCCCATCCCCAAGGTGATGAGCTACCAGTTGGAGACCGACTGCGAGCTGCCCGGCTGGACCAGCGTGAACTTCGTGCGCCCTGCACACGGCCTGGTGGCGCTGCATGGCAGCACGGTGGTGCCGGTGAAGGCGCTGGGCCTCACGGCGGGCAACAGCACGCAAGGCCACCGCTTTGAAGCCGCCGTGTCGCCCGTGGTGCTGGCCGATGCCGACAGCTACGCCGCCACGCTGAAAAAAGACGGCGCCGTGATTGCATCCTTTGCCGAGCGCAAGGCCGAGATCGCCCGCCAGCTCGCCGCTGCCGCCGCAAAGGTGGGCAATGGCGCCCGCCCCATCGAAGACGAGGCCCTGCTCGACGAAGTGACCGCCCTGGTCGAGCGGCCCAATGTGGTCACCTGCTCATTCGAGACGGAGTTTCTCGACGTACCGCAGGAATGCCTCATCCTCACGATGAAGGCCAACCAGAAGTACTTTCCGCTGCTCGACGCCGCAGGCAAGCTGACCAACAAGTTCTTGGTGGTGAGCAACATCAGCCCCGAAGACACCAGCTTTGTGACCGGCGGCAACGAGCGCGTGGTGCGCCCGCGCCTGGCCGATGCGAAATTCTTCTTCGACCAGGACCGCAAGAAGACCCTGGCCTCGCGCGTCGAAGGCCTCGGCAAAGTGGTTTATCACAACAAGCTGGGCACGCAGGGCGAGCGCGTGGAGCGCGTGCGCGCCATTGCCAAGGCCATTGCAACGCAGCTGGGCGATGCCCAATTGGTGGCCGACGCCGACCTGGCCGCACAACTGGCCAAGACCGACCTCGTGACCGACATGGTGGGCGAGTTTCCTGAGCTGCAGGGCATCATGGGCGGCTATTACGCGCTCAATGACGGCCTGGGCGAGACGGTGGCGCACGCGATTGAAGACCACTACAAGCCGCGCTTTGCGGGCGATGCCCTGCCGCGCAACACCGCCGGTGTGGTGGTGGCGCTGGCCGACAAACTCGAAACCCTGGTGGGCATGTTCGGCATTGGCAACCTGCCCACAGGCGACCGCGACCCGTTTGCACTGCGCCGCCATGCGCTGGGCGTGATCCGCATGCTGGTCGAAAAAGACCTGCCGCTGGACTTGAGCGCGTTGCTGGCCGGTGCAGTGCCCGCGTTTGGCGACAAGATCACCGACGCCTCGGCGCAGCTTGCCGACTTCATCTATGACCGCCTCGCAGGCAGCCTGCGCGAGCAGGGCTACAGCGCGCAAGAGGTGGACGCCGTTTTGGCCCTGCGCCCGCAGCGCCTGGCCCTGGTCGAAAAACAACTCGCGGCAGTGCGCGCCTTTGCCGCGCTGCCCGAAAGCCCGGCCCTGGCCGCAGCCAACAAGCGCGTAGGCAATATCCTCAAGAAGGCCGAAGCCGAAGGCCCGGTAGATGCCCACGTCAACCCCGATCTGCTGCAAGAAAAGGCCGAGCAAGACCTCTACGCCGCGCTGCAGCGCTTTGTGCCCGAGGCCAATGCGCAGTTCGACGCGGGCGACTACACCGCCAGCCTGCAGACCCTGGCCGTGTTGCGCGCGCCGGTGGATGCGTTTTTTGACGACGTGATGGTCAATGCCGAGCAGATGGACCTGCGCCTCAATCGCCAGGGCCTGCTGAAAAGCCTGCACGAGGCCATGAACCGCGTGGCCGATCTGTCGCGTCTGGCGGTCTGACCCTGGTGCTGATAGGCTGGCGGTTCTCCCAAGGCAAAACCACCCTATGAAACTCGTCATCCTGGACCGCGACGGCACCCTCAATCCGCTGGGGGATGACTACGTCACCTCGGCCGACGAGTGGACGGCCCTGCCCGGTGCGCTCGAAGCCGTTGCGCGGCTCAACCATGCGGGCTGGCATGTGGTGGTGGCCACCAACCAGCCGGGGCTGGGCCGGGGCTTGTTCGACGTGGTGGCGCTCAACGCCATCCACACCAAGATGCACCGCCAGGTGGCCGCCGTGGGCGGGCGCATCGACGCCGTGTTCTATTGCCCCCACGCGGCCGACGAGGGCTGTGCCTGCCGCAAGCCCGCGCCCGGCCTGCTGGAGCAGATTGGCGACCGCTACGGCGTGGAGTGGAACGACATGCACGTGGTGGGCAGTTGCGAAGCCCATCTGCAAGCCGGTGCCGCGTTGGGCGCCCAGGTGCACCTGGTGTGCACGGGGCGCTCGGCCCTGGTGGTGCCGGGCGGGCCCCTGCCTGCCGGGCTGCCGCCAAGCACGCTGGTGCACGCCAGCCTGGACGATTTCGTGAACCAGTTGCTGCCCGTGGTGCAGGTGGCCGCAGCAGCGCCCGTGGCGCCCTTGCCGCTGGCGGGGCAGGGGCCTGGCGGAATCGTTCAGATTTAATGCTATATATTTAATAGCTGCCAGCGCTTGATTAATAAGCGCTAGTGGCCAAAAAGACTACAAAGATGGCTTTTCTCCGCTCTGTTCTTCACCTTCTCTGGATGTGCATCACCGTGGTGCCTTACGCGCTGACCATCATGCTCGGCACGCTGCTGGGGGTGCGGGGCCTGCCGCTGTACCGCATTGCGCGGGCGTGGCTGTCGCTGTGTATCAGCGGGGCGCGCGTGATCCTGGGCATCCGCGCCAACGTGATGGGCATGGAGAACCTGCCGCAGGGCGAAAACGCTGGGGCAGTGCTGTTGGTCAAGCACCAGTCTACGTACGAAACCTTTTTGATGCCTGCGATCATGCCGCACCCCCTGGCCTACGTGTTCAAGAAGGAGCTGCTGCACGTGCCGTTCTTCGGCTGGGCCATTGGTCGGCTGGACATGATCCACATCGACCGCAACCAGCGCACGCAGGCCTTCAACAAGGTGGTGCAGCAGGGCAAGGACCTGCTGGCCAAGGGCATCTGGATCATCATGTTCCCCGAGGGCACGCGCATCGAGCGCGGGCAAAAAGGCAACTACAAGACCGGCGGCACGCGCCTGGCCATCGACACCGGCGCGCCCGTGGTGCCCATCGCCGTCACGTCCGCCAAGGTCTGGCCGCGCAAGGCCTTCATCAAACGCCCCGGTGTGGTGGATGTGTCCATCGGCAAGCCCATTCCCACCGCAGGCCGCCAGCCCGACGAGCTGATGCGCGAGGTGGAGGCCTGGATCGAAGCCGAAATGCGCCGCCTGGACCCCGAGGCCTACCCTGCCGGGGCCGCAACCCAGGCTGTTTCCGAGCCTGCCTCTGACGAGTAGGCGCCTTCGTGATGCAGCGGCTTGTGCAACTGGCGCTGGACCTGTTCGACGCGCCAGCCGCGCCGCCCACAGCTCCCGTCCCCCTGGGCGGAGAATTCAAGCAAAAAGTGCCTCCAGCGCTGGAAGATAAAGCGCTAGAAGCTCCTAAAAAGATAGTGATTGAGCGGCCTGCAGCGCCTGCTGTGCCCCTGCCATCCCTGCTGTCCCCCGCCGAATTCCGCCACCCGCAGGCCAGCCGCGAATTGCTGCTGGGCGATGCCGTGGTGGCCTACGCGCTGCAGCGCGTGCGGCGCCGCAGCATCGGGTTCACTGTGGGTGCGGACGGCCTTTCGGTGCGTGCGCCGAGCTGGGTCACGCTGTCTGCGGTGGATGCCGCGCTGCGCGAAAAATCTGACTGGATCCTGCGCAAACTCAGCGAGACGCGCGAGCGCCAGCAGCGCATGGAGGGCGGCCGCATCGTCTGGGCCGACGGCGCCGTGTTGCCCTACCTGGGCGAACCCCTGACGGTGGTGCTGGACCCAAGCCACGGCTTCGCGGGCAAGGGCGGGGCGCTGGTGGCAGCGGCAGGACAGGAGCAGGGGCCCAGCCTGCACATTGGCCTGCCCCACAGCGCCAGCCCCGCGCAGATCCGCGACGCCGTGCAGGCCTGGCTGATGCGCGATGCGCGCCGCCACTTCACGGCCCGGCTCGACCATTTCGCACCGCTCTTGGGCGTGCGCTGGGCCAGCCTGCGCCTGTCGAGCGCCCAGACCCGCTGGGGCAGCGCCAAGGCCGACGGCTCCATCCGCCTGAACTGGCGCCTGCTGCACTACCGCCCGGCCATCATCGACTACGTGGTGGCCCACGAACTCGCCCACCTGCGCGTGATGGACCACAGCCCCCGCTTCTGGGACACCGTGGCCACGGTGGTGCCCGACTATGCGCAGTTGCGTAACCACTTGCGCGACGAACCGGCCCCTTTGTGGGACTGAAAGGACCTTGACGATGACCGAACCAACGATTTCCGCCGCCGAAGGCTACGCTGGCGACATCACGCCCCAGCAGGCCTGGCAATGGGTGCAGGCCGGCCAGGCCGTGCTGGTGGATGTGCGCACTGACGCCGAGCGCGACTGGGTGGGCCAGGTGCCGGGCGCCACGCCCGTGGCCTGGAAGCAGTGGCCGGGCATGGCCATGAATGCGGACTTTGATGCGCAGATGCGCGCCGCCGTGCCCGAAGGTGGGCGGGCCGTGCTGCTGTGCCGCAGCGGCGTGCGCTCCATCGCCGCCGCGCGCCGCGCCACCGAACTGGGCATCACCGCCTACAACATCCTCGAAGGCTTCGAAGGCGATGCCGATGCGCAGGGCCAGCGCGGCAAACGGGCCGGCTGGCGCTTTCATGGCCTGCCGTGGAAGCAGGGTTGAACTTAGATTGCTATTAAAAAAAGAGCTGTTAGCGCTTTATGGGTAAGCGCTAACAGCTCTTTTGTTGGAAGATCGCATTCTCATGCGTCTCATCAACCCGGACGCTTGAGCGGAGCCGCCCTTCGCCAGTGCACCCGTGGAACCGGCTTTGCCGGGCCACGGGGTGCGTCCCCCTGAGAGGGACGGCGCCGAAGGCGACTCAGGGGGCTACAGTGCAGGGATACGCAGCTTCTGGCCGGGGTAGATCTTGTCGGGGTGGCTCAGCATGGGCTTGTTGGCCTCGAAGATCACGGGGTACTTGTTGGCGTCGCCGTAGAACTTCTTGGCGATGGCGCTGAGCGTGTCGCCGCGCACCACGTCGTGGTACTGGGCTTCGGGTTCGGGGTTGGTGACGTCCATCAGGTTGTCGACGCTGGTGACGCTGGCCACATTGCCGCAGCACAGGGTGACTTTTTCTTTGGCGGCCTGCGTGGGCGCGGTGCCTCGCACGGTGACCTTGCCTTCGGGGCCTTCAAAAGCCACCTGCACGTTGGTGGCGCCCAGGTTCTGGGCGGTGATGTAGGTCTCGATGGCCTTGCCCGCCTTGGCGTTGAGTTCGTCTTGCGTGGGGGCTGCTGCCGAGCCGGCATGCGCATCCTTGCCGCCAAACAATTTTTCACCGGCTTCCTTGATGAAACTGAAAAGACCCATGTGGTACTCCTAATGTTGCAAAAACGGGAGCGGCCACTGTAGCGGCAAGGGGATGCCATGGCGTGTCAGACAGATACGCGAAAAGATTTTTCACATTGTTGCGGGGCGAAAGCCCTGACGCAGGTTGTCGCCGTGGGTGCAGAGCCGGGAGACAAAACTCGGGATAATCCGGCGCATGACTTTTCTGGCCATCGACGTCGGTAACACCCGTCTCAAATGGGCGTTGTACGACGCTCCCCGCCCTGGGGCCGCACTGCTGGCGCATGGCGCCGAGTTTCTGGAGCACATCGAGCGACTGGCCGAAGGCAGTTGGGCGTCGCTGCCCCACCCCGAGCGCATGCTGGGCTGCGTGGTGGCGGGCGACGCTGCCAAGCGCCGGGTGCAGGAGCAGATGGAGCTTTGGGATGTGGCGCCCTCGTGGGTGGTGTCTTCGGCGCAGGAGGCCGGGCTGGCCAACGGCTACGACCATCCCTCGCGCCTGGGCTCGGACCGCTGGGTGGCCATGATCGGCGCGCGCCACCATGTGCTGGCCCAAGGCCCCGCGCGGCCGCTGATCGTGGTGATGGTGGGCACGGCGGTTACGGTGGAATGCATCGACGCCGAGGGCCGCTTCATGGGCGGGCTCATCCTGCCCGGCCACGGCATCATGCTGCGTGCGCTGGAGACCGGCACCGCCGGCCTGCATGTGCCCACGGGCGAAGTGCGCCTGTTTCCTACCAACACCAGCGATGCGCTGACCAGCGGCGGCACCTACGCTATCGCGGGCGCGGTGGAGCGCATGTTCCAGCACCTGCTGCAGCACTGCGGCCAGGAGCCCGCCTGCATCATGACCGGCGGCGCAGGCTGGAAGATGGCGCCCAGCATGACGCGGCCTTTCGAGCTGGTGGACAACCTGATTTTTGACGGCCTGCTGGAGATTGCCTCGCGGCGCTTTGGCGGCTGAGGGTATGAGAGCGCTGCCGCTATGTCAGTGCGGCGCGGCTATCGAAGGCCACCGATCCGCAAAAACTGGCGCTGCCCAAACCAGGGACACCAAGCAAGGTCGCCCCGCAGCGCCTCAGGGGGATGAACCGAATTTATTCCTCTTCTAGCTCAGCCCGTGCCGTCTCCACATCCAGCCGCTCCATGGCATCCATGGGCTCGGCGGCGGCGGCTTTTTCATACAGCGCGGTGGCTTCCTTCATCTTCTTGTCGCCCTCCAGCATGACCAGGGCGTTGGCATGTTCGATCATGCCGATGGCCGAGCCGGGGTTGAGCTTGAGCGCTTCCTGAAACAGCTTGAGGCCCGTGTCCTTCTTGGCGCCGTAGGTCATGCCGCCGATCAGTGAGCCCACCTTGTCGATCACCTCGGCGTGGAATGCGCCCAGCGCAATGCGCGCGTCAGCGTGTTTGGGCGACAGGGCGATCGCCTTCTCCAGCGACTCTTTCACTCTGCCACCCAGCCCTTGGGCCAAGGCCTTCGCCACGCTGATGCCCTGGCTGTAGCGGCCCAGCGCGTAGGCGTGCCAGTACCAGGCGTTGGCGTTGTCAGGCTCGGTCGCCGCCTGGGCCTCGGCACGCTCGGCCACCTGGGTGAACAGGTCCAGGCGCGTCTTTTCCTTGGGTTCCAGGTAGTTGGCGTAGATGGAGGTGGCCTTGTTGGCCACGGTGATGCCCGCGCCGCCAGCCGCCAGGCCCGCTGCGGTGGCTTTCTCAAAATCGCCGTTGTGAAACAGTGCCCAGGCTTGCAGCACGGCAGCATCTTTGGGGCAGGGCTCGGCGTCACCGCCATGCAATCGCGCCCATTGCTTCTTGACGCTCGCGGCATCGAATTGGTAGTCGCCTGCGTGGGGGAAGGGGGTCCATTTGGCCATGGTGTGTGTCTCCGAAAGGTCTTGTGAGCGAGTGATGTTGTTGTGGCCTGGTCGTTGGCGGTGCGCAGTGGGTTGGGCGGGCGTCGTCAGCCTGGTGTGGTGGTTGCGTAGGCCCCCACCAACTGCAGCAGGTGGGCCCGCTGGCTGCTTTCGAGGTAAGGCATGAGCAAATTCAGCACATGGTGGGCGCCGCGCATCAGGGCGGCCTGGGCGCTTTCGGGCTCCAGCGCGCGGCGTGGGTCGCGCACGTATTCGAAGCTGAGCCAGTAGGTCAGCACCACGACCATGCTGGTGGCGGTGGCCTCCAGCTCGCGCGAGTCGATGTGCAGGGTTTCCGCGCGGCCCATGCCGTCAAGCATGGCGCGCACTGCGCGGGTCTTGTTCTTGAGGATGGCCTGGAAGTGCGTCTCCAGGCGCCGGTTCTTGGACAGCAGATCGTTGAGATCGCGGTACAGAAAACGGTACTGCCAGATCAGCTCGAACAGCGTGTGCATGAAGAACCACGCATCTTCCACGTTACGCACGCCATCGGCGGCGGCGAGCAGTTCGGTGAGCGAGTGCTCGTAGCGGTCGAACAGCGCGTTGATCAGCTCGTCTTTGGCGGGGTAGTGGTAGTAGAGATTGCCGGGGCTGATGCGCAGCTCGGCCGAAATCAGGGTGGTGGAGACGTTGGGTTCGCCGAACCGGTTGAACAGGTCCAGTGTCACTTCCAGAATGCGTTCTGCAGTGCGGCGTGGCGCTTTCTTCACCATGTGTGCAGGCCCTTCGCGTCGTTGTGCGTCGTTGTTTCGATGTCTCTGATGGCTACTCTAACCCACGCCGCGATGCTGCATTGCAGCATCGCGGCGGAATGCCCATGCCGCTGTGTACGGCGCTGGGCGCGGGTTTCACCAAAAAAAAGGAAAAGCGGCCGACGCGCAACTGCGCGTCGGCCGCTTTTGTCATGAGGGCAGAGAGCTACCCCTTGCGTGATCAGTCGGCCGAAGGAGTGCTGGCGCTGGTGTCAGCCGCTGGACGGGCTGCGGGCTTCTTGGCGGCTGCCTTCTTGGCAGGAGCCTTTGCAGAGGCCTTGGCGGCTGGCTTGGACGCGGCCTTGGCAGGGGCGGCCTTCTTGGCAACAGCCTTTTTCGCTGGAGCCTTGGCGGCGGGCTTGGCTGCAGCGGCTTTGGCGGGGGCTGCCTTGGCGCCCTTGGCCAGGGCGTCCACGCGGGCGCTCAGGGCTTCGAGGTCGCGGGCCGATGGAACACCCAGCTTGGACAGGGCCTTGGCCACGCGGTCTTCAAAGATGTTTTCGAGCTTGTCCCACTGGCCCTGGGCCTTGGAGCCGATGTCGCTGGCCATGGTGGTCACGCGGCTGGTGGCTTCGGTGATCTTTTCTTCGGCCACGGCCTGGGTCTTGCGCTGGATGGTCAGGCCTTCCTTGACCAGGGCTTCAAACACGCGGCCGCCTTCTTCTTGTGCCTTGGAGAAGGCGCCCAGGCCCGCCAGCCAGATTTGCTGGGCGGAGTCCTTGACGGTGCTGGACAGTTGGGCGTTGCTCTTCTTCTTGTCGGCGCTGAGTTTCTGCAGTTTCTTGACCATGGGGCCTCCGTTGTGCGGTTGGTTGGGTTTGCCGGGGCAGATTGCCTTCGACGCATGACCGCACTGTACGCCGCGCCGGGCGTAAGGTGTAGGCACGCGCTCCTAAAAATGTAGAGCGTGCCATCTAGCCGCCACAGGGTTCTGGCGCCTAGCATCTGCACGGGTTTCTGCTGAATCGGTGCGTGCAGGGCTTGGGCAAGAATGAAGATATCTCACAGGAGTTTTCCATGCAGTATTTCGTGACAGGGGCGACGGGGTTCATTGGCAAGCGGTTGGTCAAGAAGTTGCTCGAACGCAAGGGCACGGTGGTGCATTTCCTCATCCGCAAGGAGAGCGCGGACAAGGTGGCTGATCTGCGCAGCTATTGGGGCGTGGGTGCCACGCGCGCCGTTCCCGTGTTTGGCGATCTCACTGCGAAAAAGCTCGGTGTGGCGGCAGAAGACATCAAGAAGCTCAAGGGCCAGATCGACCACTTCTATCACCTGGCGGCGGTGTACGACCTGGGGGCCGACGAAGAGACCCAGGTGGCCGTGAACATCGAGGGCACGCGCAACACGGTGGACCTGGCCAAAGCCGTCGACGCCGGGCACTTCCACCACGTTTCGTCCATCGCGGCGGCAGGCCTGTATGAAGGCGTGTTCCGCGAGGACATGTTCGAGGAGGCCGAGGGCCTGGACCACCCCTACTTTCAGACCAAGCACGAAAGCGAAAAAATCGTGCGCCAGGACTGCAAGGTGCCTTGGACGGTGTACCGCCCCGCCATGGTGGTGGGCGACAGCACGACGGGCGAGATGGACAAGATCGACGGTCCTTACTATTTCTTCAAGCTCATCCAGCGCCTGCGCCAGCTGCTGCCGCCCTGGATGCCCACGGTGGGCCTGGAAGGCGGGCGCGTGAACATCGTGCCGGTGGACTTCGTGGTGAACGCGCTTAACGTGATCAGCCACCAGAAGGACATCAGCAAGAAGTGCTTCCATCTGGTGGACCCGGTGGGCTACCGCGTGGGCGACGTGCTGGACATCTTCAGCCGCGCAGCCCATGCGCCGCGCATGAACCTGTTCGTCAACGCCGCGCTGCTGGGCTTCATCCCCAAGGGCATCAAGAAGAGCCTGATGGCCATGGCGCCGGTGCGCCGTGTGCGCAACGCCATCATGAAGGACCTGGGCCTGCCCGAGGACATGCTGACCTTCGTGAACTACCCCACGCGCTTCGATTGCCGCGAGACGCTGGCGGCGCTCAAGGGCTCGGGTGTGGCCTGCCCCAACCTCAAGGACTACGCTTGGCGCCTGTGGGATTATTGGGAACGCAACCTGGACCCTGAGTTGTTCATCGACCGCAGCCTCAAGGGCACGGTAACGGGCAAGGTGGTGCTGATCACCGGGGGCTCGTCCGGCATCGGCCTGGCGGCCGCCCACAAGTTTGCAGAGGCGGGTGCCACCACCATCATCTGCGGGCGTGACCAGGACAAGCTGGACGAGGCCTGTGCTGAGGCCAAGGCCAAGGGCTATGCGTTCATCGCGTATTCGGCCGACATTGCCGACATGGCCGATTGCGACCGCTTCGTGCAACTGCTCATCGACAACCATGGCGGCGTGGATTTCCTCATCAACAACGCAGGCCGCTCCATCCGTCGCGCCATCGAGTCGAGCTACGACCGCTTCCACGACTACGAGCGCACCATGCAGCTCAACTACTTTGGCTGCCTGCGCGTGACCATGGGCTTTTTGCCCGGCATGGTGGAAAAGCGCAAGGGCCATGTGGTCAACATCAGCTCCATCGGCGTGCTGACCAACGCGCCGCGCTTTTCGGCCTATGTGGCCAGCAAAGCGGCGCTGGACGCCTGGACGCGCTGTGCATCGAGCGAGTTCGCCGACCAGGGCATCACCTTCACCACCATCAACATGCCGCTGGTGCGCACGCCGATGATTGCGCCCACCAAGATCTACAACAACGTGCCCACATTGAGCCCCGAGGAGGCTGCCGACATGATCGCGCAGGCCTGCATCTTCAAGCCCGTGCGCATCGCCACGCGCCTGGGCATCACCGGCCAGTTGTTGCATGCGCTGGTGCCGCGCGTGGCGCAGATCACGATGAACACCAGCTTTCGCATGTTCCCGGATTCCACCGCCGCCAAGGGGGACAAGAGTGGCAAGCCGCAGTTGTCGGCCGAGGCGGTGGCGCTGCAGCAGATGATGCGCGGCATCCACTTCTGATGAGACAGGGGCGCGCCTGGCTGTTGAAAACGGCCAGGACGCCGTGACCGGGGCGGGTGGGATAATCGCAAGCTTTGCCGCAAGGCATTTCTAACGGCCCACCCTATGATTCTGGTTACTGGCGGCGCGGGTTTCATCGGCGCCAACTTTGTTCTTGACTGGCTTGCTGCGTCCAGCGAGCCCGTCATCAACCTCGACAAGCTCACCTACGCGGGCAATCTGCACAACCTGGACGGCATCCAGGGTGATGCACGGCACACCTTTGTGCAGGGCGATATTGGCGACACCGCTCTGATCGCCCGTCTGCTGGCCGAGCACCAACCCCGTGCGGTGGTCAACTTCGCGGCCGAATCGCATGTGGACCGCTCTATCCACGGGCCCGAGGACTTCATCCAGACCAACATCGTCGGCTCCTTTCGGCTGTTGGAGGCTGTGCGCGCCTACTGGACTGCGCTGCCCGATGGGGATCGCGAAGCCTTCCGCTTCCTGCACGTGTCTACCGACGAGGTGTATGGCTCGCTTTCGCCCACCGACCCGGCCTTCGTCGAGACCCGCAGCTTTGAGCCCAACAGCCCCTACAGCGCCAGCAAGGCCGCCAGCGACCACCTGGTGCGCGCCTGGCACCACACCTATGGCCTGCCGGTGCTCACCACCAACTGCAGCAACAACTACGGGCCTTACCACTTCCCCGAGAAGTTGATCCCGCTGATGATCGTCAACGCACTGGCCGGGAAGAATTTGCCTGTATATGGCGACGGCATGCAGGTACGCGACTGGCTCTACGTGAAGGACCACTGCAGCGCCATCCGCCGCGTGCTGGAGGCGGGTGCCCCCGGCCAGACCTACAACGTGGGCGGCTGGAACGAAAAGCCCAACATCGAGATCGTCAGCATGGTCTGCAGCCTGCTCGACGAACTGCGCCCGCGCGCCGACGGCCAGAGCTACCGCACCCAGATCACCTACGTGAAAGACCGGCCGGGCCACGACCGCCGCTACGCGATCGACGCTCGCAAGATCGAACGCGAGCTGGGCTGGAAGCCTGCCGAAACCTTCGACACCGGCATCCGCAAGACCGTGCAGTGGTACCTGGACCATGCCGACTGGGTGGCCAGCGTGCAGACGGGTGCTTACCGGGATTGGGTGCAGACCCAGTACGCGCAAGAGCCTGCAGCCACTGCGAGCGCCAGCGCATGAACATCTTGCTCTTCGGCAAGGGCGGCCAGGTTGGCTGGGAGCTGCAGCGCAGCCTGTCGGTGCTTGGCTCCGTGACGGCGCTGGACTTTGACAGCACCGAGCATTGTGGTGATTTCTCTAACCCGGCTGGCGTGGCCGAAACCGTGCGCACCCTGCGCCCCGACGTCATCGTCAATGCCGCAGCCCACACCGCCGTGGATAAGGCCGAGAGCGAAGCCGACTTCGCGCGCACCCTGAACGCCACCACCCCCGGCGCCATCGCGCAAGAGGCGGCGCGGCTGGGCGCCTGGCTGGTGCACTACAGCACCGACTACGTGTTCGACGGCAGCGGTAGCCGCCCCTGGGTGGAGACCGACACGCCCGCGCCGCTGAGCGTGTATGGCCGCACCAAACTCGAAGGCGAGCAGCTCATTGCACAGTCCGGCGCCAAGCACCTGATCTTGCGCACGAGCTGGGTCTATGCCGCACGCGGCGGCAACTTTGCCAAGACCATGCTGCGCTTGGCCCAGGAGCGCGAGCGCCTGACCGTGATCGACGACCAGTGGGGCGCGCCGACCGGCGCCGACCTGCTGGCCGACGTGACGGCCCACGCGCTGCGCCACCTGCAGCAGCGCCCGCAGGATGCCGGCCTGTACCACTGTGTGGCGGCCGGTGAAACAACCTGGAATGCGTATGCAAAATACGTGTTTGCGCAGGCCCGGATTGCGCAACCTGCTATAGAAATAAAAGCAAAAGAGGTGGCGCCCGTCCCCACAAGCGCTTTCCCCACGCCAGCGGTGCGCCCGCACAACTCGCGTCTGAACACCCAGAAGCTGCAGACCACCTTTGGCCTTCAAATGCCGCACTGGCAGGCTGGGGTGGCGCGCATGCTGGCTGAAATTCTCTGAACGGCACCCAGACCATGACGCAACGCAAAGGCATCATCCTTGCCGGGGGCTCCGGCACCCGGCTGCACCCGGCCACCCTGGCCATCAGCAAACAACTGCTGCCGGTGTACGACAAACCGATGATCTACTACCCGCTGAGCACCTTGATGCTGGCGGGTATCCGCGACATCCTTGTCATCAGCACTCCGCAGGATACCCCGCGTTTTGAGCAACTGCTGGGCGATGGCAGCCAGTGGGGCATTCGGCTGGAATATGCAGTCCAGCCCAGCCCCGATGGCTTGGCACAGGCATTCCTCATCGGCGAGCAATTCCTGGGGGACGCGCCCAGCGCGCTGGTGTTGGGCGACAACATCTTCTACGGCCATGATTTTCACGAACTGCTGGGCCACGCGATGGTGCGCTCCGAGGGCGCCAGCGTGTTCGCCTACCATGTGCAAGACCCAGAGCGCTACGGCGTAGCCGAATTTGATGCGCGCGGAAAAGTGCTCTCGCTGGAGGAGAAGCCCCAGTCACCCAAGTCCAGCTATGCCGTGACGGGGTTGTATTTCTATGACAACCAGGTGGTCGAGCTGGCACGCGGGCTCAAGCCCTCGGCCCGGGGTGAGTATGAGATCACCGATCTCAATCGCCTGTACCTGGAGCAAGGCCAGCTCAACGTGGAGATCATGGGGCGCGGCTATGCCTGGCTGGATACCGGCACCCACGAAAGCCTGCTTGAGGCTGGGCAATTTATCGCCACGCTGGAGCATCGCCAGGGCCTGAAGATTGCGTGCCCCGAAGAGATTGCCTGGCGCCATCAGTGGATCGATGCTGCGCAACTGGAGCGCATTGCCCAGCCCCTCATCAAAAGCGGCTATGGGCAGTATTTGTTGCGTCTGCTCAAAGAAAAGGTCTATTGATACCCATGAAAGTCACACCGTTAGCCATCCCGGACGTCCTTCTCATCGAGCCCAAGGTGTTTGGTGATTCGCGAGGTTTCTTTTACGAGAGCTTCAACCAGCGGGCGTTCAATGAAGCCACTGGTACCAACCATCAGTTCGTGCAGGACAACCACAGCCGCAGCGCCAAAGGCGTTTTGCGGGGCTTGCACTATCAGATCCAGCAACCCCAGGGAAAACTGGTACGCGTGGTGAAGGGGGCTGTGTTCGATGTGGCGGTGGATCTGCGCAAAAGCTCACCGACTTTTGGCCAATGGGTCGGCGAAGAACTGAGCGAGGAGAATCGTCGCCAGTTGTGGGTGCCGCCGGGGTTTGCTCATGGGTTTTTGGTACTGAGTGACGTGGCTGAGTTTTTGTATAAGACCACTGATTACTACGCACCGGCCTATGAGCGCTGCATTGCGTGGAACGATCCGGACCTGGCAATTGACTGGCGCTTCGCCATTTCGGAGCCCTCATTGTCGGCCAAAGATGCAGCTGGGGCTCGGCTTACACAAGCCGAGCTCTTTGAGTGATGCTCTGCGGCGTCTCAATGTAGGCCTTGGACGGCCTCGTAGAGTTCTGAGGATCCGAATTTCGTGTTTTGCGGATCCAGAGAAAACAGGTTCTGATCGCGTGGCACGCGCTTACCTTGCCAGTAAGGCTCCAGGAAGAATGAAACGAATTCAGCGCCCCGCTGGGCGTGTTGGTCCAGCACCTTCTTCAGTTCTGCTGTCGAGAGGGCCTTGAGAGGATGAAACTCAGTGACGCCATAGCCTCGATGCGTCGTTGTGTTGTACCAAGCCGGGAAGTCCGGGCCATAAGTTGCATCCCCATACAAGCTCACGCCAAGCCGGATATTGGTAGTGTTGCGAAGTGATGCGTCAATGGCGAATTTTTGCGCATCCCAGCTTGGGTTTGCGAAAGGAATAATTTGGTGGGTATAACGTGGCGTTTTGGTCAAGCAAGATTGGCCGACAACGTCGTCAAAGAACCGTAGATAGGCCAGCACCTGCTGACCCCGAAATGCATGCCATAGTGGGACTAGCGGGTTGTAATAGTAGGATGAGCGATCCGCTGGGGTGTCGATATAGGCTTGTACGCTGTCGTCTGCCGGAACATGGTCGGGCAGCGGATGTTGCGGCATGGGGGCCGGAGTTTTTTGCCCTCGATCCATGATGGCAATTTGTCGCGTGCCCAGTGCAATCAGTTGGTCCGGCGCGCGCTCCAAAAATATGTCAATCCGGTGCAGACCTGTTGGCAGGCGCCTAAAGTCCATATCCAGTCGCCATCCGGTGTTGGCGTTGCCAAATTCCGGCTTCGCATCTAGGACATCCTGGCGGCCTTTGTTGGCCGCAGTCTTTCCGATAAAAATGCCGTTGCGGTAAACGTGAATCCAGGCGGGGCTGGCTGCTGCATCACGTTGAGGGACAAAAGCCCATCCGGTAATCGGCAGGCTGCCGTGGGCATACGAATCGACATGCTCGAAGTAGCTCGTCAGTGGTTCGACCCGGATGTCGCGCGATGGCGGCTGAACATCTTCAAAGGATGCAAATTGCGCACCCAGCACACGGTTGAGTTGGTCGATGTTTCCAAACTGGGTTTTTAGATACTTGTGAAATCCTTCAATGGAGGAAGGGCTGTAGTCCGTCACGCGGTAGGGCGGATTGAAGCCCATGCCCCCTTCAAAATTCGGGAACAAATGGTGCAACTCTCCTAGCAGTGTTACCCCACGTACTTTGGACAGGTCATGTGAAGGCAATTTGCACAACTCTTCGAGCAACGCTTGGCCTGCTTGCAAGCGCCGGGCGGTGATGTCCGTTTGTGTGGTTGCAAAAGTCCATGGATAGACTGGCTCTCCATAGTACGAGCTGATCGGCAGCTGTCCGTCTCGGGTCTTTGCCAGATTGTCTGGGTTGCGGGCCAACGCCTCCTCAATGGGCGCCTGTGCAGAAAAATGGGTGGAAAAGAGGTACAAAATTAACGGTCGCTCGGTGTCGCGCACCGTTCGTACAACGCGCCGGATCCGCTCTGCGTCAATGACCCAGTCTGCGCCCTGCGCTCGGAACAGCTGTAGCAGCGGCACTGGCAGCGTGTATCCCATAGGAAATGGAGAGCGGGTGTGAGGCGAAGGCTGTAGCTGGGTCAGCGTTGCCTCCACAAGGGCTGCAGCAGAGCCTTGAGGTCCTGTGCATCGTTGTTCAAGCGAGTCGGACACAGGCGGCTCGGTGGCGTTGGCCTCAGGTCTCAAAATGCAGGTGTCAATTGCACCCACCATGGGGGCTAGCATCATCGGCCCTGGAGGTTTTGTGGATGGAGGGACCCGTTGGTGAAACCAGGCGGCCCCAGCAATACCTGCGATGACGACACCACAGATTGCCGCTGCGATGGCGAGTGTCGTGGCTTTATGGGAAATTGCGTGCATGGCTCAATGGATTGTGAGTGGGTGGACTGTACGCGAAGGTAGTGTGGGGACGCGTCAACTGGTCGCTTTTGGCGGCGCCCATTGGGGCACTGGCCGCCGTCAATTCGCTCCGGTTTCAGGGGCCGGGCTACACTCTTGCCCATTCATTGCAGCCCGCTGGCTTTATTGCCCAGTTGGTTTGTTTTCAGACCATCATGACCACACAAACATTGATTTCCTCAGCCGTTCTGCAGGGCGCTGAAGCCTTGGCTCAGCCGAAATTGGGCGAGCTGCTGGTACAAACTGGCAAGCTCAGCGCCCGCGATCTTGAGCGGGCGCTCTCTGCCCAGCAGGAAATGGGCGGCATGCTCGGACGGGTTCTGGTTCGGCTGGGGCTAGTCTCGGACATCGATGTTGCGAGGGCGCTTTCTAGTCAGTTGAATGTGGATTTGGTGACGGCAGATGGCTTTCCTGACCTCATGCCAGAAGTGGAGGGGTTGCTGCCAGAGTTTCTTCATGCCAATGCTGTTTTCCCACTCCGCTTGGACGGGCGGGAGCTTCATGTGGCGATGACGGTGCCCCAAGACCCTTTCGTGGCGAAAGCATTGCGCCTTGCTACGGGCTGCATCGTTCGTCCGCACTTGGCCCTGGAGGGGGACATCGAAAAGGCTCTGGCAGAGCCGGTGGAGGAGGCTCCGGAAGATGAGGGCGGTTTTGGCGATGGTCTTGACGGTGGAGACTTTATCGAGCACCTCAAAGACTTGGCCAGCGAGGCGCCGGTGATTCGTCTAGTCAACACTATCATTGGCCGCGTGACCGACTTGAGGGCTTCCGATATTCATCTCGAGCCGTTCGACGACGGCCTGCACGTACGCTATCGCGTGGATGGTGTCATTCATATGGGTGAGTTGGTGCCTCCTCGTCTGTCCGCTGCCGTGAGTTCACGCGTTAAGCTGCTGGCCCATCTGGACATTGCCGAGCGCCGGTTGCCTCAAGACGGGCGCATCAAGACGCGAGTGAAAGGGCGAGAGCTGGACCTGCGGGTTTCCACTGTGCCTACCGTTCATGGCGAAAGCGTGGTGATGCGCGTGCTTGACCGCGCTAGCGTGCGGCTGAATCTGGATACCATGGGTTTTGAGCAGGACACGTTGGCCCGCTTTAATACGTTGCTGGCGCGGCCTCACGGAATCCTGCTTGTCACAGGTCCCACTGGCTCTGGTAAAACCACCACGCTGTATGCAGCACTGTCTAAGATCGATGCGCAGGCGAATAAGATCATTACCGTGGAAGATCCGGTGGAATACCAACTGGAGGGCATCAACCAGATCCAGGTGCATCCACAAATCAACCTCACCTTTGCCAACGCATTGCGCTCCATCCTGCGCCAGGATCCTGACATCATCATGATCGGTGAGATGCGGGATGGTGAGACAGCGCAAATTGCCGTGCAATCCGCTCTTACGGGCCATCTTGTGCTCTCCACGCTCCACACAAACACAGCGGCTGGTGCCGTGATCCGTATGCAGGACATGGGGGTGGAGAGTTACCTCATTACCTCTTCTGTCAATGGCGTGTTGGCGCAGCGCTTGGTGCGAACGCTATGCGGGCATTGCAAGCAGGCCTATGAGCCGGGGGCCGAGTTGCGTCAGAGCACGGGGTTGGCTCGCTTCTGCCCGGCGGACCGACCTGTGTATCAAGCAGTGGGTTGCGAGCACTGTCGGCAATCAGGTTACCGGGGGCGCACGGGCATTCATGAGCTTTTGGTGCTGGATGAGCCTATGCGTCGTGCCATCATTGAGGGCCGCGATGCTAATACGCTCAATGCCCTTGCGGCCAGATCCGGAATGTTGAGTCTTTTCGAAGATGGCATGCGCAAAGTTGCGGCAGGCATTACTACGCTGGATGAGCTCGCCCGCGTGACGCAGGATCAGTCCGATGCCTGATTTTGTTTGGAGGGCCGCCTCGGCGGCAGGCAAGATCGAAGAGGGGCAGTTATCAGCATCTAGTAGCACGGCTGCGCTCAAGCAGTTGCGAGCGCAAGGGTTGACGCCGCTACGCATTGAAGAGGCCGCCACTGCCGCATTTGCTGGGACGACGCCCGGGCAATCGAGCGCTGCGGCTGTAGCGCAGCCCAGATCGCGCGCGTCCAAAGGACCGGTGACCTCTGCGGATGTGCTTGCCATAACCTCAGAGCTTGCCATCATGCTGCGTGCCGGCTTGGCGTTGGACAACGCCCTTCGGGTGTTGATCGATATGAGTCACAAGCCTAGCCTGACGGCATTGATGCAGGGTGTTCTCGATGCGGTCAAGGGTGGTACCCCTCTGAGCCGCGCGCTCACCGCGCGCCGCGACCTGTTCGGGGATTTCTACATCAACATGGTGCGTTCGGGTGAGGTCAGCGGCCAGATGTCCGCTGTGTTAGATCGACTGGTAGAGCACATGGAGCGCCAGCGTGCGCTGCGCGACAGTGTTGTATCTGCCACTATCTATCCGGCCATTCTGTTGGGAGTCGCTGTGCTCTCTTTGATCGCAATGCTGGGCTTCGTGGTGCCTCAGTTTGAGAAGCTCTTTACCGATATGGGCGATGCGTTGCCGTTGCCTACGCGCCTGGTCATGATCATGGGGCAGGCATTCAAGCAGTATGGCTTGGTGTTGGGCGTGTTGACGGCTGTGGGCGTGATGCTGCTGCTTCGATGGTTCAAATCACCCGCTGGCCGCCAGTGGTGGCAGACCAGGTTGCTGCGCCTGCCGCTGGTGGGGCGGCTCGCGCTCAAGTACCAGCTCACGTTGTTTTCTCGGTCGCTTGGAACGTTGCTTGGTAACGGGGTTCCGATGCTCACGGCACTTCACATCGCCACGGAGACAGTGGGAAACACCGTGCTTCAGCAGTCACTGGCACGCGTCGCGCCTATTGTGAAAGAGGGTGGAAAAATGGTTCAAGCCATTTCGGCGGCAGGCATTTTTGAACCTCTTGCCATCAACCTCATCCGAGTAGGGGAGGAGACGGGGCGCGTTGGACACATGATGCTGGAGTTGTCCAATATATTGAACCGAGAGGTGGAGACCGGCATCAAACGGTTGCTCACCTTGGTCGAGCCGATCCTCATCCTGGTGCTTGGTGTGCTTATTGCCGCCATAATCGTTTCCATTTTGCTTGGTATCCTTTCCATTAATGACCTCGCCGTATAATTTTCGTTTGCCCAAGGAAGTTGCTCTCATGGTGAGTACTCGCACACGCCGGCGCGCACGCGGCTTCACTTTGATCGAATTGTTGGTGGTGCTTGCCATCCTGACCTTGCTTGCGGGCTTGGTGGGCCCCCGCGTGCTTGGCCAATTGGGCGGCGCCAAGTCAAAGACGGCAGCTGTGCAAATTGCCGATCTCGATAAATCCCTTGAATTGTTCAAGCTCGATGTGGGGCGCTATCCATCTACGGAAGAAGGTTTGGATGCACTGGTCAAGAAGCCAGGCAGTGTGAATGGATGGAACGGTCCTTACCTCAAGGGCGGACTGCCCTCGGACCCTTGGGGGCATCCATATCGCTATGCCAGTTCTGGCAAAGGCATTGAAATCACTTCCTTGGGGGCAGACGGTGCACCCGGTGGCGAGGGGGAGAACGCTGACGTCCGCAACACTCCCTGACCGATTTGTCGGTCGGGCAGGTTTTATGCGGGACGAGCGCGGTTTCACGCTGATCGAACTGCTGGTTGTGTTCGCGATTTTGGCCGTGGTGGTGGGGCTTGTGCCCATGGCCTATGAGCGTGGGCGCGAGGCGTCGCAATATCGTGACACCGTGCGTGGCGTTATGAGTCAATTGCGTTCTGCACGTCTTTTGGCAATGGCTGAAGGCCGAGAGACTCGCTTTACGCTTGATTTGCGCAACCGCCGATACGGGGTGGATGGAGCGCCTGCGAAAGAGCTTCCAGAGCCGCTGCAATTGCGCGTAACAGTTGCGGACCGCGAGATCGATGCAGACGGGCAAGCCTCCATCCGCTTTCTCCCTTCTGGTGGCGCCACAGGCGGCAGCATTGAGGTACTGCGTGCGCCTGGATCCGGAACGAGACTGCGTGTGGACTGGTTCTCTGGCCGTGTCTCTCAAGAGCCGCTGCTGCCATGAAGGTGCGCCAAGCGCAGCGCGGGCTTACTTTGTTGGAGTTATTGGTGGCTTTTGCCATCATGGCTCTTTCGCTGGGCATGATCTATCGCATCATGGGCGGCAACGTGCGTAGTGCCGGAGAGCTTGAAGCGCGTCAGCGTGCTGCTGTTCTTGCGCAATCGCTACTGGCCTTGCGAGATACCGTGCCCGAGGGTGGTTTGGCGCAGTCGGGGGAAAGTGGCGGCTATCGGTGGAGTATGCAAAGTGCGCCTTATGGCACGGGTGTCTCGGGCCCGTCGGTTACACCGCTGCATGAACTCACCATCGTTGTCGCGTGGGAGGGCGGAGGGCTGAGTCGTCGCTTTGAACTCGCCACGTTGCGACCTCAGCGCAAACCCTCTCCAGGGGTGCGTAGATGACCAGCAACACCCATCCGGCCTCATGGCGCGGCTTTACATTGGTCGAATTGCTGATTGTCCTGGTTTTGCTATCGCTGATCAGCCTAGCCCTTGTCTCGGCCATTCGTACTGCGGCGCAGACCGAAGAGCGTGTTGATGCTCGCCTTGAGCGGGTGGATGATCTGAGGCTCGCCAATGATTTTTTGCGTGCCGTATTGGGGCGCATCTCTGCGCAAAAACGGCCAGGTATTCTTGAGCCGGAAAGCAGCCAATACTATTTTCTAGGAACCACGTCGGAAGTCCGGTGGGTCGGCGTTATGCCCGCTCGCTACGGAGCGGGGGGACGATATCATTTTCGCCTCCATTTGGCGGATGACGATACGCTTGCGTTGCAGTACTTGCCATGGTTGGACTCTCCTACGCAGCCCAACTGGTCTGCGGCGTCCAGTACACCTTTGGCCTTGGGAGTGACGGGGCTCTCTTTGCAATATGAAGACGCTTCCGATGAGCCGGTGCAGTGGGGGGCGCCCTGGCGAGTCCCGGAGCGCATGCCTGCACGCATCTCCATCAACGTGACTACCGTGAATGGCGCTTGGCCCGAACTGGTAGTGCCGTTGCGCGTTTTGCCCGCCAGCGATGAGCGCCTCAGGGGACCGGTGTTCGGAGGGTCCGTATGATCAGGTATTGCGCGCTCGCTGAGAATTCGTATCCGCGCCAGGCAGGGATGGCGCTCATCGCCGTGCTGTGGATGGTGGCATTTCTCAGTATCGTTGCTACCAGCCTTACCCGCTCGATTCGGCTTGAAACCCGCTCGGCTGCGTTGGTGTGGCGGCAAACGGAAGCCATGGCCTTGGGCGATGGCGCCATCCAGATTGCATTGCAGGCGATCGCCTCTATGCCGCAGCCGTTGAATCAGATGAGCCAGACGAACATCACGTATCGGGGAGTCGCCATGCAAGTCCAGGCGATGCCGCTTAATGGTCTTGTGGACATCAATGCGGCCGGGCCTACTTTACTGGAAAAAACCTTTGTGGTGGCTGGCGGTTTGTCGGTGCAGGATGCTCAAGTGGCAGGGCAGGCCGTTGTCGAGATGCGCCAGCGCCGCGATTCTCAGGGGCGTATGCAGCGATTCGAAGCCGAAGAAGACCTCTTGCAGGTGCCAGGGATCGGGTATGACCTCTATGCTAGACTTGCCCCGCTTTTGACAGCAGATTTGCGCGGCTCAGGCCGTATCAACCCGCTGGCAGCACCTGTTGAGGTGCTCGCTGTCTTGAGCGGGGGAAATCTGGCCCAGGCGATTCAGATCGCTGCTAGCCGTGATGCGGGCGCCGTCGGTGTGGATACATCGTCGCTGGACGGCAGTCTGATTGACAACGCTGTTTCGCGCACTATGCGCTTGCGTGCTCGTGTTCCCATGGCAGACGGAACCGTGGTGTATGTTTCGCGCAGCGTTGACCTCGCGGCGCGGACCACTGATGGCATGCCCTGGCACACCTTTCGAACTTCAACGAGCGTCGAGCCGCTGCCTCTCAATAAGTAACCCTGATCACCGTATGACCCTCATCACGTCCGACGTCCGGTTCTTGGGCATTGATCTTCGTGCCCTGTGGCGTGAAGTGCGCCAAGCATGGATGTATTTTCAGACTCGGGCGCCTTTGTCATGGCTCACCCCGGCGGTCCCGGTGCGGTTGATTCAAGGTGATGGAGATGAGTCGCTTTGGAGAGATGGGAGGAGACTGAGCCCGGGTTCTTCTGCTCTTAAAAACACTAAAGGAGCTAATAAGCCGCTACTTGCACTCGAATTGCCCGATGATCTTGTGCTGTGTTTGGCTTGGAGTGTGCCAGCGGTGGGAGACGCGGACATTCTTAGCGCGATCGCACTGCACGCCCAGTCCGTGAGCCCGTTTCCCGAGTCCGATCAAATATGGGGCTACCGGATGCAGCCAAGCGTCGATGGCATCGCCCCAGTGGTGGACATTGCCGTTGCCTCTCGAAAGCAGGTCGCTCAGCACATTCAGGCGCAAGCAAGTCGATTGGGGGGCACTAATGTGCCGGAGATTTGGGTGCTGCCTCCCAAAGGGGGGGCGCCTATAGTCCTGCAAGGATTTGGTGAATCCGCACGGCACGCACGGGAGGCGAATGGCCGTGCTGTCCGCTACGTGTTCGTGGCGGGCGTGTTCGCGTTGTTGGCGGCCATTGTCGCCACTCCTTCGCTGCAACTGAGATCGCGTGCTCTGGATGCCTATGTGATGCATCGAGCGTTGATACAAAAAACGGCACCTCTTGTAATGCAGCGTGAAGCCTTGATGAAGAGTGCAGAGGGACTCGGAGTCCTGGCTGAACTTCAGGCTCTGCGCATAGAGCCGCTGCGGGTATTGGAAAAACTCACCCGCGCACTTCCTGACGATACGGCTTTGCAGAGCTTTCTTCTAAAGGAGCAGAAGGTGACCATTGGCGGCCTCACCGCCAACGCCTCTGCTCTCATGCAAATACTGAGCGAGCAGGAAGGTTTGCGCGATGTTCGCGCTCCCAGTCCTGCCGTCCGGTCGGGGGGGGACTCCAAAGAAAATTTCACCATTGAATTCATGGTTGACCCGCACGTCTATGGCATGGCGCCTGGCGCTTCTGCCGCCGGTGTGGCCGCGAAAGCATCTGCTTCAAGCCCGTCGGAGGGGAAACCATGAACAAGCCCGCCTTGCGCAGGGGTGTCATTGTTGCGCTCTGTGCGGTCATCGTCCTGCTGCCTTTGTTGTGGGGCGGCCTGTTTGTCTGGCGCAAGTACGTCTGGGTCAGCGACAACCTCGCACGCATCGAGCCCCGCCATGCGCGGTTGCTTGGTCTTGAGTCACAGGGGGCAGATCTGGCTGGCATGCTCCAGCGCACTCAAGCTATGCGCGCGCAATTTGTGTACCCTGCGTCGCAGGATGATGCCCAGACGGGCAATCTTGCCCAGCAAAAAGTGCGCAGCATCTTTGCCTCTGCCGGCCTTCAGGTTATCAGTAGCCAAGTACTGCCTTCCAAGGAAAACAAAGGCTTTGACCGCATTCCGCTTTCCGTGCGGGTAGAGGGAGAAATGCTGGCTTTGCAAAGTGCCTTGGCTGTCCTGGGCAATCAGCAGCCGGTGATATTTATGGACGATATCAACATCCAGTTGGTAGGCGGTTTGAGCCAGGCCAACATGCGGGTTGCCCCGAAGCTCGCTGTTCAGTTTAACTTCAGCGTACTACGGGAGCGTTCATGAGCTTCATGAATCGGTACGCACTCCATGCGCTCCTGGGCCTGAATCTCGCGCTCGCGTTGGTATTGGCCTTCCTGTGGGTCGGGCCTGGTGGCAAGCTGCGACGCACACATTGGCAACCTCCGGCCGCGCAAATGACCGACTATGCTGCCATGTTGCCAGATATACCGGCTTCGGTGCCAATGAGCACGGGTGACGTCATGGCCATGCTTGAGCGCCCCTTGTTCACCATTACCCGTCGTCCCCCTCCGCCTCCCCCGCCGCCGAAGCCGACCGAAGCGCCTGCGCCAGACAATCTCAGCACCGCCAAACTCACGGGTGTTTACATGGGGCAAGAGGCAGGTGGTGTCATTCTTAACATCGGCGGCAAAGACCGGCGGGTGCGCATGCGTGAACAGGTGGAGGGCTGGACGCTCTCTGCCATAGATCAGCGCAGTGCCACTTTCTCCAATGGTGACAGTCAGCGTGTTTTGCCGCTCCTCAAAGGTAGTCTTGCTAATTTTACGGGTCAGGTGCCGGCGGCTCCCGTGCCACCGCCATCTGTTGCATCGCCTTTGGCTGTCCCAGCTCCCGCAGAGAATCCTGCAACTGCGACCTCGGGCGCAGCCAGAAGCGGGCGCCCGCAACCTGTTTTTGGCGGCAGCATTCGCTAACGCAGACTAATACCTATCTAACACAAGGGTTCTTGAGAATCTATGTCGACATCCTCCAGTCAGCTCCTTGCCGTGACAGCCCTTGCGGCCCTTCAGGTAGCGTGTGTCCAGGCGCCTTTGCAACCGGTTGCCGCCGCTCCCTCGTCGGCATTTGCTCCGGTCACGACCAATATCAAGACAGAATCCGGGGGGGCTGCGACGACGACTAGTTCATCCGAGCCGCAGTCTGTTGGGGCACCCGTACCTGCGTCCACACCCGCTGCGGAGCCGCGCTATATACGCGGAAACGATCAGGTGGTGGCGCCGCCCAAGCCCGTTCCGGCGATTGAGGGCAGCCCCATGGTCCTCAACTTTGAAGAGGCGCCTGTGGCTGAGGTCGTCCGCACTGTGCTGGGCGACATCATGAAGGCTCCCTATGTGCTTCATCCGCCCCTGAGCGGCACAGTCACCCTGACCACCCGCAATCCCGTAGCTCCAGACCAAGCCGTATTTTTGCTCGAGAGCGCATTACAGGCCAACGGCCTGGCGATGGCGCGCGACGCGCGGGGCGCCTATCACGTTGGTCGAGTGGACGCGCTCAAGAACCTTGGTGTTGGTGCGGTAGGTCAGGCTGGTAGGGGGGCTCCATTGCCGCCGGGTTATGGGGCTGTGATCGTGCCTCTGCAGTACATTGGGGCTGGCGAAATGGCAGCCATTCTGCGGCCCTTGGCGTCCGGTGATGCCATTGTGCGTGTGGACAACGTGCGTAATCTTCTGGTATTGCGTGGCAGCCGAGCCCAGGCCGAGGGCTGGCTTGATCTTGTCAGCACCTTTGATATTGATTTGCTCAAAGGCATGTCGGTGGGGCTATTTCCTCTAAAGCATGCCACCATCAAGGAAGTTGAAGAGGCATTGCGTCTTGTTAGCGGCGCGCCACAAACCTCTGTGCCTGCAGGCAGTGCGGCGGTCGCCGCGGCCAGGCCTGGTGGGGCTACTGGCACTGCATCTTCCGGCTCGTCAGCGGCAGCCATGTTGGGTGAGGGCAATCCGGTGTTCGGTGCGCTGCGCGTGATGCCTGTAGAGAGGCTCAATGCCATATTGGTAGTGACTCCGAGGGCTGCATATCTGGAGGATGCCCGTCGCTGGATTGAAAAGCTCGACCAACCCGGCGACGGTGGTGCTGATGCGCAGTTGTTTATCTACCGGGTGCAAAACGGCAATGCAAAGCACCTGGCAGGCGTGCTTTCGGGCATTTTCGGAGGTACGCAGCAAAGCGGCGCCAATGTCGCGAACAGCGGCGTGGCGCCTGGATTGCGCTCGGGCGTCAGCAACTCGTTCGGGCAGTCCCAGTCCTTTGGAAGTACAGGCGGTTTTGGTGGAGGATTGGGCGGTGGCTATGGAGGGGGCTCGTTTGGTGCGAACAACGCTTTCGGCGTCAATAGCGGGGGGGGCAATGCGTTCGGCAATCAAAATCGCAACAACACCGGCCAAGCCGCGGGTCAAGGGGCTGTTGCCGCGACGATTGGCGGCGTGCGCGTCATGCCTGATGAGCAGAACAACTCCGTTCTGGTGTGGAGTACCCGGGCCGAGTTTCAGAAAATCGAGGCTACCCTCAAGCGCTTGGACCTGCCGCCCACGCAGGTGCTTATTGAAGCCAGCATCATTGAGGTGACCCTTGGCGACGATTTGAAGTATGGCTTGCAATGGGCTTTCTCGGACACTCACCGGGGAGGGCCAGGCCATGGCGTTGTGGGTGCGCTGCCCGCCGACTCTGGCGGAGGCTTTTCGTACACGCTCAAGGAGACTCTGGGTAATATGCGGGTCACCCTTAACGCGCTTGCGGCTAAATCGCTCATCAAGGTCATCTCCAGTCCATCGTTGATGGTGCTAGACAACCAGACTGCCACCATTGCCGTCGGCACACAGCAGCCTATCCGTACGGGCGAAACCACCAACCTCAATACGGTGGGCAACACGACCACCACGACCTACCAGTACAAAGATACTGGCGTACAGCTTGCTGTGCAGCCGTCAGTCAATTCTGGCGATCTTGTCACTATGGATATCACCCAGTCCGTCACCGATGTGGGCGAAGGAGACACGGTCACTGGGCAGCGCGCGTTCTTGCAGCGGCAAATCAGCAGCAAGGTGGCGGTGCGCTCGGGCGAAGCCATTGTGCTTGGCGGGCTCATTAAAGACAATGCGTCCTCAGGCCGTTCTGGAGTGCCCTTGCTAAGCGGGTTGCCCGTGGTGGGCGGACTCTTCGGCGCCACCACGAGTACCAGTGGACGCACCGAGTTGCTCGTTGTCATCACTCCCCGGGTCGTACGCACCGACCCCGAGATTCGCGAGGTCAGTGAAGATTTGCGCGAGCGCCTCAAAGGGCTGCGCATGTTGGACTTGCGCCAAAACGGCCCTGCTTCCCGCATCTCTGCCGAGCCTAGCGTGCCAAACGCCGCTCCGCAGCAGTAAGTCGTCCGCAAACTGGGCATAGATGGCGCACCGAACCTCTTTGGAGTAAAGGGCGGTTGCCGACTCCATAGATTCGCATCGAGCGGTCTATACCATTCGTTTTTCTACAGGAGAAAGTTAACATGAACATGTCCCCATGGCAAAGTCCACGGCCCTTGCGTGCCGGCATTGCTGCAATATTGGTAGCGCTGGCGGGCTGCGCAAGCATTGGCGATCAAACACCCGAGCAGCAGGTGGAGCGACGTGCCGCCGCCTACTGGAAAGCCAGGGCGAGCGCAGACCTAAAAACAGCTTATTCGTTGCTGACGCCCGCCTATCGCGGCATCAATAGTGAAGAGCAGTTTGGCAGGCAGTTTGGCACGGGGGCTGCCTTGACCGATACTGGGGTCGAAAAGGTGACATGCGAAGCCGAGGACCGTTGCACCGCGCGGATCAGAATCACGGCCAAACCAGCAGTGCCCGGGTTGAGCTTGCCGAAAGTTACCACCTACATAGATGAAACATGGCTGCAACAGGGGCAGCAATGGTGGCGTTTTGAGGAGCCTTGAAATGCGTTGGCCTAATAGCAACACTTTGGCGAATGAGGCCTATTTTCTCTTAGTTGGTGAGTGTACATTCCTAGCTCGCAATTGCTAGTGGTGCGGCATGGTACGTCTGGCGCGATGCATCTATTGGTGCTGGATTTGTTGTTGCGCTTTAGCAACTAATTGAGCGAAGGATCGGGTCCGTGGCAGGTTTTTTCAAAGGCTGTGCTAGGATTCTCATGCGTAATCAATCGTGGTAGTTGCGCTTATTTTTTTAACTGGAGTTAAAGCATGAAAAAGAATGTATTGGCACTGAGCATTGCTGCCATGGTTGGTGGCTTTGCCGGCGTCGCACAAGCAGGCGTCATCAATGCCGCCGCTGCCCTGGCAACTGGTGCCGTCATGGGTACCAATCCGGAAACGACGCCTGGTACTGTGGCTGCTGCGGCTGCGCCTCTGGCTACCGCGCTGGAAATCAACCCCAATCGCGTGGGCCACATGCTGGTGGTGCCTTACTACACGGCTCAAAATGGCAACATGTCGGTCATTCACCTGACCAATACCGACCGTGCCAACGGCAAGGCTGTGAAGGTCCGTTTCCGCGGCGCTGCGAACTCTGACGATGTGAAGGATTTCCAGTTGTACCTGTCGCCTGGCGACGTGTGGACTGGTGCTGTGCTGCAAGGTGCTGACGGCGCGGCTGTTCTGTACTCGGCTGATAACAGCTGCACGGTTCCTGCAATCCCCAGCACCGGCACATCTTTCGCTACCGCTCGTCTGAACACTGCTACGAACGTGAATGGCACGCGTGAAGGCTACGTTGAAATCTTCAACATGGCTGACATTCCTTCTGTGCAGCTGTACTCTGCTACTGGCGCTGGTGCTGGTGCAGTGAACTCGAATCTGTACAACGCCATCAAGCACAATGCTTCCGGTGTGGCTCCTTGCTCGGTGACAGGCTCTGCTGCTCGCACCGCGCTGGACAATGTCGCTTTGACCAACTACACCACTGCTGCTGCAGCTGCTGGCATTGGTTTCGGCCTGCCTACCACTGGTCTGACCGCTGACTGGTACATCCTGAATCTGGCCCAATCCACGGCCTTCTCGGGTTCGGCAACTGCTGTGGAAGCTCGCGCTGGTGCTGCTGGTGCTGCTGGTGCTGCTAACTTCGTGCACTTCCCGCAAACCGACGTGGGTTCTGGCGCGTTCTTCTCGGGTGCTAACACTCCAGCCGATGCCTTCACGGCTGACCCGCTGCTGCGTCAGCAAGCGGTCAACAACGCCAATGCAGCTGCTGCAGGCCCTGCTGTGACGCCTCTGTTCATCGACCTGCCTGACATGTCGACGCCTTACGTCACGCCAATGGGTGCCGCTCCAGCGGATGCCAACCTGCCTAAGGTGCAAGCTGCCATCCTGACGCGCGCTCTGTCGCGCACCACGGTGGCTAATCAGTTTGCACTGGATGCTGGCATCAACGCTGCTACGGACTGGGTGTTCTCCATGCCTACCCGTCGCTACAGTGTGGCTGCCAACTACACCGTGTCGCCTGCAACGGCTGCTGGTTATCGCCTGTACTCTGACCTGAACACCGTTCAAGCTACGGCTGCTACGGCTGTGGCTGGTGGTAACACGTCGTGGTTCAACCCCGGTAACACCCGTGTGGACGCCCGTGGCAACATCTGCGTGGACGCTGCTGGCATGCGTTTCTTTGACCGTAACGAAGTGACCTCCGGTGCTGCTCCGATCTTCTCGCCTGCTGTGGCTGGAACGCTGAGCTTCTGCGGCGAAACCAGCGTGGTGTCGTTCTCTTCGCAAAAGGTTCTGGGCTCCAGCTCTGATCTGACGGCGCTGACGATGACGGCTCCTTACGCTAACGGTTGGTCCGTGGTGAGCGTGCCTAACGCTACTACGTTGGTGGCCGGTAACATGACTGCCGCTCAGCCTAATGGTGCTGGCTACGCTGCTGGTGCGACTAACCTGGGTCTGCCAGTGCTGGGTGATGCCTTCATCAAGCTGAACAACGATTCCGCTGGTAGCGGCTTCAAGAGCACGTTCGGCGTGACTTGGGCGCACCGTTAATCAACCGTTTTGGTTGAACTTACCGCAGCAATGCGGTCTCCAAAAAGGCGGGGTAACCCGCCTTTTTTTTATTGCCTGCCCATACCGGGTGGGGCCAATTTTTTCCTATTCGATCGTATGCACAAGTTCGCACGCACCTTCATCGAAAACCAGCTCGGCTATTTGCCTGCGCTACATATCCCAAGACCCGCAGCCTTGGTGGCCGGTAGCCTGCTGGTGCTGCTGGCAAGCGGGGCATCTGCCAACGAAACTCTCGCTCATGGACAAGTGAGTGGGGCTGGAGCAGTGCAGGTGACTGCACAAGATATCGAAGTGGACATGCAGCGTATTCCTCCGGAGGTTCGTCCACAGGTCTTGGAGCAGCAAGCCACCATGAACCAGTTGGTCACGAATCTGTACTTGCGTCGTGCGATTGCGCAGAAGGCCGAAGCGGATGGCATACAAAATTCGCCTTCCGTGGCAACTGCATTGGTGCTGGCACGAGACAAAGTGCTTTCCGATGCGTTGCTGGCATTGATCGACAAGGCAAACCAACTGACCGATGCACAAGCACTGGAGCTGGCCACGACGATGTATAAAGCAAAGCCTGGCGATTTTGTGAGGCCGGAGCAGGTGCGTGTGCGTCACATCTTGATCACACCCGCCGCAGCAGGCGGCGAGGAGGCTGCGAAAGCTAAAGCGGAAAAATTGCTTGAGCAGTTGAAGTCGGGCTCAGATTTTGCAGCCCTCGCAAAGGAGCATTCGAATGATCCCGGTTCGGCTGAAAAAGGGGGGGACGTAGGCTTGTTTGCCTCTGGTCGAATGGTTCCTGAGTTTGAAGCAGCAGCATTTGCGTTGCAGAAGCCAGGGGAACTGAGCGGTCCCGTGAAATCGCAGTTTGGCTATCATCTCATCCAGTTTACGGAGCGAAAGCCCCAAGGTGTGCAGCCCTTTGACGAAGTACGCGAAGGTTTGGTAGCCAAAGTGAAGCAGCTCCAGGTGGACAAGGGGCGTGTCAAACTGGTGGATGAGCTGAAGGCCACAATGAAGCTGGATGAGTCTGCTGTCTCAGACGCTTTCAAGAAGGCGTTGTCGGCACCGAAGCCGTAAGCACGTTTTCGTTCGGTTGGATGTGTGGTAGTAGGCGCTTTCCAGAGCGCCTACTACCACTTTTGCTCCGTTGACTGCGTTCCCGTTGAAACTTTATTTATATAGGCGCCTTCTTGCCGAGGCGCTCTTTCGCATTCATGTTGCATGCAGTAGGCGTTGAACTCCGTGCTATCTGGAGCGCACGCGCGCTGGTCTGGGTGCTTACAAAACGAGAGGTTGCCGCACGCCATGCAGGCACGGCCGCGGGTATTGTGTGGCCCTACATCCAGCCATTGTTAACAGTGGCGGCTTATTATTTGGTGTTCGATGTAGTGTTTTCCATGCGGTTGGGCGATGGCGCCCCTACGCATGCCGTTGGCACTTACCTGATTGTTGGGGCCCTACCTTGGATGGCCTTTTGTGATGCCATATCCAGAGGCATGAACAGTCTGATCGATGCGGGCGGGCTGCTGCATAAAAACCCTCTGCCTCCTGTGCTGTTTGTGGTGCGTTCGGTGCTCGCCAGTGCGGTGGTATTTGCACCTTTGCTGCTGTTGCTGGCACTGGCGTACGCGCCTTTGCACGGCTTTGGGTTGCCGACGCTGTCTCTGCCCCTGTTGCTGCTGCTGCAGTGGGGGGTGTGCTTGTTGCTAGCCTATGTGCTCGCCATTTTGGCGGCGGCCCTGCGAGACACGGTGCAGATGGTCGGCTTTCTGCTGTCGGTGGGCATCTATCTGTCACCCGTGCTGTTTCCTATGGCGCTCTTCCCGGAGCGCTGGCGCTGGGTGTTGTGGCTCAACCCCATGACTGCGCCGGTGCAGGGATATCAGCAGGTGTTGTTGCAGGGTGCGTGGCCACTCCCGGCAGTGTGGTGGGTACTGTTGGCCTGGATGGGTGTGCTCGTGTTGGTGCTCAACCTCCTGATTGAACGCAGCCGCGACCAGTTGGTGGACTGGTTATGAACACCGCGCAATCAGCGCTGTCGTCTGGTCCTGACGCACAGGCCGTCGTGCTGCGTGTTCAAGGCGCAGGCAAGGAGTACAAGCTGTATCCGTCGCCGCGGGCCCGTTTGAGAGCATTGCTGACAGGGCGTGCATTTCATCGCAGTCATTGGGCCTTACGGGGGGTGTCTTTCGAGCTGCAGCGTGGCGAGTGTATCGGCGTGATTGGTGACAACGGTGCAGGCAAAAGCACGCTTCTGAAGCTCTTGGCAGGGACGCTGCAGCCCAGCCAGGGGTGCATCGACCGCGTGGGGAGAGTGACTGCCATCCTGGAACTGGGAGCCGGCTTTCATCCGGATTTCAGCGGCCGCGACAACCTCTACTTTGCTGGCAGCCTCATTGGCCTTGACCATCATGAAATGAAGCGGCTGGAGCCGGAGATCATCGACTTCTGTGAATTGGGCGAGGCGCTTGACCGCCCCGTGAAAACCTATTCATCAGGCATGACAGTGCGTTTGGCCTTTGCCTTGGTGACTGCGGTGCAGCCCGACGTGCTGATCATCGACGAGGCGCTCGCAGTGGGCGACCAGAACTTCCAGAAGAAATGCGTAGAGCGCATCACGGCGTTTCGCAACAATGGATGCACCATCCTGTTTTGCTCGCACAGTCCGTACCATATTCGCCATCTTTGTGATCGAGCCCTTTGGCTTAAAGGTGGGCAGGTGGAGCAGTTTGGCGAAACCGAGGCTGTGCTGGCTGCCTACGATGTTCACACGCGCCTGAGAGACGCTGAAGCACAGGAAATACTGCAACCTGCGGTGCCCGCCGCGCAGATGGACCCTGTGGCAGGGATGCCGCACCAGCCGAAGGATCGGGCTTATGGCGGGAGCGCATGCCTTTTGGCGGTGGATGTCGCTGATCTTGGCGAACCGCCTGAGGGGCAGCCCCCAACGCTTCAAAGCAAGGACCTTGTGGTGACAATCACTGCCCGAGGGCGGGGTGATGAGCGTCCCCACATCGGCTTCATGATAGAACAGTCCAAGGGGGTCGGCATCACATCGCTGGCAACCCATGAGGATGGGGCCGCCCCGGTGCGTTTACCCGATGGCACCTGGCGGTCTGTTCTCTCCTTTCCCGACCTCCCCTTGCACAGTGGGGACTACGTAATCAGTGCGTTTTTATTCGATGAAACGGGACTGGCCGTGTACGACGAGTGGTTCCAGTTTCTGCATTTCCGGTTCATCTTCCCCAAGCCATTGCCAGGTTTGGTGCGCTTGCCGCATCACTGGAGCTGAGGCCACGCGCCGCTACCAGCGTGATGGGCGTAACCCAGACCGACCAGATAATTGACAGCCGTATGACAACGAAATTAAGAGAAACCACCAATGGTCAGCGCCTACTCGACGAGGGGAGGGATTTGCTGGCACAGGGTAATCGCACGGGCGCCGCACAGGTGCTGGCACGGGCGAGGGATGAGCGCGATACCTGTCTGGCCGCACACACACTGATTGAAGCCAATGGTTTGGTAGGTTCCTTCTCCAATGTCATGGGACTCGACTGCACGATTGCTGCGCAAGACGATATTTTTGGATTCTTTGCAGGGCACCCTTCAAGTCGGAACCCTCTGCGGGACTACTTGGCAGATGGGTGGCGAACCTTGTCTGAACTGATGGTCTTGCTGGAGGCCGTAGATCAGCCTATCCTCAAGATGTCCAGTGTTCTGGAGTTTGCGAGTGGGCACGGCCGTTTCACGCGACATCTCGTCAAGGCCGTTGGCGCTGAGCGGGTGGTGGTGTCGGATGTGGTTCAAAGCGCTGTCGATTTTTCACGCAACACATTTGGTGTGAACGGATTTCCGTCTGCAAGCATTCCCGAACAGGTGGAGTGGCCTGCTCGCTACGAGTTGGTGTTCGTGCTTTCACTTTTCAGTCACCTGCCGCGTTCCACCTGGTCGCGCTGGCTGAAGGCGCTGTACGAGGCCGTGGCACCCGGCGGGCTGCTGGTTTTCAGTACCCATGGTCTCAAGGCCGCGAATTTTGATCATGTGACCCTGGACGAAGAGGGTTACTTCTTCGCCGCGTCCAGCGAGTCCACCGCAATCGATGAGCAGGAGTACGGAACCACTTTCACGTCCGAGGCATTTGTGCTTGCGCGTATTGCGGAAACAGTGGGCTCCGACAAGCTTATTCACAGGATGCCCGTGCATTTTTGGAACCACCAGGATGCCTATGTGTTGCGCAAATTCTAACGATGCGTCGGTTCTGATGTTGCGATCGTTTTTTGAGAAAGCGCTACTTCAATGAACTGGATACTCAGGCTTCGTGAGCAGATCTCGGGACTAGCCCCTTGGGATGCAGAGAAGATCACGGATGAGTGGTTTCGAGCCCACTTTGAATACGCTGCGGATGTCGTTCACCAGTGGGTTGGGGATGTGTTGGACGTGCGTACGGCGACATTTCTGAATTTTGGTTGCGGCGATGGCATCACGGACTTGTCGCTGGTTCTGCGTTATGGGGCCACCACCATTCATGGGGTGGATATTCGACGTGAATATGCAAAGCTACCCGCGATAGCACGTGAGCAACTGGGCATGGCACGCATTCCGTCGGCACTGACGTTTGAAACCATCCAGCCAGGGGCCTCGCTGGCAGGTAAACGTGTGCCGGTGGATGGAATCATGAGTTGGTCCACCTTTGAGCACGTACAGCGTGATCAGTTGGCGCCAATTCTGGCGGACCTGCATGCGTGCCTGAAGCCGGGGGGGTACTTCTTCATTCAGATTGAGCCCTTGTTCTATTCTCCCTACGGGGCGCATCTGCGTCGCTATGACGGGGTGCCGTGGCATCACTTGCTGGCATCCGAGGAGGAGCTATGGAGGACCATTCAAAACCATGACGGCCCTATCGATGCCGCCGAGGTGGATTTTGGTTTTGCCGATTTTGGCGTGGATGGCTATAAGCGTTTTGTATTCAGGGAGTACCAAGCCCTGAACCGCCTGACAGCCGATGAGCTCGTGGATTTCGCCACCCAGGCAGGTTTTCATCTGCACCGACAGGAGCGGCGCAACGTGGAGATGGCTGTGCCGGAGAGTTTGCTGGAGCGCTATCCGAGGGAGTGGCTGCTCAACAACGAGATTCTGCTGTTGCTGCGCAAGGAATGACGGGCATGGGTATGCAGGCGTCCAGCGAGCATCAGAACGCGTTCAATGCACTGCGCATTGGTGCTGCTTCTGCGGTGATTTTCAGTCATCATTTTCATATCACAGGCACACGACCCCCGGCATGGCTGCATTCGGATATGGTAGGTGGCGTGGCTGTGATGACTTTTTTCACTATCAGTGGGTATCTGGTGACCCTGAGCTGGCTGCGTGATCCACGTCTTCTCGCATTTGTGGCAAAGCGCCTGTTGCGGCTGTGGCCCGGCATGCTGGTTGCAGTCGTGGCAGATGTATTGCTGTTCGGATCCACATTTACCGCGCTGCCACTGCGTGAATTCTGGACGCATCCAGCAACACTGGAGCATTGGCGCAACCTGCTGTTGGTGGAGGCTTACGTCAACTTGCCGGGGGTTTTTCCGGCCAACCCGCTGGCCGGACTGATGAACGGGCCGCTGTGGACCATTCCGATGGAGCTAATGTGCTACGCGGGACTGGCAGCCATCGGTGTGCTCGGGATGTTGCGCTGGCGCGTGCTGGGATGCATCGCGGCGCTGGGCTATATCGCTTATTTTTTGACGATGCGCAATGCCGACTTGACGGGCACTATGTACCACTGGTTTGAGTATCCGGCTTATTTCGCCTTTGGTGGCTTGATTGCTTTGTTGCGTGATGTATTTCTGTTGCATGGGCGGGTTGTGCTGCTGGCCCTGCTGCCATTGGCAGCAGGGCTCTTCTTTGGGCTAAAGCTGGAGCATTCGGCAGGCTTGTTGCTCTTGCCGCCATTGTTGATTTATCTTGGATTGCACGAGGCACCGGTGTTTGCGCGGCTCCACCGGGCAGGGGATCCGTCTTACGGTATTTATATCCTGGGCTGCCCTATCCAGCAGTCGGTGCAGGCGATCTGTCCACAGTTGCCGTTTGCAGCGAGTCTATTGTTGGCGTTGCTGCTGGCGCTGGTGGCGGGCTACGCGTCATGGCACGCTGTGGAGGCGCCGGCCTTGCGTCTCAAGCGTTTGTGGGGCCAAGCGAGCCGACCCGCCAAGGTGACGGGTTGGGTGAATGCGTCTTGAGCCATGGTGAGAAGCGTTGCCTCTATCGCCTTTTTGGCGGTGAATGACTGAGACGTCATGCAGCCGAGCCACCAGAATAATCATTTTAATTTGTTGCGCTTGGCAGCGGCTTTGGCTGTGTTTGTCGCTCATGGGGATTTTCTATACCGACTGCATCTTCCGGTGCCGTTTGCTGGCCACAGTCTAGGCTCCGTGGCGGTTTACATATTTTTCTTCATCAGCGGCTATCTGATATGCCAGAGCTGGTCGCGGGAGCCGGACTGGTTTGCTTTCTGGATCAAACGCTTGATGCGCATCTACCCGGGACTTGTCGTGGCAGTGGTTTTCTCGGTGTGCATCGTCGGTTGGTCTGCGACAGTGCTAACTTCTGCCGACTATTGGCAGGCTCCAGGAACGTGGAGCCACCTGGCCAACAACGCTGCTGGTCTGGCTACCGTACAGACCCTACCCGGAGTGTTTGAATCGAATCCTTTTGCCCGCGCAGTGAATGGCTCGCTCTGGACGATTCGCTATGAGCTTGCGATGTATTTTTTGTTGGCCTTCTTGGCCTGGGGGGGCGGTGGACGCCGTTGGGTCTATCCGATGGCTGTCTGTGTGCTCGCATCTTTGTGGGGTGCTGCCCGGTCAGGTGGGTGGGATGCTGCCATTGAGGCTGCGGGAGGTGGTGTCGCGGATGTTTTTCGCTGGCGGGATTTCTGCGGTTTTGGTGTGCCCTTTTTCATGGGTAGCACGATGGCCGCATATGCGGTTAGGCCGCAGTGGTGGATGGGCTGGGTTGCCGGAGCAATGGTGGTGTGCGCCATCTACTCATCTAGTGTCGTGGCAGTTCAGGTTGCTGTGTGGGCGCTCGTGGTTTTTGGTACGTTCCACGTGGCACATGCAAGGAACCCTGGCCAGCGGAGTCGTGCCCGAGGGCAGACCGATCTTTCCTACGGTATTTACATCTACGCGTTCCCGATTCAGCAGGCAGCGACGGAGTTTTGTCTGCGAGAAGGTTGGCCATTGAGCGTCTGCATGCTGGTGTCGCTGGGTTTCATTTTGATGCTTGCGGCGCTATCGTGGCACTGCGTGGAGCGCCCGTGTATCCAGGCCGCTCATCGATATTTGGCAGCACGGCGACAGTTGCGCTCTATGTTTGCAGCCAATTCTTGATCGTGCGCTGCCAGTGCCCCGGAATGTGCTGGGCCACCCCGCGCAGCAGCGGATTGGAGCGCAAACGCACAACACCCGACAGCAGCAGCGACTTAGTAGTGTTGTGGGGCCTGTCAGTGGGTACCACAAGATGCTCTAGTAGAAACTGCATCGAAGCGGGGGCAACCTTTGCGGCAGGGGGTAGGCCGACAAGGTAGTTCTGGCGGTAGTCCCAGTCACTGGGTGGAGTGTTGCCCGTCTGTTGTGGTGGCTGGGGTGACAAGCCTTTGGCAAAGTTTTGTTCACGCAACATTAGCAACAGGTTGAGGTACTCCACGGGAGACTTGTCCCAGCGCACTACCCAGCTCCAGGGGCGTCCTGCCAGTCGTTCGGGAAAAGCGCCCAAATCGGGTGCGACCACGGGGAGCCCTGCCTGCAGGCTCGCGCTGAGGGTGTAGCTGTATGTCTCGGGCCATTGGGCGGGGAACCACACCAGATGGGGCTGTAGCCACTGCAACAGGCCTGGCAGGTCTTTTTCGTCGTAGGCACCATGAACTGTGAGATGGGCTCGTGGTTGTGTTTGCAGGTGGCGGTAACCGTAGCCCAGCAAGTGAAATTCAAGCGGCGCCTTTCGCTTGGCCGCTTCAAGTGCCACGGCCTCTAGCAGGTCGGCCCCCTTTATTGCGCTGAGTGCACCCAACACTACGATCTTGAGGGTGGTGTCTTCAGATAGTCGTTTGGCTTGGGGTTCCGGTAGTGCGGGGGGGGCTGTGATGGCTGAGTCGGTGTGGGGGATCGTGCGCACGCGCGCGCCGGGGGCAAAAGCCGCCATGCGCTGTGCGGTGTCTTGACTGGGAGCGAGCACGAGGCGCGCCCCTGTCAGGAAGTGTCGGTTTCGGTGACGCCAGTCCGCCACAGTACCGCTCCCCATAGGCGCGGGGTCTTGCGGTGAGCAGCACGCGCACTGGCCGGGCGCATGCTCTCCGGCATAGCGGTTATCGCTGCCAGTGACGGAGATGTGGGTGCAGTAGCTGTAGAAATCGTGTGCGGTAAAGTCGTAACCTACGTCCAGCTGAGGAGGAAGATCAAGAATCAGCGGGTCGTGGCCGAGCAAATGATGGTAATGGATGTGCCGCACGCCTAGTTGGGAAAGGGCCTGCACGAGATCCTGGTACTGGTCTGCAAGCCGGAAAAGAAGTTGAAAGCCTTCACCATCGTTTGCAAGGGTCAAGCGCACGCAGCGGCCTGGTGCAGGGGTCAAGGTCAGGAAAACGGCCTGCGCACTCAGGTGGTGGGCAAGTTCTCGCACATGGCGCAGCGTACCGCCTGCACGGTCATGCAGCACGGCCAGAACAACGGGTAGTTGGGCGCGCAGGATGCGTGCCACGTCTAACGCAAGTCGATATGGTTGCGCAGGATCCGTCTGGACGAAGGCCATCACATCGCGCTCGTAGCGCGGGTGCAGGCGTCGCAAAGTCTCCATGGCAGCGCGCTCGCGTGGGCTCTTGCTGTCGCCAAAGCTCACGCCGCCGGTGTGCAGCACAAACGTGTCGAGCAGGTGCAGGTTGCGCCAGCCCGCCTCTGCAGCCCTTTGGCAGAAGTCGTTTTCCTCACCGTAGCCCTTGCCGAAGTTCTCAGTGTCAAAAAGGCCAACTTGTGTGAGGCAGTCACGGCGGATATACATGCAAAAGCCGACGCCTGTGGGCACATCCACGACTGCGCCAGGGTTGGTTTGCGCGCACAGGGCGTCCAGTCGGGCCGTGTCGTAACCATCCGGCAATTGGTTGTCCTTGCAGAAACGAGGGTAGCTGCAGATGGTGGCGTTGTTGGAGAACGGCGTGACAGAGGCCACCTTGCTGTCGCCATAGGCTGCGCGGCGAATGCGGTCCAGCCAGTCGTTGGCCACCTCGGTGTCGCTGTTGAGCAGAAGCACATCGTTGCTGCCGCTCAGGGCCATGCCGCGATTGACGGTGCCAACGAACCCCAGGTTTTCGGGGTTCTCCAGCAGGGTGATGCGACCATCTTGCGAGGCACGTTCGCGCAACCACTGGGTAACTTCAGGCTCGGGGCTGGCGTCGTTGATGACGATGAGGCGCCAGGCGCTCTGGTTGGTGCTGGCCAGTACGGATTCGACGCACAAGCGGGTGTCGGCCAGGCCTCGGTACACGGGAACTATGATGTCCACCGGGTGTTGAGGGGGCGTTATGGGTGTGGAGGCGGGGGCAGGCTGGGTGGCTTTGGGGCCACGGCCCAGTAGTCGGTCCAGTCGCATCTTGGCGTGAACAATAGGGCGGGTAGCGCGGAACACGGTAGAGGTTTCGATGGTGTGAAGGTGTTGGGCCAACTCGTCCAGGTCGCTTTTGAGGCGGGTGGCTTCTTGTTGCCAAGTGGCGCGTTGTCTGGATGCCGCTTGGTTGGCCTCTTCCAGCAACTGGTTGCGGTTTTGGGTGGCAGCGAGATCTGTTTGCACGCTGTTGAGTCGGCCGACGGTATCGCGGCAGTTGCTTTCCAACTGAGCAATCCGGTCATGCAGCGGGAGCACCGTGCCAGACAAGGCCACATAGTCCGCAGACATGGGCCAACCCAACTCAACCTCCAGTGTGGTGCCTTCTGAAGGGTACTGCGCCAAAACCGCAGGGTCGATGGGCAACTCGAACCATGGTTCGTCGCCAGCGAGGAGGAGCAGCGTGGCGCCGGACGCCGCTGGCAAGGGGGCTTGCCAGACAATTTGGCTGTGGGGTGTCGTGGCCAGAAGTGATCGCGAATCGGAATCGGCGGCCCATTGCCACAGCAGGTTGCCTTGCGCAGTCCGCAATGCCAGCCGATACAGGTGCACGAACCCTGGTCGGTCGGCAGGGTCCAGACGTAGCTGAGTGACGGGCGCCTCGGTGCTAGGCAGCTCGAAGCGCAGGGTTTGCCGCTCTCGGCCAATGACGCCTGATGCGGTGAGCTTTCGGGATTCGTCGTAGTGGCCGTTGTGGCCCAGATAGAGTTGGGTGGTGAACAGCGCGTGCGCAGGGCCTCCAGTTGAAGAGGAGGGCATTGCTGCAGGCACAGTTTCGGCCGTTGGATGCGCAACGCAAATGAACTGGTAGGTCAGTGCATCCTGTACGCCCAGCAAATGCCTGGCCACGGAGGGGGGCAGGCGGTCAAAGGCGACATCAAATTCTGATTCAGGCAGCTCGCGTGTGATGGTGTCGATGGAGTCGGGCACCCATCGTTGTTCTCCGAGAAAGCGGGCCAGTGACTTGCGTGTGAAGAAGCGCAGGTGGGTGCGATCCAGCAGACCTTCCTCGCGGTAGAGAAACTCGCCTTCCAGCAACTCGGCGATGAGGCCGCTGTAGCCAGCGTTGGGCACGGAGATGAGCAGCTTCCCCTCCGGCTGAAGCAGTTGTCGGCAGGCGCCCAGCACGCGTTCAGGGCGGCTCAGGTGTTCCAGCACGTCGGCGCATACGATGAAGTCATAGCGTTGGCCTGCAAAAGTGGTCAGCAGATCGCACGACTCGAGGTTGTCCACCACCACGTGCCGGTAGTGGGGCCGCGCATGGGCGGCTTCGGCTTCGCTGAGGGTCACGCCGTCCATGGTGCAGCCCCGTGTTTCCGACAGATACTGGCCCAGGGCACCACTGCCACAGCCCAGGTCCAGCACCGTGGCCTGGTCGTGCACCAGGCTGGCCAGCACTGACAGCGATGTGCGCTCGCCCGGGGTAATGCTGCGCAAATAAACGTGCAAATCTTCTATTGAATGCGTCATCCCGGGATTATGACGGTGGGGGTGGAGTATTTGTAACAGTGCCTGGGGCGGGAACTGGGACAATGCAGCCTTGATGAACGTCTCTTCTTTTTCGCCGCCACGCAGTCTGGTGATTTCTGTGGTCAGCCATGGCCACGGGCCATTGGTGCAGGCGCTGCTGCACGATCTGGCGAGATTTTCTGCAATCACCGTGCAACGCGTAGTGCTGACGCAGAACCTGCCCGAGGCAGAACCCCAAGCCCCTGCCATGGGGTGGCCGTTCGTGTTTCAGATTGTCAAAAATTTCACGCCCGCCGGGTTTGGTGCCAATCACAATCGGGCACTCTCGGGCGCAGCCGAGTCTTTGGTGTGTGTGTTGAACCCCGACATCCGATTGGGTGGGAGCGATCCGTTTGCGGCGCTGGCCCAGGCGGCGGCGCAGGTGGGTGTCGGGTGCGCCTACCCGGTGCAGTTGGATGAGCAAGGGCGGCTGCAGGACAGCGAGCGCGAATTGCCCACGCCCTGGACGCTGTGGCGTCGCCGCATGCTGGGGCGCTGTGAAACCCGGGTGGATTGGGTGAATGCGGCCTGCATGGTGTTGCCGCAGCCTGTGTGGCGCGCCGTGGGCGGATTTGATGAGACTTACTTCATGTATTGCGAGGATGTGGATTTGTGCCTGCGGATTCGTCTGACCGGGCGGGCGCTGGTTCGCGCGCCCGCGCAGGTGGTGCACGCCGGTCAGCGTGCCAGCCATAAGCGCTGGAGCCACTTGCAGTGGCATGTGCGCAGCTTGTTGCGTTTGTGGCGCTCCCCGGCCTACGCGCAGGCGCGCCATTTGTTACGGGGTGACGTGACCCGCGCGGGTACGATCGGCCGCTCATGATTTGGTTGTCTTTTGTCGCTTTTGTGGTCGTGGCGCTCGTGGCGGGGCTGATTGTTCGCTGGATGCGCAGCCACGCTTCCGTCTATGGCAATGGCATGCCGCAGCGTTTTCATCTGGGCGATATCCCCCGGTTGGGTGGGGCTGCGTTGCTCTTGGGTATTGGCTGCAGTTGGGGGCTGGGCGCGCTGCAGTCCCGGTGGTGGGGCGATCCCGGTTCGCTCGGGCTGGGGGCTTGGGTGGGGACATGGCTACTGGTGCTGCTGCCTGCCGCCTTGGGGGGTATTGCCGAAGACATGACCCAGCGCCTTTCCGTGCGCTACCGCTTGATCCTGACCGGTGCATCGGGTGTCCTAGCTGTTGGGTTGCTGAACTTGACCCTGTCCCGTGTGGGCTGGCCCTGGTTTGATGCCGTTTTGGCCGCCGCCCCTTGGTTAGGCATGGCTTTTGTGGTGCTGGCGGTGGCGGGGCTCCCCCATGCGTTCAACATCATCGACGGCTACAACGGCCTGGCGGGCATGGTGGCCTTGATCGTCTGTCTGGCGCTGGCCCATGTGGCCTTGCAGGTGGGGGACCGTGCGCTGGCGGCGCTGCTGGTGTCTACCGCAGCAGCCACGGGGGGGTTTCTGGTCTGGAACTATCCGCGCGGCATGCTGTTTGCGGGGGATGGCGGGGCCTATGTGTGGGGCGTGGTGATTGCCATGGCCAGCATTTCGCTGGTGCAACGCAATGCAGATGTCTCGCCTTGGTTTCCCATGCTGCTGTTGATCTACCCTGTGTGGGAGACGGTGTTTTCCATCTACCGCAAAGCGGTTCGAGGGGTGTCTCCGGGGGTTGCAGACGCGCTGCATTTCCACCAACTGATCTACCGGCGCATCGTGCGCGGGGTGTTTCATGACGATGAGTCGCGCCGTGTGCTGATGCGCAACAACCGCACGTCGCCTTACCTCTGGGGTTTTACTTTGTTGACGGTGGTGCCAGCGGTGCTGTTTTGGAACAACACGCTCTTGCTCGCGGCGTTTTGCGGGCTGTTCGTGGTCAGTTACGTGATGGCCTATCTGGCGATCGTGCGCTTCAAGGTGCCGCACTGGCTGCGCCACTGAGTGTTGCCTTACATCACGTGTGCCCTGCGAATGCGGCACAATTTGCGCCTTACTGTTTTCTTCTTCTGGATGGCCCGCCTCCATGACCGACCTTCTTTCGATTGCCCCACGCGACAAGGCTGAAATCCTGGCCCAGGCGCTGCCTTACATCCGCAAGTTCCATGGCAAGACCATGGTCATTAAGTACGGCGGCAACGCCATGACCGACCCGGCCCTGCAGGCCGACTTCGCCGAGGATGTGGTGCTGCTCAAGCTGGTGGGCATGAACCCCGTGGTGGTGCATGGCGGCGGACCGCAGATCGAGACGGCGCTCAAGCGCCTGGGCAAGAAGGGCGAGTTCATCCAGGGCATGCGTGTGACGGATGCCGAGACCATGGAAGTGGTGGAGTGGGTGCTGGCCGGTGAGGTGCAGCAGGACATCGTGGGCCTGATCAACCAGGCCGGGGGCAAGGCCGTGGGGCTGACCGGGCGCGACGGCGGCATGATCCGTGCGCAAAAGCTCAAGATGCTGGACAACAAGAATCCCGCCATCGAACACGATGTGGGCCAGGTGGGCGACATTGTCTCCATCGACCCCAGCGTGGTGAAGGCGCTGCAAGATGACGCGTTCATTCCCGTCATCAGCCCCATCGGCTTTGGCGAGAACAACGAGAGCTACAACATCAACGCCGATGTGGTGGCCAGCAAGCTGGCCGAGGTGCTGCGCGCCGAAAAGCTCATGCTGTTGACCAACACGCCCGGCGTGCTGGACAAGGCGGGCAACCTGCTGACCGACCTCACGGCCCGCGAGATCGATGCGCTGTTTGCTGACGGCACCATCTCTGGCGGCATGCTGCCCAAGATCGCGGGGGCGCTTGACGCCGCCAAGGCGGGTGTCAACGCGGTGCACATCATTGATGGCCGTGTGCCGCACGCCATGCTGCTGGAGATCCTGACCGAGCAGGCCTACGGCACGATGATTCGGTCGCACTGATTTTTCGATACATCAGCAGCCTGCCATGCGCTTGCTATTGGTCGAAGACGATGTGATGGTGGCCAGCGGCATCAAGCTGGGCCTGACCGACGCCGGTTACGCCGTGGACTGGGTGGGCAGTGGCGAGCGCGCCGAGGAGGTGCTGCGCACCGAGTCGTTTGACGCGGCCATCATCGACATCGGCCTGCCCGCCATGGATGGGCTGGAACTCACCCGCCGCCTGCGCCGCCCTGACATGGCCAGCCCGGCCATGCCTGTGCTCATCCTGACTGCGCGCGACGCTCTGCACGATCGGGTCCAGGGTCTGGACCTGGGGGCGGACGACTACATGGTCAAGCCCTTCGAGTTGCCCGAACTGCTGGCGCGACTGCGGGCGCTGCTGCGCCGCTCGCAGGCCGCCACCACGGCGGTGCTGAGTTTTGGTCCGCTGGAGCTCGACACCGCCGGCCGCCGCGCGAGCATCCGCAGCGACAGCGGTGACGCCGAGCAAGTGATCGAGCTCGGTCCCCGCGAGTGGACGGTGCTGGAATACCTGCTCATCCATGCCCCCAAGCCCGCCAGCAAAGACAAGCTTCTGCAGGCGCTGACGGGCTGGGACAAGGAGATCACGCCCAACGCGGTCGAGGTCTATGTCTCGCGCCTGCGCGGCAAGCTGGAGCCCCACGGCGTCGCGTTGCGGTCGATTCGTGGTTTCGGCTACCGGCTCGAGCTCCAGGCGCCCTGACCGGGGCTTCTTTTTCCCCTTCCTCTCCCGCCATGGCGCTTCAGAGCGGTTTCACCCAGCGGCCCGGCTTGCGTGCCATGACGTCCGACCTGCGGACCCGGTTGCTCCTGACGCTGGTGTTTCCGCTGTGCCTGTTGGCGCTGGTGGGAGTGTGGCTGGACTACCGATCTGCCGACGAGGCCGCAAGCCAGCACGATCAGCGCCTGCTGCGCTTGCTGCCCGCGCTGGCCGATTCGGTGCTGGCCCCTCCGATCCATGACAACCATCCACCGCTTCTGCTGCTGGCGCCACCCATCGAAGAATTTCTGCGCCAGAACGCAGGCTTTTCGGCCTACAGTGTGCGCGACACCTCGGGGCGCCTGTTGCTCGGCGAAAGCTGGGTGCAGGGGGCCGTGCCCAGCACGCAGGCCCCTGAGTTCCATAGCATGGAATTTGGTGGCGTGACCTACCGGGTGGCGATGCAGCGTGGCGGAACGGGCGCCGGAGAGTTGGTGGTGGCACTGGCCGATGGGTCCGATCCGCGCCAGCAGTGGGGCCAGCAATTGCTGCTCAGGGTGCTGCTGCCCAACCTGGTGCTGCTGATGGCCGCCGGGCTGGCCATCCACTGGGCGGTGCGGCAGGCTTTCAAGCCCCTGGTGGGCCTGGCCGAGGCGGTGGAGCGCCGCTCGCCGCGCGACCTGAGCCCCATCGACGAGGCGGCCTCGCCTGACGAAGTGCGCCCGCTGGTGCATTCGATCAACCGCTTGTTCGCGCTGGTCAACGCGCAGGCCGAGGGCCAGCGCCGCTTCGTGGCCGATGCCGCGCACCAGTTGCGCACCCCGCTGGCGGGCTTGCAGGCCCAGGTCGAGGCCTGGGCCATGATGGCCAAAGCAGCGGCGCCGCAGCGCCCATTAATCCAGGATGTTGATCCAAAACAGCCTCTAGCGCAGGATAGTCGTGCGCAGGGCGCTATTGTTTTAGGGGTTGATCAGATCGAAAAACTGCGCAACGCCACGCGCCGTACCTCGCAACTGGCGCACCAGTTGCTGGCGCTGTCCCGTGCCGATGCGCGCAGCCTCGATGCCCAGCCGCCGCAGCGTGTGGACCTCAAAGATCTTTGCGAGTCGCTGCTGGAGAACTTTTTGGATGCCGCCACCGGCAAGGGGCTGGACCTGGGGCTGGACGTGCAACTGGTGCACGTCACCGGCCACGGCTGGCTGTTGCGCGAGCTGCTGTCCAACCTGGTGGACAACGCCATCAAATACACGCCGCCGGGTGGCATCGTCACCATCCGCTGCGGCCTGCGCCAGGGCCGCAGCGGTCCACCGCGCGCCTATGTCGAGGTGGAGGACGACGGCCCCGGCGTGTCCGAGGCCGAGCGCACGCGGGTGCTCCAGCGGTTCTACCGCGTGCCGGGGGCGGTGGGCGAGGGCACGGGCCTGGGGCTGGCCATTGCCGATGAGATCGTGCGGGTGCACCGCGCCACACTGAAGCTGGGCGAGGGGCCAGAGGGGCGCGGACTGTTGGTGACGGTGTTGTTTCCCCTGTAGCTGGGTCGGGCGCCTGGCCTTGGGGCGCAAGGCCAAGACCCTGTGCGAGAATCATTTCCATACACGAGTGACTTGTGCAAACAGGGGCGGCGCCAGCGGGCCCCCCGAGCCCTGCGGCAGGTATCCGCCGTCAGGGGGCGCACCGTGATGACCCATGCCTTGCCGCTGTCCGTTCATGCCCCCGCTGGCATGCAATGGGGGCGCAAGGCCTTACCAGAGCCCTTGTTCCGCATGTCCGAACTTTCGCCCCTGCCCGAGACCGCCCCTACTGACGATGCGGGCGACACCCCTGCTGCGCGCAAGCGGCCCAAGCCAGGCGAGCGGCGCGTGCAGATCCTGCAGGCGCTGGCGTCCATGCTGGAGCAGCCGGGCGCCGAGCGCATCACCACGGCCGCGCTGGCGGCGCGCCTGTCGGTGAGCGAGGCCGCGCTGTACCGTCACTTCGCCAGCAAGGCACAGATGTTCGAGGGCCTGATCGACTTCATCGAGCAGACCGTGTTCACCCTGGTGGCGCAGATCACCGGGCGCGACGTGCCCGACCCCGCGCAGGCCCCCGAAGTTGGCGCGCGCCAGGCGGCGCGCATCGTGGCACTGTTGCTGCAGTTTGGTGAACGCAACCCCGGCATGGTGCGCGTGATGGTGGGCGATGCGCTGGTGTTCGAGCACGAGCGTCTGCAGCAGCGCATGAACCAGTTCTTCGACCGCATCGAGTCCACGCTGCGCCAGTGCCTGCGCCCGGCCACGGCGGCCTCAGCCACCCCCACGGTCGATGCCCAGGTGGCGGCCAGCGTGCTCACGGCCTTTGCGGTGGGGCGGCTGCAGCGTTATGCGCGCTCGGGCTTCAAGCGCCTGCCGTCCGAGCACCTGGACGCCAGCCTGGCGCTGATCCTGTAGTTCGGATAGTGGCGAAATCGAGGGTTTTCCCTGGGCGATGAGCGGCGGTTCAGGCCGCCGGTGGCGCCGTCGCAACGGGCGATTTGGGTGGCCTCCCTATTTTTCCCAGGGGTTTTGGTGGGGCGCTGAATTTGCTGCAGAATAGAACGATCGTTCGTTTTTATTCGCGTACATGTCCGCTCTTCCCCAACCCAGCCAGGCCACCCGCAGCCCACGTGCCCGCAGCAGCACCGGCCGTGCATTGCAAAAAGGCCAGCAAACCAAGGCAGCCATCGTAGAGGCGGCGCTGGGTTTGGCCACGCACATCGGGCTGGAAGGCCTGTCGATTGGTGCGCTGGCCGATGTCACGGGCATGAGCAAGTCCGGGGTGTTCGCCCATTTTGGCTCCCGCGAAGAACTGCAGATTTCCGTCGTCCGCGAGTACCACACCCGCTTCGAGCAGGAGGTGTTCTACCCCGCCATGTTGGCTCCGCGTGGCCTGGCCCGACTCAGCGCCATGTTCGATAACTGGATGAAGCGCACCTCCATCGAAATCGACTCGGGCTGCATCTATATCAGCGGCGCGGTCGAGTTCGACGATCGCACCGGCCCCGTGCGCGACGCGCTGGCCAGCTCGGTGCTGACCTGGCACGCCGCCATGCGCCGCGCCATCGAACAGTGCAAGGCGCTGGGCGAACTGCGCACGGACACCGACGCCGAGCAGATGCTGTTTGAGATCCACGGCCTCATCCTCGCGCTGCACTATGAAGCGCGATTCCTGCAAACCCCCGGCTCCATGGGCCGGGCGGTGCAGGGCTTTCAGAACATCCTGGCGCGCTACAGCGCCGAGACGCCAACTGCTGCTGCAGTAGCAGCCCCTGCGGCCGCCAAGCGCCGCAAAGTTTCCAACCAAACCACCACCTCCAAGGAGTAAACCCCATGCCTACCTACACGCCGCCCCTGCGCGACATGCAATTCGTCATGCACGAAGTGCTCAAGGTCAGTGATGAATTCAAGGCGCTGCCGCCCCACGCCGAGGTGGATGTGGACACCATCAATGCCGTGCTCGAAGAAGCCGGCAAGTTCGCCGCCGAAGTCGCGTTCCCGCTCAACATCAGCGGCGACACCGAAGGCTGCGTGCTGGACAAGGCCAGCCACGAAGTGAAGACCCCCACGGGCTTCAAGGACGCCTACGCCAAGTACGTCGAAGGTGGTTGGGCAGCGTTGTCGTGCGACCCTGCCTACGGCGGCCAAGGCCTGCCCTTCGTGTTGAACCAGTGCCTGTACGAGATGATGAACTCGGCCAACCAGGCCTGGACCATGTACCCCGGCCTGTCGCACGGCGCCTATGAGGCCCTGCACGCCCACGGCACCGAAGAGCAAAAGGCCCTGTACCTGCCCAAGCTGACCAGCGGCGAGTGGACCGGCACCATGTGCCTGACCGAACCCCATTGCGGCACCGACCTGGGCCTTCTGCGCACCAAGGCCGAACCCCAGGCCGATGGCACCTACAAGATCACCGGCAACAAGATCTTCATCAGCGCCGGCGAACACGACATGGCCGCCAACATCGTCCACCTGGTGCTGGCCCGCCTGCCCGATGCGCCCAAGGGCAGCAAGGGCATCAGCCTGTTCGTCGTGCCCAAGTTCAACATCAAGGCCGATGGCTCTCTGGGCGACCGCAACCCCATCTTCTGCACGGGCCTCGAGCACAAGATGGGCATCCACGGCAACGCCACCGCGCAGATCGCCATCGACGGCGCCATCGGCACCATGGTGGGCCAGCCCAACAAGGGCCTGGCCGCGATGTTCGTGATGATGAACGCCGCCCGCCTGGGCGTGGGCAACCAGTCGCTGGGCCTGACCGAAGTGGCCTACCAGAACGCGCTGGCCTACGCCAAGGACCGCATCCAGATGCGCAGCCTGACGGGCGTGAAGGCCAAGGACAAGGAAGCCGACCCCATCATCGTGCACCCCGACGTGCGCAAGATGCTGCTCACCGCCAAGGCCTATGCCGAAGGCGGCCGCGCGCTGCAGATCTTCACCACCATGCTGCTCGACAAGTCGCACAGCCACCCCGACGAGAAGGTGCGCAAGGATTCCGACGAACTCGTGGCCCTGCTCACGCCCATCGTCAAGGCCTTCATCACCGACAACGGCCATGTCTCCACCAACGCCTGTATGCAGGTTTTTGGCGGCCACGGCTTCATCAAGGAATGGGGCATGGAGCAGTACGTGCGCGACAACCGCATCAACATGATCTATGAAGGCACCAACACCATCCAGTCGCTGGACCTGCTGGGCCGCAAGATTCTGGGCAACAACGGCGCTACGCTCAAGAAGTTTGGCAAGCTGGTGGGCGCGCTGGTGGCCGAAGAAGGCGTCAATGAAAAGATGGCCGAGTTCATCAACCCCGTGGCCTACCTGGCCGACCAGATGACCAAGTTCACCACCGAGATCGGTTTCCGCGGTATGCAGAACCCCGACGAAGTGGGCGCCGCCGCCGTGGACTACCTGCGCGTGGCAGGCCACCTGGTGTTCGGCTACCTGTTCGCCCGCATGGCCCAGGTGGCACTGCGCGAAATCGCCGCTGGCAACACCGACCCCTTCTACGGCGCCAAGCTGCAGACCGCACGCTTCTACTTCGCCAAGCTGTTCCCCGAAACGGCAACGCTGATGCGCACGGCGCGTGCCGGTAGCAAGGTGTTGATGGACACCGATCTGGCCCTGGCCTGATTCCCCGCGGCCAGTCTCTGCAGATTTTTTGCCTTTTTTGTCATGGAGCGCTTATGAAACAAGCGGTAGCAGCTATTGTTTTGGTAGCAAGTGCGGTGCCAACATGGGCGCAGATGACGCCTGAAGGCCTGTGGCGCAGCATCGACGACAAGACCGGTGAAGCCAAGGCGGAAATCCGTATCCGCGACACCGGCGGCGGTGTGCTGAACGGGGCGCTGGAAAGGCGCCTCGCCAAGGACGCCAAGCCCGACGACGTCTGCAACGAATGCACGGACGACCGCAAAGGCAAACCCATCGTGGGGCTGGAGATCATCCGTGGCGCCAAGAAGGCCGAAGGCAAGGACGCCGCCCAGCCTGTCTGGGAGGGCGGCAAGATCCTCGACCCCGAAAACGGCCGCAACTACACGCTGCGCATGACACCCATCGAGAGCGGCAAGAAGCTCGAGGTGCGCGGCTCCATCGGCCCCTTCGGGCGCACGCAGACCTGGATCCGGGTCCAGTAAGAAGCGCCCATCTTTCACAACACACCGTTCGCCCTGAGCTTGTCTAGGGGCCAGGCCCACCCTTCCCACGGCTAGGGCAAGCTCAGCCCGAACGGATTGAACCTACTCACAAACCCATGTCAAGATTCCAAGTGAAGAAAGTCGCCGTTCTCGGCGCAGGCGTGATGGGCGCGCAGATCGCTGCGCACCTGGTCAACGTCAAGGTGCCCGTGGTGCTGTTCGACCTGCCCGCCAAGGAAGGCCCGAAGAACGGCATCGTCACCCGCGCCGTCGAGGGCCTGAAAAAGCTCAAGCCCGCACCGCTGGGCGTGGCCGATGACGCCGCGCTGATCGGCCAGGCCAACTACGAAGAGCATCTGGAGCAACTGCGCGGCTGCGACCTCATCATTGAGGCGATTGCCGAGCGCATGGACTGGAAGCTCGACCTGTACAAGAAGATCGCGCCGTTCGTGGCACCGCACGCCATCGTGGCGTCCAACACCTCGGGCCTGTCGATCACCAAGCTCTCCGAAGCGCTGCCCGAGAACATCAAGCCGCGCTTTTGTGGCATCCACTTCTTCAACCCCCCGCGCTACATGACGCTGGTGGAGCTGATCAACACCCCCACCACCGCCCCCGAAGTGCTCGACCAACTCGAAGCCTTTGTCACCAGCGGCCTGGGCAAGGGCGTGGTGCGTGCGCACGACACGCCCAACTTCGTGGCCAACCGCGTGGGCATTGCGGGCATGCTGGCCACCATGAAGGAGGTCGAGAACTTTGGCCTGACGTTTGATGTGGTGGACGACCTCACGGGCAAGAAGCTCGGCCGCGCATCGAGCGGCACCTTCCGCACCGCCGACGTGGTGGGCCTCGATACCATGGCCCACGTCATCAAGACGCTGCAAGACAACCTCGACGAAAAGAGCGACCCGTTCTACACCAGCTTTGGCACGCCTGCCGTGCTGAAAAAGCTGCTGGAGCTCGGTAACCTGGGCCAAAAGGCCAAGGCCGGTTTCTACAAAAAGGTTGGCCGCGACGTGCTGCGCTTCGATCTGGAAAGCGAAGAGTACGTGCCCGGCGGCCAGAAGGCCGACGAGGTGTATGGCCGCATGCTCAAGAAGCCTGCCGCCGAGCGCCTCAAGCTCTTGCGCAATGCCGAAGGCGCGCAGGGCCAGTTCCTGTGGGCCATTCTGCGCAACAGCTTTCACTATGCCGCCGTGCACCTTGGCACCATTGCCGACAACGCCCGCGACGTGGACCAGGCCATGCGCTGGGGCTTTGGCATGAAGCAGGGCCCCTTCGAGCTGTGGCAAGAGGCGGGCTGGCTTGAAGTGGCGAAGATGATCCAGGAAGACATCGACGCGGGCAAGGCGCTGTGCAAGGCGCCGCTGCCCGAGTGGGTGTTCAAGGGCCCCGTGGCCGAAGCCGGTGGTGTGCACACCGCACAAGGTTCGTGGAGTGCGTCTGCTAACAAATTCATAGCGCGTCGCGCTCTCCCCGTCTACGCAAAGCAGTATTTTCCTGAAAAATTGCTGGGCGAAGCGCTGCCCGACTTCCAGACCGCTGGCAAGACGCTGCACGAGGACGACGCCATCCGCCTGTGGACGCTCGATGACGAGATCGTCATCGCCAGCATCAAGACCAAGATGCACGCCATCAGCCCCGACGTGGCCGAGGGCCTGGCCATGGCTGTGGACATCGCCGAGAAGGACTATCAAGGCGTGGTGATCTGGTCGGGCGACGAGCCCTTCAGCGCCGGTGCCGACCTGCAGGCCATGTTGCCCGCGTTCATGATCGCTGGCGTGAGCGCCATCGAAGGCGCCGAGGCTGAGCTGCAGAACACCATGCTGCGCATCCGTTATGCCAACGTGCCCGTGGTCTCGGCCGTGCGCGGTTTGGCGCTGGGCGGTGGCTGCGAGCTGGCCATCCACTCGGCCCGCCGCGTGGTGCACATGGAAAGCTACATCGGCCTGGTGGAAGTGGGCGTCGGCCTGGTGCCTGGCGCGGGCGGCCTCACCTACATCGCCCGCCGCGCGGCTGAGAATGCAGCCACCTCCACGGGCAAGGACATCCTGCCCTTCCTGACCGAAGGTTTCACCGCCGCCGCCATGGCCAAGGTGGGCACCAGCGCGCTGGAATCGCGCAAGCTGGGCTACCTGCTCGACAGCGACGTCATCGTGCCGCACAAGGACGAGCTGCTCTACACCGCCATCAACGAAGCCAAGGCCCTGGCCAACGGCGGCTGGCGTGCGCCGCACAAGCGCCTGTTCCCCGTGGCGGGCCGCAGCGGTGTTGCCACCATCAAGGGCTCGCTGGTCAATATGCGCGACGGCGGCTTCATCAGCCAGCACGACTTCCACATCGCCAGCTTGATCGCCGAAGTGGTTTGCGGCGGCGACGTGGACACCGGCACGCTGGTGAGCGAGGAGTACCTGATGACGCTGGAGCGCAAAGCGTTCTGCGCGCTCATCGAGCACCCCAAGACGCAAGAGCGCATCCTGGGCATGCTGTCCACCGGCAAGCCTGTGCGCAACTGATCGCCGCCATGATGACGACGGACCACGCCCCCAACAAGCTGCAGCGCTCGCTGATGCGCCTGGACGAAGCCCCCGCCTTCATGCGCGGCTTCGTGCAGAACATCATCCTGCGCCGCGCCGTGCCTTTCACCGGCACGGCGGGCGTGCGGTTTGTGTCGCTGACACCCGAGCGGGTGGAAGTGCACCTGGCCAACGAACGCCGCGTGCAGAACCACATCGGCGGCGTGCATGCCTCGGCCATGAACCTGCTGGCCGAAACGGCCACCGGCATGGTTGTGGGCATGAACGTACGCGACGACTGCCTGCCGCTGGCCAAGGAGCTCTCCATGGCGTTCAAGAAGCGCGCCACGGGCAGCCTCAAAGCCGTGGCCACGCTCAGCGCCGATCAGCGCGCGATCATGCAATCCCGCGACAAGGGCGAGGTTCAGGTCCAGGTCACTGTGACCGATGAAGCCGGCGTGGAGCCGGTCGAATGTGTTTTTACGTGGGCCTGGGTTCCCTCCAGCCGCCCCGCCAAGAATTGAAGGAGTTACCCCATGGCCAAACAAGTCCAGGAAGCCTACATCGTTGCTGCCACGCGCACGCCCATCGGGCGCTCGCACCGCGGCTACTTCCGCAACACCCGCCCCGATGACCTGCTGGCGACCACGCTGAAGGCCGCGCTGGCCGCAGCGCCGGGGCTCGACCCCGCCGCGATCGAAGACATCATCTGCGGTTGCGCCATCCCCGAAGCCCAGCAAGGCCTCAACGTGGCGCGCATCGGCGCCGTGCTGGCGGGCCTGCCCACCAGCGTGGGTGGCATCACCGTCAACCGCTTCTGCGCATCGGGCCTGTCGGCCGTGCAGATGGCCGCCGACCGCATCCGCGTGGGCGAAGCCGACGTGATGATCGCCGCTGGCGTAGAGAGCATGAGCATGGTGCCCATGATGGGCAACAGCCCCAGCCTGTCGCCCAGCATCTTTGAGCGCGATGGCGACGTGGGCATTGCCTACGGCATGGGCCTCACGGCCGAAAAGGTGGCCCAGCAGTGGAAGGTGAGCCGCGACGCGCAGGACGCGTTTGCGCTGGCCTCGCACCAGAAGGCCCTGGCCGCGCAGCAGGCGGGCTATTTTGCCGACGAGATCACGCCCATCGAAGTGACCGACCGCACGGCCAACCTGGAGACGGGTGAGTCGATCGCCAAGACGCGCACCGTCAACATGGACGAAGGCGCCCGCCCCGACACCAGCCTGGAAGGCCTGGCCAAACTCAAGACCGTGTTCGCCGCGCGCGGCAGCGTCACGGCGGGCAACAGCTCGCAGACCAGCGACGGCGCAGGCGCGCTGATCCTGGCGAGCGAGGCCGCCGTGAAGCGCTTTGGCCTTACGCCGCTGGCGCGTTTCGTGAGCTACGCCTCCAAGGGCGTGCCACCACACATCATGGGCATCGGCCCTATCGAAGCGATTCCTGCGGCACTGCGCTATGCGGGCCTGCAGCAGCAGGACATCGACTGGTTCGAGCTGAATGAAGCCTTTGCCGCGCAGTCGCTGGCCGTGATGAACACGCTGGGCATGGATCCGGCCAAGGTGAACCCGATGGGTGGTGCGATCGCGTTGGGGCATCCGCTGGGTGCGACCGGGGCGATCCGCTCGGCGACGGTGGTGCATGCGCTCAAGCGCAACAAGCTCAAGTACGGCATGGTGACGATGTGTGTAGGGATGGGCCAAGGCGCCGCCGGCATCTTCGAATCCGTTTGAGGTAGTTGGCTACCGAGCGGGCGATCTGCGTCGTTGGGCGGTGCTCGCCATCCTCACGTACCTTGAGTACGTTCCGGTGGCTGTGCTCCGTCCGCCTAGCAGCTCATCCCGCTCGCTACGCCTGGGGCGCGGGGTGTGAAGACAGGGGGAAAGTCATTTCCCTCCACCCGTTCGGGCTGAGCTTGTCGAAGCCAGGGCCCTGTGCCCGCGATAGTTTTCTTTCCAAACCGGCGCAGATCGGTTTCGAGTCAAGGAGACAGACATGATCAAGCAAACCTTGCAGGTCAACGGCGCCGTGTCGCTGGCGCTGCGGGTCTATGAACCCGAGGGCGCTATGGCCCGCGCCAGCGTTGTCATCGGCGGCGCGATGGGGGTGCGGCAGTCGTTTTATGAGGCCTTTGCGCTGTGGATGGCGCAGCAAGGGTTTCGGGTCACTACCTTTGACTACCGGGGGCATGGCGATTCGCTGCAGGGCGCCATGCGTGATGTGAAGGCGGACTTGTTTGATTGGGCGCAGGACTACGAGGCCGTGATCTCTGCCGCCAAGGCCGCGCTGCCGTCGCAGCCTTTGTTTTTGCTTGGGCACAGCCTGGGGGCGCAGTTGCCGGGGTTGCTCAAGAAGCCCGAGCAGGTCGACGGCCTGCTGAGCGTGGCCGCTGGCAGCGGCTACTGGCGCGACAACGCGCCGCAGCTCAAGCGCATCGTTCCGTATTTCTGGTGGGTGCTGGTGCCGCTGGCCACGCGGCTGTGTGGCTACTTTCCGGGGCGCACGCTCAAGAAGGTGGGCGATCTGCCTGCGGGCGTGATTTTGCAATGGCGCCGCTGGTGCCTGGACCCCGCCTACAGCGTGGGTGCGGAAGGCCCGGCGGTGGCGCAAAGTTATGGCGCGGTGCGCTTTCCCGTGCTGGCGCTGTCGATGGCCGACGACGAGCTGATGACACTGCGCGGCACGCACAACCTCGTGAACCTGTATGCCAACACCGAGCGCCGGGTGGAGAGCATTACCCCGGCAGAGCTGCAGGTGCGGCGCATCGGGCACTTTGGGTTTTTTCGCGACCAGTTTCGCCAGAGCCTGTGGCCGCGCGCGGCGGCTGCGCTGGCGGCCCTGGGGGGCGCGACCGTAGTCACCGGTACGACGGCCTGAGTTTTCAATTGGCGGCACACTCGCAGCATGACTTCAGCATCCCAGTTTTCTTCTTCTGCTCACCCCCTGGACGAAGCGCTCGTGCTGCAAAGCACATCCACCGTTGGCCAGTACGAAGGTGCCACCCATCCCGGCTACTGGAACATGGTCGGCCCGTTTGGCGGCATCACCGCAGCCACGCTGTTGCAGGCCGTCATGCAGCACCCCGACCGCCTGGGCGAGCCGCTGTCGCTCACGGTGAACTACGCCGGTGCGCTGGCGGCCGGCCCATTCACCGTGCAGGCCGTGCCCGTGCGCACCAACCGCTCCACCCAGCACTGGACGCTGTCCATCCTGCAGGCCGATGCCGAGGGCGTACCCGTGGTCACCACCACCGCCACGGCCGTCACCGCCGTGCGCCGCGAGACCTGGAGCGTGGGCGATGTGCCCATGCCGGTGGTGCCCCCACCTTCGGAGCACAAGGCCCTCGTCGTTCCCGGCGGCGCTGTGGAATGGCTTAACCGCTACGAGATGCGCCCCATCGCCGGTTTTATCCCACGCACCTGGGACGGCAGCGGCGACCACAGCCTGACCCAGCTGTGGATGCGCGATGTGCCCGAGCGCCCGCTGGATTTTTGCGCCCTGACGGCCCTCGCTGATGTGTTCTTCCCCCGCGTGTGGCTGCGCCGTGCGCGCCAGGTGCCTGCGGGCACGGTGTCGATCACCGTGTACTTCCACGCAAGCGCGGCCCAGTTGCAAGAGACCGGCACGGGCTACCTGCTGGGCCAGGCGCGCGGCCAGGAGTTTCGCAACGGTTTCTTCGACCAGACCGCGCAGCTCTGGAACGAGGCGGGCACCATGCTGGCCACCAGCCACCAGATCGTTTACTACAAGGAGTAGGGCAGGGGCCTGTCGCCTTCCTTCCTTTCCCTCTCCACGCACATACATCACCAAGAACCAGACCCCGGAACCCATCACCATGACCGAAACCACCCAAGACATCCTCGTCCACACCGAAGCCGGTATCGCCACCATCACCTTCAACCGTGTGGACAAAAAGAACTCCATCACCAGCGCCATGTACGCCGCCATGGCCGACGCGCTGGAGGCTGCGAAGGCCGACGCCAGCGTGCGCGTGGTGGTGTTCCAGGGCGATGTGGCCATCTTCAGCGCGGGTAACGACATTGGCGACTTCTTGCAGCAGCCACCGGCCACGCAGGACTCGCCGGTGTTCCGCTTCCTGCGCGGCATCGCCACGTTTCCCAAGCCCGTGATCGCCTCCGTGTGTGGCCCGGCCGTGGGCATCGGCACCACGATGCTGTTCCATTGCGACCTGGTCTATGCGGGCGACAACGCGGCGTTCTCCATGCCCTTCGTCAACCTGGGCCTGTGCCCCGAAGCCGCATCCAGCCTGCTGGTGCCGCAGATGCTGGGCTACCACCGCGCCGCCGAGGCACTGCTGCTGGGCGATCCTTTCATGGCCGAGGCTGCCCTGGAAGTGGGCCTGGTCAACCGCGTGGTGCCGCCCACCGAGTGCAATGGCGTGGCGCAGGCGCAGGCCAAAAAGCTGGCGGCCAAGCCTTTGTCGGCGCTGATCGAGACCAAGCGCTTGATGAAAGGCGGGCAGACGGCGAAGGTGCTGGAAGTGATGGCGGAGGAAGGCGTGAGCTTCGGGCGCATGCTGCGCGAGCCCGCAGCGCGGGAGGCGTTCTCGGCGTTTATGGAAAAGCGCAAGCCAGATTTCAGCAAGAGCTGAGATCTGGCCACCGCGCTAGCGGTGAGGGCTGCGAAGCAGCCCCGTGGTTTCGCTAAAAGCACGAGCCAGATTTCAAGGCGGGGAACTCCTGCCTTCTTTTTTGAATATGCTATAAAAATAATAGCTGATAGCGCTTTGTGAATAAGCGCTAGAAGTCAAAAAGCATCAAAAACTCAGGCGCCTGAATCGTTCTCCGGTTTCAGTATTTATTTTTGCCAAGCACTTGCTTGCTAAAAATAAATAGTTTTGCTATCGTGCCTGCATGGACTCACTCGTGCCGCGCACCAGCGCCATCGCCCCCTCGCAAAAGAAGCCCTCGGCCCGCACCCGCAGCAAGGCCGTGGTACCCCCTGGCGCCAACCCCGTATCCACAGCAGAGCCCTCTGTTGAAGAAGCAACCCGCCGCCCCCGTGGCCGTCCGCGCAAGACCGCTGAAGAGCTGGACGACGGCAACCGCCGCCGCGAGCTCATGGACACCGCTGCCAGGCTCTTTCTCACCCAAGGTTTTGCAGCCACCAGCACGCGCGACATAGCCGCTGCCGTGGGCATGCACAGCGGCTCGCCCTTCTACCACTTCGAGAGCAAAAGCGCGCTACTTTTTGCCGTGATGAACGAAGGCATGACCACTGCGGCGCAGAGTCAGCAGCAGGCGCTGGATGCGCTGGCCGCCAGCAACCCTAAAGCCACTGCGCGCGAGCGCCTGCGGGTGCTCATCCGCCACCACTTCGAGGTGCTGCTCGGCCCCCGCAGCGGGTTCATCCCGGTGATGCTGTACGAGTGGCGCTCGCTCACGCTCGCACAGCGCAAGAGCATCGCCCGCGTGAAGGATGCCTACGAGATCGCGTGGATGCCCACGCTCGAAGCGCTTGCCCGCAAGAAGGTGCTGCAGGCCGACCCCGGCGTGGCGCGGCTGTTCATCTTCGGCGCGCTCAATTGGGCGGTGCAGTGGTTCACACCCAAAAAAGGCAAGTCGCTTGACGAGCTGACCGAAGAGGCCCTGGCACTTTTCATCCACGAGGTCTGAACGATGGCGACGAGCTCCTCCATGTACCAATCGGTTTTTGCTCCGGGGCTGTTCGATGGCCAGGTGGTCATCGTCACGGGTGGTGGTTCGGGCATCGGCCGCTGCGTGGCGCATGAACTGGCGCGTCTGGCCGCGCACGTGGTGCTGGTGGGCCGCAAGCCCGAAAAGTTGTTGGCTGTCGAGGCCGAGATCCAGGCAGACGGTGGCCGCGCCTCCTGTTTTGCTTGCGACATCCGCTCCGAGGACGGCGTGGTGCTTCTGGTGCAGCAGGTGCTGGCCGCGCAGGGGCGTATTGATGGACTGGTGAACAACGCGGGCGGCCAGTTCATGGCCCCGCTCGAATCCATCTCAGCCAAGGGCTGGGAGGCGGTGCTGCACACCAACCTGACCGGCGGCTTCCTCATGGCGCGCGAGTGCTACCGGCAGTGGATGGCGTCGAATGGCGGCGCCATCGTCAATATCGTTGCCGACATGTGGGGCTCGATGCCCGGCATGGGCCACAGTGGTGCCTCGCGTGCGGGCATGGTCAGTTTCACCGAAACCGCTGCACTCGAATGGGCCTGCAATGGCGTGCGCGTGAACGCCGTGGCGCCGGGCTACATCGCATCCAGCGGAATGGACAACTACCCGCCCGCTGCCGCCCACATGCTGCGTGCTATGCCGCAGACGGTGCCGCTGGGCCGCTTCGGCAACGAGGCCGAGGTGTCGGCCGCCATCACCTTCTTGCTCAGCCCGGCGGCCAGCTTCGTGAGCGGCACCACCCTGCGCGTGGATGGCGCGCGGCCCCAGGTGCGCATGGGCTGGCCGTTGCGCATGCCCGATGCGGCCACCCGGCAGCGCGCCGCTGTGCGGCCGTTTGCGGGCTTTCACCGCGCGCAGGTGCCGCGTGTTTTTGCCGAAACAGAGAACGATGATCCGAAGGAGCCCTCTGCATGACCGCTGCCGCAGCCTTTGCCTCGCGCTTTCACAGCGGCGCGCCCGGTGCACAAAAGCGCCGCGCCGCGCTGGCCGCGCGCCTGGATGCCCTGCGTGCGCTGGAGGAGCGTGCCGCCGCCGCCTCGGCCCGCTCGTTGCCCCAGTTTGAAAAGCGCGGCCAGTTGCTGCCGCGCCAGCGCGTGGCGCTGCTGCTGGATGCGGGTGCGCCCTGGCTGCCGCTGGCCACGCTGGCGGGTTATTTGCAGGATGTGAAGGACCCGGCAAAGTCCGTGCCTGGCGGCGGCATGATCGCTGGCATCGGTTTTGTTCGTGGTGTGCGCTGCATGGTTGTGGCCAGCGACTCCGGCATCGAGGCGGGTGCCATCCAACCCATTGGCCTCGAAAAAATATTGCGTGTTCAAGAGATCGCGCTGCGCGAGCGCTTGCCCTTTGTACACCTGGTGGAGAGCGCGGGCGCCAATCTCACGCGCTACCGGGTCGAGGGCTTTGTGCACGGCGGCAGCCTGTTTCGCAACCTGGCGCTGCTGTCGGCGGCGGGCATTCCAGTCATCACCGTGCAGCACGGATCGGGCACGGCGGGCGGTGCCTACATGCCGGGCCTGTCGGACGTGGTCATCATGGTGCAGGGCCGCTCGCGCGCCTTTCTGGCAGGGCCGCCGCTGCTCAAGGCCGCCACGGGCGAAGTGGCTACGGAAGAAGAGCTGGGCGGCGCCGACATGCACACCGCCGTTTCGGGCCTGGGTGAATACCTGGCGCTGGACGACCGCGAGGCTATCGGCATCGCACGCGACGTGATCGCACAGACCGGCTGGGCCGTAGCGCAACGCGCAGCCGAGGTGCCACCCACGTTGCCTGCCGACGATCTACTGGCCCTGATGCCCGACGACCTGCGCCAGCCGGTGGACATGCGCGAGGTCATCGCGCGGCTGGTGGATGGATCGGAACTGCTCGAATTCAAGGCCCGCTACGGCGTGGCAACGCTGTGCGCACAGGGCCGTATTGGCGGCCATGCCGTGGGCTTCATCAGCAACAACGGGCCCATCGACGTGGCGGGCGCGAACAAGGCCACGCACTTCATTCAGTGGATGTGCCAGTTGGGCCACCCCATCATCTACCTGCAGAACACCACGGGGTTCATGGTGGGCAAAGACAGCGAGCAGGGCGGCATGATCAAGCACGGCAGCAAGATGATCCAGGCCGTGACCAACGCCACCGTGCCGCAGATCACCATCCAGTGCGGCGCCAGCTTTGGCGCGGGCAACTACGGCATGTGCGGGCGGGGTTATGCGCCGCGCTTCTTGTTCAGTTGGCCGGGCGCAAAGACGGCCGTGATGGGTGGCGAGCAGGCCGCGCGCACCATGCAGATCGTGACCGAGGCCGCGCTGGCGCGCAAAGGCATCACGCCCGACCCGGCCGAATCGCAGGCGCAGTTCGACAAGATCGTCGCCATGTTCGAGGCCCAGGCGGATGCGTTCTACACCAGCGGCCTGTTGCTGGACGACGGCGTCATCGATCCACGCGACACACGCGCAGTGCTGGCCTTTTGTCTGGATACCTGCGTCGAGGCACAGGCCCGCGCACTGCGGCCCCTGAGTTTTGGCGTGGCCCGGATGTAAGAGAAGAGAGCGCAAGCACCATGGCCGAGCCGCTCAAATACCTGCTGAACGACACTGTGCCGCCACGCATCGCGGCGATGGTGCAGCGCGCGTGGCGCAAGTTTGACAGTGCTGCATTTCTGCGGCAGATAAAGCCGGGCTACGAATCGCTGGAATTGATGGCGCGTGGCCAGCGCATTGCGCAGGCCCTGCAGGCACACCTGCCCCAGGACGTGCCCCGCGCGCTGGCGGTGCTGGTCGATGCCATGGACCCACCCATGGGCCTCAACGCAGCAGGTGAGCCCGATGCGGGCGACCGCCCCTACAGCGCGTTTTTATACCTGCCGCACAGCCTGTACATCGGCACACAAGGCCTGGCGCATTTCGACGCGGCCATGGCGGCGCAGCATGCGCTGACCCAGCGCTTCACCGCCGAGTTCTGCATACGTCCCTACCTGCTGCACCACCAGGAGGCCACGCTCGCGCAATTGCGCGGCTGGGCCCAGGACGACAACGCGCATGTGCGCCGCCTGGTGAGCGAAGGCACGCGGCCCCGCCTGCCCTGGGCGCCGCGCCTGCCCGCGTTTCAGAAAAACCCGCAGTTGGCCCTGCCGCTGCTCGATGCGCTCAAGGACGACCCATCGTCCTATGTGCGCCGCTCGGTGGCCAACCACCTGGGCGACATCGCCAAGGACCACCCGGAGCTGGCGGTGGGCACTGCGCGCACCTGGCTGCAGGGCGCACCCGCACCACGCGAAGCCCTGGTGCGCCACGGCCTGCGTTTTCTCATCAAACGCGGCGACCCCGGAGCGCTCGGCGCCCTGGGCGTGGGCCATGCCGTGGCGCTGGATGTGTGTGCCGCGCGGGTGGTGCCCGCCCGCGCCCGCATTGGCGACAAGGTGCGCATCGAGGCCGAGCTGCACAACCCCACACCACAGCCCCAGCGCGTGCTGGCCGACCTCAAGGTGCATTACGTCAAGGCCCACGGCGGCGCGGCGCCCAAGGTGTTCAAGCTGCAAACGCTGGACATCCCGCCCGGTGCCACGGTAGCCGTGGGCAAAATGCTTTCGCTCCAGCAGATGACTACACGCACCCACTACCCCGGCGTGCACCAGGTGGAGCTGGTGCTCAACGGGCGCCCGCAACCGCTGGGGCAGTTTCAGCTGTCGTGATCAAGGTCCACACAAACAAAACACCGGAGACAAAAACCATGCAGTTCACGCACGAGCACCGCGAGATCCAGAAAACCCTCAAACGCTTCATCGACGAAGAGATCAACCCCCATGTGGACGAGTGGGAGGCGGCCGAGATCTTCCCCGCGCACGAGGTCTTCAAGAAGATGGGTAACCTGGGCCTGCTGGGCCTGTGCAAGCCCGAGGAATACGGCGGTGCGGGCCTGGACTATTCGTACAGCCTGGCCATGGCCGAGACGTTGGGCCACATCCACTGCGGCGGTGTGCCCATGGCCATTGGTGTGCAGACCGACATGTGCACCCCGGCGCTCGCGCGCTACGGCAGCGAAGAACTCAAGCGCCAGTTTCTGGCCCCGGCCATTGCGGGCGATACGGTGGGCTGCATTGGCGTGAGCGAGCCGGGTGCGGGCAGCGATGTGTCGGGCATCAAGAGCGTGGCGCGCAAGGATGGCGACGACTACGTGATCACCGGCCAGAAGATGTGGATCACCAACAGCCTGCAGGCCGACTGGATGTGCATGCTGGTCAACACGGGCGAAGGCCCCGTGCACAAGAACAAGAGCCTGGTCATGGTGCCCATGCGCGACGGGCCCGGAGGCAAGCTCACCAAGGGCATCGAGGTGGCGCAGAAGATCCGCAAGATCGGCATGCACAGCAGCGACACGGGCCTGATCTACTTTGACGAAGTGCGTGTGCCGCAGCGCTACCGCATCGGCGCCGAAGGCCAGGGCTTCATCTACCAGATGCAGCAGTTCCAGGAAGAGCGCCTGTGGTGCGCGTCCAGCACGCTCGAATCGCTGAACCACTGCATCCAGTGGACCATCGACTATGCGCAAGAGCGCAAGATGTTTGGCGCCACGCTGGCCGACCAGCAGTGGGTGCAGTTCAAGCTGGCCGAACTCAAGACCGAGGTCGAGGCCCTGCGCGCACTCGCCTACCGCGCCTGCGATCTGTATGTGAACGGGCAAGATGTGCTGGAGCTGGCCAGCATGGCCAAACTCAAGGCTGGGCGTCTCAACCGCGAGGTGCCCGACACCTGCCTTCAGTTCTGGGGCGGCATGGGCTACACGCTGGAGAACAAGGTCTCGCGCATGTACCGCGACGGGCGGCTGGCGTCGATTGGCGGCGGTGCGGACGAGGTGATGCTGGGCATCCTGTCCAAGCTCATGGGCATCGCCAAAAAGCCAGTGCATTGACGCCATGGCCGAAGCACTGTTGATTCACCGCGCGCCGCTGTCCAGCGGTTGTGTGGAAACCTGGACGCTGAACGACCCCGGCAGCCGCAACGCATTGTCGGAGCCGATGGTGGATGCCCTGCTTGCCGCGTGCGAGCGGGCCACTGCTGATGCCGACCTGCGCGGCGTGGTGCTGCGCGGCGCGGGCGGGCATTTCTGCGCCGGCGGCAGCCTGGGCGGTTTTTCCAAGACCATCGGCCAGCCGTTGGCGGTGGGCGAGGCCGACCCGCTGGTGCCCCTGAACCGCCGTTTTGGCGTGCTGCTGCAGGCACTGTGTGCGCTGCCGCAGTGGCTCATCGTGGCGGTGGAGGGTGCCGCCATGGGTGGCGGCTTCGGGCTGGTGTGTTGCGCCGACCGCGTGCTGGCCCACACCAGCGCGCAGTTCGCCACGCCCGAGGTCACGCTGGGCATCGTGCCCGCGCAGATCGCGCCGTTTGTGGTGCAGCGCCTTGGCCCCACATCGGCGCGGCGTTGTTTGCTGACGGGTGAGCGGTGGGATGCCGTTGCCGCCCAGCGCTTTGGTTTGGCCGATGACGTGGTGCAGGGCGACATGGACGCGGCCGTGCAGACAGCCATCGCGCGCCACGCCGCTGCAGCCCCCCTGGCCGTGGCCGCCACCAAACGCCTGCTGCTGGCCCAGCCAGATGTGCCGTTGCCTGCGTTGCTTGATGATGCAGCCGTTGCCTTTGCGCAGGCACTGCGCGGGCCAGAGGCGCCACAAGGGCTGGCTGCGTTTACAGCGCGCAAAGCGCCACCATGGAGCGCACAGCTATGAAAAAAATCCTCATCGCAAACAGATCCGAGATCGCCCGCCGCATCATTCACACCGCCCACCGCATGGGTATCGAAACCGTCGCCGTCTATTCCGACCCCGACACCCATGCCCTGCACGTGCGCGAGGCCACGCAAGCTGTCGCGCTGAGCGGCGCCACCAGTGCCGACACCTACCTGCGCACCGACAAACTGCTGGCGGCAGCCCGCGCCACCGGCGCCGACGCAGTACACCCCGGCTATGGCTTTCTCAGCGAGAACGCAGACTTTGCCCAGGCCGTGGTGGACGCCGGCCTGACCTGGATCGGCCCGCCGCCCGCCGCCATTCGCGCGCTGGGCAGCAAGGCAGGCGCCAAGGCGCTGGCGGCGGCACACGGTGTGCCTTGTCTGCCCGGCTATGCGGGCGATGACCAGCGTGATGAGCGTTTTGTGGCCGAGGCCGCGCGTGTTGGCACGCCCCTCATGGTCAAGGCCGTGGCGGGCGGTGGCGGGCGCGGTATGCGACTGGTGACAGACGCAGCGCAGTTGCCTGCCGCGCTCGCCAGTGCCCGGTCGGAAGCGCTGGCGGGCTTTGGGTGTGGCGATTTGCTCATCGAGCGCGCTCTGCTGCAGCCGCGCCATGTGGAGGTGCAAATTTTTGCCGATGCCCACGGCGCTTGCATCCATCTTGGCGAGCGCGACTGCTCGGTGCAGCGCCGCCACCAAAAGCTCGTCGAAGAGTCACCCAGCCCGGCGGTGGATGCCGTGCTGCGCGAGCGCATGGGCGCGTGCGCAGTGGCGCTGGCGCAGGCTGCGGGTTATGTGGGCGCGGGCACGGTGGAGTTTCTGCTCGATGGAAGCGATTTCTATCTCATGGAGATGAACACCCGCCTGCAGGTGGAGCACCCGGTGACCGAAGCGCTCACCGGGCTGGATCTTGTGGAGTGGCAGATTCGCGTGGCACGTGGCGAGCCGTTGCCCATCACGCAGTCGCAGGTGGTGCTGCAAGGCCACGCCATCGAGGTGCGCCTGTGTGCCGAAGACGCGCACTTTCGCCCCCACACGGGCCGTGTGCTGCAGTTCAGCGCGCCAGCCGCCACGGCCTTCGAGCGTGCCGCCATGGGTGCGCTGCGCTTCGACCATGCGCTGGAAGAGGGCGCCGAGGTCTCGCCCCACTACGACGCCATGCTGGGCAAGCTCATCGTGCACGGGCCCACACGGGCCGACGCCATAGCAGCCCTGGTGCGCGCGCTGCATGGCACGCGCGTGCTGGGCCTGCCCACCAACCGCGCGTTTCTGGCGGCCTGTCTGCAGCATCCGGTGTTTGCAAGCGGGCAAGCGCTGGTGCCGTTTCTCGCAGAGCATGCGGCAGAGTTACAAGGTTTGCTATTAAAAGAGGAGCTGCTTGCGCTTATTCCATCAGCGCTAGGTGCCATTTTTGCTTCAAACCCAGCGCCCAGTTTGCCCTGTACGCTGACCCGCCCGCTGCGCCTGCGCCACCAGGGGCAGGTGCATGCCGTGGCCGTGCGCGAGCTGGGGGGCGGGCGGCTACAGGTGGAGCACATCGGCGCCGAGCCCGCGTCCACCACGCTGCAACTGCCCCAGCGCGGCGTGCACAGCGTTGCCGTGGACCCGCTGCGCTGGCACTGGCAGGCGGGCGGAGTGGATGGTTGGGTGGAAGACGCATCGTGGGAGCCCTCCGCACGCGCAGGTGCCGCTGGGGGCGCCACCGAGCTGCGCGCGCCCTTCAACGGCAAGGTGGTTGCGTTGCCTGTGGCCGTAGGCCAAGCCTTGGCGGCGGGTGACACCGTGGTGGTCATCGAATCCATGAAGCTAGAACACAGCCTGGCCAGCCCCGTGGCCGCCACGGTGGCCGAGCTGCTGGTGGCGCCCGGCCAGCAGGTGGCGCCGGGGCAGGTGCTGGCGCGTTTTGCGCCTGCTCCCCAAGGAGCCACCGCGTCATGACTGCCATGGATGAAGAGCGTACGGCGCTCGCCGACACCGTTACCCGCTTCGCCCGCACCGAGATAGCCCCGCATGTCGATGCATGGGACGCGGCGGGCGAGTTTCCGCGTACGCTGTATCGTCGCGCGGCCGACCTGGGCCTGCTCGGCCTGGGCTACCCAGAGCAATACGGCGGCACACCCGCCAGCTATGCGCTGCGTCTGCCGCTGTGGCGCGCGCTCAGCCGCCACGGCGCCAGCGGCGGTGTGCTGGCCAGCCTGCTGTCGCACAATATCGGCCTGCCGCCCGTGCTGGCCCATGGCCGCGATGCCGTGCGCGCCGAGGTCATCCCGCCCGTGCTGGCGGGCGAGCAGATCGCCGCGCTGGCCATCACCGAGCCCGGGGGCGGGTCCGACGTGGCGCAGATCAAGACCACCGCGCGGCGCGAGGGCGACGACTACATCGTCAATGGCGAAAAGGTGTTCATCACTTCGGGCATGCGTGCGGACTGGATCACGGTGGCCGTGCGCACTGGCGATGCGGGGAGCAAAGGTGCAGGTGGCATCTCCATGCTGCTCATCCCCGGCCACAGCGCAGGCCTGTCGCGCAGCAAGCTCGACAAGATGGGCTGGCTCTGCTCCGACACCGCCCACCTGCGCTTCGACAATGTGCGCGTGCCCGCCCGCTACCTGCTGGGCGAAGAGGGCGCGGGCTTTCGCATCATCATGTCCAACTTCAACAGCGAGCGTTTTGGCCTGGCGGCGTCGGCCCTGGGTTTTGCCGAGGCCTGCTACGACGAAGCCCTGGCCTGGGCCCGCCAGCGCAAAACCTTTGGCACCGCGCTGGTGGAGCACCAGGTCATCCGCCACAAGCTGGTGGACATGCAGATGCGCATCCAATCCACCGCAGCATGGTGCGAATCTGTGGCTGCGTTGGCCGATGCGGGCCGCACCGGGCCCGAGTGGGTAGCGCAGGTGTGCCTGCTCAAGAACCACGCCACACAAACCATGCAGTTCTGCGCCGACCAGGCCGTGCAGATCCTGGGCGGCATGGGCTTCATGCGCGGCACCGTCAGCGAACGCATCTACCGTGAGGTCAAGGTCATGATGATCGGCGGCGGTGCGGAAGAAATCATGAAGGACCTGGCTGCAAAGCAGTTGGGAATTTGACACTGTAGCCATGGGCCAAGAGCTCACCTCTACCGCCACCGTTCGGGCTGAGCTTGTCGAAGCCAGGGCGCCTAAGCCCCTCAGGCCGAACGGTCGGTGGAGTGCGAGGCCAGAGACACCACCGTTGATCGGAGACACACACCATGACCCCTCACGCAACCGCCACCGACAAAGCCATCATCACCTGCGCCATCACCGGCGTGCTGACCGACCCCGGTCAGCACCACGTACCCGTCACGCCCGAGCAACTGGCCAAAGAAGCCCGCCGCGCCTACGACGCCGGTGCCGCCGTGGTGCACGTGCACTTTCGCAACCAGGAGCCCGGCAAAGGCCACCTGCCCAGCTGGGACCCGCAGGTGGCGCGCGACTGCGTGCAAGCCATGCGCGAGGCCTGCCCCGGCCTGATCATCAACCAGACCACCGGTGTGGTCGGTCCCCACTACCAGGGCCCGCTCGACTGCCTGCGCGCCACCCGCCCCGAGATGGCGGCCTGCAACGCCGGCTCACTCAACTACCTGAAGGTACGCAGCAACGGCACCTGGGCCTGGCCCCCCATGCTGTTCGACAACCAGCCCGCCAAGGTCAAGGACTTCATCGACGTGATGCTGGAGACGGGCACGCTGCCCGAGTTCGAATGCTTCGACGTGGGCATCGTGCGCTGCGTGGAGATGTATGTGCAGACCGGCATGTACACGCAGGGCCTGCCCGAATACAACTTCGTGATGGGCGTCGAATCCGGCATGCCCGCCGACCCGGACCTGCTGCCCATTTTGCTCAAGCTGAAGATCAAGGACGCCCCCTGGCAAGCCACCGTCATCGGCCGCAGCGGGATCTGGCCCGTGCACCAGCGCGTGGCCGAGCTGGGCGGGCATTTGCGCACGGGGCTGGAAGACACGTTCTATCTGCCGGATGGGACCAAGGCGGAGTCGAATGGGCCGTTGATTGAGCAGTTAGCGCGGTATGCAAGGAATGCGGGGCGGGAGGTGGCTTCGCCGCAGGAGGCGCGGGGGATGTTGGGGTTGAAGTATGTAAATGCTGAGGTTGCCGATGTATGAGGGGGCTATTTTTTAAGCCCTTTGCATTTAAGTGATCAACGCAGCGCGCGAGGTGTGCCTTGGGAGGATGCTGGCCGCTAAACCACTCGATCCCGGCCTATTCATCCTTGCAAATTGATCGGCCGTCGATCAATTTGCAAGGAACTTTGCAGCGAATGAGAAACACCCTAGATAGTCTGCACAAGTGCATTCCTCCTGTGGATCGCGTTGGTCCGATCACAAGGTCACGAGGCGCGGTTCTGTAAGGAGCCATGCATCGAGATACTTGCTAACATTTCGCGGAAGCTTCCGCAAGTGCTGCCTGCGTTCCGTTTGGCCCCTCTCTTTTAAGCTGCGTTGGCAGCAGGAAAGCAACAAGTCGCTGGTAAACTACTGGATGAAAAAACAGAGGTTTGCAATGGAGTTGCGCGATGAGATCAGTTGAACTTTTCGCTGGTGCTGGCGGCCTCGCGATGGGATGTGAGATCGCTGGATTCGAACATTTAGCTGTAGTGGAGTGGGACAAATGGGCCTGCGACACTGTCCGTGAGAACCAGAAGCGAGGCTACCCCATCTTGGCTGGCTGGAATTTGCATGAAGGGGATGTTCGAGCGTTTGACTGGTCGTCGATTCCGAAGGACATTGAACTGCTGGCCGGTGGGCCTCCTTGTCAGCCATTCTCAATTGGGGGCAAGCACAAGGCACATCACGACGGCCGCGACATGTTTCCGGCTACTGTCGAGGTCATTCGACATCTGCGGCCCAAAGCTTTCATCGTGGAAAACGTCAAAGGGCTGACGCGATCAGCCTTTGCCAACTATTTCCACTACATCCAACTGCAGCTGGAGTTTCCCGAACTACCGCCTCGCTTAGATGAGGATTGGGCTGAGCATTTGGCGCGCTTGCAAATGGAGAAAAGTTCCGGAAAGCGCAAAGGTAGTGGGCTTACCTATAACGTTATACCTACCTTGGTGAATGCCGCCGACTATGGCGTGCCACAAAAGCGTGAACGCGTATTCATCATTGGATTCCGGGATGATTTAGAAATCGAGTGGTCTTTTCCCGCTCCTACCCATAGCTACGATGCTCTGCTCTACGAGCAATGGATCAGCGGGGCATATTGGCGACGTCATCGTATTTCCCAACCGGAGATGCCTGACAAGATTGCAGCGCGTGTAGCCACGCTTAGGACCTTAAAAGAGCCACGGACTACCTTGCCGTGGCGCACTGTGCGCGATGCAATTCAAGGGTTGCCGGACCCCGAGTCTTCAACAGCTTTCCGGGTACCTAATCATGTGTTCCAGCCCGGAGCGCGTGTCTACCCCGGTCATACGGGGAGCCCGCTTGATTTACCAGCCAAGACACTAAAGGCGGGTGGTCATGGTGTTCCTGGCGGTGAAAACATGCTTGTAAAGGATGATGGGAGCGTGCGTTATTTCACGGTCCGTGAAAGCGCCCGAATTCAAACCTTTCCCGATGGCTTCCATTTTCACGGAAGCTGGTCTGAAACCATGCGGCAACTCGGCAATGCAGTGCCTGTTGTCTTGGCGCAGCGCGTTGCAAGTTCCGTAGCTGAACAATTGGCTTTGGCCGAGCTGAAACGAGTTGCCTCAATGGTGCCAAGCGTTAAGAGGAAAAGTGCGTGACTGGGCAGATTATTCCATTCAATCCGCTTGACAAGAAGAACCTTGGCGCAAGTGTTGCTGAGGCCTTGTTGACCAAAGAAGTTTATCCGCTTGGCCGTTTGCCAGTGTTTGAGGGTGCCGGTATCTATGCGATTTACTACACAGGTAGTTTTCCCGCATATCAACAGCTAACGCGCTTGAACTGCGACCGCAAGTTCCTGCTTCCTATTTATGTGGGTAAGGCGGTCCCCGCAGGTGCCAGGATGGGGGCTAGCTTGGAGCTAGCGGCGGGGAAGGTCCTGGGCAAGCGACTCAAAGAGCACGCAGATAGCATCAAAGCAGTCACAAACCTGAATATTGATGATTTCTACTGCCGGTTCTTGGTGGTGGACGATATCTGGATTCCACTCGGCGAGTCATTGATCATCGCGAGGTTTACTCCGATTTGGAACTCCCTGATCGATGGTTTTGGAAACCACAACCCTGGCAAAGGGCGACACGCAGGCATGCGCCCGCGCTGGGACGTATTGCACCCTGGTCGTGGCTGGGCGGCCAATCTTGCAGAGCGCGCCGAAACTGCGCAACAGATCGCCCAGGATGCAGAAACGTATTTGAAAGTTCTGCCTGCGTGCCTATCGGGTCAGTTTATTGATGCAGAGGGTGAATAGGGTGTGAGGCGCTGCAGGCTGTTTCTCCGTCAGTACGCAGGTTGAAAATTCTCAACCGTTGCCCGGGCCCTCGCAGCCAGCGCAAACCCCGCTCCATACTTCGTCGCCAGTTCATCCGCCCGCTGCAAGAACGCCTCAACACCCATCCCATAAATAAACTGCATCGCCCCCCCCGTCCACGCCGGAAACCCAATCCCAAAGATCGACCCGATGTTCGCGTCATGCACGCTGGTCAGCACGCCCTCGGCCAGGCAACGCGCGGTTTCAATCGCCTGGCGGTAGAGCAAACGGTCCTGAATCTCCAGCACGCTCCATTCCACGCCGGGCTTTTCGAACAGGCCTTTCAGCTCCGGCCACAGGTGCTTCTTGGCGCCTGCGGGGTAGTCGTAAAAGCCACCCCCACCGGCGCGGCCGGGGCGCTTCAATTCTTTGACCATGCGCTCCACCAGCAGCTCGCCGGGCGTGGCGCCATAGGTCTTGCCTTCTGCGGCATAGTCCGCACGCGTTTGCTCCAGCACGTGCACGCTCAGGGTCAGCGCGGTTTCGTCCAGCACGGCCAGCGGGCCCACGGGCAGGCCGGCCTGCATGGCGGCGTTTTCAATCGCGGCGGCGGGGATGCCTTCGCCCAGCATGGCGGCGCCTTCCATGACGAAGGTGCCGAAGGTGCGACTGGTGTAGAAGCCGCGTGAGTCATTGACCACGATGGGCACCTTGCCCAGGGCCTGCACGTAGTCGAAAGCGCGGGCCACGGTTTCGTCATCGGTCTGTTTGCCGCGAATGATCTCCACCAGCTTCATCTTGTCCACGGGGCTGAAGAAGTGGATGCCGACAAACTTCTCGGGCTTGCTGCTGGCAGTAGCCAAACCGCTGATGGGCAGGGTGGATGTGTTGCTGGCAAAGAAGCCGCTGGGCGCGAGCTGCGGCTCGGCCTCTTGTGTGACTTTGGCTTTCAGCTCGCGGCTTTCGAACACGGCTTCGATGATGAGGTCGCAGCCCGCCAGGTCGGCCGCGCTGGCGGTGGGGGTGATGCGCGCGAGCAGCGCTTGCTGCGCCTCGGCCGTCATGCGGCCCTTGTCCACGCGGGCTTGTGTGAGCTTGGCGCTGTAGGCTTTGCCGACCTCGGCCTTTTCGGCGCTCACGTCTTTGAGCACAGTGGCGATGCCTCGGTTGGCCTGGGCCCAGGCGATGCCCGCGCCCATCATGCCTGCGCCCAGGATGCCGACTTTTTGCGGCTTGTAGCGTGGAGCTGTGCCGGGGCGTGACTTGCCGCTCTTGATCGCGTTCATGTCGAAGAAGAACGTGTTGATCATGTTGTGCGCCACGGGGCCGGTCATCAGGCGGGCGAGGTAGCGGCTTTCGATGCGCAGGGCGGTGTCGTAGTCCACCAGCGCGCCTTCGGCCATGGCGGCCAGCGCGGCCTCGGGGGCGGGGTAGCGGCCGCGCGTGGTCTTCTTGAGCATGGCGGGTGCCACCGTGAGGGCGCCAGCAATCTTGGGGTTGGCGGGTGTGCCGCCGGGCATTTTGTAGTTCTTGTCGTCCCACGGCTGTACTGCGTGCGGGTGGGTGGCGATGCGGGCCAGGGCGGCGGGCAGCAACTGCTCGCGGGTAGCGACCAGCTCGTGCACCAGTTGCAGCTCCAGCGCCTCGGCAGGGTTGAAGAGTTTGCCTTCCAGAATGTAGGGCTGCGCGCCCATCAGGCCCAAGAGGCGGGTCATCTTGGTCACGCCGGTGGCGCCGGGCATGAGGCCCAGCGTCACCTCGGGCAGTCCGAACTGGATCTTGGCGTCGGCCACGGCGATGCGGTAGTGGGCGACCAGGGCTACCTCCCACCCGCCGCCGAGTGCCGCACCGTTGAGGCAGGCCACCACGGGGATGCCCAAGGTTTCCAGCGTGCGAAAGTTCTTTTTCAGCCGCTCGATCTCGCCAAACACGGCGGGTGCGTCGGCGGGCGTGAGGCGCATCGTGGCCTTGAGGTCGGCGCCCGCAAAGAAGCTGGTTTTGGCGGATGCGAGCACGATGCCTTTGAGCGCAGAGCCCAGGCGTTCGCGGTCGGTGACCACCTGGGCCGTGACCTCGCTCAGGTCCTGCTGCCACTGGCCGCACATGGTGTTGACGGGGGAGCCGGCTTCGTCAAACGTGATGACGGCGACCTGGCCTTCTGTGCCCTGGGCGGGGATGAGTTCGTAGCGGATGGTTTGCATGATGTTCTTGTCTCCTGCCCGTTCAGATACGTTCAACAATCGTTGCGATGCCCATGCCGCCGCCGACGCACAGCGTGGCCAGGCCGTAGCGCTGGCCCCGGCGGTGCAGTTCGTCAATCAGGGTGCCCAGAATCATGGCGCCCGTGGCGCCCAGCGGGTGGCCCATGGCGATGGCGCCGCCGTTCACGTTGACCTTGTCGTGTGGCACGCCCAGCTCGCGCATGAAGCGCATGGGCACGGCGGCAAAGGCTTCGTTCACTTCAAACAGGTCGATCTGGTCGATGGTCATGCCTGCGCGTGCCAGCGCCTTTTTGGCGGCAGGCACGGGGCCGGTGAGCATGATGGTGGGGTCGGCGCCGCTGAGCGCCGTGGCCACGATGCGCGCGCGCGGCGTGAGGCCGTGGGCCTTGGCGGCGGCCTCGTTGCCGATCAAAACGGCGGCGGCGCCATCGACGATGCCCGAGGAGTTGCCCGCATGGTGCACGTGGTGGATGCGCTCCACCTGCGGGTAGCGCTGCAGCGCCACGGCGTCAAAGCCCATGCCGCCCAGTTGCTCGAACGAGGCCTTGAGCGCGCCCAGGCCTTCAAGCGTTGTCTTGGGCTTGATGAACTCGTCTTCCGCCAGGATGGTCTGGCCGATGAAGTCGCGCACGGGAACGACGGAGTTCTTGAAGTAGCCCGCGGCGCGCGCGGCTGTGGCGCGGCGCTGCGATTCAAGCGCGAAGGCGTCCACGTCGGCGCGGGTGTAGCCGTCCAGCGTGGCGATGAGGTCGGCGCCGATGCCCTGGGGCACGAACAGGGTTTCTGAATTGGTGGCGGGGTCTTGTGCCCAGGCGCCGCCGTCCGCGCCGATGGGCACGCGGCTCATGCTTTCCACGCCACCGGCCACCACCAAATCCTCCCAGCCGCTGCGCACCTTTTGCGCGGCCAGGTTCACGGCCTCCAGGCCCGATGCGCAGAAGCGGTTGACCTGCACACCCGCGCAGCGAAAGTCCCACCCGGCCTTGAGCGCTGCCACCTTGGGCAGAACGGAGCCCTGCTCGCCCACGGGCGAGACGATGCCCATGACCACGTCGTCCACCGCCGCCGTGTCAAAGCGGTGCCGCGCCTGCAGTTCGGTGAGCAGGCCCACGAGCAGGTCGATGGGCTTGACCTCGTGCAGGGTGCCGTCCTTCTTGCCCTTGCCGCGCGGGGTGCGCAGCGCGTCGAATACGTAGGCTTCGGTCATGGTTGTCTCTCCATCATTTGAATGAAATTGGCCTCTGGCGCTTGTTCATCAAGCACGAGCAGCTATAAATAACGTAGCATTCTCAGCGTGCGGGCAGTCCCATCCCGCGTGAGATCACCTCTTTCATGATCTCGTTCGTGCCGCCATAGATGCGCTGCACCCGCGCATCGGCATAGGCGCGGGCGATGGGGTATTCCCACATGTAGCCGTAGCCGCCGAAGAGCTGCACACATTCGTCCATCACCTTGCATTGCAGGTCGGTCGTCCAGTACTTGGCCATGCTGGCGGTCTGGGTGTCGAGCTGGTCGCGCGTGACCAGCTCGCAGCATTTGTCCACGAACACCCGGGCCACCTGCACCTCGGTCTGCAGCTCGGCCAGGCGATAGCGTGTGTTCTGGAACGAGGCCACGGGCTGGCCGAAGACCTTGCGCTCCCTGACATAGTCCACCGTCCAGTCGATGGCGGCCTGGGCGGCGGCCACGGCGGTGATGGCGATCTGCAGGCGCTCCCACGGCAGCTGCTCCATCAGACAGATAAAGCCGCGCCCTTCCATGGCGGGGCCGCCCAGCAGGTTCTCGGCGGGCACCTTCACGTCGTTGAAGAACAGCTCGGAAGTGTCTTGTGCCTTCATGCCCACCTTCTTGAGGCGCTGGCCTTTTTCAAAGCCGGGCATGCCGCGCTCCACCAGCAACAGGCTGGTGCCCTTGGCGCCAGCGGCCGGGTCGGTCTTGGCGACCACGATCACCAGGTCGGCATGCCAGCCGTTGGTGATGAAGGTTTTGCTGCCGTTCAGCACATAGTGCGAGCCATCGGCACTCTTGATGGCCGTGGTCTTGATGCCCTGCAGGTCGCTGCCCGCGGCGGGCTCGCTCATGGCGATGGCGCCCACCATCGCGCCGCTGGCCATCTGCGGCAGGTAGTGGCGCTTTTGCTCTTCGGTGCCGTAGTGCAGGATGTATGGCGCCACGATCTCGCTGTGCAGACTGAACCCAATGCCCGTGGTGCCCGCGCGTGCCAGTTCTTCCATCTGCGCCACCGAATACAGCTTGTCGGCCCCCGCGCCGCCGTATTCCTCGGGCAGGCTCATGCACAGAAAGCCGTTGGCGCCCGCTTGGCTCCATACCTCGCGCGCCACGTAGCCCTGGTCTTCCCAGTCTGCGTGGTGGGGGGTGACTTCTTTCTCGATGAAGCGGCGGAAGCTGTCGGCAAACGCCTGGTGGTCGCTTTGAAAGAGGGTGCGTTCGATCATGGTGGTCAGCGGGTTATTTTTGCGAAGTTACTGCTTGGTTAAATTAATTTTGCCACTGACTGGAAGGAAACGCACGCCCTGAAATGCAACAAGCCGCCCGAAGGCGGCTTGAGGTGGTTGCGCTCAATGATTCAACCGCCGTTCGGGCCGCGCTCGCCGAAGCCGCGTGCTGCGCTTCGACAGGCTCAGCGTGAACGGACGGGGGCTCAGGGCTTCACATAGTCCGACACCACCTTCCACTTGCCATCGGTGATCTGCGACAGGCGCGACAGGTCGCTGCCCAGGCGCTTCTTGGGGCCGAAGGTGGCTTCTGCACTACCGAACATGTCGGGCGGGATCACCATGGTGTCCATGGCCTTGATGAAACTGTCGGTGCTGAGATTGGTGCCTGCCTTTTGTGCGGCCTTGATGAAGGCATCGACCGCGTTGTAGCCATAGACCGAGAACACCGTCGGGTCTTCGTTGAACTTGGTCTTGTACTTGTTGGCCCAGAAGCGGATCGGCTGGCTGGCTTCATCCAGGTAGGGGTGCTGCACCGTCATGGTGGCGTACAGGCCGTCCATGGGTTTTCCGCCCAGCTTGTGGATGAGGTCGGTGTAGGCGGCGCTGGAGCCCAGGAAGGTGGGGCTGAAGCCCGTCTTGCGCGACTCGCCAATCGTGCCGATGGTCTCGCGGATGATGGTGCCCAGGATCACGAAGTCGCAGCCTGAGGACTTCATCTTGGCGACCTGCGAGGAGAAGTCGGTGGCCCCGCGTTTGTACGAGGTCTTCTCGGCGAACTCCATGCCTATGGACTTGAGCGCCGCTTCGCCGCCGCGCATCACTTCGAGCCCGAACTCGTCATCCTGGTAAATGGTGCAGACCTTCTTGGCGTCCTTTTCCTTGATGAGCTTGGGTGCGGCCAGGCGGATCTGGTCGTAGTAGGTGGCGGCGAACGAATACTTGAGCTTGTGGAAGGGCTCATACATTTCGCGCGCGGCCGTCACAGGAAAGAAGTTGATCACGTTCTTGCTGAACTGCACGGGCATGGCGGCCAGGTTCTGCGCCGTGCCGATGTGCGCGACCATCATGAAAATTTTGTCCTGGTTCACGAGCTTCTGCGCGGCCAGCACGGCTTTCTTGGGGTCGTAGCCCGAGTCTTCCACCTTGAGGTCGAGCTTGCGGCCATTGACGCCGCCCTGCTCGTTGGCTTCGTCCACGCGCAGCATCATCCCCAGCCGCACCTGCTTGCCAAAGCCCGCCAGTGGGCCTGACAAGTCCTGGATGGAACCCAGGGTGATGGTGTCTTTGCTCACGCCCTGGCTGGGCTGCGCCTGCGCAGCACCGCTGGCCATGGCCACGATGGCCAGCGCGGCAATGTGATGAAGTTTCATGGGACGTCTCCTTTGGTTGGATAGAAACACGATGGCTCGTTATAGAACGATGCCCAGGGTGGGGCACCAGCACTTTCCCTATCTCGGTCGGGCGCTGGGCTGGCGGAGCGCCCAGGCTTCGACAAGCTCAGCCCGAACGGTTGTTGGGGTGCGTGGAACCAATCGGCGCCCATTCCCCGCCCGTTCAGCCTGAGCCTGTCGAAGGCCCATCCCTACCGGTACATCGCCTCAATCTGGCTCGCGTACTTTTGCTGCACCAGCTTGCGCTTCAGCTTCATGGTGGGAGTCAACTCTTCATCTTCGGCCGTGAGCTGGGTGTCGAGCAAAAAGAACTTCTTGATCTGCTCCACGCGCGCGAACTTGGCGTTCACGCGGTCGATCTCGGCCTGGATCAGGTCCTGCACTTCGCGGGCGCGCGTCAGGCTGGCGTAGTTGCTGAAGGGAACGTCGCTGTCCTGCGCAAACTTCTCCACGTTCTCCTGGTCGATCATGATGATCACCGTGAGGTAGGGCAGTTTGTCGCCGATCACCACGGCGTCCGTCACGTAGGGGCTGAACTTGAGTTCGTTCTCCAGCTCGCTGGGCGTGATGTTCTTGCCGCCCGCCGTGATGATGATGTCCTTCATGCGGTCCGTGATGCGCAGGTAACCGTCAGCGTCGATGCTGCCCACGTCGCCCGTGTGCAGCCAGCCGTCGGCGTCGATGGTCTCGGCCGTCTTCTCGGGCTGGTTGAGGTAGCCCTTGAACACGTTGGGGCCGCGCACCAGGATCTCGGCCGTGGTGGGGTCGATGCGCACCTCGTTGTAGCCGGCGGCCGGGCCGATGGAGCCTGGCTTGATGCGGCTGGCGGGCACGCCGGTGGAGACGCCGCAGGTCTCTGTCATGCCCCACACTTCCAGCATGGGCACGCCCAGGGCCAGGTACCACTTCACCAGTTCGGGCGAAATGGGTGCGGCACCGGTGACGAGAAAACGCGCGCGGTGAATGCCGATGAGTTTGCGCACGTTGTTGAGCGCCAGAAGGCGCGCCAGCATGAACTGCGCTTTCAGCACACCGCCTACGGGCTGACCCGCCAGCACCAAATCGGCAATGCGCGTGCCCACGCCGATGGACCAGGCATAGGCCGCTTGCTGCAGGCGCGTGGATTCTTTGAGTGCGATCATCACGCCGGAGTAGAACTTCTCCCACACCCGTGGCACGGCGGTGAACACCGTGGGCGCGATCTCGCGCACGTTCTCTGGCACGGTGTCGGGGTTTTCCACAAAGTTCAGGCGCGCGCCTGTGTAGAGCGAAAAGTATTCGCCGCCCATGCGCTCGGCAATGTGGCACAGCGGCAGAAAACACATGGTCTCGTCCGCCTCGCTGCGCGAGACCAGTGTGTTGTAGCCGCGCACGGAATAGGTGAGTGCGGCATGCGTTTGCATGGCGCCCTTGGGCTTGCCCGTGGTGCCAGATGTATAGACGAGGATGGCCACGTCTTCGGGCTTGCATGCCTGAACGCGGCGGTTGACTTCATCAGGATGTTGCGGGTTCCAGGCGCGGCCCAGCTCCCGCAGGGCCTGCAGGCTCAACACATCGGGGTCTTCGAGGCCGCGCAGGCCTTCCATGTCGAACACGACGATCTTGCGCAGCAACGGCAACTGCGCACGCACCTCCAGCGCCTTGTCGAGCTGCTCGTCGTCCTCCACAAACAGCACGGTGGTGTGTGAGTCCTCGCTCAGGTAGTGCACCTGGGCTGCGGCGTCTGTGGGGTAGATGCCGTTGGCGACCCCGCCGCAGCTCAGCACGGCCAGGTCGGCCAGCACCCATTCAATGTTGGTGTTCGACAGGATGGAGGCGCACTCGCCCGGCGCAAAGCCCATCGACATCAGGCCGCCCGCAATCTCGCGCACGGCCTCGGCGGTCTGGTCCCAGGTCCAGCTCTTCCAGATGCCCAGCTCCTTCTGGCGCATCCATACGCGTGGGCCGCGCTCGGCCACCGCATTCCAGAACATGGCGGCGATGGTGTCGCCCGCCAGCACGTCGGTGTTTACGGGCTGAATGTGTGAGAGATCCCAGAGGTTGGACATCGCGTGTTATCTCCAGGTCTTTTTCTTTTTCCAGCGCCGCTCGCCGCGCACGCCCTCATCCTTCATGCCGAGGTAGAACTCCTTGATGTCGTCCTTCTCGCGCAGGCGCTCGCAGCTGTCTTCCATCACGATGCGGCCGTTCTCCAGCACGTAGCCGTAGTCCGACGCATTGAGCGCCATGTTGGCGTTCTGCTCTACCAGCAAGATGGTGGTGCCGCGCTCGCGGTTGATGCGCACCACGATCTCGAAGATCTCCTTGGTGAGCTTGGGCGAGAGGCCCAGGCTGGGCTCGTCCAGCAGGATCAGCTCGGGGTTGGCCATGAGCGCGCGCGAGATGGCCAGCATCTGCTGTTGGCCGCCCGAAAGCAAACCGGCGTCTTGCGCGGCGCGCTCCTTCAGGATGGGGAAGTAGCCATACACGGTCTCGATGTCGCGCGCCACCGCGTCACCATCGTTGCGGGTGTAGGCGCCCATGAGCAAGTTGTCGCGCACCGACAGCAGCGCAAACACCTCGCGCCCCTCGGGCACATGCATCAGGCCTCGGCGCACGATCGCCGCCGGGTCGTTGGCGGTGATGTCGGTGCCCTGAAATTCGATGGAGCCCTTGCGTGGGTCGATGATGCCGCTGATGGTTTTGAGAATGGTCGTTTTGCCCGCGCCGTTGCTGCCCAGCACGGCGGCGATTTCGCCGCGCCGCACCTGCAGGCTCACGCCCCGGATGGCCTTGATGGGGCCGTAGGCGCTCTCCACGTTCTGCAGGCGCAGCAGGGGTTGGTCGTCGGTGGTGGGGGCCAATACCGCGCTCATGTTCGTATCCCCACGCTGCGGTTGCCTGCCGGGCGGCGCAGATTGCTCACGTCGTCGATGGTGCCCAGGTACGCCTCAATGACGCCAGGGTGCGTCTGCACCTCGCGCGGCGTGCCCATGGCCACCACCTCGCCCTGGTTCATGGCGAGCACGCGGTCGGACACCTTGGAGACCAGCGACATGTCGTGCTCCACCATCAGCACCGTGATGCCCAGCTCGTGCTGGATGTCCTGGATCCAGAAGGCCATGTCGTCGGTCTCCTCCACGTTCAGGCCCGACGAGGGCTCGTCGAGCAGCAGCAACTGGGGCTTGGTGCACAGCGCGCGCGCCAGCTCCACCACCTTGCGCACGCCATAGGGCAGGCCTGCCACCAGCGTGTCGCGGTAGTGCTGCAGGTCGAGAAACTCGATGATCTGCTCGGCCGTCTCGCGCGCACGGATCTCGGCGTCGCGCACCTTGCGGGTGAAGAACATCTCGGCCCACAGACCTGTTTCGCGCTGCGTGTGGTGGCCGATCAGCAGGTTGTGCAGCACGCTGGCATGTTCGAACAGCTCGATGTTTTGGAAGGTGCGCGCAATGCCCAGGCCCGCCACCTTGTGCGGCGGCTGGTCGGTCAGCGGCAGCATCGCACCGCCGGGGCCTGCGTAGGCAATCGTGCCGGTGGTGGGCGTGTAGATGCGGCTGATGAGGTTGAACACCGTGGTCTTGCCCGCACCGTTGGGGCCGATGAGGGTGAACACCTCGCCGCGCCGCACGTCGAAACTCACGTTGTTGACCGCCAGCACGCCGCCAAAGCGCACGCTGAGGTTCTGGGCCGAAAGCAGCACGTCATGGGTCATGGCGGTCATCTCAGTCGATCCGATTTCTGGAACGATTTCTGCCGCTTGAACATGCCCTTGCGGTAGAACGGGAACATCTGCAGCCAGGTGCGCACCTTGAGCCAGCGGCCGTACAACCCCATGGGTTCGAACAGCACGAAAGCGATCAGCACCGCGCCATACACCACGGCCTGCAGGCCCGGCGCCTGGCCAATGGCATCAGGCAGCCAGTCTTTGCTGAGTGAGATGAGCTGCGGCATCGAAATGAGGAAGATGGCGCCCAGAAAGGCGCCGTGCACCGAGCCCAGGCCGCCGATCACGATCATGAGCAAGAGGTCGATGGACTGCAGGATATTGAACTGGTCGGGCGAGATGAACTGCAGCTTGTGCGCATACAGCGCGCCGCCCACGCCCGCCAGAGCGGCCGAGAGCGAGAACGACAGCGTCTTGTAGCGCGCCAGGTGGATGCCCATGCTTTGCGCCGAAATTTCCGAGTCGCGGATGGCCACAAAGGCGCGGCCGGTGGGTGAGCGCAGCAGGTTCAGGATGGCCAGCGTGCAGACCAAGGCGATCACAAGGCACAAAAAGTAGAACGATTCGGTGGACTCGAACGAGTAGCCAAAGATTTGCGGCGGCACCAGGTGTTTGCCGGAGTTGCCGCCCGTCACCGATTCCCAGCGCGCGAACACCTCTTCGACGATGAAGCCGAACGACAGCGTGGCCATGCCCAGGTAGATGCCCTTCACGCGCAGCGCGGGCAGGCCCACCACCACGCCCACGGCGGCAGACAGCCCCGCCGCGCAGGCCAGCGACAGCGCAAACGGCCAGCCCATGCCCGTGAGCACGGCCTGTGTGTAGGCACCCACGCCCAAAAAGGCCGCATGCCCCAGCGAGAACTGCCCTGTGAAGCCCGCCAGCAGCATCAGCCCCAGGCCCACGATGGAGTAGATGAGCACAAAGGTGAGCTGGGCCAGCCAATATTCGGGCGCCACCCAGGGCGCGGCCAGCAGCGCCAGGCCGAGCAGGCTGTACCAGAACACCTGGCCGCCATGTTTGGCCAGGCGGATGTCCTGCGCATAGCTGGTCTTGAAGATGAAACGCATATTCGTCTTTCAGACCTTTTTACGGAGCTTCTCGCCGAAGAGGCCGTTGGGTTTCACCATGAGCATGACCAGCACCACGATGTAGGCTGCCGTGTCCTTGAACCCGTCGGGCAGGTAAAAGCCCGAGAGCGATTCGACGATGCCGATGATGAGGCCACCGACGATGGCGCCCGGCAGGCTGCCAAAGCCGCCCACCACGGCGGCCGGAAATGCCTTGAGCCCGATGAACCCCATATTGGCGTGCACGAAGGTAATGGGCGCGAGCAGCAGGCCTGCCACGGCGGCCACGGCGGCGGCCAGGCCCCAAGCCAGGCCATTGAGCCGCTGCACGGGGATGCCCATGTAGTAGGCCGCCAACTGGTTTTGCGACGAAGCCTGCATCGCGATGCCCAGCTTGCTGTAGCGGAACATGGCAAACAGCAGCAGGCACAACACGGCGGTGGCGCCGATCACCACCAGTTGCTCGGCGCTGAGCACCAGTGCGCCGAGGCGAAACGACAGGTCCTTGTAGGGCACGGGCAGCGTGTGTGTGTCGGTGCCGATGTTGGGGATCATGGTGACCAGGCCACGCAGCACGTAGCCGATGCCGATGGTGAGCATGACGATGGAGAACGCGGGCTGGCCGAGGATGGGACGGATGACGGTGCGCTCGAGCACCGTGCCGAAGACGCCCATGGCGGCAATGCTGGCGAGCACCGCAACCCAGAAGGGAAAGCCCAGCACCGTCATGAGCGCCAGGCCGCAGAACGCGCCCAGCATCATCAGCTCGCCCTGGGCAAAGCTCACGGTTTCGGTGGCCTTGTAGATGAGCACGAAGCCCAGCGCGATCAGGCCGTAGATGCACCCCTGGGAGATACCGCTGATCAACAGTTGCACGAATTGCACACTGGCTCTCCAGAATATTTTTACAAAGCGAATGCTTTGCATAAATAATGGTGCACGCGCCAGACGCATCCCGCACTCGGTGCTAACCCTGATCGTCACGGCGCATCTTGGCTTAGTGCGCAGCGGGGCGCAATAAGGGTTGCGTCCTATCCCCTTTGCTTTTGGCTCGCCCGGAGAACCCCATGCCCGTACAGGTACAGACCCAGGATCGTGTCACGCTGGTGACACTGCATCGCCCCGACGTGCGCAACGCGGTGGATGCCGCGACCGCGCAGGCATTGCATGCCGCGTTTGTGGCGTTCGAGCACGACGATGCGGCCGACGTGGCTGTGTTCCACGGTGCGGGCGGGCATTTTTGTGCGGGCTGGGACTTGCAGTCGGGCGCGCGCCTGCAGGCTGAGGGCGTGTCGCCCGAGGCACTGGCCGCGTCGCTCGACTTCACGGCCGATGCGGCCCACCCGCCGGGGCCCATGGGCCCGAGTCGGCTGCATTTGTCCAAGCCGGTGATCGCAGCCATCGAAGGCGTAGCCGTGGCCGGTGGCATGGAGCTTGCGCTGTGGTGCGACCTGCGCGTGATGGCGGAGGACGCCTACATGGGTGTGTTCTGCCGCCGCTTTGGCGTGCCGTTGATTGATGGTGGCACGGTGCGTTTGCCGCGGCTCATTGGCCTGTCGCACGCGCTGGACCTCATCCTCACGGGCCGCAAGGTCGATGCGGCCGAGGCCTTGCGCATGGGGCTGTGCAACCGCGTGGTACCTGCGGGGCAATCACTGCAAGCCGCCCTGGCACTGGCACAGCAACTGGCCGCTTTCCCCCAGGCCACGCTGCGCGCTGACCGCGCCAGCGCGCTCGCCGGGGACGGCATGCCGTTGCCGCAGGCGCTGCTGCAGGAGTGGACGGGTGGGCGCGCGTGCCTGGCCGATGCGCTGCGCGGCGCCACCCGTTTCAGTGGCGGGCAGGGGCGCCACGGAGAATTTTGATTCAAAATGGCTGCCAGCGCTTTTCTATCAAGCGCTGGCAGCTATTAAAAAAGGAGCTAATGGCGCGGTGGGCATCTCGCCCGCTGCGCTGCACCAGGAACACCATGAGCAAATCCATTACGCCACCGCCGCAAGCGTTCGAGCCCGCCTTCATCGCCGGGCTCAAGACCATCTTCGAAGAGAAAATTGTGTTCAACCAGGTGCTGGGCCTCAAGATCACGGCGTTGGCGCCCGATGGCGTGGTGGGCCGCATCGACATGAAGCCGGACCTGGTGGGCCACTATGCCTACAACCGCATCCACGGCGGCGTGATCAGCGCGGGGCTTGACGCCATGGGCGGCCTGGCCGTGATGGCCGCGATCGGCGCCAAACACATGGACGAGGCGCCCGAGCAGCGCCTGCACCGCTTTGCCAAGTTAGGCACCATCGACTTGCGCATCGACTACCTGCGCCCCGGCATCGGCAGCCACTTCGAGCTGCGCGCCCAGGTGCTGCGCCTGGGCTCGCGCGTGGCCACCACGCGCATGGAGTTTCTGGGGCCGGATGGGCAGATCATGTCGGCGGGGGCGGCGGCCTACATCGTTTCCTGACCCTGCTCGGGCTCAAGGGGCTGGCCGGGGCTCCAGGTTGCGTGCCGTGCCCAGCCAGGTGGCGCACAGGGTTTCGCTGCCTGATGCGTCCACGGCCCACACATCGGCGGCGCAGATGCTCAGCACCCGGCCTGCGTCCACCACACGGCCACGGGCACGCAGGCAGGCGCCGCGCGCAGGGGCAAACAGCTTGACCGTACCGTCCACCGTAGCGTTGATCCAGCCGGTTGGCAGCAGGCTGGCAGCGGCCGCCACGGCAGCGAAGTCGCCCAGCGCATACACAGCGGTGGCCTGCAACTGGCCAGGGCGAAAGCAGAAGGACTCCAGGATAGGCATCTCCAGGGTCATGGTGCCCGGCGCGGCGTGTACAAAACGCAGGCCCAGGGTGCGCGCCATGGGCATGGCCAGCACGGCGGTCTGCAGGCGCTGTACGGTGGTGGGGGAGTCGATGGGAAGGTCGGGGGTCATGGGCGGTCTCCTTGTGACGGGGTGGGCGGCGCGCGGCGCACACGGGGCCAGGGTGCACGCGACGGGGATCCGTTGGCCGCCGGGCGCTGGCGTTTGTCCTGCTCGGCCTGGCGGGCACGCAGCCATTGCACGTGGTCCAGTGCCTGCTGGTGCTGGGCCTGCAGCGCCGCGATCTGCGCCTGGATGTCGTCGGCACGTGCTTGCACCACATCGGCCAGGCCGCCGGGGCCAATGTGGCCACGCCGCCAGGCGAGCAAGAGGCTGCGGATCTGCGGCACGCCAAACCCCAGTGCACGCGACATGGCGATGAACACCACCTCGCGCCGCGCCGCAGGGGCATAGTTGCGGTAGCCATTGGGCAAGCGTTCAGGGTGCAGCAGCCCGGCGCGCTCGTAGTGCCGCAGTGCATGCACGGTGACACCGGTGAGGCGGGCGAGTTCGGATATCTGCATATGCGGCAGACTAGCAAGCTTCGCCCTGCGCGAGGCTTGCGCTGGTGACAGCGGGTGGCGCCCTGTATGGTCTTGCAAGCCCTGCAAGCGCATGCAACGACCGAACCGTTTCGTTACCGTTCTTGCGTAACGTAGGCATCTTTCGCAGGGGCTCAAACCTACGATGGTCTTCTTTTCAAGGAGATCTGATGGCCGTGCAAAACCCCTTCTTCGGCAAGCGTGAACCCGAGTCGTTCCAACCCCGCAGCAGTTCCCATGCGTCGTCTGTGCTGGGCGGCGCAACAGCCCCTGGCGCGGCCTCGGCGCAGCCTGCTGCCAGCCCTGCGGTGCCCAAGTCGGTGGCGGGGGACTCCAGCGGCAGCAAACTCACCGTGGGCCCCAACATCAAGCTCAAGGGTGTGGAGATTACCGATTGCGACACCCTGGTGGTCGAAGGTACGGTCGAGGCGACCATGGACTCGCGTGTGATCCAGATCTCGGAAAACGGCGCATTCAAGGGCTCGGCCGAGATCGACATCGCCGAGATCCATGGCGAGTTCAACGGCTCGCTCACCGTGCGCCAGAAGCTGGTGATCTACAGCACCGGCAAGGTCAACGGCAAGATCCGCTACGGCAAGCTGGTGGTGGAAGAGGGCGGGCAACTGGCGGGCGAGATCGAGGCGGGGTTCTCTGCGGCTTCGTCGTCTTCATCATCCAGCAGCCCGCAGCGCACGGCAGCGCCTCTGCGTGCCGAACCTGCTGCGCTGGCGGCATAGGCTTTTTTCTAGTTGGGCGCGGTGCGCTTGGGCACCGGGCGCGGCCTGCCCTGGTTGTCGATGGCCACGTAGGTCAGGCGCGCCTCGGTCACCTTCACGTAGCTCCCCTGGGATACAAAGCGCTCGGCATACACCTCCACCTCTACGGTGACCGAGGTGTTGCCCACGCGCGTGATTGAGGCAAAAAACGACAGGATGTCGCCCACGCGCACGGGCTGCTTGAAGATGAATTCATTGACGGCCACGGTGGCCATGCGCCCCTGTATGTAGCGCGCGGGCAGCACCGAGCCTGCCAAATCCACCTGTGCCATCACCCAGCCGCCAAAGATGTCGCCATTGCCGTTGGTGTCGGCGGGCATGGGGATGACCTTGAGCACCAGCTCCTTGTCTGTGGGCAATGCGGCGGGTGGCGGGCTGAAGATGGCAGACATGGGCAAAATCCCGGATAGATATAAAACAACCGGAATTGTCCCTTATGCGCCGAACCGGCGAAGCCCTCCCTCCCTTACCCGTCATCACGGGCGCCGCCGTTGCGGCCCCCACTCAGTCCGACTGGTCCACGCTCTCCCGCCTGTTCCCCTACCTCTGGCAGTACAAGTGGCGCGTGCTCGCGGCCCTGCTGTTCATGGTGGGGGCCAAGCTGGCCAATGTGAGCGTGCCGCTGTTGCTCAAGAACCTGGTCGATGCGATGAGCATCAAGCCTGGTGACCCCACGGCGGTGCTTGTGGTGCCGGCGGGGCTGCTGGTGGCGTATGGGCTGCTGCGCCTGTCCACCTCGCTGTTCACCGAGCTGCGCGAACTGGTGTTCTCGCGCGCCACGCAGGGCGCCACGCGCAGCATTGCGCTGGCCACCTTCGAACACCTGCATGCATTGAGCCTGCGCTTTCACCTGGAGCGGCAGACCGGTGGCATGACGCGCGACATCGAGCGTGGAGTGAAGGGCATCGAGTCGCTGATCTCGTATTCGCTCTACAGCATCGTGCCCACGCTGATCGAGGTGGTTCTGGTGCTCTCCATCCTTGCCGTGAAGTTCGACGCCTGGTTCGCGTGGATCACGATCGGTGCGCTGGCCCTGTACATCCTTTTCACCGTGACGGTGACCGAGTGGCGCACCAAGTACCGGCGCGAGGCCAACGAGCTGGATTCGGCCGCGCACACCAAGGCGGTGGATTCGCTGCTGAACTACGAGACGGTCAAGTATTTCAACAACGAGGGCTTCGAGGCGCGGCGTTACGACGAGAGCCTGGACCGCTATCGCCGATCGCGCATCAAAGCCCAGTTCACGCTGTCGCTGCTCAACACGGGCCAGCAGCTCATCATCGCGGTGGGCCTGGTTGCCATGCTGTGGCGCGCCACGCAGGGTGTGGTGGCAGGCACCATGACGCTGGGCGACCTTGTTATGGTCAATGCCTACATGATCCAGCTCTACATCCCGCTCAACTTCCTGGGCGTGATCTACCGCGAGATCAAGCAGAACCTGACCGATCTGGACAAGATGTTCACGCTGATGGACAAGGAGCGCGAGGTGGCCGATGCGCCCGGCGCGCAGCCGCTGACGGGGCTTAGCCAGCCCACGGTGCGCTTCGAGGACGTGGTGTTTGCCTACGACCCCCAGGGCGGGCGCACCATCCTGCAGGGCATCAGCTTCGAGATCCCGGCGGGCAAGACGGTGGCGGTGGTGGGGCCGTCGGGCTCGGGCAAAAGCACGCTGGCGCGGCTGCTGTTTCGCTTCTACGACATCCAGCAAGGCCGCATCACCATTGCCGGGCAAGAGATCCGCAGCGTGACGCAGGCCAGCGTGCGCCAAGCCATTGGCATCGTGCCGCAGGACACCGTGCTTTTCAACGACACCGTGGCCTACAACATTGCTTACGGCCGCCCCGGCGCCAGCCAGGACGAGATCGAGGCGGCCGCCCGTGCCGCGCGCATTCACGGCTTTATCGCCAGTGCGCCCAAGGGCTACGGCACCATGGTGGGCGAGCGCGGGCTCAAGCTGTCGGGTGGCGAAAAACAGCGCGTGGCCATTGCGCGCACGCTGCTCAAAAACCCGCCGATCCTGATCTTCGACGAAGCCACCTCGGCGCTCGATTCGGCCAACGAGCGCGCCATCCAGGCCGAACTGCAGAGCGTGGCCCAGAACAAGACCGCGCTGGTGATTGCGCACCGCTTGTCCACCGTGGTCGATGCGCACGAGATCCTGGTCATGGACGCGGGCCACATCATCGAGCGTGGCACCCATGCGCAATTGCTGGCCCGGCGTGGGCGCTACGCCGACATGTGGGCGTTACAACAGGAGAGCCCCCCTGAGTCGCCTGCGGCGCCTTCCCCCTGAGGGGCGACGCCCTCGCTGCGGGGCGGCCCTTGCTTGGCGTCTTCCGCCTGGGCCGCGCCGGTTTTGTGCGCTCTGCGTGAAAGGAGGCGATGGCAACAGGATCGCTCCTTTTCTCACAGTTTTTTCTTTGATATTGCATTGACCCATGAAGCCCGTTTTGCTTGCCCTCATGTTCCTGTCCGAAGACCACCGCGCCCAGATGGCGCAGTCGTTCGAACTGATTTACGCACCCGACGCGGCGCAGGCTGCGGCCGCCATCGCGGCGCACCATGACCGCATCACCGTGGTGCTGACCATCGGCGCCACGGGCCTGAGCCCGGCGCAGATCGATGCGCTGCCCCAGCTGTCGCTCATCTGCGCGCTGGGCGCGGGCTACGAGAACATTGCGGTGGCACACGCCAAGGCGCGCGGCATCGTGGTGGCCAATGGCGCGGGCACCAATGACGACTGCGTGGCCGACCACGCCTTCGGTTTGCTGATCGCCGCCGTGCGTGGCATTCCCAAGCTCGACGGCCTTACGCGCCAGGGCGTGTGGCGCACGGCCCTGCCGCTGCCGCCCAATGTGTCGCACAAGCGCCTTGGCATCATCGGGCTGGGCACTATCGGCAAGAAGATCGCGCAGCGTGCGCTGGGCTTCGAGATGGAGGTGGGCTACCACAACCGCAGCGCGCGCAGCGATGTGGCGCACCGCTACTTTGCCGACGTGATGGCGCTGGCCGATTGGGCGGACTTTCTGGTCATCGCCACGCCCGGTGGCGCGGGCACGCAGCACCTGGTGAACGCCGCCGTGCTGAACGCGCTTGGCCCGCGTGGGGTGGTCGTCAACATTGCCCGGGGCAGCGTGATCGACACGGCCGCCCTGGCGGCGGCATTGCGCGAAGGCCGCATCGCCGCTGCGGGCCTGGACGTGTACGAGAGCGAGCCCGCACCGCCTGCCGAGCTGCTGGGGCTCAGCACCGTGGTGCTCACGCCCCACGTGGCGGGCTGGTCGCCCGAGGCGGTGCAGGCCTCTGTGGACCGGTTTTTGGAGAATACGCGCCGCCACCTGGCAGGCGAGGCGCCGGTGTCGCCCCTTTGACGGGTTTTGAATGAAACTGTGCTCTAGCGCTTGATGAATAAGCGCAAGCAGCTATCAAATCAGGAGTATTCGATGCCACCCATCGACCTAAACGCCCTGCAGGTGCGGCTGCGCGCCTTTGCGGCGGAGCGCCACTGGCAACCCTTCCACACGCCCAAGAACCTGTCGATGGCGCTGATGGTGGAGGCGGCCGAGCTGGCCGAAATCTTTCAGTGGATGACGCCCGAGCAGTCGCTGGCGGCGCGGGACGATCCGGCATTGAAGGAGCCTATCGCCGACGAGGTGGCCGACGTGCTGCTCTACCTGTTGCAGATCGCCGACCACGCGGGCGTGGACCTACAGGCGGCGGTGGAGCGCAAGCTGGTGAAGAACGCGGCCAAGTACCCGCCGCCGCAAGTTTTACACGAATAAAAAAAGCTGCCAGCGCTTGATGTACAAGCGCTGGCAGCTCCTGTTTTGGTTGCGACAGCTTACTTGCGCGCTGCGATCGCCTTCTCGGCGGCGGTCACCAGGTCGGCGCCGATCTGGTTCTTCCACTTGTCATACACGGGGCGGGTGGCCTTCACGAAGGCGTCGCGCTCGGCGGCGGAGAGCTGCGTCACGGTCACGCCATTGGCAGCGATGTCCTTGAGCAGGGGCTTGTCGGCCTCGATCATGCCCTTGCGGGCGATGGCGATTTCTTCCTTGCCCGCGTCGATGGCGGCTTGTTTGACGATCTCGCGGTCGGCGGGCGTCCACGAGGCCCAGATGTCCTTGTTCACCACGAAGATCAGCGGGTCGTTCACGTAGCCCCACATCGTCACATGCTTTTGCGCCACGGTGTGCAGCTTGGCGGCCTGGTACACGGCGATGGGGTTCTCTTGCCCATCGACAGCGCCGCTGGCGAAGGCGGGCTGTGCATCGGCCCAGCTCATCTGCGTGGGGTTGGCTCCCAGCGCGGTGAAGGTGTCCAGGAACAGCGGCGAGCCCACCACGCGGATCTTCAGGCCCTTGAGGTCGGCGGGGCTCTTGATGGCCTGCTTGGAGTTGCTGATCTCGCGGTAGCCGTTCTCGCCCCAGGCGAGCGGCACCACACCGGCCTTGTCCAGCGTGGCGAAGATGCTTTTGCCCACGTCGCCCTGCGTCACGGCGTCCACGGCGGCGTAGTCGGGGAACAGGAAGGGCAGCGAGAACAGGTTGAGCTGCTTGACCTGGGGCGACCAGTTGATGGTGGAGCCCACGGCCATGTCGATCACGCCCTGGCGCAGCGCGCTGAACTCGCGCGTCTGGTCGCCCTGGATCAGCGAGACGCCGGGGTACAGCTTGATGTTGATGCGGCCGTTGGTGCGCTCGCGCACCTTGTTGGCCCACAGCTCGCCGCCCTTGCCCCAGGGGAAGGCGGTGCCCAGCACCAGCGACATGCGGTACTCGCTCTTGTAGGCGGTCTGCGCAATGGCGGCGGGGGCGGTGAAGGCCAGGGCGGCAGCGGCAGCCACGGCAGAGGTGAGGAAGGTACGCAGTTTCATCTTTTCAGTCTCCTGGTTAGAAATCAATCAATTAATCAATTCAATTCGGCACCGGGTCAGTAACCCAGCTTGGCGGGCAGCCACAGCGCCAGTTGCGGGAAGGCGATCACCAGCACCATCACGAGGAACATCGCAAACAGCATCCAGCCCACCCAGCGCACGGTGGATTCCATGCGCACCCCCGCGATGCGGCACGACACCATCAGGTTCACCGCCAGCGGCGGGGTGAACTGGCCCAGGGCCACCTTGAGGGTCAGGATCACGCCGAACCAGACCGGGTCCCATTGGTAGTGCTGCATGATGGGCATCAGCAGCGGCACGAAGATCAAAAAGATCGAAATGCCGTCGAGGAACATGCCCACGGTGATCAGCAGCACGATGAGCAGCGCCAGCACGCCATATTCGCCCAGGCCCGAGTTCACGATGGCCTTGGCCACGGGGTCGATCACGCCCAGGGTGGACAGCGAGAAGGCAAAGATGCCCGCGAGCGAGACCACGATGAGGATCACCGCCGACAGCTCGCCCGATTCGCGCAGGATGGGGAACAGGTCGCGCACCGTGATCGTGCGGTGGATCACCATGCCCACGAACAGGCCGTAGAACACTGCGACCACGGCGGCCTCGGTGGGCGTGAACCAGCCCGCGCGCATGCCGCCCAAAATCAGCACCGGCGCGGCCAGGCCCCAGGTGGCCTCGCGCAGGCTCTTCCAGAACGGGGGGCGGGGCATTTCGGCCTCCAGCGCGCCCATCTTGTGTTTGCGCGCCATCCACACGGCGGGCACGATCAGCGCCACACCGGCCAGGATGCCGGGGATCATGCCGGCCGCGAACAGCGCGGGTACCGAGGCGCCGGGCACCAGCACCGAGTAGATGATGAAGGCGACCGACGGCGGAATCAGGATGTCGGTGGCGGCCGCGGCACCCACCACGCTGGCCGAGAACGAGGGCGGGTAGCCCGCGCGCGACATGGCCGCAATCATCACGCCGCCCACGGCCGCTGCATTGGCCGGGCCCGAGCCCGAAATGCCGCCCAGGAACATGGCCACGGCAATCGCCACCAGCGGCAGCATGCCGGGGCCGCGCCCCACGATGGCCACGGCAAAGTTGACGAGGCGCAGCGCCACGCCCGAGCGGTCGAAGATCGAACCGACCAGCACGAACATGGGGATGGCCAGCAGCGGGTATTTGCCCAGGCCCGCGTAGAAGTTTTGCGGCACGGCCAAGAGGCCGAACCACTGGCTGTCGGCATTGGCCAGCGCAATGGCGGCGGCGCCCGCCAGGCCCAGCGCGGCGCCGATGGGCACGCCGACGAACATCAGGCCCAGGAAGGCCACGAACAGCAAGGTGGCGATCATGGCTGGGCGTCCTTGACTGCCTCGGGATTGATGCGGCTGCGGCGGATGAACAGGCCCACGGCGCGCGCCGTGATCAGGGCCGAGAACACGGGCAGCCAGATCGAATACCACCACTGCGGCACGCCGATGCCGGGCGAGGTCTCGCCAAAGCGGTAGTCGTCCCACACCACACGCACGCTCAGCACGGCAATCAGGCCGAACAGCACGGCTACGGTGATGGCGCCGAGCTGCGCCAAGCGCTTGCTGCGCAGGGCAGAGCCGCCCTCGGCGAAGTATTCGATGCGGATGTGCTGGTCGCGCGCCACGGCGGCCGAGCCCGCGATGAGCGCCAGCGCGATCATCAGGAACACCGAGATTTCTTCCGTCCAGGCGAACGAGGAGTTGGTGAAGTAGCGCACCAGCACATTGGCAAAGGTGATGAGCGCCAGCGCCGCCATCACGATGACGGTGAGCCAGTCTTCAAGGCGCAGCGAGCGGGGCTCGGCCTGCGGGGCTGCAGCGCTTGGTGGCGCACCGGTGGCGGGTTCTTGGGGGGGCGAGGAGGGCGACATGGGGCGGTGAAAGAAGAAAACAAACAGGTGCAGGCAGGTCGCCCTGCCCGGCAGTGTTGTGCACCGGGGGCCTCGACGCAGAGCGCGGTAGGCGCTGCTTTGTATTATGCGATGGTTGCTATGCATGCACACCATTGGTGCAGTGCAAGGGGCGCAAGGCGGCTTTGCCGCACGCCTGCGCACTGCGTAAACCCTCGTATCTCCGCATATCCCCGCACTGCACAGGGCGTGCCCCGCGCCGATAATATGGCGATGGAAACCAAGTGGCTTGAGGATTTTGTCAGTCTTGCGGAAACCCGCAGCTTCAGCCGGTCCGCACAATTGCGGCACGTCACGCAGCCCGCGTTTTCGCGGCGCATCCAGGCCCTGGAGGCCTGGGCTGGCACCGATCTGGTGGACCGCAGCTCCTACCCTACCCGCCTCACGCCTGCAGGCAAGACGCTGTACGACCAGGCGCTGGAAATGCTGCAAGCGCTGCAGAACACGCGCGCCATGCTGCGCGCGCACACCAGCGCGGGCAAGGACATGATCGAGTTCGCCGTGCCCCACACGCTGGCGTTCACGTTTTTCCCGGCCTGGGTGTCGAGCCTGCACGACAAGTTCGGCCCCTTCAAAAGCCGGTTGATTGCGCTCAACGTGCACGACGCTGTGATGCGTTTGGTAGAGGGCGGTTGTGACTTGTTGATTGCCTACCACCATCCATCCCAGCCTTTTCAGCTCGACGCCGACCGCTACGAGATGGTGAACCTGGGGCAAGAGGTGATCTCGCCTTACAGCAAGGCCGACGCCGACGGCCAGCCCCTGCACCGCCTGCCGGGGCGCGCGGGCCAGCCGCTGCCCTACCTGGGTTATGCACCCGGCGCCTACCTGGGGCGGGTGACGGAGCTCATTCTCAAACAGTCGAACACGCCCATTCACCTGGAGCGTGTGTACGAGACCGACATGGCCGAAGGCCTCAAGGCCATGGCGCTCGAAGGCCATGGCGTGGCCTTTCTGCCGCACAGCGCGGTGAAGAAGGAGCTGCGCTCACGTCGCCTGGTCAGTGCCGTGCCCTCGGACGCCGAAGGCCTGCAGATGACGATGGATGTGCGGGCCTACCGCGAAAAGCCGGGCGGCAAGGAGGCCCCCAAGGGCACGGCCCAGGCGCTCTGGACCTACCTCCAGGCCCAGGCCGGGTCATGCTAAGGGTAAATACGGATATAAACACTTTGCATAGTTGCGCCCGCAAACGGCATTGGAGTTTCATCGTAACGACACGTACAGTTCGCGCCATCTTGGGGTTGGCGGGCGTCGTGCGTGTCATCAAGTTAGATAACAGCTTTTATGGCACGAACATTGCAAATCGATTCCTTTCATTCACCGGGGCACCGCATGACAACTCAGCACTGGAGATTTGCCAAGGGCCTGGTCGCCCTGGGTTGCCTGCTGGCGGCGTCCGTGCAGGCCACGACGGTGCTGGAGCGCGTCAGCGCCGGTGGCAAGCTGGTGATTGCCCACCGGGAATCGTCGGTACCCTTCTCGTACATTGATTCCAAGTCGGGCAAGCCCGTGGGTTATGCACTGGACCTGTGCCTGCGCATGGCCGAGGTGGTGCGCAAGGCAACCGGCAAGGCGAACATGGAAGTGGAGTTCCTGCTGGTCACGCCTGCCAACCGCATCACGATGATCGAGCAGGGCAAGGCAGACATGGAGTGCGGCTCCACCACCAACAACGCAGAGCGGCGCCAGAAGGTGGCGTTCACCATTCCCCACTTCATCACGGGCGCGCGCCTGCTGGTCAAGGCCGACAGCCCCATCGACCGTGTGGAAGACCTGAACGGCAAGACGCTGGTGTCCACCAAGGGAACCACGCCGCTCAAAGCGGCCGACCAGGCCAACCGCGAGCGCCTGATGGGCATCACCATCGTGGAGGCGCCCGACCACGCCAAGGCCGTGGAGATGGTGGAAAAAGGCGAAGCCGATGCCTTTGTGATGGATGATGTGCTGCTGTATGGCCTGGCTGCGGGCCGGCCGAACCCCAAGGCGCTCAAGGTGGTGGGCCGGTTCATGACCACCGAGCCGCTGGCCATCATGCTGTCCAAGAACGACCCCGAGTTCAAGAAACTGGTGGACGAAGAGATGCGCCGCCTGATCACCAGCCGCGATATTTACCCCATCTACAACAAGTGGTTCAACAAACCCATCCCACCCAGCAACACGGTGCTGAACCTGCCGGTCAGCTATCTCTTACGCGACTTCTGGAAATACCCTACCGATAAGGTTCCATTCTGACTAGTATGCTTAGGTACGTTGTTCCCATTTCCGGAGCGTTGGGGTTTTCGGCCGTGTGGGCAGCTGCTAGTCTCTAGAATCCCCCCCTTTTTTCTGTTTTCAACACAAGGAGATACCTATGAAGAAGCATTTGCTCGCGATTGCAGTAACCGCCCTGGCTGTTGGCAGCGCGTTTGCCCAAGCCAACGACACCCTGGCCAAGATCAAGGGCTCGGGCGTCGTCACGCTGGGTGTGCGCGAGTCTTCGGGTCTTTCCTACACGCTGGGCAACGGCAAGTACGTGGGCTTCCACACTGAAATGGCCGAAGTCATCCTGGCCGACATCCAGAAGCAACTGGGCCTGGCCAAGCTGGAAACCAAGTACCAGCCCGTGACCTCGCAAAACCGCATCCCCCTGGTGACCAACGGCACCGTGGACCTGGAGTGCGGCTCCACCACCAACAACGCTGCCCGCCAGAAGGACGTGGCATTTGCCGTGACCACCTACGTGGAAGAAGTGCGCATTGCCACCAAGGCCAACTCGGGCATCGCTTCGATCAAGGACCTGAAGGGCAAGACCGTGGCCACCACCACGGGCACCACCTCGGTGCAGACCCTGCGCAAGCACGAGCGCGCTGGCGGCATCGACTTCAAGGAAGTCTTCGGCAAAGACCATGCAGACAGCTTCCTGATGCTGGAAACCGGCCGTGCCGATGCCTTCGTGATGGACGGCTCCATCCTGGCCGCCAACATCTCCAAGTCCAAGGCCCCCGCCGATTACAAGATCGTTGGTGAAGTCCTGAACGTGGAGCCCATCGCCTGCATGCTGCGCAAGGACGACCCCGCCTTCAAGAAGGCCGTGGACGACTCCATCAAGCGCCAGATCGCCGATGGCTCGCTGGCCAAGCTGTACGACAAGTGGTTCATGCAGCCCGTGCCTCCCACCAACACCAAGATCGGCCTGCCATTGTCTGATGCCACCAAGGCTGCTTGGGCAGCGCCCAATGACAAGCCTATGGAAGACTACGCAAAGAAGTAATCATCTAGAACGCTTGTGCCCCTTCGGCCAACTGGTTTGAAGGGGCTTTTTTGTTGGCCTGAACGGCGTTGAGTCCAACGCAGTACAAAAATTAAAGGGGTGCTCCTATGAGTTGGGATTGGCAGGTGTTCTGCCAGGACACCATGGACCGGGAAGTCGTGCAAGGCTGCTTTGGCAAGGGCGGCGACATCACTTACCTGGACTGGATGCTGTCGGCCTGGGGCTGGACGGTGTCCGTTTCGTTGCTGGCCTTGGTGCTGGCGCTTGTGCTCGGCTCCCTCATCGGAACACTCCGTACCCTGGAGGGGCGGCCCATGATCGTGCGGCTGGGCAATGCCTGGGTTGAGCTGTTCCGCAATATTCCGTTGCTGGTCCAGATCTTCCTTTGGTACCACGTCCTGCCGAGCCTGTTTCCGGTGCTCAAGGGCGTTCCGGGCTTTGCCCTTGTGGTGCTGGCGTTGGGCTTTTTTACCTCGGCGCGTATTGCCGAGCAGGTGCGTTCGGGCATTCAGGCCCTGCCGCGCGGCCAACGTTATGCAGGCATGGCCATGGGGTTCACCACCTTCCAGACCTACCGCTATGTGCTGCTGCCCATGGCGTTTCGCATCATCATTCCGCCGCTGACCAGCGAGACGATGAACATCTTCAAGAACTCGTCGGTGGCGTTTGCCGTGTCGGTGGCCGAACTCACGATGTTCGCCATGCAGGCGCAGGAAGAAACCTCGCGCGGCATCGAGGTGTACCTCGCCGTGACCACGCTCTACATCATCTCGGCATTCGCCATCAACCGCATCATGGCGTTCATCGAGAAGCGTGCGCGCATCCCTGGCATGGTCGTCGCGAGTCCGGCAGGGGGGGGGCATTGATATGAATCTCGACTTTTCCTTCTACAACTGGGACCTGATCTCCAACTTCGTGCTCAAGGGGCTGTACTTCAGCCTGATGCTCACGGTGATCGCCACCATTGGCGGCGTGTTCTTCGGAACCCTGCTGGCGCTGATGCGCCTGTCGGGCAAGAAGTGGCTGGATGTGCCCGCCACCATCTACGTCAACGGCATGCGTTCCATTCCGCTGGTGATGGTGATTTTGTGGTTCTTCCTGCTCGTGCCCGCCATCATCGGCCGCCCCATCGGCGCCGAAGTGTCCGCGGTCATTACCTTCATTGCGTTCGAAGCTGCGTACTTCAGCGAGATCATGCGCGCCGGTATCCAGTCCATCCCGCGCGGCCAGGTGTATGCCGGCCAAGCGCTTGGGATGACCTACGGCCAGAACATGAAGCTCGTGGTGTTGCCGCAGGCGTTCCGCAACATGCTGCCGGTGCTGCTCACGCAGACCATCATCTTGTTCCAGGACACCTCGCTGGTTTATGCCATTGGCGCCTACGACATGCTCAAGGGCTTTGAAGTGGCGGGCAAGAACTTCGGCCGCCCCATCGAGGCCTACCTGGCTGCCGCCGTTCTGTACTTCGTGATGTGCTATGCGCTTTCCTGGGCGGTCAAGCGCCTGCACCAAAAGATTGCCATCATCCGGTGATCCGAGAGATTGAGGAATAAACAATGATCGAACTCAAAAACGTATCCAAGTGGTATGGCCCCGTGCAGGTGCTCAACGAGTGCTCGGCCACCATCAACAAGGGTGAAGTGGTGGTGGTGTGTGGCCCTTCGGGCTCTGGCAAATCCACGCTGATCAAAACCATCAACGCGCTGGAGCCCTTCCAGAAGGGCGAGATCACGGTGGACGACGTGAAGCTGCACGACCCCAGCACCGACCTGCCCAAGCTGCGCAGCCGCGTGGGCATGGTGTTCCAGCACTTCGAGCTGTTCCCCCACCTGTCAGTGACGGACAACCTGACCATCGCGCAGATCAAGGTGCTGGGCCGCAGCGCAGACGACGCCATGAAGCGCGGCCTGAAAATGCTGGAGCGCGTGGGCCTGACCGCCCACAAGGACAAGTTCCCCGGCCAGCTCTCGGGCGGCCAGCAGCAGCGCGTTGCCATTGCGCGCGCGCTGAGCATGGACCCCATCGTGATGCTGTTCGACGAACCCACGTCGGCGCTGGACCCCGAAATGGTCGGCGAAGTGCTGGACGTGATGGTGGGCTTGGCCAACGAAGGCATGACCATGATGTGCGTGACCCACGAAATGGGCTTCGCCCGCAAGGTGAGCAACCGCGTCATCTTCATGGACGTGGGTGGCAAGATCCTGGAAGACTGCTCCAAGGACGAGTTCTTCAACAACCCCGACGCACGCCAGCCCCGCACCAAGGATTTCCTCAACAAGATCCTGGCGCATTGACGCAGGCAGCTCCCACCCTCTGGTGGGTGGCCCCATCCAAAGCGCCTTCGGGCGCTTTTTTCATGGGGCATGTTCTTTGTGATTTGAAGCCTTTTAGGTGCCTGGCGCTGATGTAATAAGCGCAAGTAGCTATCAAAAATGTAGTGAACAAGCCAGTGGGACAATGCTGCCCATGACAGCCGCACCCCACACCCCCATCGACACCCTCACCATCACCCGCCCCGACGACTGGCACTTGCACGTGCGCGACGGCGAGCCTTTGCACACCGTAGTGCCGCACACGGCCGCCCAGTTTGGCCGCGCCATCATCATGCCCAACCTGCGCCCGCCGGTAACCACGGCCGAGCAGGCATTGGCCTACAAGCAGCGCATCTTGGCGGCAGTGCCCGCAGGCATGAACTTCGAGCCGCTGATGACGCTGTATCTCACCGACAACCTGCCGCCCGAGGAAATCGTGCGCGCCAAGGCGGCGGGCGTGGTGGCCTGCAAGCTCTACCCCGCAGGCGCCACCACCAACAGCGACGCGGGCGTGACCGATCTGCGCAAGATCTACAAGACGCTGGAGGCCATGCAGAAGGCGGGTTTGCTGCTCTTGGTGCACGGCGAAGTGACCAGCAGCGACATCGACCTGTTCGACCGCGAGGCCGTGTTCATCGAACAGCAGCTCATCCCGCTGCGCCGCGACTTCCCCGAGTTGAAAATCGTTTTTGAGCACATCACCACCAAGGACGCGGCCGACTACGTGGCAGGCGCCGACCGCTTCACCGCCGCCACCATCACCGCGCACCACCTGCTGTACAACCGCAACGCCATCTTTATCGGCGGCGTGCGCCCGCACTACTACTGCCTGCCCGTGCTCAAGCGCGAAACGCACCGCGTGGCCCTGGTGCAGGCCGCCACCAGCGGCAGCAGCAAGTTCTTTTTGGGCACCGACAGCGCGCCGCACCCCGCGCACCTCAAGGAGCATGCCAGCGGCTGCGCGGGCTGCTACACCGCCCACGCGGCCATCGAGATGTATGCCGAGGCGTTCGACAACGCGGGCGCGCTCGACCAGCTTGAAGGTTTTGCCAGCTTCCACGGCCCCGACTTCTACAGTCTGCCGCGCAACACCACCACCGTCACCCTGCGCCGCGAATCCTGGACCCCGCCCGACAGCTTCGCGTTTGGCGAAGCCGAACTCAAACCCTTGCGCGCGGGCGAAGCGCTGCCGTGGCGCCTGGTGTAACCGAGCCCTTCGGCTGCATTGACTGGAGCACCCCCTGGCTGAGCCTCTGGCGCGGCCTGGGCCAGCCCGTGGCGCAGCAGGTTCATCAGGGTGGTGGGCAGGCCGTGCATCTGGCGCTGCAAGCCGCCGCGCCGCTGGAAGCGCCCGTGGGTTTTGCGCCCCAGTCCGAACTGCCCGAGGGCATGGCCTACGAGCAGTACATCTGGGACACCCGCCGCGTGCCTACGCGCGACAACCTGCACGATTTTTTCAACGGCCTGGTGTGGTTGCAGTTTCCGCACACCAAGCGCCGCCTGAACCAGCTTCAGGCCCAGGCCATCGCCGCCGACGGCGTGCAGGCCGTGCGCGGGCCGCTGCGCGATGCGCTCACGGTGTTCGACGAAAACGGCGCACTGCTGCAGGCGCCGCAGGCCCTGTGGGACGCGCTGCGGGCGCGCGACTGGCAGGCCCTGTTTGTCGACCAGCGCCCGCTGTGGCGCGAGGCCCGGCTGGTGCTGTTCGGCCACGCGCTGCTTGAAAAACTCGTTGCACCACGAAAACCCATGGTGGCGCACGTCTATCAAGCGCCAATAGCTATTAAATCAATAGCAAACCTCGATGCCTGGCTCGCGCAAGACCTGCAGCCGCATCGGTGGGCCGCCAAGCCCTTCGCACCGCTGCCGGTGCTGGGTGTGCCCGGCTGGTGGCCTGCCAACGAGGCACCGGGCTTCTATGCCGATGCCCAGGTGTTCCGGCCGCCGCGTGGCGCCTGATAATTCCCGCCAAGGCTTGTGTGATAGGGCGTGTGGACGGGTTTGCCCCTACCATAGCGCGATGAAATCGCGGCCATAGGGAGGGGCTCGCCGAGGTGGCCGCTTGAAGCGCGGGCCCCGGCCCCCATCTGAGCCAGCAAACACCTACTTACTGTTGTTGTCGTTTACCCCACGGAGAATTCAATCCATGAAACGGATCCTGTTATTTGTGATGACCAACCTGGCCGTCGTTGTCGTGCTGGGGGTGGTGGCCAGCCTGCTGGGCGTGAACCGCTACCTCACGGCCAACGGCCTGAACCTGGGCGCGCTGCTCGGTTTCGCGCTCGTGATGGGCTTTGGCGGCGCCATCATCTCGCTGCTCATCAGCAAGCCCATGGCCAAGTGGACCTCGGGCGTGCGCGTGATCGACGGCTCCGGCTCGGCCGATGAGCGCTGGATCGTCGAGACCGTGCGGAAGTTCGCTGACCAGGCCCAGATCGGCATGCCCGAAGTCGGCATCTTCGAGGGTGACCCCAATGCGTTCGCCACGGGCGCGTTCAAGAACTCGGCGTTGGTGGCGGTGTCCACCGGCCTGCTGCAGGGTATGACGCGCGAAGAGGTCGAGGCCGTGATCGGCCACGAGGTGGCCCACATCGCCAATGGCGACATGGTCACCATGACGCTGATCCAGGGCGTGATGAACACCTTTGTGGTGTTCCTGTCGCGCGTGATCGGCTACGCGGTCGACAGCTTCCTGAACAAGAACAACGAAAACCGCTCCGGCCCCGGCATTGGGTACTACGTCACCACCATCGTGCTCGACATCGTGCTGGGCTTTGCGGCCGCCATCATCGTGGCCTGGTTCTCGCGCCAGCGCGAGTTCCGTGCCGACGCGGGCGCCGCCCAACTGATGGGCCGCCGCCAGCCCATGATCAACGCACTGGCCCGCCTGGGTGGCATGCACCCCGGCGAATTGCCCAAGAGCGTGGCCGCCATGGGCATTGCCGGTGGTATCGGCAAGCTGTTTTCCACCCACCCGCCCATCGAAGAGCGCATCGCCGCGCTGCAGAACGCGCAGCAGCAGGGCTAAGAGTCCAGGGGCAGGCAGGCCTTGCCCCCCGCGCACTCCAAACCGCCGCAGGGTTTAAACCCCTGCGGCTTTTTCTTTGTGGGTGCGTGTTGTTGGACCCAGTCCTGCGCCTATTTCACATCCACCCGCCAGCGCCGCCGGGGCGCGCGCAGCGCGTGGCGCTTGCGGTACTCGATGGGCGCCAGGCCGGTGTAGCGCGCAAAAATGCGCCGAAAGGCCGCGGGGTCCGCATAGCCGCAGGCCACGGCGATGCTGGGCACGCTCTCCAGGGTTATCTCCAGCATCACCCGCGCGCGGGCGCAGCGCAGGCTGTGCAGGTGGTCGAGTGGTGATTGCGACATTTCTTGCTGAAAGTGCCGCAGCAATGTGCGCGTGCTCACCGAGGCCGCCTTGGCCAGTTGGGCCAGCGAGTAGGGCTGGTCGAGGTGTTCTTCCATCCAGGCGATGGCGCGTGCCAGGGTGCTGTCGCGCGTGTGGGGGATGTGCTGCTGCGCATTGGCTTGCAGTGCCGTGCTGGCGCGCTGGTGGCCGGGTGTGACGGCGGTTTCATAGACCAAGGCCAATTCCTCGCCCAGCGCTTGGCGCACCACGGCGATGGCCAGCAGGTGGACGCTTTGTGACAGAGCGCAACTGAGCCAGGGCCCGTCGTCGGACAGGTCCTGCCCTATGCTGTGGCCGATGTCCGGAAAGTCCCGCTGGAAGCCCGCAATGTAGAACCAGGGCAGGCTGGCCTTGCGCCCGCTCAGCCGCCCGCATTGCGCGGCCAGCCAGGCGCCATTGCCCACGGTGATCAGCTTCTGCCCGGCATCGAGCGCAATGCCCAGCCGCCGTGACAGGGGGCGGTACCGGTCCGCCGCCGCGCGGATGGCTTGAATGTCGGACGTGTGTAGCGGGGGGATGAACACCGCGTGGGCAGGGGCAATGCCCGCCGATGCCACGCCTTCGGGCGGTGTGTAGGCAGCCAGTGGTCCGGGCAGGGAAGGCACGGGTCTGCATTCGGCATCCAGCAGCCGCCAGGCCAGGCGCGGTGCCTGGGCACCCAGGCGCAGGCCTGCCAGAAGATTGGCATCGCGCAGAAGGTCGATGAACTGCAAGGCGCTCCCAACGGCCGACTCGGGCAGCAGTGGAATGTCCACGCAAAACACCGGGGGCTTGGTGTGGTCCGAAGACAAAAACAAAGGGGGCTGCAACATGGCGGTATTGGCTTGCTGGATGGCCATTTTCGCTTGTCATGAATGGATGTGCAGCTTTTAGCATGAACGTGCTTTTTGCTCCTTGTCCCCAGGCCCTTGAGGCGCCACCCACCCTACGGATCTGCCCCATGAACAAACCTCTTTCCGCCATCGCGTTCGCTGCCGGTCTTGCCGCCGCCGGACTGAGCGCAGTCTCTTCGGCCCACGCCCAGGCGCTGGATGCCGCGGGCCTCCAGGCCATCGACTCCGCTGTGAACGCCGTGGCCTCCAAGATGGTCCATTGGCGCCGCGACATCCATGCCCACCCGGAACTTTCGGGCCAGGAGGTACGCACCGCCAACCTGGTGGCCGAGCACCTGAAGAAACTCGGGATGGATGTGCAGACCAACGTGGGCGGCACCGGTGTGGTGGGGACGCTGCGCGGCGGCCTGTCGGGCAAGGTGGTGGCCCTGCGCGCCGACATGGACGCACTGCCCGTGCCCGAGAACACCGGCCTGCCATTCGCATCCAAGGTGAAAGCCAACTACCTGGGCAAAGAGGTGCCGGTGATGCACGCCTGTGGGCACGACGCGCACGTGGCCATGCTCATGGGCGCGGCCGAGGCCCTGGCGGGTATGAAGGCCCAATTGCCCGGCACCATCAAGTTCATCTTCCAGCCCGCCGAAGAAGGCGCGCCGGTGGAGCCGGATGTCAACGGCAAAGTGCCCAGCTTTGGCGCCAAGGCCATGGTGGAAGAGGGCGCCTTGAAGGACGTGCAGGCCATCTACGGCTTGCACATCACGGCCAACCTGCCTTCGGGTGTGGTGGGCTATCGCAGCGGGCCGTTCATGGCAGGCTCCGACAGCCTGAAGATTCTGATCGAAGGCCGTGGCGGCCACGGCTCATCCCCCTGGAACGCGGTGGACCCCGTGGTGGCCGCGAGCCAGGTGGTGCTGGGTCTGCAGACGGTGGTCAGCCGCCAGCTCAACATCAGCAAGGAGCCAGCCGTCATCACCATCGGCTCCATCCAGGGTGGCACACGCTACAACATCATCCCCGACAACGTCGAGATGAGGGGCACCCTGCGCACCTTTGACGAGGACATGCGCCAGGAAGCCCTGAAGCGCATCACCACCACTGCCGAATCCATTGCCGTATCGAGCGGTGCCAAGGCCAAGGTAGTGTTTGGCCCCGTGGCCTACCCGGTCACCACCAACCCCGCCGAGCTGACAGCGGCATCGCTGCCAGCGCTCAAGCTCGCCGTGGGTGGCAAGGCGATGATCATCCCCAAGGTGAGTGGTTCGGAGGATTTCTCCGAATTCCAGAAGGTGGCGCCGGGCTTTTTCTACTTCCTGGGCGCGCCGCCCAAGGGGGCGGACTTCAACAAGGCACCGTCCAACCATTCCCCGCTGTTTGACATCGACGAAGACCAACTGCCCGTGGGTGCACGCACGTTGGCCGCGTTGGCCGTGGACTTTTTGCAGCGCAAGTAGGCGATCGATGGCGGGGTTGGCCGCGCTGCTCAGGCCGCGCGGTGTGCCGCCTGGCGGCCGATCAGCAAGCGAAACGGCAACAGCAAGGCCACGCCCAACGCCAACTTCACTCCCAGGTCACCCAGCGCCCAGGTAACCCATGGGCCTTCGGTGCCCGCGAAGGCGATGCTCCAGAAAATCGCCGTGTCTAGCACGGCCGCCAGCAGCGTCGCAACAAGCGGCGCACGCCACCAAGCGCCGTGGCGCAGTCGGTCGAACACGGCGATGTCCAGCCACTGCGACAGCAGAAAGGCCGTGCCCGACGCAATGGCGATGCGCGCCGGTGCCAGCACCAGCGAAGCCGCCACGGCCACCGCAAACCCCACCCAGGCCACGCGCCGGGCATGCTCTGGGCCGTGGGCGCGGTTGACCAGTTCGCTCACGAGGAAGGCCACCGGGTAGGTGATGGCGCCCCAGGTCAGCCAGTCGTTGAGGGGGAACTGCACCAGGATGTTGGAGGCCAGCACCACGGCGGCCATGGCCAGTGCGGCCGCAGCGAATCGCGGCAGGGTGGGCGTCTGCATCATGCGGCGGTGCCCAGCAGGTTGCGCGCAACGGCCTCGCCCACCTTGATGCCATCCACCCCGGCCGACAGAATGCCGCCCGCATAGCTGGCCCCTTCGCCCGCCGGGTACAGGCCCGGTGTGTTCAGGCTTTGCAGGTTCTCATCGCGCCCGATCTTGAGCGGTGACGAGGTGCGTGTCTCCACACCGGTCAGTACCGCGTCATGCATGTCAAAGCCCTTGATCTTGCGGCCGAAGGCAGGCAGCGCCTCGCGCAGTGCCTGGATGGCGTAGGCGGGCAGGGCGGCATGCAGGTCGCCCAAGGCCACGCCGGGCTTGTATGAGGGCTCCACGTCGCCGAGTTGTGTGGAGGGTTTGCCCTTGATGAAGTCACCCACCAGTTGCCCCGGCGCGCTGTAGTCGCGCCCGCCCAGCACGAAGGCGTTGGATTCGAGCTGGCGCTGCAGCACGATGCCCGCGAGGGGGTGGAAATTGCCGCGCGGCAGCTCTTCGATGCCGTGGGTACGGCCCAGGTGGGTTTCAAAAGCAGCGGCATCCGTGGGGTAGTCGCTTGGGTCGATGCCCACCACCATGCCTGCGTTGGCATTGCGCTCGTTGCGCGAATACTGGCTCATGCCGTTGGTGACCACGCGGTTCGGCTCGCTGGTGGCAGCCACCACGGTGCCGCCGGGGCACATACAAAAGCTGTAGACCGCGCGGCCGTTTTGCGCGTGGTGCACCAGCTTGTAGTCGGCCGCGCCCAGCAAGGGGTGGCCCGCATGGCGGCCCCAGCGTGCGCGGTCGATGATGCCTTGTGGGTGTTCGATGCGAAAGCCGATCGAAAACGGCTTGCCCTCCATGGCTACGCCACGGTCGTAGAGCATCGCAAACGTATCGCGCGAGCTGTGGCCCAGGGCCATCACCACGTGGTCGGCCCGCAGCTCGGTGGTCTCGCCCGTGGCCTGGTTCAGCACTTTGAGGCCGCGCAGGTGGCGTGCCTCGCCCGTGCCTTCGATGACCACGTCCGTCACGCGCTGCTCGAAGCGGATCTCGCCGCCCAGGGCAATGATCTGCTCGCGCAGGTTCTCCACCACCTTCACCAGCTTGAAGGTGCCGATGTGCGGGTGCGCCACGTACAAAATTTCTTCGGGTGCCCCGGCCTTGACGAACTCGTTCATCACCTTGCGGCCCAGGTGGCGCGGGTCCTTGATCTGGCTGTAGAGCTTGCCGTCGCTGAACGTGCCCGCGCCGCCTTCGCCAAACTGCACATTGCTCTCGGCATGCAACTCGCGCTTGCGCCACAGGCCCCAGGTGTCTTTGGTGCGCTCGCGCACCGGCTTGCCGCGCTCCAGCACGATGGGCTTGAAGCCCATCTGCGCCAGCACCAGCGCGGCAAAGATGCCGCAGGGGCCAAAGCCCACCACTACGGGGCGCAGGGGCAGGTCAGCCGGTGCCTGGCCTACGGGGTGCCAGGCCATGTCGGGCGTGGGCTGGATGTGCGGGTTGCCTGCGAACTGGGCGAGGAGTGCGGCTTCTCGCGCAGGCTCGGTCAGGGTGATGTCGACGATGTACACCGCCAGCAGGGCCACCTTGCGCGCATCGAAGCTGCGCTTGAACACATGCAGGTGGGCAATGTCTGCCGGGGCCAGGCCCAGCAGTTGGGCCGCAGCGGTGCGCAGCGGCGCGTCAGGGTTTTCGGCGGCCGTGAAGGGCAGCCGGATTTCGGAGAGGCGAATCATGGTCTTGCGGGCCCGTGTCGATCGGGCGGCGTGCAACGTGGTGGGGGCACGATTTTACCGATGCGGCGCCGGTGGACACGCTCCGCAAAAAAGGCCCGCCATGTGGCGGGCCTGGGAGGCTGTTTTGTAGCTATCAATAATATAGCTGCTAGCGCTCGCCGTGATTGCGCTAGCAGTTGTTTTTGCTCAAAACCCTTCTCAAGCAGGCAGGAAACCTTCCACCGACAGGTAGCGCTCGCCCGTGTCGTAGTTAAAGCCCAGCACCTTGGCGCCTGCGGGCAGTTCGGGCAGCTTTTGGGCAATGGCCGCCAGCGTGGCGCCCGAGGAAATACCCACCAGAAGACCCTCTTCGCGCGCGCTGCGGCGGGCGTATTCGCGGGCTGGTTCCGCATCGACCTGGATCACGCCGTCGAGCACGCTGGTATCGAGGTTCTTGGGTACAAAGCCCGCACCGATGCCCTGGATGGGGTGGGGCGCGGGCGCGCCGCCCGAGATCACGGGCGAGGCCGTGGGCTCGACCGCGAACACCTTGAGTTGGGGGAACTTGGCCTTGAGAACGCGGGCCACACCCGTCAAGTGGCCGCCCGTGCCCACGCCGGTGATGATGGCGTCCAGCCCGTCGGGAAAATCCGCCAGGATCTCCTGCGCCGTGGTGCGCACATGCACGTCGATGTTGGCCGGGTTCTCGAACTGCTGCGGAATCCAGGCGCCGGGCGTCTGCGCCTGCAGCTCCTGCGCGCGGGCAATCGCGCCTTTCATTCCCTTTTCGCGCGGGGTCAGGTCAAACTGCGCGCCATAGGCCAACATCAGGCGGCGGCGCTCGATGCTCATGCTGTCGGGCATTACCAAAATCAGCTTGTAGCCCTTGACGGCCGCTACCAGCGCCAGGCCAATGCCGGTGTTGCCCGAGGTGGGCTCGATGATGGTGCCACCGGGCTTGAGCGCACCCGACTTCTCGGCATCCTCCACCATGGCCAGCGCAATGCGGTCCTTGATGGAGCCGCCGGGGTTGCTGCGCTCTGACTTCACCCACACGTTGGCCGTGGGGCCGAACAAGCGGTTGATGCGCACGTGGGGCGTGTTGCCGATGGTTTGCAGAATGTTGTCAACTTTCATGGCGTCTCCTGTGAGGTGCAAAGAAGGGGCGACCCAATGCCAGCCAGTGGATAGAACCCCGTTCGGGTTGAGCCTGTCGAAACCAGGGCACGATGGGCAAGCCCTTTGGCAAGCTCGGGGTGAACGGGAGGCCACGGACGGAAATTGCGGTATGACGCGCATTCTGAACCAGTTGCTCTGCAGCTTGGGCTATATGGATATAGCCAAGGTATCGAACTACGGCAGCGGGCTGATTTCCACCTGCATCGCCCGCTCGACCGGCGTGATCTGCACCTGCACCGGCAGGCCCAGCGCAATCGTCTCTGCATTGGTGGCCGTGTGCTGCGTGACCTCGGTGCAGGTGTAGCGTGCGGCCTGCCCGCTGCGCCACACCGCCAGGGCCAGCGGCAGCATCCATTGGTCGGCCAGGTGCGGGCCCAGGGCGCCGCTGCTGCGCTGGTAGGTTCGCACCTCGTCCGTTAGCCGTTTGGCGACCTGTTCGGACGACAGGCCACGCTCGCCCAACTGGCAGAACACCTCGGTGATATGGGCATATTCGAGCGTGGCGATGAGCGCATTGCCCGGCCCCTCGTTCTGGCGTGTGGGGGGCTGGCGCAACTGGCCTGCCTCAAACGTCCAGCCCATGCGCTGGCCCAGCACCTCCAGCTCGCGCGTGGCGATGTGGCGCGCCAGGCCAGGCGCCAGCGCCTCGCCCCAAGCGTTTTGCAGCGGGCCGCGCTCCAGCACATCCACCGGCGCCAGGGGCTGCGTGGAGGGCGTGATGTGCGCCACCAGCTCGCCGCCCCCGGCGGGGTAGAAGCCGCGCCGCTGCAATTGCAGCTCCAGCCCTGCACCCAGCCGCCGCACCAGCGGCGCAAAGGCCCGCTCCAGAAAGTCAAACGGCGGCGCCATCGGGTTGTGCGTTCCGCCCGACAGCTGCACGCGGCTCGCACCATCGGCCAGCATCAATGCGGGCAGAACGGTCTGCAGCACCAGCAGGCAACTGCCCGCCGTGGCGATCTGAAAGTGATAGTCGCCTGCACGCACCGCGCCGGGTGTGAACTGCAGTGTTTGTGAGCCCAGCTCGGCGCCGTCTGCCTGCCCGCCGCTCACGGCCATTGCGGCTTGTACACAGGCCAGGTGCTGGCGCATCAGGCCAGGCTTGGGTCGCCCTGCACGAATGCGTGTGATGTGCAATGGGCGACCGGTGACCATGGCGAGGGCCAGTCCTGTGCGCAGGATCTGGCCGCCGCCTTCGCCGGTGGAGCCGTCGAGGGTGAGGGGCGTGGTCATGGCGCAGCCTTCGCGGCGCCGTAGGCCAGCACCGTGTCATGCAGCAACGCATCCAGCGCTGCATGCCCCGGCACGGGCAGCGGCTGCACAGGCTCGGCCGCGTTGCGCGCCAGTTCGGCTTCGATGAACGCATGGATGCCGGGCCAGCGCGGGCTTGTGGCGGCCTCGCCTGCGCGCATCTTCACTTCCAGAAGGGCGTTGATCTCTTCAACCAGCGCTGCATCGTGCACCGGGTGCAGTGTGTGCTGGGCCAGCTCGGCAAAGCGCATGGGCGGCACGCCGGGTTGCGTTCGTATCCAGCGCGCGGCCAGCAGCGGGCGCAGCACGTAGAGGTACTTCTTGTAGCGCACCTCGTCGGCCTGCAGGTGCTCGCGAAAGTTTTTCTTGGCCATCGAGGCGTAGTGGTGCCAACCCTTGGCGTTGGAGAACACCTGCGCCGCCAGCGTGCGAAAGCGGGCCATGGTTTCAGGCGCTTCGCGGTACACGATGGGCGAGCGCAGCCATTCGAGCAGGGTGGGGTTGGATTCGCGCAGCAGGCCCAAGGCCTTGCGCAGGTCCCAGCCATTCACATCCAGGTCGCCGCTGATGGGCAGCTCAATCACGTCGCGCCCCGGTGCCACCGTGAGGTACCACGGAAGCCGGTGTACATAGATGAAGCGCACGTCGTAGTCGCTGTCGGGCGAGGCAAAGCCCCAGCCCCGGCTGCCGGATTCGCAGGCGAACAACACGGTCACGTCGTGCGTGGCCTCGATGCGCTGCAGGGCCTCCAGTGCCTGGGCGCGCATGTGGGGCTCCACCGGGTGGGCGGAGCGCAGCATTTCTTGTTTCTCTTTTGTATGCATAAAAGTGAGCTGTAGCGCTTATTGGGTAGGCGCTATAAGCTATCAAAATAGTAGTATCCAAATATCCGTTCGGGCTGAGCCTGTCGAAGCCTTGCGCAGCGCTTCGACAAGCTCAGCGTGAACGGCGCTGGTGGTGCGGCGCTGAATCTGCCATTCACGGTGTGATGCGGTCACCCCTTCACACACACCACCTGCTTGAGCGTGTACACCACCTCCACCAGGTCCTGCTGTGCCGCCATCACCGCGTCGATGTCCTTGTAAGCCATCGGAATCTCGTCGATCACGTCGGCGTCTTTGCGGCATTCCACGCCTTGCGTCGCAGCGATCTGGTCGGCAATCGTGTACATCTTCTTGGCCTTGGTGCGGCTCATGGTGCGGCCTGCGCCGTGGCTGCAGCTGTTGAAGCTCTCGGGGTTGCCCTTTCCGCGCACGATGAAGCTTTTGGCGCCCATGCTCCCAGGGATGATCCCCAGCTTGCCTTGCTCGGCGCTCACCGCGCCCTTGCGGGTCACGAACACGTCTTGCCCGAAGTGCGTTTCGCGCTGCACGTAGTTGTGGTGGCAGTTCACGGCTTCTACGTGCGTTTCGAACGGTTTGGTGATCACCTTGCGCAGCGCGGCAATCACGCGGCCCATCATCACCTCGCGGTTGGCAGCGGCAAACCTTTGCGCCCAGCCCACGGCCTTCACGTAGTCGCCAAAGTACTGCGCGCCTTCTTCGAAGTACGCCAGGTCTTTATCAGGCAGGTTGCGCTGGTTCATCTCGGCGTCCTTCTTGGCCAGCTCGATGAAGTGGGTGCCGATGGCGTTCCCCACCCCGCGCGAGCCGGAGTGCAGCATCACCCACACGGACTGGTGCTCGTCCAGGCAGATCTCGATGAAGTGGTTGCCGGTGCCCAGTGTTCCCAGGTGCTTGTAGTTGTTGGTGTTCTTGATGCGCGGGTGCGCTTCGCAAATCTCCTCGAACTCGTCCACCAGCCCCGCCCAGGCGCGATCGGTTTCAGCGGGCGGCGTATCCCAGCTTCCTTTGTCGCGGCCAAAGCGCTTGGGTGTCATCCCCACCGGCACGGCGCGCTCGATGGCGGCGCGCACGCCGGACAGATTGTCGGGCAGGTCGCTGGCGGTCAGCGTGGTCTTGCACGCCATCATTCCGCACCCCAGGTCCACCCCCACCGCGGCAGGGATGATGGCCTTGAGTGTGGGCACCACCGAGCCGATGGTGGCGCCAATCCCCAGGTGCACATCGGGCATCACCGCCACGTGCTTGAAAACGATGGGCAGGCGCGCAATGTTGCGCAGCTGGTTCCTGGCTTCTTCTTCGACGGGTACGCCGTTGGTCCACATCTTCACGGGCACGCCGTTCGGGACTTCGTATTGTTCGTAGTTGTTCATCTTGTTCTTTCGTTTTTGTCGTTCATTGCACCATGCCGCGGGCGGCGGCTTGGGCGTAGGTTTTCAGTTCGTCGTCGTTCTTCACACTGCGGATGAAGGCCTCCATGTGCGTCTGCAGTTCTTTGGGGCGGTTCAAGCGCGGCCCTTCATGCCCGATGCCGTGCAATGCCGACATCTGCGCGTCCCGAAAGGGCATTGCCAGCATTTCGCAAAACACTCGCCACATGGCGTCTTGCCATTCGGGGATGTGCCGGGCGTTCCAGAACGTGGGCCATACGTCAAACCACATGTAGCTCACAAAGTGCAACCGGCCATTGTGTTTGTCGCTCTCTTCGCCCGTCACTTCCAATCTGGGTCCCAGGCATTCAAGCCACAGCGCAGGCAGTGCCTGCACCATGCGCATGGCGTCGGCCAGCGGGACCGAAGGGTCGTTGACCATGTGCGGGATGTCCCCTGCGTTGTTGCTCATCACATGGTTCAGCCCCATTCCGACCTGATCGTCGCTGTAAGGCGCCAGGTCCGCTCCCGCATTGGCAAACAGCACGGTCTGGATGTGTGTCCACTGCAGCGGCGTGGCTTCAAACTCTGGCTCGTCACTGTCCCAATACCACTCTTGCCCGCCTTTGGCAGGCACAGGGCGGTCGAACAGGTAGCGCAGGGCCGCGCCGTAGACCGTTGGGTCCAGGCCCACGGCTTCGCAAGTGAAGGGCGCTTTGTGTTGGCCTTGGCGCCTCTCGCGTGCATTTGTTTTTTTCTTCTTCGTCATCATGGCAGTTCTCTCTTCTGCTTATTCGCTTATTCACAATGGTGGACGCGACGGGATTCGAACCCGCATCAATACAGCGACCAGGGTGCTTTACTCCACTGGCCCAGTGAACAGTTGGAAACGCGCGCCAGTGGCAGACCCGTCATCGGAGCCAGCACCTGCATCCTCAACCTTGCCCGTTCACCGACTCTCCCGCTGTACTCGGTGTTACCCGAGCTGCCGGCAATATCAACATTTTTGGCAGTGGCGCTCCCTTCTGTGCCAGCGCGCCCGTATCCTCTTCATCCCTTGCTCAGCGCATCTTCACCAGGCCGTTCAGCACCTGGTCCAGGCCGCCAAACACCGAGATCTTGTCGATGCGCTCGGCCACGCGCTCCAGCGTCTCCAGCTCCTTCATGCGCAGGGCGACGGGGTTGTCCTCCATCACCTTCGCCGTGTTGAGCAGCGAGCGCGTGGCAGCGGTTTCCTCGCGGCGGCGGATCACGTTGGCCTCTGCCTGCTTTTGTGCCTGCACCACCTGGGTCAGGATGGTTTTCATCTCGCCGGGCAACACGATGTCTTTCACGCCCACGCTGTCCAGTTGCATGCCAAAGGGCGTGAGCTTGGCGGCCATGTGTGCGGTCACCACCTCGTCGATCACCGTCTTGTTCTCCAGCAGCTCGTCGAGCGTGCGGGTGCCCACGGCGGCGCGCAGCGCAAACTGCAGTTCGCGGTACAGGTAGTCGGCGGGTTTTTGCAACTGGGCAAAAGCGCGCAGCACATCGGTGTAGCGGAACGTGGCGCACAGGTTCAGGCGCAGACTCACCTTGTCGCGGGTCATGATGTCCTGGCCTGATACCTCCACGGCCTGCAGGCGCAGGTCCACCAGCTCCACGGCAATGGTGCGGCCGTACTTCCAGAACGCGTAGGCGCCTGCAGGCAGCAGTCGATCCACCTTGCCGTCGATGGTGAGCAGCGCGCACTGGCCATCGGGCACTTGCACCTGCAGCACGCCGGTCAGGCCGGTCACGCTGCGCTGGCGCAGTTGTGTGTGCGTGAGGCGGGCCACCAGGGCGGCGGGCAGTTCGGGGCCTGCCTCCAGGTCGATCACCTGCACGCTCACCTCTACCAGGCCTTTCCAATAGAGGCGGCGGGCGCCAGGGGGCAGGATCTCGACCAGCAAACCGTTTTCGCTGCGCAGGCCCACTTGCTGCTCCGACAGGTTCACCTGCACGAATTCAGCTGCCACCACGGCGGGCTCTTGCGCCATCAGGTAGTCGGCCAGGCCGTGGGTGAAGGCGGGTTGCTCCAAAGCAAAGGTTTCCACGCGCAACTGGTCCATGCCCGCAAACAGCCAGTGCGTGCCGCTGCGCAGCACGCGCTCAAAGCTGCCATTGCGCAGCAGCAGGGCGCGTTCGTTCTTCTTGATGGTGATGCGTTTGATTTTCAGCATTTCTTCTTCTCCTTGTTCCAAACAATAGGTGCCGTTACAGCGATGGCAGGGCCCCAGGGGGCGCAGCCCGGGCCGTGCAGTGCGCCGTGTGGTTGCTGTCCCGCAAGCGGGGCGGCAGCATGGCTGGCTGCGGGCGCGGGCTGTGCCGGGTGCTGGCACAACCGCCACCGGCTGACGGGGCCTTGCCTTGTGATTGCGTCAGAAGACGCAACCCTGGGGGCAACTCCCCGCGTTCGGCGGGTGGTCTTTCGACCGTTTCAAAGCTCCAGCCTTTCGGCCGGAGGAATGGGCAGGAGTCGAACCTGCTACAGACCTCTTTCGAGGTTGCTCTACCAATGAGCTACCAATGGCGGCAAGCTGGGAGTCGAACCCAGCACGTCCTCTTGCGAGGCGTCACCACGACCGTGCCGTTCTCCAGCGTTCGCGATGTGCGGCATGCAGGGAGTCGACAAAAGTCCTGAGACTCCGGACTCCCTGCACCGGCGGGGCGAACGTTTGTTCTAACCTCAGCCTGTGAGCGGTCACCGCTTGCACTGGATGCCTTATCTATTGCCAGATGCGTGCCAGCTTGTGTTTTTGGGTTTGAATTTCTTCAAGTTATTGATTTGTATGGGTAAATTTCTTTTGTTGTTTCGCTGTATTTTTGTACGCGCTGAAATAACTAGAATGAAAGCTAGTTAAATATAAAAATGGAATGCGCAAAAACAAGGTCGTGATCGGTTTCCTGGGCACCCAGCTCGACTCCGGCAGAGGTGCTGGGCGGTGGGCGAAGTGGCGCCCCACGGTGTCGCTGGTGCAGCATGAGGACGTGGTGATCGAGCGGCTGGAGCTGCTCTACACCCCGGCGCACAAAGACCTGGCGCAGTTGGTGCGGGCCGACATGGCCGTGGCGTCCCCCGAGACCACGGTGAACCTGGTGCCCATGCCCATTGCAGACCCCTGGGACTTTGGCGAGGTGTATGCCGCGCTGTTTGACTGGACCCAGGCCTACCGCTTCGACACCGAGCGTGAGGAATACTGGACCCACATCACCACCGGCACCCACGTGGCGCAGATCTGCCTGTTCTTGCTGGTGGAGTCGCGCCGCATTCCGGGTGTGCTGGCGCAGACCTCGCCGCCCAAGCGCCAGCAAATAGGCGATGCGGGCAGTTATGTGCTGATCGACCTGGACCTGTCGCGCTACGACGTGATCGCCCAGCGCTTTGGCGCCGAGCAGCGTGATGCGGTGGATTTCCTCAAGAGCGGCATTGCCACGCGCAATGCGCGCTTCAACGCACTGATCGACGAGGTGGAGCGCGTGGCGGTGCGATCACGCGCGCCCATCCTGTTCACCGGGCCCACGGGTGCGGGCAAGTCGCACCTGGCGCGCCGCATGTTCGAGCTGAAAAAAGCCCGCTATCAGGTGGAGGGCGAATTTGTGGAAGTGAACTGCGCCACGCTGCATGGCGACGGTGCAGCGTCCACACTGTTCGGCCACAAAAAGGGCGCCTTTACCGGCGCGGCGGCCGACCGGGCGGGCCTGCTGCGCACGGCGCACAAGGGTGTGCTGTTTCTTGACGAGATCGGTGAGTTGGGCCTGGATGAGCAGGCCATGCTGCTCAAGGCGGTGGAGGAAAAGCGCTTTTACCCCATGGGCAGCGACCGCGAGGTGAGCAGCGATTTCGAGCTGATTGCTGGCACCAACCGCGACCTGCGCACCGAGGTGGCCGCTGGGCGCTTTCGCGAAGACCTGTATGCGCGCATCAATCTTTGGAGCTATGTGCTGCCGGGCCTGGCGCAGCGGCCCGAGGACATCGAGCCCAATGTGGACCACCAACTGGCCCGCGCGGGCGCCGAGCTGGGCCGCAGCGTGCGCTTTTCCAACGAGGCGCGGGCGGCTTACCTGCGCTACGCCCAGTCACCCGAGGCGCTGTGGACCGGCAACTTCCGCGACCTGTCGGCCAGTGTGACGCGCCTGGCCACGCTGGCCGACAGCGGCCGCATCGGCCTGCCCTTGGTCGAGGCCGAAATGGCCCGCCTGCGCTGGCTGTGGCAGCCCGCCAGCGATGCGCGCAATGGTTTGGCGGCCACGCACGGCGCGTTGGGCCGTGAAGATCTGGCGGCCCTGCTGGGCGAAGAAGCGGTGGAAACCATGGACCTGTTCGACCAACTGCAACTGGCTGCCGTGCTGCAGGTGTGCCGCCAGGCCCGCACCTTGTCTGACGCCGGGCGCCAGCTGTTCCAGGCCTCGCGCGCGCAGCGCACGGTGGTCAACGATGCAGACCGGCTGCGCAAGTACCTGGCCCGGTTCGGCCTGGATTGGGAGCGCGTGCGCGAATCGGGGAGATAATTCACCTCGTGAAGCACGCCAGACCGCCGCTGGTGCAATCTGGGAAACCAGGCACTGGAGGAACGTCCGGACTGCACAGGACAGCGTAGCAGCTAACGGCTGCCCACCGTGAGGTGAGGATTAGAGCAACAGAGACGAGTCGGAGCAGGCTGCACGCCACCGAAGGTGTTCTATCGGTCGCCCGCGAAAGCGGGCACGGCTGGCGCAAGCCAGACGGTTTGCGGCGCAAGCCGCAAAGACCATAGCCACCCGAAGCGGGCGGCGCCCGCTTCGGGTGAAACGGGCAATCTCTACGCGCAGCAATACCAAGTAGGCCAACGTTGATGTGGTTCCGCAGAGTTGGCGGGTAGGTAGCACCGAGCCGTGGTGGCGACACCCGGCCCAGATTAATGGCGGTCACGCTGCGGGAGCCCGCAAGGGTTTCGGCAGCGCACAGAATCCGGCTTATCGGCGTGCTTCACACTTTATTTTTGTTCCCCCGCGCCCACGCCATGCCATGGCGCGGCGCAGCGGCTCAACTTTTGGCGCAGTGGGGAGCATGCCCCCGTTCCAGCTCTGCGGCCCGCTCCACGGTGTCGGGGTGGCTGCTCAGCAGCGACCACACCGGGTGCGACTCGGCTTTTTTGCGAGCCTCGCGGGCCTTGCGCTTGCGCTCGGTGTCGGGCGTGCTGGCCCCGGAGGCGGGTGAGGCCGTGCCGATGGCGGCCGTGTCTTTGCCCCCGTCCTTTTTCTTGTCCTCTTCTTCATCGTCCTCATCGCGCGCAATGGCCAGCAGCAGCTTGCCCATCGGCGCCGTGGGCAGCGCCTTGTGCTGCATGAGGGCGATGGCATAACAATCGGCCTCGCGCTCGTGGTTGCGGCTGTAGGCCAAACCCGTCATCAGCGATGCGCCGGTGGAGACGATGCCGGACACGTCGCCCAGCGCCAGCCCCAAGCCCATGTTGAGCACGCCTTGCTGCACCACCATGCGCGTGGTGTGGCGGTGCACCACATGGCCGATTTCGTGGGCCAGCACGCCCACCAGGGCATCGTCGGGCAGGCCTTGCTTGGCGGCGGCCTTGACGATGCCGTCGGTCATCACGATCTTGCCGCCGGGCAGCGCGAAGGCGTTGGCGCCCATGCCGGAGCGGAACTCCAGCGACAGCGGGGGGCGGTAGCCGGGGTAGCGCAGCAGTTGGGGCGGGGTTTGCTGCACCAGGGCATCAAAGCGGGCCTTGAGCTGATCCTGCCGTTCTTTGGGCAGCTTGCTGGGTTTGAGCGTGCCGTCGTCCATCTCGCTGAGCACGTTTTCGGCCACGCTGATCTCCCAGCCCAGGGGCACGAAGCGTGTGAGCTGTGTGGCCGCCCAGGGCGTGCCGTAGCGGTAGAACAGCGTGAGGCCGACGATGGCCGCGGTAGTCACGCCCAGCAGCACGGGCCAGCGGGTTTGCATGCGCTGGGTCAGGCCAGGGCGCTCGCCAGCGGCTGCAAGGGCTGCGCGCCAGTCGGCCACGGCGTCGATCTCGACACTGCCGTGGTCGCGCAGGTCCACCACCACCAGGGGCTGGGGTTTGCGTTCGTTCCAGGCCTCGGGCCAGCCCACGTCCTTGCAGGCGAACACGGCAGGCGCGGCACCCGGCTGCGAGAGCGGGTGCAGCACCAGCGACGGGCCCTGCGGCGTGGGCCGCAGGCTCACCATCACGGGCCGGGCCTTGCTGCTTTGGCCGTCGAACCAGCGGCCCGGGACCAGGGCAGCGTTCTGGGGGGCGCGCGTGTTCACCCGATGAGGTCCAGGCCTGCGGCATCTGCCATCGCGTCACCCAGGCCGCCTTGTTGCTGGCGCACCATGGTGCCCGCCACCTGCTCCACGCCGCCTTTGACGTGCAGGGTGACGGATTCGAGCTTCATGCGGTATTCGCTGACCCGCGCGAACGGGCGGTACAGCCCCAGCGTGACCAGGGTGAGCAGCATGTTCTTGATGCGCAGCCACACGTAGCTGCGACTCCTCAGGCGGCACTTGAAGCGCGCCACATGGCTTACGCCGATGTTGCTCCACATGAGCTGGAACATGCGGGCCTCGCGGTAGGCGCGGGCGGGGGCCGATGCCATGAGCAGCAGGAAGAAGCCCGCGATGATGGCCACCAGGGCCACCACAAACATCCACATGCCCATGCGATTGCCCTGACCGGCGATCAGAGCGACGGAGCCGCCTGCGAGCACGCTGATGAGTATGGCGAGGCCCAACACACACAGGATGAACACCGCCACAGTGGCCAGCCAGATCTTGACGAAGTCCAGGTACACCGGCTTCCAGCGGCCGTGCTCGGCACCCACCTGGGCCTTGAGCACCAAGAGGCTTTTGTAGTTGAACTCCAGGCGGATGAAACACAGCAGCGTTAGCACCAGGCCCAGCAACAGCAAGCCGCCCATGGCGGGTGTGAAGGGCGGGAAGGAGGGTTTGCGGACCTCGTCTTCGGCAGCCTGGAAGGCTTCGGCCAGCCCAGGCGACAGCATTTGCATGCCGAAGAACACGCCAAACCACACCAGCGCCAGCGCAAACACCGGCCAGCTTGCGATGTACACCTCTTTCCAGCTGGCGGTGAACTGCAGCCGCAGGCCGCGCCAGCGCGTGGCGTTCAGCCGAAACCGCATGGCGCTGCCCCAGATGAGGGGCGCCAGCAGCGCGCCCGCCAGCAAAAACAGGCCTACGGCCGTGTCCTGCCCGGTGTTGGCGGCGATGTTGTAGGCGATGGAGATCAGCACCAGCATCAAAAAGCCCTTCACCATCTTGCTCTGGTGCGCCGTGAATTCGAGCGGGCTGCCAGCCACCAGGGTGTGGCTGTAGAAGTATTGGGCCGTGCGGCGACGTGCCCAGGGCGTGTAGATGCCCAGCGTGACGATGCTGAGCAGCACATTGACGATCCACACCCGGAAATATTCGCCACCGCCGCCGGTGAATTCGAGCGGGTGCGCTTCGATGTTTTGCGACATGAAGGTGGACGCCGGCCCCGCCGCGCCGCCAGTTTTTTGTTGGTTCATGAGCTCCCTCCTGAGTGCCGAGCAGTGTAGCAGCGGCATGGGGCAAAGGGAATACAAACAAAAAGGCTGCTAGCGCTTTGCCATCAAGCGCTAGCAGCTATGTTTTCAGGAGCGTATTCGCCCCGAAGAGGCCGTGCCTGTGGGGCGCCTCAGAACCGCTCCCACGGCTGCAGGTAGCGCCACTGCCCCTCGGGCACCTTGGCCAGCGGCACGCGGCCGATGCGGATGCGTTTGATGGCCACCACCGTGAGGCCCACGGCCTCGCACATGGCGGGGATCTGGCCGGGGCGGATGCCCTTGAGTGCAAAACGCAGCTTGGTCTCGCTCTGCCAGCTCACCTTGATGGGCGGCAGCGGGCGGCCGTTGAAGCTGAGGCCATGGCACAGGCGCTGCAGGCCGTTCGTTGCGATGTCGCCCTTCACCTCGACGATGCACTCCTGCTCCAGCGACTCGATGTCTTCGGCCAGCTTGCGGGCGATGCGTTTGTCCTGCGTGTAAACCACCAGGCCGCTGGCTTCGGTGGGCAGCGGCGTGAAACATTCAAGTTGCTTGAAGTGACGCTGCAGCACGCGGATGCCCGAGGCGTCTTCGGGCAGGTGCGAGGTGGCGCTCAGCAGCGTGGTGGCCTGTGTTGCGCCCTGGCTGCGGCTTGCGTGGGCCGCTTTGTCTGCGGACAGGCCACCCAGGCCCGCCTCGAAACCGGCGGGCTTGTGCAGCAGCAGCGTCACGGGCGTCAGCGCAAGCAGGCTGGCGTCTTGCGCCACCGTCACGGCCTGGTCGGGGCGCACGCGGGCGCCGGGGGCTTCGACCACCTGGCCGCCCACGCTCACAAAGCCGCCCTCGATGAATTGCTCGGCCGTGCTGCGCGAGCAGTTCAGTTGTTCGGCCACGCGTTTGGCCAGGCGGATGTGGCTGGGGTCAGGGTTCTTGTCGGTCATTGAAGGGGGGATTCGGGTAAGGGGAACCCATCTCCAGGATGGGTTCCATCAGCAAATTCAGCAAATCCGTTCGTGCTGAGCTTGTCGAAGCATTGCGCGGCGCTTCGACAGGCTCAGCGTGAGCGGTTCTTTTTTCTTTTCTTTTTCTGTTGGAACGAAACCGTTTTCGTATCAGTTGTTGCCGGGTTGCAGCGCGCGGATGCGTTCGACATGGGCCAGCAGCGAGCGTTGGGCCACGGGCCACATGCGCGGGGGCACGTCGTCGTAGGCCAGGCGCACCCAGTCGTCCATGCTGCCCTGCGGCAGCGCCTGCATGGCGGCCAGCACCTTGGCCTCGCGTGCCAGGCGGTGGGCCTTGAGCTTGGCGATGGCGCTGCGGGCGCCCAGAATCGGGCCGCCCAGCACGTAGCCGTGCGCGGGCAGGATGAACTCCACGCCGTGCTCGGCGCACATGGCGTCCAACCGGTCGAGCGAGTCGAGGTAGTCGGCCATGTTGCCGTCTGGCGGGTCCACCACCGTGGTGCTGCCGTTGAGGACATGGTCGCCGCTGAACAGCAGGGCGTCTTCCAGCAGCAGCAGGCACAGGTGGTTGGCCGCGTGGCCGGGGGTGTGGATGACCTGCAGGGTATGGGTGATTTTGCCCTCTGGCGCTTGCCCATCAAGCACTAGCAGCTCATTATTTTGTAGCGAACGATCAGGCGTGAAGGCGCTGGCGGCGCGGGCCGTGGGGGCTGATGGCAGGCCCAGAATGGGTGGTTTTGCCTTGCCCGCCTGCACGCACAGCGCTTGCAGCGGCGCGGCGCCGGGCGAATGGTCGGGGTGCGAGTGGGTGCACACGATCATGCGGATGTCGCCGCCCGCCGCGCGCCAGAGCTTGTCCAGGTGTTCGGCATCGGCCGGGCCGGGGTCGATGGCGATGAAGCCCGTGGCCGGGTTGCCCACCAGGTAGCTGTTGGTGCCGGGGCCGGTCATCACGCCGGGGTTGGGCGCGGTCAGGCGCTGCACGTTGCGCAGCAGGGGCACGGGCCGCTCGGTCTGCCAATCGAGCGGGTGCACGATCTGCCCGTCGGGGCACACCAGGGCCAGCTCGCCAAAGGGCATTTCGTCTTCCATGTAGCGCGATTCCTTGCCCGCCAAGAGGCCCGCGCGCGGGCAGCTCACCCACAGCGGCTGCTCGTGCGCTACGGCATCGAGCGCGGCCTGGGTGTTGGCAAAACTGGCCAGGCGCCGCAGCGTGCGGATGGTGGGGAAGATCATGAAAAACTGCCCCGCCTCATGCCGCGCCAGCGCGTCGGCGGGGCGCACCCACACCGGCTCGAACTGCTCGGACTCGTCGGCCACGGGCTCCTGGCCCTCGGGCATGCGGGCCACCAAAAAGGGCACCTCAAAGCGGCGCGCCAGGTCGCGGTCGGCCGTCCAGTGGGCCAGCAGGTACACGCTGTCGGCCGCCAGGCGCAGGCCACGGGCCTGGCATTGCGCCACAAAGGGCTGGTGGCGGTCGATGGCGGCGATGTCTTCGTCGTTGGCCATGGCGCCCTGGCGGGGGCCGTCGGCATGGCGGGCCAACAAAATGCCCAGCTCTTCAAAACTTTCGCGGATGGCGGCGATGGCCTGGGTGAGGTGCAAGGCGCTCTGGGTGGGGCGGCGGTCGGCGGCGGCATGTGTCTCGGGCGCGGCATCGAGCGCATCGATACCCCCGCCAGGAAACACATAGGCGCCGGGCGCAAAACTGGCCTTGTCCGAGCGCCGGGTCATCAGAACTTCGAGCCCGCCGTCGTTCGGCGCATCGCGCAGCAGCAGCACGGTGGCGGCCGGACGGGTGGCTACGGGTTCGCGGTGGGGGAGCAGTTGTTGGGTGATGCGGGGCATCGATCCATTATCGGGTTTTGCCCCGCAGCCTGCCTGCTCCCCTGTCGGACGGGTGATTGCTGCGGTGCTGCGCCTTTCAATACCTGCCGGAGAGCAGGGCACCCGCATTCGGCACCCGGGTCTCCAGCCCCAGGCGCTTGAGCATGGCCCAGGTGGTGCAAGCGGCAGCGGACACCACGGGGATGCCCAGCCGGTCCTGTGCCACCTGCACCGAGGCCAGCGAGGGCATCTGCACGCAGGCCGAGATCACCACCACGTCCACCCCGCGCGTGTCCAGGCGCTGCACGATCTGCGCGGGCGCGGCAGGGTCCTGTGCGCCCACCTCCAGGTTGTCGGCGATCTCCAGCGACAGGCTGTCGTGTACGGCGATGCCCTCGTGCTCGATGTAGTCCACCACCAGCTGGGTCAGCGGCTTCATGTAAGGGGTCAGCACCGAGACTTTTTTCGCACCCATGGCCTTCAGGCCTTCGATCAGTGCGCCTGCGCTCGACACCACGGGTGCGGGCTTGCCGTTGGCCACCGTCACCTCGTGCAGCCGCTGCTCAGACGCGCGGTGGTAGCCCAGGCCCATGCTCATGATGGCCACAAGGCATGCATAGCCCATCACGTCCATCTTCCCATCCGACAGTTCCAGCGCGCAGCGGTCGGAGCCGTGGTCCATGGCGGCCAGCTCTTCCTTGGTGACCTTCTGCATGCGCATGCGACTGGCATGGAAGCTGAAGCGCTCGGGCAAGATCTGCTCACGGGCGTGCAGCATGGCGGGGATCTCGGTCTCCATGGTGGTGTTGGAGCTGGGCACGATCTGCCCGATGCGGTAAGTGCGTTGCATGGCGGTCTTTCGGAAAAAACAGGCAAAGCGCTGCTCCGCCCGGCGCATGGGGCGCCGGGATGGGATTGCGCAGGGGAGGGAGCTGGCGGGTCAGTCGGCCTTGATGCCGGCGCCTTTGATGGTTTTGGCCCAGTAGGCGGTTTCGGTCTTCACCAACTCGCTGAGCGCCTGGGGTGGCAGGTAGCGCAGCTCAACGCCGGCCGCGTCGGCGCGCTGGCGCGTCTCGGGCATCTCCAGGGCCTTCTTCACGTCGGCCGTGAGCTTGGTGATTACGGCGGGGGACGTGGCCGCAGGGGCGAACAGGCCCACCCAGGCTTCGAGCTTGAAGTCGGGCATGCCGGCCTCGGCCACCGTCGGCACATTGGGCAGGCTGGGGTGGCGCTTGGGGCCGGTCACGGCAAAGGCCTTGAGCTTGCCGCTGATCACATGCTGCATGACCGACGGCGGTGTGGTGATGAACACCTGCACCTGGCCGGCCAGCACGTCTGCCACCGCCGGGCCGGAGCCGCGGTAGGGGATGTGGGTCATGAAGGTGCCGCTCTGCTGCTTGAATATCTCGGTGCCGATGTGTGAGAGTGAGCCGTTGCCCTGCGACGCGTAGTTGACCTTGCCGGGGTTGGCCTTGAGGTAAGCGATGAACTCCTTGAGAGTGTTGCCTGGCACCGAGGGGTGGGCCGCGATCACGTTGGTGGCCACGGTGAGCAGGGCAACGGGGGCGAAATCCTTGGTCTCCCAGGGCAGGCTGGGCGAGAGCGCCGGGTTGCCCACGTGGTAGGCCGAGTACGAGATCAGCAGGTTGTAGCCGTCTGGCTTGGCGCGGGCCACGGCGCCATAGGCCACGTTGCCGCTGCCGCCGGCCTTGTTGTCGATCACCACGGGCTGGCCCAGCACGCGCGCCAGGGGCTCGTTGAGCAACCGAGCCGAGGTGTCCACCACGCCGCCGGGCGGGTTGGGCACGGTGAGCGTGATGGCCTTGCTGGGGTAGCTGTCTTGCGCCATGGCGAGGCCTGAAAGAGCGAGCGTGGCAGCCAGCAGGCCGTGTGGGTTCTTCATGTTTGTCTCCGCCAGGTTGTTGTGTTCAGGGCGTATTGTCGAAACGCGAGACACTGCAGTCCAATATATTGTTAATCTTGATCTAGACTTTTGAAGTATTGGTGAATTGAAAGGTTCGTCCATGGAACTGCGGCATTTGCGTTACTTCATCGCGCTGGCCGAAGAGCTGAGCTTTACCCGTGCTGCGCAGCGCCTGCATGTCTCGCAGCCGCCGCTGAGCCTGCAGATCGCACAACTGGAGCAAGAGCTGGGCGCCCAGCTGTTCGTACGCACCAGCCGGCGTGTGGAGCTCACGCTGGCAGGCAAGGCTTATCTTGTGGATGCGCGTGCGGTGCTGGAGCGGCTGGATGCGGCGCGCCAGCGTGTGGCGGCCATCGGCCAGGGGCAGGCGGGGCGTATCGAGGTGGGACTGTCGGGATCGCATTTTCTGGGGCCATTCCCGGCGGTGCTGGCGCGCTACCGGCAAAGCCATCCAGGTGTGGATGTGGTGCTGCACGAAATGCAGCCCTCGTTGCAGCAGGCTGCGCTGCGCGACAAGCGCATCGATGTGGGCATCTCGCGCACGGCGGTCAATGACGACCAGCTTGCGAGCACCTTGGTCTGGCCCGACCCCGTGGTGGCCGCGTTGTCGCCGGGCCATCCGCTGGCGAGGCGCAAGGCGCTGGCCTTGAAGGACTTGCGCAGCGAGCCCTTCGTGATGCTGCGCCGCGATTCGTCGGCCCATGCCGAGTACATGGTGCAGTGCTGTGTGCAAGCCGGCTTTGCGCCCAGGGTGGCACAGACGACCGTGGAGCTGGCGGCCGTGCTGAGCTTGGTGGCTGCAGGGCTGGGGGTGGCCCTGGTTCCTTCTTCGTTGAGCACGCTGTTTGCCCAGCGCGTGGTGTTCAAGCCCCTGGGGGCCAAGGCACCGCGCGCCGATGTGCATGCTTTGCAGCGGCGCGACGATGTCGTCGGCGTGGTGCCGACATTCGTTCAGATGGTGTCAGGAGGCTGAGGCCGGCGCATTCTTCTGAAGAATCAAGTGCGGGCCGGAATCGCCAGCCCCTTGTCCACGGCTGGGCGCAGCACAAAGGCATCGAGCACGCGCTGCACTTCGGTGAACTGGGAAAACTCCACCAAGTCACCGGCACCATAAAAGCCGATCAGATTGCGCACCCAGGGCAGGATGGCGATGTCGGCAATGGTGTACTGGTCGCCCATCACCCACTGGCGGCCTGCCAGGCGCTGGTTGAGCACGCCCAGCAGGCGTTTGGACTCGGCCACGTAGCGGTCGCGTGGGCGCTTGTCTTCAAATTCCTTGCCCGCGAACTTGTGGAAGAAGCCAAGCTGGCCGAACATGGGGCCCAGGCCGCCCATCTGCCACATCACCCATTGGATGGTTTCGTAGCGCGCGGCCGCGTCCTGGGGCAGCAACTGGCCGGTTTTGTCCGCCAGGTACAGCAGGATGGCGCCGGACTCGAACAGCGCAAGTGACTTTCCGCCAGGGCCGTTCGGGTCGAGGATGGCGGGGATCTTGTTGTTGGGGTTGAGCGAGAGGAACTCGGGCGACATCTGGTCGTTGGTCTCGAAGCTCACCAGGTGGGGCTCGTAGGGCAGGCCCACTTCCTCCAGCGCGATCGACACCTTCACGCCATTGGGCGTGGGCAGCGAATACAGCTGGATGCGGTCGGGGTGCTGGGCGGGCCATTTGTGGGTGATGGGGAAGCTGGTGAGATCGGGCATGAAGGGATCCTCGCTGGTGGTGGCGACGAAGACGGCGCCAAAAGATGACAAGCCTAATCCGGCTGTGAAATCGGCGCTGCCTGGGGTGATTGGCGGCCCACCGACGATAATCCGGCAGATGCAGATTCGCTTTACCAAAATGCAGGGCGCGGGCAACGATTTCGTGGTGCTCGACGAGACCCAGGGCCGCCTGGGGCTGTCTGCCGCCCAGTACCGTTTTCTGGCCGACCGCCATTTTGGCGTGGGCGCCGACCAGATCCTTACCGTGCGGCCCCCAACACCCGATGCGGCTGCAGCGGGCATCGACTTCGAATACGTGATCCACAACGCCGATGGCGGCGAGGTGGAGCAATGCGGCAATGGCGCCCGCTGCTTTGCGCGTTTTGTGCACGACCGGGGCCTCACGGGCAAGGACACGATCCGCGTGCAAACCAAAGGCGGCGTGATCGCCCCCCGCCTCACGGCCGATGGCCGCGTCACCGTGGACATGGGCCGCCCGGAGTTCGAGCCCGCCAAGGTGCCGTTCGACCCCGCAGGCCTCACCCCTGTAGCCCAGGGTCTAGGGCAAAAATGGCCACTGGCGCTTGATGGTAAAGCGCTAACAGCTACTGTTTTTGTAGCGGTTGCCTCCATGGGCAACCCACATGCCGTGCAACTGGTGGACGATGTGGACACCGCGCCCGTGCCAGAGGCGGGCCCGCTGGTCGAGAGCCACGTGCGGTTCCCCCAGCGGGTGAACGCGGGTTTCCTGCAGATCGTGGACCGCAGCCACGTGCGGCTGCGCGTGTTTGAGCGTGGCGTGGGCGAAACCCTGGCCTGCGGCTCGGGCGCCTGCGCGGCGGTGGCGTTGGGCATCCGCCTGGGGCTGCTGGACGCTGAAGTAGAGGTCCAGACGCGTGGCGGGCGCCTGACCATTGCCTGGAGCGGTGTGGACACCGATTCCGTTTTCATGACCGGCCCCGCCACCACGGTGTTCGAAGGCCAGATCGACATTCCTGACACCCTCCTATGACCTCCCACATCCCACCGATCACCGAAGACGACATCGCCCACTTTCTGACCAACACCCCGGGCTTCTTCGAGCGCCATGCCGAGGTGCTGGCCAGCGTGCAGATCACCAGCCCCCACGGCGCGCGCGCCGTGAGTTTGCAAGAGCGCCAGGCCGAGATGCTGCGCGAGAAGATCAAGGGCCTGGAGCACCGCATCATGGACATGGTGCGCAACAGCACCGAAAACGCCGCCATCGCCCACAAGGTGCACCAGTGGACGGGCGCGCTGCTGCAGATCAAGGACCCGATCGACCTGCCCCAGGCCGTGGCCGAGGGCGTGCGCACCCTGTTCGACGTGCCCCAGGCCGCCGTGCGCGTGTGGGACGTGGCGGGCCCCTACATCGACGCAGACTTCACCCGTGGCGCCAGCGAGGATGCACGGGCATTTGCCTCGTCGCTCACCATGCCGTTCTGCGGCCCCAACCTGGGTTTCGAGCCCGCAGGCTGGTTGGCTGGCGAGGCGGGCGAGCCTGCCCAGTCGTTGGCCCTGCTGCCGCTGCGCGAAGGCGCCATCGACAGCGCCACACCCGCCTTTGGCCTGCTGGTGCTGGGCTCGCACGACCCAGAGCGTTTTGAAGCCACCATGGGCACCGACTTCCTGGCCCGCATGGCCGAGCTGGCGAGCGCCGCGCTCTTGAGACTCAAATAAGGTGATGACGCCCGACCCGCAGGTGCTGCGCTATCTGGAGCATGTGCGGGTCGAAAAGCGGCTGGCGGCGCGCACGCTCGCGCTCTACACCCTGGACCTGGAAAAGCTCGCGCAGTTCGCTGCGGGCGTCAACCTGCCTTTGCTGCAACTGACGAGTGCGCACATCCGCCGTTTTGTGGCGCAGATGCACAGCGGCGGGCGCAGCGGGCGGGGCATTGCGCTCATTCTTTCGGGCTGGCGCGGCTTTTTTACCTGGGCCGGGCGGCAGGGGCTGATTCCGCACAACCCCGTGCAAGACGTGCGCGCCCCCAAGGCGCCCAAGCCGCTGCCCAAGGCCCTGGGGGTGGACGACGCGGTGCGCCTGGCCGAGTTCGACCACACCGGCGCCGACCCCTGGCTGGAGGCGCGCGACGCGGCCATGGTCGAGCTGCTGTACGGCTGCGGCCTGCGCGTGGGCGAGCTGGCGGGGCTGGATGCCCTACCCAATGCCGACACCCAGCGCCAGGGCCGGGGCTGGGTGGATTTGCAGGCGGGCGAAGCCCATGTGTTCGGCAAGGGCAGCAAGCGCCGCAGCGTGCCCGTGGGCCGCGCAGCCACCGAGGCGCTGCAGGCCTGGCTGCAGCTACGGGCCACGCCGTTTGGTGGCGAGGGCTCGGCGCGGCTCGATGCCGCGCTGTTCGTCGGCCAGCGCGGCAAGCGGCTCACGGCGCAGTCGATCTGGCTGCGCCTGCGCCAGCGCAGCCAGCAGGCCGGGCTGACCACGCCGGTGCACCCACACATGCTGCGCCACTCGTTTGCCAGCCACCTGCTGCAAAGCAGCGGTGACCTGCGCGCCGTGCAGGAGCTGCTGGGCCACGCCAACATCACCACCACACAGGTCTATACGCGGCTTGATTTTCAGCACCTGGCCAAGGTGTATGACGTGGCGCATCCCAGGGCTCGGCGCAAGCCCGATTCAAAGTAGGTCAGGTGGCGGTCGCAGGCTGCGCGGCAATAAATGCCGCCACGGCCGCCAGGTCCAACGGCCGGGCAAAGTAGAAGCCCTGCCCGGTTACGCAGCCCAGGCGCTGCAGCAGGCGGGATTGCTCGGCGGTTTCGATGCCCTCGGCGGTGGTCTCCATGTGCAGCGCCCGCGCCAGCTCGATCACCGTGAGCACGATCGCCTCCGATTCGGGGCTGCTCTGGATTGGTGCGATGAAGGACCGGTCGATCTTGAGCCGGTCGAAGGGGAAGCTGCGCAGGTAGGCCAGCGAGGAATAACCGGTGCCGAAATCGTCCAGCGCGATGCGCACACCCGCATGGCGCAACCGGTGCAGCGTGGCCATCACGTCGTCGGTGTCCTGCAAAAAGACCGATTCGGTGATCTCCAGTTCCAGCCGCGATGGCGGCAGGCCAGAGCGCTCCACGACCGCAAGGATTCTGTCGGCCAGCAACGCGTCGTCGAACTGGCACACCGAGAGGTTGACCGACATCACCAGCCCAGCCGGCAATTCGCGCGCTGCCAGGCAGGCACGCTCCAGCACCCACAAGCCGATGTCGCGGATCAGGCCTGCTTCCTCGGCCACCGGGATGAACTCCGCTGGCGATACGCTGCCAAAACGCGGGCTGTTCCAGCGCAGCAGGGCCTCCAGCCCCGTCACCCGGCCCGATGTGAGGTGCCACTGGGGCTGGAAGGCCAGGTGCAACTCGTCGTGCGTCAATGCGTTGCGCAGCCCGTCTTCCAGGGCAATGCGCCGGTGGGCGCGCTGGTCCATCTCGAGCGAGAAGAACTGCGCCTGACCGCGCCCGGCCAGTTTGGCTTCGTAGAGGGCCAGGTCGGCGTGATGCAGCAGGGCATCCACATGGTTGCCGTCGCGTGGCAGGAAGGCGATGCCGATGCTCAGGTGCGGCGTGACGGCCATGCCAGAGAGGTTGCAGGGCTGGTCAACGGCGCGCATCAGGCGGTCGCAAAACACCTGCACCTCGGCGCGGGTGCTCGCCCCGTCGAGCAGGATGGCAAATTCGTCGCCGCCCAACCGGGCCACCAGGTCGCGGCTGCGCACCTGCTGGGCCATGCGTTGCGCCACAGTTCTGAGCAACAGGTCGCCGTTGCCATGGCCGTAGGCATCGTTGACGCGCTTGAAATTGTCCATGTCCAGGCACAGCAGGGCCGCGCTGCTGGCCCCCACGCCGTCGAGCGCACATTGCTGCTGCAAACGGTGCTGGAAGTGGCGGCGGTTGGCCAGGCCGGTCAGGGAATCGAAGTGCGCCAGCCGGTGCATTTCGTCTTCTGCATGCTTCTTGAGGGTGATGTCCACCCCCACGCCGCGCCAGTCCTGCTGGGTCTGGTCCAGCCGCCAATTGGGCTTGGCCGTGAGCGCCCACCAGCGCAGCTGGCCTGCGATCACGATGGGAACGAGCAGGTCGCGAAACGGCTGCGGCCCTTGGAGCGCCGTTTGTAATGCTTGCAGATGGGAGGCCGGGTCCACGCCGTGGGTGGCGCCGTGGTGGGTGCGTGCTATCAGGTCCACCAGGCTGCGCTGCGCATCTTCGCTGCGGCGGTAGTTCAGGGCATGGTCCAGCCGGCTCGACGAATGGCGCAGCAGTCCTTCGCGGGAGACCTCCCAGAGAAAGTCGCTGGTGTTTTCTTCGAAGTCGCGCAGCAGCAGGCCCACGATTTGTTGCTGGTGGGCGGCCTCGGCCTCGGCGGTCAGGCGCGAACCATAGGAGCGTGCCATCACGCGCACCGAGGCGATCACCACCAGGCTGTAGGCCACCAGCAGCACCAGCAGGGTGACCGAGCCCTCTTGATTCAGCGCTCTTGCCAGGCCCGTGGCCGCGCCCCCTGTCAGCAGCGCTACGTAGCTCAGCGCCGCCTCGGGAACGGTGACCAGGGCAAAACCACCGGCACAGGTCATGCCGCAGCAGATCGCCACGATCATCAACTGGTCTGGGGCCGTTGCAGTGGTGTAGAGGGCTGCAGGCACCACGCCCCACAGCAGGCCCAGCAAGCCCGCATGGCGTGCTGCACGGTGAATCGCTTTTTTCGACGCCAGCGGACGGGGTGGTTGGTGGCGGGCACGCTGCCAGGCGCGCAGCCCTTGCACCGCCACGAACAGCAGTGCCAGCATCCAGGCCCAGAGCCAGGGGGCGTCATCCGTCAGGCTCCAGGTAACGACGCCGCCATTGAAGACATTGACGACCATGGACAGCGGCGTCAGCCGCAGAATGGCCTGTAGCTGCTGTGCGCGAAAGCTCGCGGCCAGCGGCTCATCTGCCTCGTACGGGGCCAGCCATTGCTGCAGGCGCGCGGGTAGGAGTGTCAAAAGGCGGGGTTCTGCCATGCAGGCGGGTCCGTTAGGGGGCAGCCACCGGCTCCATGGGCTCGGGTGGTTGCTTCGTCACACAGGGTTCGGCAAAACACACTTTGCAACCATTGTGCACTCTCGGCTGTGCGCCTGCCCAGGGGCCAAGCCTGGGGCTATGGCCGTCCGGCGCGCCGACCGATCGTGCGGCGCACGCATTGCCAACTGGGAACCTTTGGCCCCATGGCGGGCTCCGAGCGGTGTGTCCGTGCGGTGCAGGGACGCACCCAAAACCGTTCAAGAGACAACCCGAGGAGAAGAACCGATGGGACGCTGGATCAAGGCCAACAAGGGATTTTTGGTGCTGCTGATGTGCTTCGGCCTGTTTCGCACGGCTGTGGCGGACTGGAACCCCATTCCATCGGGCTCCATGCGGCCCAATCTGGTCGAGGGTGACGTGGTGTTCGTCAACCGCCTGGCCTACAACGTGAAGATTCCGCTGACCGACGTGGTGTTGGCCCAGATCGGTGAGCCACGGCGCGGGGATGTGGTGACCTTCTCTTCGCCGCAGGATGGCACGCGCCTCATCAAGCGCCTGGTTGCGGTGCCCGGCGATACGGTGGAGATGCGCGACGAAGTGCTCATCATCAATGGCGAAGCCGCCCGCTACGAGGCACCGCAGGCGCTGCAGGAGGCCGTGAGTCTGGGCCACACCGTCGACGCCACGCGCCTGACCGAGCAAGTGCTGGGCCATGAGCGCCGCGTGCAGTGGCTGCATGGCGTGACGGCGCGCAGCAGCTTTGACCCCGTGACCGTGCCCGAGGGCGAATACCTGGTGCTGGGCGACAACCGCGACAACAGCGCCGATTCGCGCTACATCGGCCTGGTGCCGCTCCACCTGCTGATCGGCCGGGCCGTTGGCGTGCTGGTGTCGGCCGATACCGACCGCTACTTCATGCCGCGTTTCGAGCGCTTCGGCCAAAAGCTGTAATCGAGCCGCTTGTTGGGCGGGGGGCGGGTGCCAACGGCGCGACAATCGGGACCATGAAAACCCTTCGTCTTCGCCCTGGCAAAGAGCGCTCGCTCTTGCGCCGCCATCCCTGGATCTTTGAATCGGCCATCGCCAAGGGCGGCGGCGACAGCGGCGAGACGGTGCGCGTGGAGTCGCACGAGGGCCAGTTTCTGGCCTGGGCCGCGTTCAGCCCCAGCTCGCGCATCCGCGCACGGGTGTGGAGCTTTGACGAGGCACAGCGCATTGATGCTCCTTTTTTTATAGCTGTTTGCGCACGTTCTATCATCGCCAGAGCCCGTTTTGATGTGCAAAGCGATGGCGTGCGCCTGGTGCACGGCGAATCCGATGGCCTGCCCGGCCTCATTGTGGACCGCTATGGCGACACGCTGGTGGCGCAGTTCACCAGCGCGGGCACCGAGCGCTGGAAGGATGTGATCGCCGACGCGCTGCTGCGCGAGACGGGCCTTGCCAAGCTGTACGAGCGCTCGGACGCCAGCGTGCGTGCGCTCGAAGGGTTGCAGCCCGCGACGGGCTGGCTGCGCGGCGGCACACCCGCCCAGGCGGGTGAAGGGCCGCCCCCGCTGGAGCTGACCATCCAGGAGCACCAGTGGCGCCTGACGCTCAACATCGCCGAAGGCCACAAAACCGGCTTCTACTTGGACCAACGCGACAGCCGCAAGCGCTTTGCCGACTACGCCCGGCGCCTGGGTTTTCAGCGCGTGCTCAACTGCTTTTGTTACACCGGGGGCTTCAGCGTGGCCGCGCTGGCGGGCATGCGAGCCGCTGAGGCAGCCTCAGGTGTGGCGGGTGGGCAGGTGATCTCGATCGACTCGTCGGGCCCGGCGCTGGAGCGGGCGCGCAACCATGTGGCGCTCAACGGGTTTGATCTGAACCGGGCCAGTTTCATGGATGCGGACGTGAACGCCTCGCTGCGCCAGTTCCTGAAAGAAGGCCAGCGTTTTGACGCCATCGTGCTCGACCCGCCCAAGTTCGCCCCCACGGCGGCGCATGCCGATCGCGCCGCGCGGGCCTACAAGGACATCAACCGGCTGGCGCTGCAACTGCTGTCGCCGGGCGGCGTGCTGTTCACCTTCTCGTGCTCGGGCGGCATCAGCGCCGACCTGTTCCACAAGATCGTGGCCTCGGCCGGGGCAGATGCAGGCGTGGACGGCTTTGTGCTGGAGCGCCTGGGCGGCGCGCCCGACCACCCGATGACGCTGGAGTTTCCGGAGGGCGAGTACCTCAAGGGCTTGGTGGTGATGCGCAAGGGCTGAGTTTTCTGGCCCCTGCAGGGGCTTGACAGCCTCGGTACACTGAAAAAGCGCCCCCTTGTGCGGGGCCCTGCAGCCTGCAGCGCAAGTATTTGATCCCCTTGAAAGACAGATTTATGGCATTGATCCCCGTCACCATCCTTACCGGCTTCCTGGGCTCGGGCAAAACCACTTTGCTCAAGCGCCTGCTCTCCGAAGCCCATGGCCAGAAGATCGCCGTGATCGAGAACGAGTTTGGCGAAGAAAACATCGACAACGACATCCTCGTGACCGAGTCCAAGGAGCAGATCGTGCAGATGAGCAATGGCTGCATCTGCTGCACCATCCGCGAAGACCTGCGCGAGACGCTGCAACTGCTGGCCTCCAAGAGGCGCAAGAACCTGCTGGAGTTCGACCGCATCGTGATCGAGACCACCGGCGTGGCCGACCCCGGCCCGGTGGCGCAGACCTTCTTCATGGATGAAGAAATCGCCGAGACCTATCTCATCGACTCCATCATCACCCTGGTGGACGCCAAGCATGCGCCCCAGCAGCTCAACGACCGCCAGGAGGCGCGCCGCCAGGTGGGCTTTGCGGACCAGATTTTTCTGTCCAAAACCGACCTCGTCTCCAAGGAGGAGACCGAGGCGCTGATCCATCGCCTGAAGCACATGAACCCGCGCGCGCCCATCAAGGCCGTGCATTTCGGCGAAGTCCCCCTCAAGGAGGTGCTGGACCTGCGCGGCTTCAACCTCAATGCCAAGCTGGATATCGACCCCGACTTCCTCAAGGAAGAAGGGGATGGCCATGGCCACGAACATGACCACCACGACCATGACCACGAGCATGGCGAGCACTGCAACCACCCCTCGCACCAGCACGGCCACGGGCATGGCCACCACCATCACCACGACGATGATGTGAAAAGCTTCGTCTTCCGCTCGGACCGCCCGTTCGACCCCGCCAAGCTGGAAGATTTCCTCGGAGCAATTGTTAACATTTATGGCCCGCGCATGCTGCGTTACAAGGGCGTGCTTAATATGAAGGGCACGGAGCGCAAGGTGATCTTCCAGGGAGTGCACCAATTAATGGGCAGTGACCTGGGGCCACAGTGGGCTGAAGGCGAGGTGCGCACCAGCAAGATGGTCTTCATCGGCATTGATTTGCCCAAGGACATCTTTCTGCAAGGGCTGGAGCAAAGCCTGGTCTGATTTGTCCGCCGGTGTTGGGGAGCTGGTTTGACTCGATCTGTGTTGTATCCGCAACGTTTCTGTTTGTAGCAGTCCAGGTCGATACAATCGCGCCCCGGTAAAACCCCGGAAGGCTTGCCACCCGCCCTTGGCTGCGAACGCGGCTGGGGCCCGCCCGTACAGCGAGGAGACCAGGAAGTGAAAGCCGACACCAGCAAATCCAAGGGAGCCGCCAAGGCAACCCCTGCCGCGGCCAAAAGCGCCGCAGCCCCCGCAGCGGGATCAAAAACGGCTGCAAAGGCGGCCGCGGCCCCCAAAGCTGCTGTGGCCCCCAAGGCAGTCGCCGCATCCAAGGCTGCCTCAGCCAGCCCCGCAGTGGCGCCACCCCCTCCGGCACAGGTGCTTCAAGCGGGTTCACAGGTACCCGTGCGCACAACCCGGCCTTCTTCCCGATTGGCCCAATTGACCGTACCATCCATGGCACAGGCAGTGGCTTCAACCGCTGCCAAAGCCAGTTATTTACATACCATGCCCACGACCGTGCAAGCGCAGCCCACCTTTACGGCTGCCAAAAAAGACCCCAAGCTGGCGAACAACTGGAAAACCAAGTCCGCCGCTGAGTTGACCGACGCTGAAGTCATGGCCATGCCTGACAGCGAGTACATGAACGACAAGCAGATGGCGTTTTTCCGCCTGAAGCTCGTTCAGCTCAAACAAGAAATCCACAACAGCGCGGGCGAGACGACCGAACACCTGCGTGAAGACACCGTGGTGGTGCCCGACCCCGCAGACCGCGCCACGATCGAGGAAGAACACGCCCTGGAGCTGCGCACGCGTGACCGCGAGCGCAAGCTGCTCAAGAAGATCGAGCAATCCATCGCACGCATCGATGCAGGCGACTACGGCTACTGCGACGAAACCGGCGAGCCCATCGGCGTGGGCCGCCTGATTGCCCGCCCCACCGCCACGCTGTCGCTGGAAGCGCAGCAGCGCCGTGAACTCAAGCAGAAGATGTTCGGGGATTGATCTGGCCACGGTCTTGCGATCACCACCACGCGCACCCCTCTGCACCTGAGCCATGAGCAAGGAAGAAACCCCTCCCGCAGGCTTGTTGTCCAAGGTGGTTCGGTTCGTGAAGAATCCCACGGTCAACTGGACGGAGCTCGACTCCCTCGGGGACGACCGGGAGAGCCAATACAGCAAGCAGATGCTCAAGGAGATGATCGAGCGCAAGCGCCGCAACGACTTCGTGCGGCGCCGCGAGTTCGATCAACTGCGCAAGCTGCGCCAGCGCGAGGTGCTGCAAGGCCATCGTGTGGAAGACGCGGCAGGGCGCCCTTCGTTCTTTCAAAGCAGCATGGCCTCGCCCGACGAGCGCGCCGTCACGCTCAAAAAGATCGACGAGATCGAAGCGCAGATGTCGCAGCAGTGGTGGAAGAGCAAGCAGGCAGGGGGCGACGCGCCCACCCAGCCCGGCGTGCTGCCCGAATCGAAGGCAGAGCCGTCAGAGTCGGCCCATGCCAGGGCCTATGCCCCCACGGCACCCGGCAGCCTGCCTACGCCGCTGGACAATAAAGCTCCAGTTCAGCCGCTGTTTGCCGATGACAGTATGGCCATTGGCAAATTTGGTGGCACTGATGCGCAGATGCTCCCAGGCACCACCCCCCACGTGGAAGCATCCTTCAGCCCTGAGGCCGCCGCGGCACAGCCCGCGCCCGCATTCGAACCGGAGGAATTTGTGCACGAACCCGATCTAGAAGAGGCCGCCATCCGGTTCGCCAATGGAGACCAAGCGGGCGCGGAGTCTGGTCTGCTGGACGTGCTGGCCCAGCACCAGCAGGATGAGCCCGAGCAACAGCTCGAAATCTGGATGACGCTGTTCGACTTGTACCGCGCCACCGGACAGCACGACCGATTCGATGCGCTGGCCATTGATTTCGCGGCCCAGTTCAGCCGTTCGGCACCCCTGTGGTTCTCGATGCCCGAACTATTGGGCCTGGCCGTTGCCGCGCCGGCAGCCAGTGGTGGTGCCCAGGCAGCGCCCGAGGCGCCCATGCGCCGCGATTTCAGCTGGAACGCACCCCCAACCCTGGCCGTGTCGTCCGTGGCGGCGCTGCAGGCATCACTGGCGCGTGCAGCCGCGCCCTGGACGCTGTCCTGGTCGCGCCTGACAGCGATCGAAGATGCGGCCGTGCCCTTGCTTGCAGACCAGATCACCCATTGGGCCGACCTGGACGGCCAAATCGTGTTTTCCGGGGTGGAAAAGCTCAACGTTCTGCTTGAAGCCAAAACCCAGTCCGGCGACCGCTCCAGCAGCCCCGAATGGTGGCGCCTGCGCATGGCTGCGATGCGGCTCATGGGCAAGCCCGACGAATTTGAGCTGGTGGCGCTGGATTACTGCGTGACTTACGAGGTGTCGCCCCCCTCCTGGGTGTCGCCGCGTTGCGGGTATTCCGACAACGAGGGCGTGTCCTCCGGTACTGCCCCTCTGGCGGCCGACAGCGACTTCATGGCCTCCGATCTGGGCGAGCTTTCGGCCCCCGCACCGCTGGATGCGGGGCCGGTGGCGGAACTGAGCGGCCATGTCGATGGCGATGCCACACCGCTGCTGCAGCCGTTTGAGGCCTTCCTGCGCCCTGGGGTGCCCTTGACCATTGCCTGCGACAAGCTCATCCGCGTGGATTTTGCTGCAGCGGGATCGGTGCTCAACTGGGCAGCCGAACAGCAGGGCCATGGCCATGTGATCCAGTTCCACAACCTGCAGCGGTTGGTGGCGATTTTCTTCAACGTGATCGGCATCAACGAGCACGCCTGGGTCGCCCCCCGCAAGAACTAGCCGGGCGGTGGTGCTGCGATGCAGGGAGGTGCTTGCAAAACGCATTGCCGCCCCCACATGCCGCAGCTATGGACTCCTCATCTCAAGACACCCCGGTGTTTCACGGCACCACCATCCTCAGCGTGCGCCGCCAGACGCCTGAAGGCATCCAGGTCGCCATTGGCGGCGACGGCCAGGTCACCCTGGGCCACATTGTGGTCAAGGGCACGGCGCGCAAGGTGCGCAAGCTCTACCACGGCAAGGTGCTGGCGGGCTTTGCGGGCGCCACGGCCGATGCGTTCACGCTGTTCGAACGCTTTGAGGCCAAGCTGGAAAAGCACCAGGGCCACCTGACCCGCGCCGCCATCGAGCTCACCAAAGACTGGCGTACAGACCGCGTGCTGCGCCGCCTCGAAGCCATGCTGGCCGTGGCCGACGCGAGCGCCTCGCTCATCATCACGGGCAACGGCGACGTGCTGGAGCCCGAGCAGGGCATCGTGGCCATTGGGTCGGGCGGTGCCTATGCGCACTCGGCCGCCAAGGCGCTGCTGGTGAACACCGACCTCTCCGCGCAGGAGATCGTCAAAAAGTCGCTCGAGATCGCGGGCGAGCTGTGCATCTACACCAACATGAACCACACCATCGAGACGCTGTGAGCGTGGCGGCGGGTGCGGGCTGCGCGTTTTGATGCTGTTTTGCTTCGTTTTTTATAGCTGCTAGCGCTTTATGAATAAGCGCTAGAGCCATTTTTGATGCCAAAGGGACTGCTATGTCGTCCATGACCCCCCAGGAAATCGTCTCCGAACTCGACCACCACATCGTGGGCCAGGCCAGCGCCAAGCGCGCCGTGGCCATTGCGCTGCGCAACCGCTGGCGCCGCCAGCAGGTCGAAGGCAGCCTGCGTCAGGAGATCACGCCCAAAAACATCCTCATGATCGGTCCCACGGGCGTGGGCAAGACCGAGATCGCGCGGCGCCTGGCGCGCCTGGCCGATGCACCCTTCATCAAGGTCGAGGCCACCAAGTTCACCGAGGTGGGCTATGTGGGCAAGGATGTGGACGCCATCATCCGCGACCTGGCCGAGATGGCCGTCAAGCAGACGCGCGAGGCCGAAACAAAAAAGGTGCGCACCCGCGCCGAGGACGCCGCCGAGGAGCGCATCCTGACCGTGCTGGTGGGCAATGCGGTCCCCGACAGCTCCGCACGCCAGGTGTTCCGCAAGAAGCTGCGCGAAGGCGAGCTGAACGACAAAGAGATCGAGATCGACGTGGCCGAAGCCCGTGCCCCGCTGGAGATCATGGGTCCGCAGGGCATGGAGGAAATGACCGAGCAGCTGCGCGGCATGTTCAGCCAGATGGGCCAGGACAAGCGCCGCACGCGCAAGCTCAAGATCGCCGAAGCCATGAAGCTGCTCACCGACGAAGAGGCGGGCAAGCTGGTGAACGAGGAAGAGATCAAGACCCGCGCCATCGCCAATGCCGAGCAGAACGGCATCGTCTTCATCGACGAGATCGACAAGGTGGCCACGCGCCAGGAGAGCAGCGGCTCCGACGTGTCGCGCCAGGGCGTGCAGCGCGACCTGCTGCCGCTGGTGGAGGGCACCACCGTGTCCACCAAATACGGCATGATCAAGACGGACCACATCCTGTTCATCGCCTCGGGCGCGTTCCACCTGTCCAAGCCCAGCGACCTCATCCCCGAGCTGCAGGGGCGCTTTCCGATCCGGGTGGAGCTCGACTCCCTGTCGGTCCAGGATTTCGAGGCCATCCTCACGCAGACCCATGCCTCGCTGGTCAAGCAGTACCAGGCGCTGCTGGCCACCGAGGGGGTCACCCTGGACTTCCTGCCCGAAGGCATCACGCGCCTGGCGCACATCGCCTTCGAGGTGAATGAGCGCACGGAAAACATCGGCGCGCGCCGCTTGTCCACCGTCATGGAGCGCCTGCTGGACGAGGTGAGCTTTGATGCCGCACGCCTGTCGGGCCAGACCATCACCGTCGATGCCGCCTATGTGAACGCCCGCCTGCAGACCTTGAGCCAGGACGAAGACCTGTCGCGCTACATCCTGTGACCACTAGGCCAGGCCTTGAGAGGTCACTTTCATAGGCCCCTCTAAGTGCTTATTTTTTAACAGCTTTTGGCGCTTTGGCGTCTGCAAAGTCGCGCCTAAGTTGTTGATTTCATTGCAAAACTTTGTGAGACACCCCCTTGCTTGGTGTGCTTTTCCTGCTACAGTGCAAAAAAGTGCAATTAAGTGGTGAAAAGTGCCCTCAAGGTCCATTGCACGGATCCGCGAGGCGCAAAACCGAAGTGGGAATCTGTCCGTGTTTCAAGGTGCCTCGTCGCTGAGTCTGGATGCGAAGGGTCGGCTGTCCGTGCCGACCCGGCATCGTGACGTGCTCGCGGCCACCGCATCGGGCCAGCTCACCATCACCAAACACCCGCACGGCTGTCTCATGGTGTTCCCCCGCCCCGAGTGGGAGAAGTTCCGCGAGCGCATCGCCCAGTTGCCCATGTCCGCCCAGTGGTGGAAGCGCATCTTTCTGGGCAACGCCATGGACGTGGAGATGGACGCCACGGGCCGCGTGCTGGTTTCGCCCGAGCTGCGCGCCGCAGCCGGTATTTCCAAGGACACCATGCTTTTGGGCATGGGCAACCATTTCGAACTCTGGGACAAGGCCACCTACGACGCGCAGGAAGCCGAAGCCATGCAGGGCGAGATGCCGGATGTCTTCAAGGACTTCTCCTTCTAAGGCCCACCGTGACATCTTCTCCTTCTTTGCAACACACCACCGTTCTTCTCGACGAAGCCGTGGACACCCTCCTCGGAGGCGCTGGCGCCGAGCCGGCGGGCACCTTCGTGGATGCGACCTTTGGGCGCGGAGGGCATTCGCGCCTCATCCTTCTGCGGCTGGGGCCAGAAGGGCGTCTGGTGGCCTTTGACAAGGACCCCGAAGCCATCGCCGAAGCAACGCGCATCACCGATGCGCGTTTTTCCATTCGGCACGAAGGTTTTCGCCACCTGGCCGACCTGCCTGCGGGCAGCGCTGCGGGCGTGCTGATGGACCTGGGCGTGAGCTCGCCCCAGATCGACAGCCCCGAACGGGGCTTCAGTTTTCGTTTTGACGGCCCGCTGGATATGCGCATGGACACCACGCGCGGGATCAGCGTGGCCGATTGGTTGGCCACGGCCGAAGTCGGTCAGATTGCGGAGGTGATACGTGACTACGGTGAAGAACGGTTTGCTGGCCCCATTGCAAAGGCGATTGTTGCGCGGCGCGAAGAACGGGGCGCTCTTGCAACCACCGCCGAACTGGCCGATCTCGTGGCTGGCGCGGTCAAAACCCGCGAGCCGGGCCAGAACCCTGCAACGCGCACATTTCAAGCTCTTCGGATTTTCATCAACGCCGAGCTTGAAGAGCTGCAACAGGCGCTAGAGGCCAGCCTCTCGGTGCTGCAGCCGGGTGGGCGGCTGGTGGTGATCAGCTTCCATTCGCTCGAAGATCGCATCGTCAAGCAGTTCATCGCTAAGCACTCCAAAGAGGTGTTCGACCGCCGTGCGCCATTCGCCAAGCCACAGCCCATGAAGCTCGTGGCCCTGGACCGCATCAAGCCGAGCGCTGCCGAGGTGGCGGCCAATCCCCGTTCGCGCAGTGCCATCATGCGCGTAGCCGAGCGGACAGAGGTCTGAAAGCATGACCCGGTTGAACCTCGTCCTGTTGGTGGCCGTGCTCGCCAGCGCCCTCTATCTGGTGCACACCCAGTACGAGTCGCGTCGCCTGTTCACCGAACTGGACCGAGCCACGGTGGAGGCCCGCCGCCTGGAAACCGAGCACCAGCGCCTGCAGGTCGAAAAGCGCGCGCAGGCCACGCCGCTGCGCGTGGAGAAGATCGCGCGCGACCAGTTGAAGATGCGCACGGCCACGCCCGCCATCACGCAGTACGTGTCCGACCCGCAAGGGGTGGTGGCAGCCGCCAGTGCGCCCGTGCAACCCGGGGGCACGCAACCATGAGCCGCAGCGTGGTTTACACCGCAAGCCCGCTGCTGGCCAGCAAGACGCCGGTCTGGCGCAGCAAGTTCATCGTGGCGATGATCGCGCTCGGGTTTGTGGGGTTGGGGGCACGCGCCGCCTACGTGCAGGTGTTCGGCAACGAGTTCTTCCAGCGCCAGGGCGAGGTGCGTTTTGCGCGCACGCTGGAGCTGCCCGCCAACCGCGGCAAGATCCTGGACCGCAATGGCCTGATCCTGGCCTCCAGCGTGCCCGCGGCCAGCATCTGGGCCATCCCCGAGGACGTGGACCAGGAAAAGCCCGAGGTGCGCGCCAAGCTCAAGCAACTGGCCAAGCTGATGGGCATGACCCAGGCGGAGTTGTCGAAGAAACTGGCCGACGAGGACAAAACCTTTGTCTGGATCAAGCGCCAGCTCGACTGGGACGTGGGCCAGCAGATCGCGGCGCTGGACATCAAAGGCATCTACCAGCGCAAGGAATACAAGCGCCAGTACCCCGAGGGCGAGGCCGCCGCGCACGTGGTGGGCTTCACCAACGTCGAAGACCATGGCCAGGAGGGCATGGAGCTGGCCTTCGACAAAGACCTGGCGGGCAAGCCAGGCTCGCGCCGCGTGATCAAGGACCGGCTGGGCCGCGTGGTGGAAGGCGTGGGCGAAACCGTGCCCCCGGTGGACGGCAAGGACATGCAACTGTCCATCGACAGCAAGGTGCAGTTTTTTGCCTACCAGAAGCTGCGCGACCAGGTTGCGCTGCACAAAGCCAAGGCGGGCAGCGTGGTGGTGCTCGATGCGCACACGGGCGAGCTGCTGGCGTTGGCCAACTACCCCAGCTACGTGCCCGACAAGCGCCAGAACCTGACCGGCGAGCAGTTGCGCAACCGCGCGCTCACCGACGTGTTTGAGCCCGGCTCGACCATGAAGCCCTTCACCATTGGCCTCGCGCTGGAAACCGGCCGCGTGCGCCCCGAAACGCCGGTGGACACGAACCCCGGCCGCATCACCATTACCGGCTCCACGATTTCAGACACGCACAACTACGGCCTGCTCACCGTGGAGGGCGTGATTCAAAAATCCAGCAACGTGGGCACCACCAAGCTCGCCATGCAGATGCCTGCGCGCGAGATGTGGGAGACCTTCTCGGCGGCGGGCTTTGGGCAAAAGCCGCAACTGCACTTTCCTGGCGTGGTGACGGGCCGCCTGCGGCCCTACAAGAGCTGGCGCCCGGTGGAGCAGGCCACCATGTCCTATGGCTACGGCCTGTCGGCCAGCCTGTTCCAGATGGCGCGCTCGTACACCGTGTTTGCCAATGGCGGGCGGGTGATCCCGGCCACCATGCTCAAGACCAACGAGATCGCGGTGGGCGTGCCCGTGTTTTCCGAGCGCACGGCCGACCAGGTGCGCAAAATGCTGCAGATGGCCGCAGGCCCCGGCGGCACGGGCCAGAAGGCGCAGACCGTGGGCTACTCGGTGGGCGGCAAGTCGGGCACGGCGCGCAAGCAGGTGGGCAAAAACTACGCATCGGGCAAATACCGCGCCTGGTTCACCGGCATGGCGCCCATCGACAAGCCCCGCATCATCGTGGCGGTCATGATCGACGAGCCCGGTGCCGGTGTGATCTACGGCGGCGCCGTGGCCGCGCCCGTGTTCAGCGAAGTCGTGCAGCAGACGCTGCGCATGATGGGCGTGCAGCCCGACATGGCTGTCAAGCCGCAGATCGTGGCCAACGCGGTGGAGGAGTCGCTGTGACCCAGGCACCGCTCCACATCCTGCAGTCCGCCAACGAGGCCGTGCAATGGCTGCGCGCGCGTGTCACAGGCACCCTGCACACCGACAGCCGCCAGATCACCCCTGGCGACGGCTTCATCGCCTGGCCCGGCGCGGCCACCGACGGTCGCGCCCATGTGGCCGATGCGCTGGTGCGCGGCGCCACCGCCTGCCTGGTGGAGCAGTCCGGCGTGGAGGCATTCGATTTTTCGGGCGAACACCTGGCCGCTTTGCACGGCCTCAAAGCTGCCACGGGGCCCATTGCGGCGCAGTGGTTTGGGCAACCCAGCGCACAGCTCGATGTGCTGGCCGTGACCGGCACCAATGGCAAGACCAGCACCGCGTGGTGGCTGGCCGGCGCCTTGAATTTGCTATCAAATAATGAGCTGTCGGCGCTTGATCAGTGCGCGCTGGTAGGCACTTTGGGTATAGGAGTCCCCCCCGCGCTGGCATCCACCGGCATGACCACCCCCGACCCGGTGCGCCTGCAGCGCGCGTTCGGCCAGTTTGCCGAGCAGGGGCTCGGCGCCTGCGCCATCGAGGCGTCCTCCATCGGCCTGGCCGAGGCGCGGCTCGATGGCACGCAGATCCGCGTGGCCGTCTTCACCAACTTCACGCAGGACCACCTCGACTACCACGGCAGCATGGCCGACTACTGGCTGGCCAAGCGTGTGTTGTTCGACTGGCCCGGTTTGCGGGCTGCGGTCATCAATGTGGATGACCCGGTGGGCGCTCAATTGCACGCCGAGCTCGCCGACGGGGCGCTGGACCTGTGGAGCGTTTCCGCCCAAGGCGTCGCGCGCCTGGCTGCGCAAGACATCGCTTTGGGCGAGCAGGGCCTGCGCTTCACGGTGATCGAAGGGGCCGAGCAGCAACTGCTGCAAACGCGCGTGATCGGCCACTACAACGTGCAGAACCTGCTGGGCGTGCTGGCCACGCTGCGTAGCCTGGGCGTGCCGCTGGCCGATGCCGTCCGCGCCTGCGCCAGCCTGCAGCCCGTGCCGGGCCGCATGCAGCGGCTGGTAGCAGCGGGCCAGCCGCTGGTGGCGGTGGACTATGCCCACACCCCCGATGCATTGGAAAAAGCCCTGCAGGCCCTGCGCCCCCTGGCCGCCGAGCGCGGCGGCCAACTGTGGTGCGTGTTTGGCTGTGGCGGCGACCGCGATGCGGGCAAGCGCCCCCTGATGGGCGCCGTGGCGCAGCAGCAGGCCGACCAGGTGCTGGTGACCAGCGACAACCCCCGCAGCGAAGACCCGGCCGCCATCCTGCACCAAATTTTGCAAGGCACGATTGCGGGCGGCACCGTGCGTGCCGAGCCCGACCGCGCTGCCGCCATTGCGCAGGCCATTGCCGAGGCCGCACCCGCCGACGTGGTGCTGGTTGCCGGTAAAGGCCATGAAGACACCCAGGAAACGGCGGGCGTGCGCCTGCCGTTCTCCGACATGGCCCACGCGCGCAGCGCGCTGCAGGCCCGAGGAGCCCACACATGGGCATGACAAACAGTTCAAGCACTGCCATGACCTTGCAGCAGGCCTTTGCGCTGCTGCAGCCGCGCATTCCCACCGCCCGACTGGTGGGCGACGGCGCCACGTCGCTGGCGCGCGTGCATACCGACACACGCACGCTGCAGGCCGGTGATCTTTTCGTGGCCCTCAAGGGCGAGCGCTTCGATGCCAACGCCTTCCTGGCCGATGCCCGCGTGGGCGGCGCATCGGCAGCCATTGCCCATGGCGGCCTGGCGGCTGCTGGCCTGCCGGGCATCGAGGTGCCCGACAGCCTGGCAGCGCTCGGAGCGTTGGCAACGGGCTGGCGTGCGCAGTTCGCATTGCCACTGATCGGCGTGACCGGCAGCAACGGCAAGACCACGGTGACGCAGATGATCGCGTCCATCCTGCGCGCCTGGCAGGGTGACGCCGCCTTTGCCACGCAGGGCAATTTCAACAACGACATTGGCGTGCCCCTGATGCTGCTGCGCTTGCGCGCGGCCCACCGCGCGGCCGTGATCGAGATGGGAATGAACCATCCGGGCGAGATCGCCCAGTTGGCCGCCATGGCCCAGCCCACGGTGGCGCTGGTCAACAACGCGCAGCGCGAGCACCTGGAGTTCATGCACACCGTGGAGGCCGTGGCGCGCGAGAACGGCTCGGTGTTTGCCAGCCTGCCCGCCGATGGCGTGGCGGTGTTCCCGGCGGGCGATGCCTACACGGGCCTGTGGCAGTCGCTGGCCCAGGCTTTGCCGGGCCGCCGCGCGGTCACCTTTGGCGACGGCGGCGATGTCCGCTGCGAGCGGGCCGTCTGGGAGCACGGCGCCTGGGCTGTGGTCCTGTCCACGCCGCAGGGCGAAGTCGCCACCCGCCTGCACATCGCTGGCCGCCACAACGTGACCAATGCCCTGGCCGCAGCCGCCTGTGCGCTGGTTGCGGGCGCGCCGCTGGCCGCTATTGCACAGGGGCTCGACGATTTCACGCCGGTCAAGGGCCGCTCGCGCGCGTTCAGCGTGGCTGTCGCAGGCCGCGAGATCACCGTGGTGGACGACACCTACAACGCCAACCCCGACTCCATGCGCGCCGCCATTGATGTGTTGGCCGAATTGCCCGGCCCGCAGCTTCTGGTGATGGGCGATATGGGCGAGGTGGGTGACCAGGGGCCGCAGTTCCACGCCGAGGCTGGGGCGCATGCCCGCGAGGCGGGCATTCCCCTGCTGTTTGCGCTGGGTGCGCAATCGGTGCATGCCGTTTCTGCCTATGGCAGCGGCGCCAGGCATTTCAACGACATGGGCGTGTTGCTCGACGCCGTGCGCCAGGCCCTGCTCACCGTGGGCAGCGTGCTGGTCAAGGGCTCCCGGTTCATGAAGATGGAGCAAGTGGTCGAGGCCATCGTTGCTGCCACGCAGCCCCACGAACAACAACAAAAGCCGATGCAATCGCAGGAGGAACGCCATGGCGCAACGCATTGAAATCACCCGCACGGCGTTCCTGCCTCTCCTTGCTGGAGGTGCCGCATGCTGCTGATGCTGTCGCAATGGCTGCAGGGCCTGTCGCCCGAGTTCGGTTTCTTCCGGGTGTTTCAGTACCTCACCTTTCGCGCGGTGATGGCCGCCATGACGGCGCTGCTCATCGGCCTGGTGGCGGGCCCCAAGGTGATCCGTGTGCTCACCTCGCTCAAGATCGGCCAGCCCATCCGTGGCTACGCCATGCAGTCGCACCTGTCCAAAAGCGGCACGCCCACCATGGGGGGCGTGCTCATCCTGCTGTCGATCGCGATCTCCACCCTGTTGTGGTTCGACCTGTCCAACCGATTCGTGTGGATCGTGCTCATCGTCACGCTGGGTTTTGGCGCCATCGGCTGGGTGGATGACTGGCGCAAGGTGGTCAATAAAGACCCCGAAGGCATGCGTTCGCGCGAGAAGTATTTCTGGCAGTCGGTGATCGGCCTCATGGCCGCTCTGTACCTTGTGTTCAGCATTTCCGAAAGCTCCAACGCCAAGGTGTGGGAGCTGTTCGTGGGCTGGGTGCAGTCGGGTTTCTCGCTCGATCTGCCGCCCAAGGCCGGGCTGCAACTGCCTTTCTTCAAGGAAGTGAGCTACCCGCTCGGGGTGCTGGGTTTCGTGATCCTGACCTACCTCGTGATCGTGGGCTCCAGCAATGCGGTGAACCTGACCGACGGCCTCGACGGCCTGGCCATCATGCCGGTGGTGATGGTGGGTTCGGCCCTGGGCGTGTTCGCTTACGTCACGGGCAGCTCGGTGTACTCCAAGTACCTGTTTTTTCCGCACATCCCTGGCTCGGGCGAGTTGCTGATTTTTTGCGCCGCCATGGCGGGCGCGGGGCTGGCGTTTCTGTGGTTCAACGCCCACCCGGCCCAGGTCTTCATGGGTGACGTGGGCGCGTTGGCGCTGGGCGCAGCCCTGGGCACCATCGCCATCATCGTGCGCCAGGAGATCGTGCTGGCCATCATGGGCGGCATCTTCGTGGTCGAAGCCCTGTCGGTGATGCTGCAGGTGACCTGGTTCAAGTACACCAAGCGCCGCTACGGCGAAGGTCGGCGCCTGCTCAAGATGGCACCTCTGCACCACCATTTTGAAAAGAGCGGCTGGAAGGAGACGCAGGTGGTCGTGCGCTTCTGGATCATCACCATGCTGCTGTGCCTTGTTGGCCTGTCCACCCTGAAACTGCGATGAATCCGAACGATCCCTCCGTCCTCCCTGGCGCACCCGGTGCGCCCGACGCCGTGCCTGACGAGGCCAGCGCGGGTGTGGGCGTGCCCGAGGTGGCCGTGGATGCAGCGGGTGCCGCTGAGCAGCCATCCGAGTCCGCGCCGGTGGCTTCCCCCCCGCCTGCGGCCGCAGCTTCTGGCACAGCATGGAACCCCGAGGCCGTGCCCGCCGTCTCTGCCGCCAAGGCCGCTGCCGATTTTGTGGCGCAAATTTTTGCGGAGGTGTCGGCCCCCGAAACGGACGCGGAGCACAGTGCCGTGCAAGCGTCGGATACGGTCACTGACGATGAGCCTGCCGAACCCATCGGCAGCCCGCGCGAGGCCATGGCGCAACTGCTGCAGGGCCAGAACATCCTCATTCTGGGCCTGGGCGCATCGGGCCTGGCCATGGCGCGCTGGTGCGCACGCTGCGGGGCCGATGTCACCGTGGCCGACACGCGCACGGCACCGCCCCAACTGTCTGTGCTGCAGCAGGAGCTGCCCCAGGCCCGCTTCGTGGCGGGCGCCTTCGATGCCAGCCTGGTGGACGGGCAGAACCTGCACGCGGTGTACCGCTCGCCGGGGCTGAGTCCGCAGCAGGTTGCTCCTGTTTTGGACGCGGCTACCGCAAGCGGAATAAGCGCTGGGGGTGAATTAAGCTTGTATGCAGCGGCGCTGGCCGCGCTGCGCGCATCGCACGCCTATGCGCCTGCGGTGCTGGCCATCACGGGCACCAACGGCAAGACCACCGTGACCTCGCTCACCGGCCAGTTGGTCGAGCGCTCGGGCAAGCGGGTGGCCGTGGCGGGCAACATCGGCCCGACCCTGCTCGACACGCTGGCCGCGCACCTGGATGCCGACACCCTGCCCGATGTATGGGTGCTGGAGCTGTCGAGTTTTCAGCTCGACGGCGTGACCGGTTTCGAGCCCACCGCCGCCACGGTGCTCAACATCACGCAAGACCATCTGGACTGGCATGGCGACATCAACGCCTATGCCGCCGCCAAGGCCCGTATTTTTGGCCAGACGGGCCTGATGATCCTGAACCGCGAAGACGCGGCGGTGATGGCGATGCTGCCGCCGCCCGGCCGCCCGAAGGCGGCAGCGGCCCCCTCGGGGGGCAGCGCAGCACACGCAGTGGCAAGCGTGGGGGCTGCCCAGCCTGTGCCGCCGCCCGTCAAAGCCAAGCTGCAAAAGCCGCAGGTGCGCGCGCACCTCACCTTTGGCAGCGACATGCCCCGGCGCCCCGGTGACTTCGGTATCGAAGTCGTGAGCGGAATGCCCTGGCTGGTGCGCGCCATGGATGCCGACGAAACCCGCAAACGTGGCCGCAACGAGGTTGAGGAAGACCTGCACATTCAGCGGCTCATTCCGGCCGATGCGCTGCGCATCCGGGGGCGCCACAACGCATCCAACGCACTGGCCGCGCTGGCGCTGGCTGCCGCAGCGGGCTGCCCCTTGGCACCCATGTTGTACGGCCTGCGCGAATACCGGGGCGAGCCGCACCGTGTGGAGCCCGTGGCCATCATCAACGGCGTGGAGTATTTCGACGACAGCAAGGGCACCAACGTGGGTGCGACGGTGGCTGCCCTCACCGGACTGGGCGCTGAGCGCCGCCTGGTGGTCATTCTGGGTGGCGAGGGCAAGGGGCAGGACTTCGCTCCCCTGGCCGCACCGGTGGCGCGCCATGTCCGCGCGGCAGTGCTGATCGGCCGCGACGCGCCGTTGATTCGCGCCGCCCTGCAGGATGCTGGCGTGGCGCTGCTCGATGCGCCCACGCTGCCCGAGGCGGTGGCGCTGGCCACCGAGCGCGCGCATGCGGGCGATGCGGTGCTGATGTCCCCTGCCTGCGCCAGCTTCGACATGTTCAAGGACTACGAGCACCGTGCACAGGTGTTCCGTGACACCGTGCATGCGATGGCAGACGACGCGGGCCAACCAATGGGGGGCATGGCATGACGGCTCCCGCCAGCACCCTTTTGCAGCGCGTGACCGGCTGGTTCGGTGGCCTGCCCGGCAAGGCTGCCGACGTGCTGCCTGTGCGCGTGGGCGGCACCGAATACCGCCAGTCCTCCAGCACCCCCGCCAGCGTGCTGGGGTTCGACCAGGCGCTGCTGTGGGTGGTGGTGGCGTTGCTCGCCTGGGGGCTGGTGATGGTGTATTCGGCCTCCATCGCGATGCCGGACAACCCCCGTTTTTCCAACTACGCATCGACCCATTTCCTCACCCGCCACATGATGTATCTCGTGGTGGGCTTCGTGGCGGCACTGCTGGCCTTTCAGGTGCCCATGCTGCTCTGGGAGCGCGTGGCGCCCTGGTTGTTTGTGGTGGCGCTGCTGCTGTTGGTGGCGGTGCTGATTCCGGGCGTGGGCAAGGTGGTCAACGGTGCGCGCCGCTGGCTGTCGTTCGGGCCCATCGGGTTCCAACCGTCCGAGGTGGCGAAATTTGCCGTGCTCATCTACGCGGCTGACTACATGGTGCGCAAGATGGACGTCAAGGAGCGTTTCTTCCGCGCCGTGCTGCCCATGGGGGCGGCCGTGGCCATCGTGGGCGTGTTGCTGCTGGCTGAGCCGGACATGGGCGCCTTCATGGTGGTGGCCGTGATCGCCATGGGCATTTTGTTCCTGGGCGGGGTGAACGCCCGCATGTTCTTTCTGATCGCCGGGGTGCTGGTGGGCGCCTTTGCGCTGATGATTGCCAGCTCGCCTTGGCGCCGCGAGCGCGTGTTTGCCTATCTCGACCCGTTCAGCGAGCAGCACGCGCTGGGCAAGGGCTACCAGCTTTCGCACTCGCTGATCGCCATCGGGCGGGGCGAGATTTTTGGCGTGGGCCTGGGCGGCAGTGTGGAAAAACTGCACTGGCTGCCCGAGGCGCACACCGACTTCCTGCTGGCCGTGATCGGCGAAGAGTTCGGCCTCGTGGGCGTGCTCGCGCTCATCGTGCTGTTCTTCTGGATGATCCGCCGCATCATGCACATCGGTCGCCAGGCCATTGCGCTCGACCGCGTGTTCTCGGGCCTGGTGGCGCAGGGCGTGGCGATCTGGATTGGATTTCAGGCTTTCATCAACATGGGCGTGAACCTGGGTGCGCTGCCGACCAAGGGGCTCACGCTCCCGTTGATGAGTTTTGGCGGGTCGGCGATCCTGATGAATCTGGTGGCGTTGGCCGTGGTTCTGCGTGTTGATTACGAGAACAAACTCCTCATGAGAGGGGGGCGCGTATGACGCAGAAAACCGCATTGATCATGGCGGGTGGCACTGGCGGCCATATTTTCCCGGGCCTCGCCGTGGCGCAGGAGTTGCGCGCACGCGGCTGGCGCGTGCATTGGCTGGGCGCGCCGGGCAGCATGGAGTCGCGCATCGTGCCCACACACGGTTTTGCGCTGGAGCTGATCGATTTTTCGGGCGTGCGCGGCAAGGGCCTGCTCACGCTGGCCCTGCTGCCGCTGCGCCTGTTGCGTGCCTTCTGGCAAGCCTTGCAGGTGGTGCGGCGCGTCAAGCCCGACGTGGTGGTGGGCCTGGGCGGCTACATCACCTTTCCGGGCGGCATGATGGGCGTGCTGGCGGGCAAACCGCTGGTGCTGCACGAACAGAACTCGGTGGCTGGCATGGCCAACAAGGTGCTGGCGGGTGTGGCTGACCGGGTGTTCACGGCCTTCCCCAACGTGCTCAAAAAGGGCCAGTGGGTGGGCAACCCGCTGCGCACCGCGTTCACGCAACAGGCCGGGCCCGCCGAGCGGTTTGCCGGGCGCACCGGCCCGCTGAACCTGCTGGTGGTGGGTGGCAGCCTGGGTGCACGTGCGCTCAACGAGATCGTGCCGCAGGCCGTTGCGCTGATGCCCGCCGGGCAACGGCCCACCGTGGTCCACCAAAGCGGCGCAGCGCAGATCGACGCCTTGCGCGCCAACTACGCGGCCGCCGGGGTCGATGCCGAGCTCACCCCTTTCATCGACGACACCGCCAGCGCGTTCGCAGCGGCCGACATCATCGTCTGCCGCGCGGGCGCCAGCACCGTGACCGAAATCGCCGCTGTGGGGGCCGCGTCCATCTTTGTTCCTTTCCCGTCGGCGGTGGACGACCACCAGACCACCAACGCCCAGTTCCTGGTGGATGCCGGGGGCGGTTGGCTGGTGCAGCAACGCGACCTGACGCCCGAGGGGTTGTCACAAATGCTATTGAATATGGAGCGCTCCACGCTGGTGGATAAAGCGCTGAAGGCCAAAAACATGCAAAAAATCAACGCCACCCGCGAGGTGGTGACTGCCTGCGAGGAGTTGGCCCAGCCATGAAACACGCCATTCGCCACATCCATTTCGTCGGCCTGGGCGGCGCTGGCATGAGCGGCATCGCCGAGGTGCTGTTCAACCTGGGCTACCGCATCTCGGGCTCCGATCTGTCCGACAGCGTCACGCTGCGCCGCCTGCAGGGCCTGGGCATCCACACCTGTCTGGGCCATGCGGCAGCGCACATCGATGGCGCCGACGCCGTGGTCACCTCTACCGCCGTCACGGCCGACAACCCCGAGGTGCTGGCCGCCCGCGCCAAAAAAATCCCCGTGGTGCCGCGTGCGCTCATGCTGGCTGAGTTGATGCGCCTGAAGCAGGGCATTGCCATTGCGGGCACCCACGGCAAGACCACCACCACCAGCCTGGTGACCAGCGTGCTGGCCGAGGCCGGGCTGGACCCGACCTTCGTGATCGGCGGCAAGCTCAACAGCGCGGGCGCCAATGCCAAGCTGGGCAGTGGCGACTACATCGTGGTCGAAGCCGACGAGTCCGATGCCTCGTTTTTGAACCTGCTGCCCGTGATGGCCGTGGTGACCAACATCGACGCCGACCACATGGAGACCTACGGCCACGACTTCGGCCGGCTCAAGGGCGCGTTTGTCGATTTCCTGCACCGCATGCCGTTCTACGGCACGGCCGTTTTGTGCGTGGACAGCCCAGCCGTGCGCGACATCCTGCAGAGCGTGACCTGTCCCATCACCAGCTACGGTTTTTCGGAAGACGCCCAAGTGCGCGCCGTGAACGTGCGCCCCGATGCAGGGCAGATGCGCTTTACGGTGCAGCGGCGCAACGGCGTCACCCTGCCCGACTTGGACATCGTGCTCAACCTCGCGGGCGAACACAACGTGCTCAACGCACTGTCGGCGATTGCCGTGGCGGTGGAACTCAATATCCCTGACGAGGCCGTGCAGCGTGCGCTGGCGGGCTTCAAGGGCGTGGGCCGACGCTTCCAGCGCTATGGCGACCTGCCCGCCAAAGGTGGCGGTACGTTCACCGTCATCGACGACTACGGCCACCACCCCGTGGAGATGGCCGCCACGCTGGCGGCCGCGCGCGGCGCCTTTCCGGGCCGCCGCCTGGTGCTGGCCTTCCAGCCCCACCGCTACAGCCGCACGCGCGATTGTTTCGAGGATTTCGTCAAGGTCATCGGCAACGCCGACGCGGTGCTGCTGACCGAGGTGTACGCAGCAGGCGAGGCGCCCGTGGTTGCAGCCGACGGCCGCTCGCTGGCCCGCGCCTTGCGTGTGGCGGGCCGGGTGGAGCCTGTGTTCGTCGATGCCGTGGCTGATTTGCCGCAGGTCATTGCCGACAACGCGCGCAACGGCGACGTGGTGATGTGCATGGGCGCGGGCTCCATTGGCGCCGTGCCGGGCAAGGTGGTTGAAATGCTACAAAATAGTGAGCTTAAGGCGCTTGAAGGGAGCGCGCAATGACCATTTTTGATTCAAATATTGATGTGAAATCGCTGGGCAAGGTGGCCGTGCTCATGGGCGGCGCCTCGGCCGAGCGCGAGGTGTCGCTGATGTCTGGCAGCGGTGTGCTGCAGGCTCTGCGCGCGCGCGGCGTGGATGCACATGCATTCGACCCCGCCCAAAGCGACCTGAGTGATCTCAAGCGCGACGGCTACGCCCGCTGTTTTATCGCGCTGCATGGCCGCCATGGCGAAGACGGCACGGTGCAGGGCGCGCTGGAGTTGCTGGGCATCCCATACACCGGCCCCGGCGTGATGGCATCGAGCATCGCCATGGACAAGATCATGACCAAGCGCATCTGGCGCTTCGAAGGCCTGTCCACCCCCGACTGGCGCCTGGTCTCCAGCGCGCAGGAGACTGTGCAGGCCCTGGAGGCGCTGGGTGCGCCCATGATCGTGAAGCCATCGCGCGAGGGCTCCACCATCGGCCTCACCAAGGTCACCTCGGCCGCGCAGTGCGAGCAGGCCTATCTGCTGGCGTCGAAGTACGACCCTGAAGTGTTGTGCGAGCAGTTCATCGAGGGCGACGAGACCACCTGCCCGGTGCTGGGCGAAGGCGCGGGCGCCCATGCGCTGCCCGTGATTCGCATCGTGGCGCCCGAGGGCAACTACGACTACCAGAACAAATACTTCACCGACGTGACGCAGTACCACTGCCCCAGTGGCCTGCCCGAAGCCGAGGAGCGCGAGATTCAGCGCCTGGTGGTGCAGGCGTTCCGCGCGCTGGGCTGCCGGGGCTGGGGGCGTGCCGACATCATGATCCGCGCGAGCGACCGCCAGCCTTTCCTGCTGGAGATCAACACCTCGCCGGGCATGACGGGCCACTCGCTCGTACCCATGTCGGCGCGGGCCTCGGGCATTAGCTACGAAGACCTGTGTGTGGGCGTGCTGGGCACGGCCACGCTGGACACGCCGCCAGGCGCCACCCTAGGAGCCGCCAGCGCATGACCGCCTCCCTGCCAGCACCTCTGGACGTCAAGCTCATGAACCTGACCGCAACGGTCCTGTTCGTGGGCTTTGTCGCGTTCGTGCTGGCGGCGGGCGCGTGGTGGGTACTGCGCTATCCGGGGTTTGCCATTGCCCGCATCGTGGTGCAGGGCGAGTTGACCCACAACAACGCCGTGACCTTGCGGGCCAATGTGGCGCCCCACCTGGCGGGCAATTTTTTCTCGGTCGACCTGCGCGCCGCCCGCGAGGCTTTCGAGCAGGTGCCCTGGGTGCGCCGTGCGCAGGTGCAGCGGGTGTACCCCGGCAGCCTGCGTGTGGATCTGCAGGAGCACGACGCCGTGGCGTACTGGGGTGCTGAGTCTGGCTCGGCGCTGGTCAACAGCCAGGGCGAGGTGTTCGAGGCCAATGTGGACGATGTAGAGCAGGAAGGCCTGCCGCGCTTGCGTGGCCCAAAGGGCAGCTCGGCCGAGGTGCTGCAGATGTATGGCCTGCTGGCGCCCGTGTTCGAGCCGCTGGGGCTGGACGTGGCGGAGCTGGAGCTCTCCGGCCGTGGTGGCTGGCGCGCCACGCTCGACAGCGAGGCCGTGGTGGAGCTGGGCGGCGGAACGCCGGTGGAAGTGGTGCAGCGCACGCAGCGTTTTGTGCGCACGCTGACCCAGGTGGCAGGCCAGTACGGCCGCCGGGCGGATGCGCTGGAGTCGGCAGATTTGCGCCATGCCGGGGGCTATGCGCTGCGCCTGCGCGGCGTGACCACCACCGTGAACGCGGATGCGGCTGGCGGCGGCGCCAGCGGCGTGCGCAGGAGGTAATGGCATGGGCTGGCTGATGAAACTGCGGCGGATGGCGGAGCGGGGCGTGACTGAGCGGGCGGGGCGGGCCGAGGGGCCGCGGGCAAGAACAGAGAAGGGCAGAGACTGATATGGCAAGAGAATACAAAGACGTTGTCGTGGGGCTGGACATTGGCACCGCCAAGGTCATGGCCGTGGTGGCCGAGGTCCTGCCCAATGGCGAGCTCAAGCTCGCAGGCCTGGGCGTGGCCCCGAGCAATGGCCTCAAGCGCGGCGTGGTGGTCAACATCGACGCCACGGTGCAGAGCATTCAGCAGGCACTGAAAGAGGCCGAGCTGATGGCCGACTGCAAGATCCAGCGCGTGTACACCGGTATCACCGGCAGCCACATCCGGGGCCTCAATTCGAGCGGCATGGTGGCCGTGAAGGACAAGGAAGTCACCTCGGCTGACGTGGCGCGCGTGGTGGAGACCGCCAAGGCCATCAACATCAGCAGCGACCAGCGTCTGCTGCTGGTGGAGCCGCAGGAGTTCGTGATCGATGGGCAGGATGTGAAAGAGCCCATCGGCATGAGCGGCATCCGCCTGGAGGCCAAGATCCACATCGTGACCGGTGCGCAGAGCGCGGCCGAAAACATCATCAAGTGCGTGCGCCGCTGTGGCCTGGAGGTCGAGCAGCTCATGCTCAACCCGCTGGCCAGCAGCCAGGCCGTGCTGACCGATGACGAGCGCGAACTGGGCGTGGTGGTGGTGGACATCGGCGCGGGCACGACCGACGTGGCCATCTTCACCGGCGGCGCGATCCGCCACACGGCGGTGATCCCGATCGCGGGTGACCTCATCACCAGCGACATCGCCATGGCGCTGCGCACTCCGACGAAGGACGCCGAGGATATCAAGGTTGAGAGCGGCTACGCCAAGCAACTGCTGGCCGACCCCGAGGCGCAGGTGGAAGTGCCCGGCCTGGGCGACCGCAGCCCGCGCATGCTGAGCAAGCAGGCGCTGGCGGGTGTGATCGAGCCGCGTGTGGAGGAAATTTTCTCGCTCGTGCAGCAGGTGGTGCGCGAGTCGGGCTACGAAGAAGTGTTGTCCTCAGGGATCGTGCTCACGGGCGGCAGCTCGGTGATGCCCGGCATGATCGAACTGGGCGAAGACATCTTCTTGAAGCCCGTGCGGCGCGGCATTCCCAAATATTCCAGCGCCTTGGCCGACATGGTGGCCCAGCCCCGTGCTGCGACCGTGATGGGCCTTTTGGAAGAAGCGCGGCTGGCCAGGCTGCGCGGCTTCAAGGTGGCGCAAAAAAGTGGCTCCATGAAGACCGCGTTCGGGCGCTTCAAGGACTTCATTGTGGGGAATTTCTGACCATGAAATACCCACTGTGGTTAGCGCGAGGCAGCCCCCCAAAAACGTCGCGTGAGCGATGGCGATGTACAGGACCGCCAGGCACTCAAAGATCCAAGGACACTTTCACCATTTGGCAATTGCATACAGATTTAGAAACAGGAGCTCCAAGATGACCATCGAAATGATCGAAGCCGAAGAATTCAACCAGGGCACCCAGATCAAGGTGATCGGTGTGGGCGGTGGCGGCAGCAATGCCGTTGAGCACATGATTGCCCGCAGCGTGCAGGGCGTGGAGTTTGTGAGCGCCAACACCGACGCGCAGGCGCTGACGCGCAGTTCGGCTCATCGCGTCATCCAGCTGGGCGGCAGCGGCCTGGGCGCGGGCGGCAAGCCTGAAAAGGCCCGTGATGCGGCCGAAGCCGCCGTGGAAGATATCCGCGATGCCATTCAGGGCGCGCACATGCTGTTCATCACCGCCGGCATGGGCGGCGGCACGGGCACGGGGGCTGCGCCAGTGATCGCCCGCATTGCCAAGGAGATGGGCATCCTGACCGTGGGCGTGGTCACCAAGCCTTTCGACTGGGAAGGTGGCCGCCGCATGAAGAACGCCGATGATGGCCTGACCGAGCTCGAAGCCAACGTGGACTCGCTGATCGTTGTGCTCAACGAGAAGCTGCTCGACGTGCTGGGCGACGACATCACCCAGGATGAAGCGTTTGCGCATGCCAACGACGTGCTCAAGAACGCCGTGGGCGGCATTGCCGAAATCATCAACGAGTACGGCCAGGTGAACGTGGACTTCGAAGACGTGCGCACCGTGATGGGCGAGCCCGGCAAGGCCATGATGGGCACGGCCACCGCCAGCGGCCCGGACCGCGCACGCATCGCCGCCGAGCAGGCCATCGCCTGCCCGCTGCTCGAAGGCATCGACCTGTCGGGCGCCAAGGGCGTGCTGGTGCTGGTCACGGCGAGCAAGGGCAGCCTCAAGCTGTCCGAGTCGCGCCAGGCCATGAACACCATCAATGCCTACGCCTCGACAGACGCGCACGTCATCTTCGGCGCTGCCTATGACGAAACCCTGGGCGATGAGATCCGCGTGACCGTGGTGGCCACGGGCCTGTCGCGCGCCAATGCGCGCCGCCAGCCTATCTCTGTGGTGCAGGGTGGCCTGCGCACGGGCACGGACAACATGGCCTACCAGATGCCAGTGACCGGCGTCGGCGCCATGGGTGCGGCAGCGGGCGGCGTGCAGGGCGGCCATGCAGGCAGCGCGCAGGCCGACTACGGCAGCATGTCGGTGCCTAGCGTCTGGCGCACCAACCGAACCCAGGCCGCAGCCCGCGTGGATGCGCTGTCGTCGGGCGGCATGGACGACCTGGAGATCCCGGCCTTCCTGCGCAAGCAAGCTGACTGAGCGGACCGGTACTCACAAAAAAGCCCTGCCAGCGAATGCTGGCAGGGCTTTTTTACTTGGTAGAGGCGCGCCGACTTTACCCGTCAACGCATTACCTCTCACCGCCTCAGAAGGACTCCCAATCGTCGTTGTTGTCGGCCGCAGGCTTGGGGCTGGCCTTAGAGGGCAGCGCTGCGGCGGGGCGGGGGGCTGGTGCGGCCTTGGCCAGGGCAGGGCGTGGCGCTGCAGCACGCGCTGGTGCCGCTGGCGCAGGGCGGGGGGGCGCAGCCAGGGGGCGGTTAGCGGGCGCGGGCACCGAGGTGTTGCCGTTCACGCGGAACAGGGCCACTACCTCGGTGAGCTTCATGGCCTGCTCACGCAGGCTGTCGGCTGCGGCGGTGGACTCCTCCACCAGCGCCGAGTTCTGCTGGGTCATCTGGTCGAGCTGGTTCATGGCTGTGTTGACCTGCGCAATGCCCTGGCTTTGCTCGGAAGTGGCCGCGCGAATTTCGCCAATGATGTCGGTCACGCGCTGAACGCTGGCCACGATCTCGGTCATGGTGGCGCCTGCATTGCCCACGAGCTGGGTGCCGGACTCGACCTTCTCCACGGACGCGCCGATCAGCGTCTTGATCTCCTTGGCGGCTTCTGCGCTGCGTTGGGCCAGGTTGCGCACTTCGCCCGCCACCACGGCAAAGCCCCGGCCTTGCTCGCCCGCGCGGGCGGCCTCTACGGCGGCATTGAGCGCGAGGATGTTGGTCTGGAAGGCAATGCCGTCGATCACGCCAATGATGTCGCTGATCTTTTTGCTGCTGGCGTTGATCTCCTGCATGGTGGAGACCACCTGCGACACCACCTCGCCGCCGCGTGCCGCCACTTTGGCGGCCGAAGTCGCCATCTGGTTCGCGGTCTGGGCCGAGTCCGAGGTCTGCTTGACGGTGCTGGTCAGCTCTTCCATGCTGCTGGCCGTGGTCTGCAGATTGCTGGCCGTGTCTTCGGTGCGGTGCGCCAGGTCGTTGTTGCCCTGGGCGATTTCGCTCGAAGCGGTGGCAATGCTGTCGGTGGCCGAGCGCACCTCGGTGACCAGCTTGCGCAGCGAGGTGACCATGTGGGCCAGCCCGTCGAGCATGGAGCCGGGGTGGGCGGTGGGAATCTGGGCGTCGAGGTTGCCCTCGGCGACCTCCTGCATGATGGCGATGGCGTCGGCGGGCTCACCACCGATTTGGCGCAATACAGATCGCGACACGACCCAGCCGATGGCACCCACGACCAGAAACACGATCAGCACCACTGCCAGGCTGGACCAGAGCGCCTTGCGCAGCAGGGCGTCCACGTCGTCGGTGTACAGGCCGGAGCCGACCATCCAGTTCCAGCCATCCACCCTCACGATGTACTGCAGCTTAGGCACGGTTTCCTGCTGGCCGGGGCGCGCGAACATGGTGGATACAAACGCCTTGCCATCCTTGCTGGCGCGCAGGCCGTTCACCAGCAGACCGATGATGTCCACCCCTGAACCGTCCTTGACCTTGCCCAGCATGTCCTGATCAGCCCACTCGGGCTTGAAGGGGTGCATGACACCCACGCCTTCGGTGGTCCAGATGTAAAAGTATTCGGTCTTGCCTTCGGCGCCGCCATAACGGGCGATGCGCAAGGCCTCCTTGGCGGCCTTCTGGGCTTCTTCTACCGGCATGGCGCCACTGGCGGCCTTGGCCTGGTAGGCGGCCACGATGCTGTGGGCAGACTGGACGGCCGTGGTCAGCATGTCCTTGCGCGACTCGATGATGAGCCGTCGTTCTTGCAGCAGGGACATGATGGCCATGATCAGCAGCGCAGCCAGTGCGGTGCCGATCATGAGCATGATTTTCATTTTGAAGCTGAGCTTGCTCATGGTGTGCGTTCTCCAGTGGGGCGGCGTCTATATCTGTATCGCTGAAAGTCTATCTACATCTGCCTTGCGGCGTGCCGGGGTGCTGTCATACCCGAGACGGAGCAAGCCGATGCTGCCCCGGTAGTTCTAGCCGTTGGAGAATTGTGCGTAGAGGCTGGCCCGAGGGCAGTAGGTAAAAACACGGCGGTAGCACTACGTATGGACTGCCGCAGGCGGCACGGCAAGACCTGCATGTGTGCGGGGCGGGACATCAGAAACTAAAATACAGAGATGCTCCAGCAACGCACCCTCAAGACACTGACCCGCGCCGTAGGCGTCGGACTGCACAGCGGCCAGCGGGTCGAGCTGACCTTGCGGCCTGCACAACCGGACACTGGTATCGTGTTTCGGCGGGTGGACCTGCCCCAGCCCGTGGATATTCCGATCCGGGCCGAGGCCGTCACCGACACGCGGCTCGCCTCCACCATCGCGGTGGGCAATGCCAAGGTGCACACGGTGGAGCACCTGATGTCGGCCTGCGCGGGCCTGGGGCTCGACAATCTCTATGTGGACATCACCGCCGAAGAAGTGCCCATCCTCGACGGGTCTTCGGCCTCTTTCGTGTTTTTGCTGCAAAGCGCCGGGGTGGAACTGCAGAACGCCCCCAAGCGCTTCATCCGTGTCACCCGGCCCGTGGAGGTGCGCGAGGGCGAGGGCGCCAACGCCAAGTGGGCGCGCCTCACGCCCTACCACGGTTACAAGCTCAGCTTTGAAATCGACTTTGACCACCCGGCCGTGGATTCCACCGGCCAGCGTGTGGAGTTCGACCTGGGGCAAGGCAACTACAGCCGCGACATCGCCCGCGCCCGCACCTTTGGCTTCACGCGCGATGTAGAAATGATGCGCTCCAACGGCCTGGCGCTGGGCGGCGGGCTGGACAACGCCATCGTCATGGACGACTACAAGGTGCTCAACAGCGATGGGCTGCGCTACGACGACGAGTTCGTGAAGCACAAGATCCTCGACGCCATGGGCGACCTGTACCTGATCGGCAAGCCCCTGCTCGCGGCCTACAGCGCGTTCCGCTCGGGCCACGCCATGAACAACCTGCTGCTGCGCGAGCTGCTGGCCCAGCGCGATGCCTGGGAGGTGGTTACCTTCGAGGACGAACGCCAAGCCCCTACGGGTTTTGCGCAGCCCGCTCGCGCCTGGTAACGCGGGCCCACCACCACCATGCTGATCTTTCGCTGGCTGGCCATGCTGCTGCTTCTGGCTGCGGCTGTGTCGTTTGCGTTTTATGCGGGCACGGGGGAGGCGCGCTACAAGCGCCTGGGGCTGGTCATCCTCAAATGGACGGTGATCGCTGCCGTCTTCTTTTTCGCAGTGATCTTCATCGGGCGCCTGGCCTGAGTGCACGAATCTCCCGCTGGCCTATACTCGCGCCTGCTCCGGGGTGTGCTGATGCGCTGAGATGCGAGAGGCCTGAAGAAATTCAGGCGAACTTGCGAACCCGACGAACTTGATCCGGTTCATACCGGCGGAAGAAGAGCCGACCTCCTTGTCCCCGTGCCCGCAGTCCCTGTGGGCACGCCATGCCCCAGGCGCTGCCGCACCTGGGGGGCGCACAGGTCCATTCCGGAGCAGACCCCACCGCCACCGGAACCAGGAGACCTGCCCCATGAACGCCCCCGACCCCCACGCCAAGCTGGCCGCCCCCGAGAAGTTCGCCGAGTTGCTCGCACGCACGCGTGAGCCCTTTCCCGCATCGCGCAAGGCCTATATCCCCGGCCAACTGCACGCCGACCTGCGCGTGCCTGTGCGCGACATCGCTCTCACCAACGGCGAGCTGGTCAGTGTGTACGACACCTCCGGCCCCTACACCGACCCCGAGTCCGTGATCGATGTGCGGCGTGGCTTGGCCAGCGTGCGTGGCGGCTGGATCACCGGCCGTGGCGACGTGGAACACTACGAAGGCCGCGCCCCCGTGGCGCTGGACGACGGCCAAAAAAGCGAAGACGCCACCCGCCTGGCCCAGCTGCGCGCCGAGGCAGCCGCACTGCAGCGCAAGCCCCTGCGCGCCAAAAGCGGCGCTAACGTCACGCAGATGCACTACGCCAAGAAGGGCATCGTCACCCCCGAGATGGAGTACGTGGCCATCCGCGAAAACGGCAAGCGCGAGTGGATGCAGCAGTACATGGCCGATGCGGGCCGCGAGCAGCGCCTGATGGGCAACCCCATGGGCGCGAGCATCCCGCGCATCATCACCCCGGAATTTGTGCGCGACGAAGTGGCCCGGGGCCGCGCCATCATCCCCGCCAACATCAACCACCCCGAGGTGGAGCCGATGGCGATTGGCCGCAATTTCCTGGTCAAGATCAACGCCAACATCGGCAACTCGGCCGTCACGTCCAGCATCGAAGAAGAAGTCGAAAAGCTCGTGTGGGCGATCCGCTGGGGCGCCGACAACGTGATGGACCTCTCGACCGGCAAGAACATCCACACCACGCGCGACTGGATCGTGCGCAACTCGCCCGTGCCCATTGGCACCGTGCCGATCTACCAGGCGCTCGAAAAAGTGGGCGGCGTGGCTGAAGACCTCACCTGGGCGATCTTCCGCGACACACTGATCGAGCAGGCGGAGCAGGGCGTGGACTACTTCACCATCCACGCTGGCGTGCGCCTGGCCTACATCCACCTCACGGCGCAGCGCCGCACGGGCATCGTCTCGCGCGGGGGCTCCATCATGGCCAAGTGGTGCATGGCGCACCACCGCGAAAGCTTTTTGTACGAGCACTTCGAGGACATCTGCGACATCATGAAGGCGTACGACGTGTCGTTCAGCCTGGGTGACGGCCTGCGCCCCGGCTGCGCGTCCGATGCCAATGACGAAGCGCAATTTGCCGAGCTGCACACGCTGGGCGAGCTGACCCAGGTGGCCTGGAAACACGACGTGCAGACCATGATCGAAGGCCCTGGCCATGTGCCCATGCACATGATCCAGGCCAACATGACCGAGCAGCTCAAGACCTGCCACGAGGCCCCGTTCTACACCCTGGGCCCGCTGACCATCGACATCGCACCCGGCTACGACCACATCGCCAGCGCCATCGGTGCCGCCATGATCGGCTGGATGGGCACGGCCATGTTGTGTTACGTGACGCCCAAGGAACACCTGGGCCTGCCCGACCGCGACGACGTCAAGCAAGGCATCATTGCCTACAAGATCGCCGCGCATGCGGCCGACGTGGCCAAGGGCCATCCAGGCGCCCGCTCGCGCGACGATGCACTCAGCCAGGCACGTTTCGACTTCCGCTGGCAGGACCAGTTCAACCTGGGCCTGGACCCGGAGACGGCCAAGGAATACCACGACGAAACCCTGCCCAAGGACTCGGCCAAGGTGGCGCATTTCTGCTCGATGTGCGGCCCCAAGTTCTGCTCGATGAAGATCACGCAGGAAGTGCGTGACTTTGCCGCGCAAAAGGGCCTGGCCGAGGCGGAAGCCTTGACCCAGGGCATGGAAACCAAGGCGGCCGAGTTTCAGCGCGGGGGCGGCGAGTTGTACATCCCTCTCAAACCTGTCTGATTAGCGCAACTACTGGCCCTGCGGATTCGCTTCAAAAAATCCGTGGGGCCGTGCTTACCCTGTGCGGCGGCGGCGGCGGCCGGGCCTATAGTCCCGCCTAACTTCCGGTCCAGAAGGCCGGAGGATGGGTGCGGCACTAAATTTGCTGTGCTTGACGATCTCTCACAAAAACCTAAGGAAGAGCCATGAATGCTCTCGGCCGCTTCTCCATCCGTACACGACTCTACTTTGGTACCGTCTTTTCCCTGATTCTTTTGATCGTTATCGGAGCCATGGGTTATGTGGCCCTGGACCGCACGCGCGGCACGCTGCAGGTGCTGTTTTCCGAGCGGGTGCAGACGCTGACCGACATGTCCGACCTGCGCACCACGCTGGGCGACCTGCGCCGGGTCGAAAAGGACATCATCATCAATTTCAACAACACGGTAGAGGTTTCCGCACTGCGCGAAACCTGGGCCAAAACCCTGGCGGCGCTGCGCAAGAGCCTGGCCGATGTGCGCCAGGTGCAGTCGGACGAGCCCGCTTTTGTCGATTCCATCGACAAGTCGCTGGCCGAGATCAAGCTGTATGAAACCGGTATCGTCCCCATCTTTGCGCAGATCGAGCAGGCGCAACTCGACGGCGCGGGCGGCGGCGCCTATGCCAACCGCCTCAAGGTCCACATGGACGCCACCGACCAACTGTTCTCCAGCCTGGCTGCGTCGGCCCGTGCGCAGATGGACGAGGCTCGCGCGGGTGTGGAGCTGCGCACCTCCACCATGTCGGCGCTTATCGGCATCGGACTGGTGTTGGGGCTGGCGGTGCTGATTCCGCTCACCTTCTTCAGCGTGCGCTCCATCACCAAATCCCTGGGGCAGGCCCAGGAACTGGCCGAGCGCATTGCCAGCGGCGACCTGTCGCACGACGTGGCTCCCATGAACCAGGACGAGGTGGGCCAACTGGTGTCGGCCATGGGCCGCATGCAGGACTCGTTGCGTGGCCTGGTGCGCCAGGTGCAGGACGCGGCGGGCAACATCTCCACCGCCAGCTCCGAGATCGCCAGCGGCAACCATGACCTGAGCCACCGCACCGAGCAGACGGCGGCCAACCTCGAAGAAACTGCCTCATCGATGGAGGTGCTGACCAGCACGGTGCAGCAAAGCGCACAGTCCTCGCGCCAGGCCAGCGACTTCGCTTCGTCGGCCGCCGAAGTGGCGGCGCGCGGCGGCGCCGTGGTGTCGCAGGTGGTGACCACCATGGACCAGATCACCACCAGCTCACGCAAGATCGCCGACATCACGGGTGTGATCGACTCCATCGCCTTCCAGACCAACATCCTCGCGCTCAACGCCGCTGTGGAGGCCGCGCGGGCCGGTGAGCAGGGCCGGGGTTTTGCCGTGGTGGCCAGCGAGGTGCGCAACCTCGCGCAGCGCAGCGCCGAGGCCGCCAAAGAGATCAAGGGCTTGATCGGTTCGTCGGTGGAGCGGGTGGAAGACGGCTCGCGCCTGGTGAGCCAGGCGGGCCAGACCATGACCGAGATCGTGAGCAGCGTGCGCCGCGTGTCCGACATCATTGGCGAAATCACCGCCTCGTCGGCCGAGCAGAGTGACAACATTGGCCAGATCAGCCAGTCGGTGTCGCAACTCGACCAGATGACACAGCAGAACGCCGCGTTGGTGGAGCAGTCCACCGCCGCGTCCGAATCGCTCAGGGAGCAGGCGCACCAACTGACCGGCGCTGTCAGCCAGTTCAAGCTGCAGGAGGGCGCATTCTCGGCCGCTGGTGTGTCAGCGCCTGCTGCGCCAGCCGTGGTCTCTGCGGCACGCCGGCCTGCGTTGCAGATTCCGGTAGGTTGATGGTGTTTTTAGCTGCTAGCGCTTATTGAATAAGCGCTAGCAGCTATTAAAAATATAGCGACTTCAATCCCGCGTCACACGCAACACCTCTTCGCGGCTGGTGATGCCCGCGGCGATCAGGCGCTCGGCGTCCTCGCGCATCAGGGCCATGCCGTCGGCCATGGCGGCGGTGCGGATGTCGGCCTCGGAGGTCTGGTTGTGGATCTGCGCGCGGATGGCGTCGGTGGTCACCAGCAGCTCGAACACACCGGTGCGGCCGGTGTAGCCCGTGTGGCCGCAGGCATCGCAACCCGCGCCGTGGCAATGGCTGCAGTATTTGCGCACCAGGCGCTGGGCCAGCACGCCCAGCAGGGATGACGACAGCAGGAAGGGCTCCACGCCCATGTCGGTCAGGCGCGTCACGGCGCTGGCGGCGTCGTTGGTGTGCAGGGTGGCCAACACCAGGTGACCGGTGAGCGAGGCCTGGATGGCGATCTGCGCGGTCTCGAAGTCGCGGATTTCGCCGATCATGATGATGTCCGGGTCTTGCCGCAGGATGGCGCGCAGGGCCTTGGCAAAGGTCAGCTCGATCTTGCTGTTGACCTGGGTCTGGCCCACGCCCGGCAGCTCGTATTCGATGGGGTCTTCCACCGTCATGATGTTGTTGCGCGTGGCATCAAGCCGCCCCAGGCCTGCATACAGCGTGGTGGTCTTGCCCGAGCCCGTGGGGCCGGTCACCAGGATGATGCCGTGCGGCTGGTTGATCAGGCCTTCAAAGCGCCGCAGCGTTTCGCCCTGCATGCCCACGGCTTCCAGGCTGAGCTTGCTCTCGCTCTTGTCCAACAGGCGCAGCACGGCGCGCTCGCCATGGGCGCTGGGCAGGGTGGACACGCGCACGTCGATGGCGCGGGTGCCCAGGCGCAGGCTGATGCGGCCGTCTTGCGGCAGGCGTTTTTCCGAAATATCGAGGTCGGCCATGATCTTCAAGCGCGAGATCAGCGCGGCGTGCAGCGCGCGGTTGGGCTGCACCACCTCGCGCAGCGTGCCGTCCACCCGAAAACGTACGCTGCTGTGGCGCTCGTAGGGCTCGATGTGGATGTCGCTCGCGCCGTCGCGCGCGGCCTGCGTGAGCAGGGCGTTGAGCATGCGGATGATGGGCGCGTCGCCCGCCGACTCCAGCAGGTCTTCCACCGCAGGCAGCTCCTGCATCATGCGCGAGAGGTCGGCGTCGCTTTCGACCTCGCTCACCACGGTGGCCGCACTCGATTCGCTGTGCGAATAGGCCGCGCTGATGCGCTGGGCCAGGCCGGGCGCGTCGAGCGGCAACAACTGCTGCACGGGGTGCTTGCGCAGCACCTCGGACAGCGCGCCCGCATCGGGGCTGGGGCCGTGCCACAGCACCAACTGGTGGCCGTCGTCCTCCAGCAGCAGTTGGGCGGTGCGCGCAAAGGCGTAGGGCAGGGGGTGGCGCATGCGTCGTGGGCCCTTCAGCGTGGCGTGGTGGCGGGCTCTGGGGCCAGCAGGGGCTGCGCGGGCACGGCAGCGCTGGCCGCAGGCTCGGCGCGGGCGGGCAGCGGGGGCAGCACCGGCGCACCCGACACCGACCGCAGCATGGTGCTCGGTGCGGGCTGCGTGGCTTGCTGCAGCGCCCGGATGGCCTCGTAGCGGTCCACCATCAGCGCGTCGCTGGTGGCGGTGTCGCGCACCACGATGGGGCGCAGGAACACCATCAGGTTGGTTTTGTTGCGTTTGCGGTTTTCGCTGCGGAACAGGCCGCCCACCACGGGCAGGTCGCCCATCACCGGCACCTTGTCTTCGCCCTGCGAGTAGCTGTCTTCCAGCAGGCCGCCGATCACGATGATGCTGCCGTCGTCCACCACCACGTTCGACTCGATGGAGCGTTTGCTGGTGGTGGGGCCGTTCACGGCGCTCAGGGTGTTGCCGTCGATCTTGGAGACCTCCTGGTAGATCGCCATCTTCACCGTGCCGTTTTCGCTGATCTGCGGGCGCACCTTGAGCATCAGGCCCACGTCCTTGCGCTCTACGGTAGTGAACGGGTTCACTGCACCGCTATTGCCCCCGGTGTTGGCATAGGAGCCGGTGACGAAGGGCACGTTGTTACCGATGATGATGCGCGCCTCTTCGTTGTCCAGCGTCATCAGGTTGGGGGTGGAGAGCACGTTGGCATCACCGCTGTTTTGCAAAAAGTTGGCCAGCGCGCCCAGGTAGTACTGGCCGTTGATGCGCGGTGCCAGGCCGAAATTCAAACCGTTGCTCAGACCACTCGATCCTGTTAGGCCCGAGACATTGCCTGTGGCCAGAGCGGCCGCAGCGGTCAGGATGTTGGCGCCAGAGACGCTGGAGTTGGTGCCGATCACGCCAACCGTGCCGTCGCCCTGCTTGCCCAGGATGCCCTGCCACTGGATGCCGAATTCGGCCACCTTGTTGGCCGAGACCTCGACGATCAGGCTTTCCACCAGCACCTGCGCGCGGCGGCCGTCGAGTTTGTCGATCACGCTGCGCAACTGGCGGTACAGCGGCTCGGGCGCGGTGATGATGAGCGAGTTGGTGGTGGGGTCGGCCTGGATCAGGCCGCCGGTGGACGGCTGGTTGTTGTTGGTGCTGCTGGTGCCCATGCTGCCCGCGCCAAAGCCCAGGCCGGAGTTGCTGCCACCGGAGTTGGCAGCGCCGCTGGTGTTCAGTATGCCGCCCGCGCTCAGCCCGGTGCTGGGCGCCGGTGCGCTGCCGCCGCCGCTGGCACCGGCACCGCCGCTGGCGCCGCCCATGGCCGCCATGGCGGCGCGCAGCGTGGTGGCCAGCTTGGTGGCGTCGGCGTTCTTCAAATAGACCACGTGGATGTTGCCGTTGGCCGCGCTGCTGCCGGGGGCGGGCGGCTGGTCGAGCCGCTCCACCAGCGCACGCACCTGGGCCACGCGGGCCGGGTTGGCTGCGCGCAGGATGAGGGAGTTGCTGCGCGGCTCGGCGATCAGCGCGGTTTTGAACGAGGTGTCGGCCTGGCCGGGCACCGCTGCGGGGGCGCCGGCGCCGCTGCCGCCGTCGATGAGGCGGGCCACCAGGGGCGCCAGGTCGGAGGCGATGGCGTTGCGCAGCGGAATCACCTCCACGTCGCTGGCGTTGGAGACGTCCATCGCTGCCACGATGCGTGCCAGGCGCTGTAGGTTGTCTGCGTAGTCGGTGATCACCAGCGAGTTGTTGCCGGGGTTCACGTTGATGGTGTTGTTAGGGCTGATCAGGGGGCGCAGCACCGGCACCAGGTTGGCGGCGTTCTCGAAGTTGAGCTTGAAGATCTGGGTGACGATCTGCCCGCCGCTCGGTGCACTGCCCGCGCTGCCTTGCACCACGCTCACGCTGCCGCCCTGCAGCTTGGCGTCTGCCTCGGGCACCACCTTGTACAGGCCCGCGGCCTCCACCACCGTGAAACCTTGCAGCCGCAGCGCCGCCAGGAACTGCTGGAAGGCTGCGGCGGGCGTGACGGCGCGCTCGGTCACCAGGTTGAGCTGGCCTTTCACGCGCGGGTCCACCACCACGTTGCGGCCGGTGATGGTGGCCATGGTGCGGGCCACGGCCTCGATCTCGGCGTTGGCGAAGTTCAGCGTGACGGGTTCGCTGGGGCGCACGCTGCCCGTGCGGGTGTCGATGGCGGTTTGTGCGCCAATTTGGCCGCTGGCGCTCGCTAATAAAGCGCTGGCAGCTATTGTTTTAATAGTAAAACGCAGGCGTGGTGAAAGCAGGAAAGTCATAGGTTCAACCCACGGTGATGATGGAGCGCGCGCCGTTGCGCCGTCCGATGATGTTCAGAAGATTCGACAGCGCCGCTTCGCGCTCGGGGGCGGCGCTGGCTTCGCCCGCGAAACGCAGGCGCTGGCCCACCCATTGGCCGGTGCCGCTGAGCTGCAGCGCGCCGTCCAGCGTGCTGAGCGTGAGCGTGGGCACCTCGCCGCCCTGCAGGGCCAGCCGGTAGCTGCCCATGGGCCGCAGAGTGGACAGGCGCGAGGACATGGCCCGCGCATCCAGTTGTACCTGGCCGCCCAGCACCATGCGCCCGGCGGTCCAGCGCATCGTGAGGGCGCGGGTCTGCAGCGCCAGTTGGCCCTGGGGCTGCAAGGTGTTCCAGGGTGTGCCCAGGCCTGCGAGCAGTGCAGCGGGCCACTGGCTCTGGCCGTCGGCCACGTTCACTGCCATGCCGGCCCAACGGGCCTGCACCTGGGCGCGCAGGGGTTCGGGGGTGCAGCAACTGGCCCGCAGTTGCGCGCTCAGGCCAGTGAGCGCGGGGCGCAGCCGCCAGTCCACGCGGCCGGGCAATGCGGCACTGTCTTTGCTGGCGTTGCCACCCGTGAGCACCAGTTGGGCCGAGCCGGTCCAGACCGTGCCCCGCGCCTGCAGCAGTTGCACTTGGCCCTGGGTGGCGCGGGCCACGCCCTGGGCCAACCAGTGGGCAGGGGCAAAGGCGACCATGGCGGGCAGCCCCCCGGCCAGGGCGCCCGCCAGTGCCCAGCCCCATGCGGGGCGCGGGGCAGAGCCAGGGGCGGAGCGTGTACGGTGGTGGGTGCGGGTCACAGGCGGTTGGGCTCGGCGATTCAGCGGGCAGCAGCGGCGGTTGGCAGGGCCAGCACCAGGGTGCCGTCCCAGCGGGGCATGGCGATGGGTGCGCTGCCCAGGGTGGCGGGAGCGGCGGGGGCTGCCGCAGCGGCGCTGCGGGTCAGGCGCGCTTCGAGCGGGGTGGCGCGTGCATTGCTGCGCGCCTGGGCCAGCCACTGGGCCAGCGCATCGGCCGATGCGCCCTTGAGGGTGATGGTGGCACGGTCGCCCGCCACATTGAGCTGCGCCGTGTTGCCCAGGCGCTGCGTCAGGGCGCTGCGCAGCGCGCCGGTGGTGTCGCCAGGGGGGCTGGCGGGCGCGGCCTGCAGTTGTTGTGCCTCGGCCTGCAGGCTGTGCATGCGCTGCAGTTGGGCGTCGAGCGCGGCGTGGCGTGCGGGGGCGGCGCGCAGCGTGGCCAGGGCGGGGGCAATGGCTACCCACCACAGCAGGGCCAGCGCCACCAGGGCACCGGCGGCCAGCACCAGGTTTTGCTCGCGCGGGGCCAGGGCTTTCCAGCGCTCCTGCAGCGGGGAGGATGCGGGTTTTGTCGTCATGGGCTCACCTCGGGGCGCAGCAACAGGCTGCCATCGTCCATGCGTGCCCGGTAGCCTGCGGCCTGCAGGCGGGCCGACAGAGCGGTTTCTTCATCGGGCGCCAGTGCCACGCCGCGCAGGCGCAGCTCGCCAGGGGTGTATTCGATGCCGCTGGGCAGGCGGCCGTCGGGCAGCGCGGCACCTGCGGCGGCCAGCAGGGGCTCCAGGTCGCGGGCCGAGACGCTGCCTGCGGCCTGCCGCAGTTGGGCCAGTTCACGCTCCATCTGCACGGGCGCATCGACCACCACCTGCACCTTGGGGAAGGTCTGGGTGAGCGCGGCGCGCACCCCGGCCTGCTTGGCCGCCAGCGCCTGGCGCTCTTGCCAGGCCCAGGCGTTGAGTCCTACCAGGTGCGCCAGCACCAGCAGCGCGGCGCCCCAGCGCGCGGCGCGCCATTGCGGGGCGTTCAGCAAGGTGCTGACCAGGCTGCCTGCCTTGCGCAGGGCGCGGGAGCGGCTGGAGCTGGCCAGATCGAACTGGGCCAGGTCCCAGTCGCCGCGTGCGGCGTCCAGGGCGCGCTGGCTGGTGGTGTACAGAGTCGCGCGCTGCCCCAGTATCTGCTCGGTCAGCGCCGCCACGGCGGGTTCGGCCCGCACGGCCAGGGCGTCGTCGTCAGGGTGGGCCGCATCGGCGGCGGGCATGCCAGCGCGCGCCAGCGCCAGGGCCATGGGCGCCAGGGGCAACACGGCCACGCCCTGGTCTGCGCCTTGGCCGGTGAGCACCACGAAGGCTTCTTCAGGGGTGCCCAGCGCACACAGTTCGGGGCTGCCACTGGCGGTGGGGCCGGGGGCGAATTCGGGCACCACGCGGGCCACGCGGCGGCCTGCGGCCTCCAGTGCCTGCAGGTGCTCGCGCAGCCAGGCGCGGTCGCACACGGCCACCCACACGGGCGCGCCGCTGTGTGCACCGGGCTGCAGGGCGAAGTGCAGTTGGGCGGCATCGTCGAGCACGCGGTCTTCGAGCAGGCCTTCAAGCACCGAGCGCAGGCGCGGCGTTTGCTGGCCCGCGCCCAGGGGCACGCCTGCGGGCATCTGCACGCGCTGCCACGACAGCGCGCGTGCGGGCACCACGGCCACCACTTCGCCGCCGGGGCGTGTGGGCTCGGGCAACAGGGTGGCCGGTGCGGTGGCATGGCGCAGGGCGGAGTGGCCGTCTGCCGTCAGCGTGTAGCTGTATTCGGTGGCGGTCCCCGGCCGGGCGGGCGGCAGGAAAAGGATGAGGGTGCTCATGAACAGGTTTTGCGGGCCATTTTAGGGGGCGGGCGGCGCGTCAGCGCTGAGGCTCGGGGCCTGTGTCCCGGTCGAAGGCGCCGCGCTCGCGCCACAGCGTGACGACATCGATGCCCTGCTTGCGGACCAGCGAGCGCTCGTCCACCATGGCATCGCCCAGGCGCAGGCGGCCCCGCACTTCAAAGTAAGAGGACGCAACGGTCAGTGCCACGTCGGGGATGTCAATGCTGGCGCCCACCAGGTCGCGCACCTCGCTGAGCGTGCGAAAGTGCCGTGCCTCGCGGGCCTGCACGATTTTTTGGGCGCTGGCGGCGTCCAGCCCGTCGATGGCGGCCATCACCACCTCGATGTCGGCGGTGTTGATATTGACGCGCGTGCGCACCGGCAGCAGGGCCACGTGGGGTGCGAGGGCGGCCACGGTGTCTGGGGTCAGGCCCAGCCATCCCAGTTGGGAGATGGTGGGGGGCATCAGCGGGGCGGCGCTGCTCTCGCTGCCCGCACCGGCCTGGGCCCTGCGCATGCCATCCACCAGCAGGCTCAACTGCTGGGCGGGCAGGTTCAGGCGCTCGAACAGGCGGGAGAACTGGCGCAGGGGCAGCTCCTGCACCTGCCCGCCTTCCACCAGGTTGGCGATGTTCAGGCGGCCCTGCATGTCGGTGATCTGGCCCGAAAGGAAGGCCTCTGTGGTGTCGGTGCTGGCGTCGTCCACCTGTGCCACGTTGCGGTCTGCCGCCAGAAAGGTGGACAGGCGCGCCTCTTGCAGCGGCACGGCCCAGGGCTCGGCCAGGTGGTCGGCGCCGCCCGATCGGCCGTCTTCGCGCAGGATCAGCCGCGACCAGTCGAGCGCGCCGATCAGGATCCAGGTGGACTGCACATGGCCGCGCTCGGCGGTTTCGACCTCCACCGCTCGCCACTGCTGCCACATGGCGGCAGCAGCGAAGGTGGCGACCAGCGTGACGGTGAGCATGGCGGCGAGCAGGGCGGCGCCCGCCTGGGCGACATGCAGTGTGCGACCGTTGGGGCTGATCATGACCTGCCTCCACCCAAAACCGGATTGACCCAGTCGCGGGTGAGTTGGCCGGCCAGCGCCTGGCCCGGCGGCAGCGTGATCTGCAGGCGCACGCCGTCAGGGATGGCTGCCGTGCTGTCGCCCGGCGTGGTGCCTGTGCTGGACAGCGGGTTGGACCAGGCGCCGCCCCGGTAATAGAAGATCTGCCAGTTCTCGAGCGGCAGCAGCGTGATCTCGCGGCGCCGTTCGGCGTCGCCCGGCGTGCGCGCCCACTGGGCGGCCTGCTGCCAGGCCTGTTGCCATTCGGCGCGCGTGCGCACCGGGGGCGATTGCCAGCGCAGCCACTGGCCTGTGCCGCTGGCATTACGGCGCGTCCAGGCCACCACCAGCGCACCCTCGTCGGGCACCGCGCTGCTGCGGCGCGTGAGGCGCAGCACCTGGCCGTCCCAGTCGAGCGGCGTGGTGTTGGCAATGGGCATCAGCGCGTCCAGGTCGGTGCCCCATTGGCCGAGCGCGGCCTGCAGCACCAGCATTTCATCGGCGCGCTGGCGTGTGGATTCCTGCGCCCGCACCATGCCATCCAGCCCGCGCCAGCTCAGGATGGCGATCAGCGCCATCACGCCGATGGCCACCAGCAGTTCGATGAGGGTGAACCCGTGTTGCTGGTGAGCCGATGGGGTGGCCCTGTTTCGCCGCCGGGCTGCCCCAAGGCGAAACGCGGCCCCCTCGGGGGGCAGCGACGGCACGCAGTGCGGGAGCGTGGGGGCCATTTCAATACCGCCCGATGATGGTGGAAATGCGCAGGATGGAGTTCTCTCCATCCAGCACCTGCGCGTCGATGCGCCGAAAACTCGGGTTGGGCGTGGGGCGCACGATGGTCAGCACCTGCAACTGGCGTCCGGCCTGCTCGCAGGTCTGGCTGCTGTCGCCCACGCTGGGCATCTGGCGCGAGAGCCGGGCTTTGACCAGCTCGTTTTCTGCGCAGAGCTGGGCCAGCACGATGTCGGATTGCCGCAGGGCGTTGCGGGTGAGCGCCGTGGTGGCCTGCAGCCCCGCCATGAGCGCAATGGCCACGATGGCCAGCGCCACGAGCACTTCCACCAGGGTAAAACCGCGCTGCCTGCCGCGTATGGTGGTGTTGGCGGTCACTGCGCCGCGTCCACAGAAAACGGCCGCACGCCGTCGGTGGCAATGCGCAAGCTTCGTTCGGGGTGGGACTGGTGGGTGATCAGCACCTGCTGCGGGCCGATCAGGGGCTCGGGGCCCAGTTGCAGCACGGCGGGCCCGCGCACGGTGGTGCCTGCGTCCAGCCACTGGTTGGGCAAGGCCGCCTGCGCGCTGGGTGGCAGGCCGTCGAACCGGAAACCCTGCGGCACCGCGCGCCAGCGCACCGGGATGCCCCCGGCGCGCGACTGCGCACGGGCGGATTCGAGCAGCGCGGCCAGCCGGGCGGCTTCGCGTTCGAGCTGCGTCTGCCCGCTGTCGCGCAAAGCCAGCCCCACGCCCGCCGTGGCCAGGGCCATGATGCTGATGACCACCAGCAACTCAAGCAGGGTGAAGCCGCGTGGGCGGTTCATGAGATGGGGTGCAGCGGGGCTGCCGCAGTCACGGCGCCTGCAGAGGGCGTGCGGTCGCAGCGCCGGGCCGCCCCAAGCAAGGCCCGGCCCCCTTGGGGGGCAGGGAGCGACACGCAGTGCGCGACCGTGGGGGCACGGTTTCGCCGCCGGGCCGCCCCAAGGCGAAACGCGGCCCCCTCGGGGGGCAGGGAGCGACACGCAGTGCGCGACCGTGGGGGCCACATTTCTTTACTGCCAGCTGCCAATGTCGGCGTCCTTGCCCTCGCCGCCCGAGACCCCGTCGGCGCCGAACGACATCACGTCGATCTCGCCCTTGATGCCGGGGTTCAGGTATTGGTAGGGACGGCCCCAGGGGTCGTTGGGCAGTTTTTCGAGGTACAGCTTCCAGTTGCCCGGCACCGGGCCCGAGGTGGGCTTGATGATCAGCGCCTGCAGGCCCTGCTCGGCCGTGGGGTAGCGCTGGTTGTCCAGGCGGTAGAGCTTGAGCGCCTGCATCACGTTGGTGATGTCGGTGCGGGCGGCCGTCACGCGGGCGTCGTCGGCGCGCTCCAGCACGTTGGGCACGATGAGCGCGGCCAGCACCCCAATGATCACGAGGACCACCATCAGCTCGATGAGGGTGAAACCACGGGCCGCCTTCTTGGCAAGGCGGCGGCTGGCGGAGCGCACGAAGAGGGGAAAAGATGTGTTCACTGCAGGCGGTCTCTCGGGATGGTCGAATCGCGTGAATCATAATCGCCGCATGGTGACCAATTCGTACAGCAAATGGGGCGTCCGCCTGGGAACCCTGGCGCTCTGGGCCGCGGCCGGTGCCAGCCTGGTTTTCTGGGGGCTGCGCCTGTCTGCGCCCTCGGCGTCGGCCATGGCGCCCGTGGTGGCGCCCGCCGCCGTGGCGCTCGACGCCCAGGCCCTGTCGCGCCTGCTGGGGGCGCAGCCCTCGGCGCCCGGTGCCTCTCCCCTGGCGCCGGTGGCATCGCTGGCGAGCCGGTTCACGCTGATCGGAGTGTTGTCGGGCCGCAGCAGCGGTGGCGGCGCGGCGCTGATTGCGGTGGACGGCAAGCCCGCCAAGCCGTTTCGTGTGGGTGCGGCCGTGGACGATGGGCTGGTGCTGCAGGCCTTGGGGCCGCGCCAGGCCCAGTTGGGCGGCCAGGTCGGCGGGCCCGCTGCGGTGACGCTGGACATGCCGCTCAAGCGATAGATCGCCTTGCGGCGGTGGCCCGTCAGGGCCTTCTCAGCCCAGATCCCGAATTTCCCATTCCCCCCAGCCCGGCGCCGCCACGGGCCAGTCTTCCGAGCGGGGCATCACGCCCTCGCCATGCAATTGCAGCCAGGCCACACAGCGCGCCACGCCTGCATGGGTGATCCACACCACGTCTTGGCCGCCGCTGTCCACTTGGCGAGCGGCCGCCAGCGCCGATGCAACGCGCGCCAGCATCGCCGCCAGGCTTTCGCCTCCGCCGGGCGCGTGGGTGGCAAAGGCGGCCGTCCAGGCGTCGATGTCGCGTTTTGCGATGGTGCTCCAGACCCGGCCTTCCCACGCGCCGAAATCCATTTCGCGCAGGCGAGGGTCAGGGTTTGGTGCCAAATCAGGCCTTAGCGCTTGCAGGGATTGCGCTAACTGCTCACATCTTTGTAGCGTTGAGGTGTGCAGCGACGCGCCATGTGGCAAGGCATCGGCCAGTGCGCGGGCGGCCAGCGCAGTTGCCGTGGGGTCGGCGGGCATGTCCAGCGACCCGTAGCAGGTGCCCGGTGCCACTTGGGGGGCGGCGTGGCGCACCAGCCACAGGCGGGTGCCGAGGTGGGAGGTCATGTTGCCCAGCGCAGGCTCAGCGCGGCCCCCAGGTAAAAACCGATCTCGCTGACCTGCTGCGTGGCGCCCAGGCAGTCGCCCGTGAAGCCCTGCAATCGGCGTGCAAACCAGCGCGCCATCCAGGCAGCGGCGAGTCCACTCACAGTGATGGATGCTATCAAATAAATAGCTGATAGCGCATATCCAACAAGCGCTAGCGGCAAAAAACACCATAAACCTGCTGCCACCAGGGCGTGGCCGGCAATCTGGTCGGCCAGTGGCTTGCTTTTGGAGCGCGCCGTGTCGCCCACATGCGGCAGGCTGCGCACGATAAGGAGGGGCCAAAAACGCGACAGCACATGCGCGCCCACCAGGGCCGCAAGAGCGGCCTGCAGGCTGTGCGTGCCCAGCAGCGCCAGCAGGCTCAGCTTGGCAAGCAGGGCCAGCACCAGCGCCATGGCGCCATAGGCGCCGATGCGCGAGTCCTTCATGATGTCGAGCGCGCGCTCGCGGTCGGCGCTGCCGCCCAGGCCATCGGCCACGTCGGCCAGGCCGTCTTCGTGAAAGCCACCCGTCATCAACACGGTGGCGATGGTGCTCAACACGGCCGCGACGGCGGGTGCCAGCGGGTTGGGCGCCAGCGCCAGGGATAGCCCCGCATAGACACCCACAGCCAGCAGGCCTGCCAGCCAGCCGATGCCGGGGAAATGCGCGGCGCTGGCGCGCAGCATGGCCGGACTGAAACCCACCCAGGCCGCCAGCCGCCCGGTGACGGGGATGCGGGTGAAGAACTGCACGGCCAGCAGGTAGTGGCGCAGGGCTTGCATGGCGCGTGGTGTCAGTTTGCTTCTAATTTGATAGCTGCTTGCGCTTATTGATCAAGCGCTAGCGGCCATTTTTGTCATGAAGATTGCTTGGCGCGCAGAAACAGCCGGTAGGCCGGGTTCTGCGTTTCTTCTACGCAGGGGTAGCCCAGCGTGGACAGGAAGGTGTCGAAGGCGGCCGTGTCGCCGGGCGGCACTTGCATGCCCACGAGAATGCGGCCGTAGTCCGCACCCTGGTTGCGGTAGTGAAAGAGCGAAATGTTCCAGTTGGGCTGCATCAGGCTCAAAAACTTGAGCAGCGCGCCGGGGCGCTCGGGGAAGGTGAAGCGCATCAGGCGCTCGTCCTGTGCCAGGGCCGAGTGGCCGCCCACCAGGTGGCGCAGGTGCTCCTTGGCCATCTCGTCGTGGGTGAGGTCCAGTGTCTCGAAGCCATGGCGGCCGAAGTTCTTGGCGATTTTTTCCGATTCGCCCCGGCCATTGGTCGTGAGGCCTACGAACACGTGGGCCTGGGTGGAGTCGCTGATGCGGTAGTTGAACTCGGTCACGTTGCGCGCGCCGCCGGGCAGGCTGCCCACTACCTCGCAAAAACGGCGGAAGCTGCCGCGCTCCTCGGGGATGGTGACGGCGAACAGGGCTTCGCGCTCCTCGCCCACCTCGGCGCGCTCGGCCACGAAGCGCAGGCGGTCGAAGTTCATGTTGGCGCCGCACAGAATGGCGGCGTAGGTCTCGCCCTTGGTCTTCTTCGCGGCCACGTACTGCTTGATGGCGGCCACGGCCAGCGCGCCTGCGGGCTCGACGATGCTGCGCGTGTCCACGAATATGTCTTTGATGGCGGCGCAGACGGCGTCGGTATCGACGGTGATGAATTCATCCACCAGGCCCTGGGCCACGCGGAAGGTTTCCTCGCCCACGAGCTTCACGGCCGTGCCGTCGGAGAACAGGCCCACGTCGGGCAGCGTGACGCGCTGGTGCGCGTTGACGGACTGGATCATGGCGTCCGAGTCATTCATCTGCACACCAATCACCTTGATCTCGGGCCGCACGGCCTTGATGTAGTTGGCCACGCCCGACACCAGGCCACCGCCGCCAATCGCCACGAACACCGCATCGAGCTGGTTGCTGCCCAGGCTTTGCAACTGGCGCAGGATCTCCATGGCGATGGTGCCCTGGCCCGCGATGACCAGGGGGTCGTCGAAGGGGTGTACGAAGGTCAGGCCCTGCTCTTTTTCGAGCGTCACCGAGTGGCCGTAGGCGTCGGAATAGCTATCGCCAAACAGCACCACCTCGCCGCCCAGCGTCTTGACCGCGTCAATTTTGAGCTGTGGCGTGGTGGTCGGCATGACGATGACGGCGCGCGTGCCCAGCTTGTGGGCGCTCATCGCCACGCCCTGGGCGTGGTTGCCGGCCGAGGCGCAGATCACGCCGCGCGCAAGCTGCTCAGGCGTGAGGTGCGCCATCTTGTTGTAGGCGCCGCGCAACTTGAAGCTGAACACGGGCTGCTGGTCCTCGCGCTTCAGGAGCACCTTGTTGTGCAGGCGGCGGCTGAGGTTCTTGGCAGGCTCCAGCGCCGACTCGACGGCCACGTCGTAGACGCGGGCGGTCAGGATTTTCTTCAGGTAGTCGGCGGGGGTGAGGAGGTGCTGGGTCATGGCAGAGGCTGGGGAGTGCCCGCTCGGGCGCTGGGGGTCCACATCATAGGGGGTTGCCCTTGCGCGGCCGTGGATGCAGGTGGGGCAGGGGTGTCCGGGGCGGCACAGGCAAAAAAAAGCCCCGGGCCGTGAGGCCTGGGGCTAATCCATCCTTTGAGGAGATGGAGGAGACAATCGGTGCGGGGCAGGAGGCCAGGACAATGGGTCGGGGCTTTCTGCCATCTGCTTGTCATTCACTGAAAAGCAGCGCTTGTCGAGAAGTTTAGCGCGAGTCTTGCTGCAATGCAGCAAAATTCTTATCAAATTGATTTCGCCGAACCATTTCGTGCGAAAAAAGCCACGGGTCACAAAGGAGAAACACACATGGAATGCACAGTCAGTTGGACGGGCGGGGCCGGAACCCGGTCCGGCATGGGTTTTGTGGCCGAAACCGGCAGCGGCCATGTTTTGGCCATGGATGGCGCTCCGGATGCCGCCAACCCCGCCAACGGCGGCCAGAACCTGGCCCCTCGCCCCATGGAAACTGTGCTGGCGGGCACCGGTGGCTGCACGGCCTATGACGTGGTGCTGATACTCAAACGCGGCCGCCATGACGTGCGCGGCTGCAGCGTGAAGCTGACCACGGAGCGCGCCGAGATCGACCCCAAGGTTTTCATCAAAATCCACATGCACTTCACCGTCACCGGCAAGGGAATCCCCATCGCCGCCGTGGAGCGGGCCATTGCCATGAGCCATGAGAAATACTGTTCGGCCAGCATCATGCTGGGGAAAACAGCAGACATCACCACCGGGTTTGAGGTGCTGGAGGCCTGATCCAGGGGGGGCGGAGCGCCCGGGCCCTTTGGATTTAGAGATAGTGCGCTGTCGTGGTCATCACCTTGGCCGCGGCCTTCATGGCCAGGCGCGCAGGTGCGGGCAACTCCAAAGCGCCGGATGCTCGGGCTTGCGCGGCATGCCGCTCTTCATCGTCTTTCATGCGGGCCACCACCGCCCGCGAGGCCAGGTCCTCTTGCGGCAGCCGCTCCAGATGGCTTTGCAGGTGGGCCGCCACCTGGTTTTCCGTCTCCACCACAAACCCCAGGCTGGCGCGGTCGCTCACCTTGGCCGCCACCAGGCCCAGGGCAAATGCCCCTGCAAACCACAAGGGGTTGAGCAGGCTGGGGCGGGCACCCAGTGCATCGAGCCGCTGTTGTGTCCAGGCGAGGTGATCGGTTTCCTCCCTTGCCGCCTCTTGCAGATGGGCACGCAGATGCGGGTCGCGCGTCACGGCGGCCTGGGCGGTGTACAGCGCCTGCGCACACACTTCGCCCACGTGGTTGACGCGCATCAGAGCGCCCGCCAACTTCTTCTGCGCGGGGTCCAGCGCCGCCTCTGCCACACCATGGGCAGGGGTTCTCTCGGTGGCGCGGGGTTGGGCAAAAAGCGTGCGCAGTGCGCTGTCTGCGGCGGTCAGGAGGGAATCCATGGAAGCCTCTGGGTGTGGCAAGGGCGTCGAAACAAAAATTGCACTTTGATACAAAAAATCAAAAACAGGAAACAAGGACCAGATGGTCCAAAAGCGATTCTGCCAGCCCGCACTGGAATGTTGCAACGTTGCAACGAATTTTCCCTTTCGGGGGCTTTGTGGGTGAATTCCTTTGCGAAACCTGGCCGGGTCTGGTGCAATAAGAGCAACTTCCCCACCAGGAGGTTGGCCCGGGAAACCGGCGGGACTGTGCAGGTGCTTTCACCATAGACCCCCCGTACCGGAGCCCGATGTTTAACCTTGGAGTAACTCGCAATGAAAAAATCCCTGATTGCCCTGGCTGTGCTGGCTGCTTCCGGCGCTGCAATGGCTCAATCCTCCGTGACCCTGTTCGGCGTGGTTGACGCAACCTATGCCTACGGTTCCGGCAGCGTCGCTAACAAGTCGCAACTGACGAACTCCGGCTACAACAGCAGCCGTCTGGGTTTCCGCGGCGTTGAAGACCTGGGTGGCGGTCTGTCCGCTTCGTTCTGGCTCGAAGCTGGCGTGAACAACGACAACGGCACCGGCGGCGTTACCAACAGCAACAACCAAGCAGCTGCCAGCACCGGCGGCGGCCTGACTTTCAACCGTCGTTCGACGGTTAGCCTGAATGGCGGCTTCGGTGAAGTCCGTCTGGGCCGTGACTACACTCCCCAATTCTGGAACCTGACCGTGTTCGATCCGTTCGGCACGAACGGCGTGGGCACGACCCAAACCCTGAGCTCCAGCCTGGGTGGCCCAACCACCGTGCGCGCTTCGAACTCCATCGGTTACTTCCTGCCCGGCAAGCTGGGCGGCTTCTACGGCCAAGCCCAGTACTACATGGGTGAAAACCTGAGCAACGCAGCCAACAAGAAGGACGGCAACGGCCTGGCAGCTCGCTTTGGTTACGCCAATGGCCCTATCAACGCTGCTATCGCATTCTCCGAAACCAAGTTCCTGGCTGGCAACATCAAGTCCTGGAACCTGGGCGGCCAGTATGACCTGGGCGTGGCCAAGATCATGGCTCACTACAACCAAGACAAGATCAGCGGCGGCAACGACGGTAAGGGCTTCCTGATCGGTGGTCTGGTGCCCGTGGGCGCTGGCGAAATCCGTCTGGCTTACTCCACCTACAAGATCGACACCGTCGGTGCTGATCCCCGTTCGAACAAGCTGGCTCTGGGCTACGTGCACAACCTGTCCAAGCGCACGGCTCTGTACGCAACGTACGCTCACGTGAACAACAAGAACGGTGCCGCTTCTTCGCTGAACGGTTCCGTGACTGCTGCAAACGACAACTCCAACGGCTACGACTTCGGTATCCGTCACAGCTTCTAATATCGAAGACTGGCTTTTGGCCAGTTGTCGATATCAAAGCAAAAAAAGCCGCCTTCGGGCGGCTTTTTTTTGTGCGGCTTTTTGGGAGTTAAAGGGCATACCCGGTAATTCTTTCCGCGAAGACGCTTTCACTGTCTGAAACCGAAGTGTTGTGATGAGGGGGGCTGACCTGGGGTCATGCACTGGAAATGATGTAACCGAAGGCACATGAATGGTGGGGAAGGCGGCAAGGGGTGCCTTTATGGCCTCGCATTCCGCCCAATGCATGCAGGCCGCGAGGCTGAATTGCCTGGCACCGTCCTTGCATGAGAATCGAGCCAAAACAGCAGTAATAGGCCCTTCAACGCACCTGGGATTCAGGGATTTCCCGTTGGCTATAGAGCAACCTTTACTGCATAGTAAAACTTTTATTCAAGAGGGTTCCATGAAACTCAAATACAGTCTTTTGTCGGTGGCTGCGGCTGCCGCGCTGTTGTTTGCGCCTGCGTTGCAAGCCAAGCCTTTCAAGTGGGCAAGCCAGGGAGAAATCGCGACTTGGGATATTCATTCCCAAAACAATGCGCTTCAAAATGGCATTCATGCCAATGTGTATGAGAGCCTGGTTTACTACAACAGCAAGACGTTTGATGTGGAGCCCGTGCTGGCCACCTCCTGGAAGGAAATCAGCCCCACGCAGGTGCGTTTCACGCTGCGCCAGGGCGTCAAGTTCCAGGACGGATCGCCGCTGACGACTGATGACGCGGTGTACTCGATCCAGCGCGCCATGGCCAAGACATCGAACTTCACGCCCTATGTCCAAGGCATCAGCAAGGTCGCCAAGGTGGATGGGCAAACCCTGGACGTGTTCCTGTCGGCGCCCAACCCCGTGCTGCTGCGCCAGATGACCGAACTGCGCATCATGAGCAAGGCATGGGCAGAGAAGAACAAGTCGGTTGAGCCCAAGGACATCAAGGGCACGGACGAGAATTTTGCCCACCGCAATGCCATGGGCACGGGCCCCTACACGCTGGAATCGTGGCAGCCCGATGTGAAGATGGTCTTCAAGCGCAATCCCAACTGGTGGGGCAAGATGGACGGCAACGTGACCGAAATCGTCTACACCCCCATCAAGTCGGCGGCCACGCGCATTGCCGCGCTGTTGTCGGGCGAAGTGGACATGGTGCTCGACCCTACGCCGCAAGACTTGGGCCGCCTGCGTGCCAATGGCGACCTGAAGGTGATCGACGGCCTCGAAAACCGCACCATCTTCCTGGGCATGGACCAGTTCCGCGAGGAATTGCCCGGCTCCAACATCAAGGGCAAAAATCCGCTCAAGGATGTGCGTGTGCGCAAGGCCCTGTACCAGGCCATCGATGCAGAGACGATCTCGCGCAACATCATGCGTGGCTTGGGCAAGCCCACCGGCACCATCGTGGCGCCCCAGGTGGCGGGCTACACCGAAGCCGTGGGTAAGCGTTTCCCCTACAGCGTCGAGGCTTCCAAGAAGCTGCTGGCCGAAGCGGGCTATGCCGACGGCTTTGAGGTGGACTTTGCCTGCCCGAACAACCGCTACATCAACGATGAAGCCATCTGCCAGGCCGTGACCGCCATGTGGTCCCGCGTGGGGGTGAAGGCCAAGCTGCGCACGCTGCCGCTGGTGAACTACTTCCCGATGATCCAGCGCAACGAAGCCAGCATCTACATGCTGGGCTGGGGCGTGCCCACCTTTGATGCGCTGTACAGCCTGCAATCGCTGGTGCGCACCGTGGGCCAGGGTGGCGACGGCAACTACAACGTGGGCCGCTACAGCAACCAGCGCATGGACTACCTGGTGGATCGCATCAAGGCTGAAACCGATGCCCCCGTGCGCACCCGCATGCTGACCGAGGCACTGCAACTGTCCAACGACACCGTGTCACACATTCCGCTGCATGACCAGGTGATTCCATGGGCCGTGAAGAAGAACGTGGAGCTGGTCCATCGCGCTGACAATCGCGTGGATATGCGTACGGTCAAGGTGAACTGATTTATTCTCTGCACATGGAGAACAAGGGCCCTGAGGCCCTTGTTCTCTTTGGTTTAGTTTGACGACGTATTGCCAAACGGCGCCCGTGCCATCAAAAGTGGCTGTGGCGCCTCTATCGAACATTCACTCGACTTTCCGATGCTTGCCTTTATATTGCGCCGCCTGATCCAGGCTGTGATTGTCATGGTCACGGTGGCCTTCATCTCCTTCATGCTGTTCCAGTACGTGGGAGATCCCGTGGTGTTCCTGCTGGGCCAGGATGCCACCCCTGAACAAATTCGCGACCTGCGCGCTTCCCTGGGTCTCGACAAACCCTTCTTCGTACAGTTCTGGCACTTTCTGGTGAATGCGGCACAAGGCGAATTCGGCCTGAGCCTGCGCCAGGGGGCCAAGGTGTCCCGACTCATCGCCGAGCGTTTCCCCGCCACGTTGGAGCTGGCCCTGGTAGCCGCCTTCCTGGCCCTGGTCATCGGTGTGCCGATGGGTGTGTATGCAGCGCTCAAGCGCGGCACGTTCACCAGCCAGATGTTCATGACGCTTTCTCTGCTGGGTGTGTCGCTGCCCACGTTCCTCATCGGCATCTTGCTGATTCTGGTGTTTGCCGTGCACCTGGGCTGGTTCCCGAGCTTCGGGCGTGGCGAGGTGGTGCAGATGGGCTGGTGGAGCACCGGCCTGCTCAAGGCCAAGGGCTGGCACCACATCATCCTGCCGGCTGTAACGCTGGCCATCTTCCAGCTCACGCTGATCATGCGGCTGGTGCGTGCCGAAATGCTGGAAGTGCTGCGCACCGACTACATCAAGTTCGCACGTGCCCGTGGCTTGTCCAATCGGGCCATTCACTTTGGCCATGCGCTCAAGAACACGCTGGTGCCCGTGATGACTATCACCGGCTTGCAACTCGGCGGCCTGATTGCCTTTGCCATCATCACTGAAACGGTGTTCCAGTGGCCGGGTATGGGCCTGCTGTTCATCCAGGCTGTGACCTTTGCCGACATCCCCGTGATGGCCGCTTATCTGTGCCTGATCGCCCTGATCTTCGTGGTGATCAACCTGGTGGTCGATCTGTTGTATTTCGCAGTGGACCCCCGCCTGCGCGTTGGCAAGGCAGGAGGCCACTGATGCAAGGCCCCCGCCTGAAAGCTGGCGGCCGGGCATTTGCCCACATTGCGCAGTTCCACCCTGAACTGACGGCGTTGCGGCGCGACCTGCATGCCCACCCGGAGTTGGGCTTTGAAGAGATCTATACCGGTAACCGGGTGAAAGAGGCTCTCAAAGTTTGTGGCGTGGACGAGATCCATGACGGCATTGGCCGCACAGGCGTCGTTGCGGTGATTCGCGGGCGCAGCACCTCCAGCGGCAGCATGATAGGTCTGAGGGCCGACATGGATGCGCTGCCATTGGCCGAGCACAACGACTTCTCCTGGAAGTCGTGCAAGCCCGGCCTCATGCACGGCTGCGGCCATGACGGCCACACCGCCATGCTGGTGGGTGCGGCACGCTATCTGGCCGAAACCCGTAACTTCGACGGCACGGCCGTGTTGGTGTTTCAGCCGGGCGAAGAAGGTTTTGCCGGGGCTCGCGTGATGATGGAAGACGGTTTGTTCGACCGCTTTCCGGTACAAGCCATCTACGCCATGCACAACTGGCCGGCCATGGCGCCCGGTATGGTGGGCCTGAACTCCGGCGCCATGATGGCGGCGGCAGACCGCATCACCATCGAAATCACCGGCCGGGGAGGGCATGGCGCCCACGCCTACCAGACGGTGGATGTGGTGCTGGTGGCTGCGCACATCATCACCGCCGCGCAGAGCATCGTGTCGCGCAACGTACGTCCGCTGGATGGCGCCGTGGTCAGCCTGTGTGCGGTGCAGGCGGGCGATCTGGGCGCCTTCAGCGTGCTGCCGGGCTCGGCCACTCTGGTGGGGACCGTGCGCACGTTCAATCCTGTCGTGCAGGAGATGGTCGAGAAGCGGCTCAAAGAGCTGTGCAGCGCCATCGCCCTGGGCTTTGGCGCAACGGCCACGGTGAACTACGAGCGCATCTACCCGGCCACCATCAACAGCGAGGCCGAGGCGCTGTTCGCTGGCGACGTGGCCGAAGCCCTGTTGGGTGCAGACCATGTGGTGCGCGACCTGGAGCCCAGTATGGGCGCCGAGGACTTCTCATTCATGCTGCAGACCCGGCCAGGCGCCTACCTGCGCCTCGGCCAGGGCACAGGCGCCAGTGGTAGTGCCTTGCACAACAGCCGCTACGACTTCAACGACGACATCCTGCCGCTGGGCTCTGCGTTGCACGCGAGCCTGATCGAGCAATCGATGCCGTTGGCCATGCCCTGAAGGCATTTTTCGCACAACGCCAAACCCATCCCCCTGGATGACCATCCATTTCGCCCCCCTTTTCACTACGAGGAGATTTCCATGAAGCTTCAGAAAAAATTCGCCCTTGCCACGTTGTTTGCAGCCATGGCAACGGCCAGCCTGGCCGCCAATGCGCAGACCATCCGGGTCGCCAACCAGGGTGATGCACTTTCCATGGATCCGCACTCGCTCAACGAATCGCTGCAACTGAGCGTGACCGGCAACGTGTACGAACCTCTGGTGGGCCGCAACAAGGACCTGAGCCTGGCACCGGCCCTGGCCACCGCGTGGAAGCAGACCTCGCCCACCGTGTGGCGCTTCGAGCTGCGCAAGGGCGTGCAATTCCATGACGGCACTCCCTTCACCGCCGACGACGTGTTGTTCAGCTTCGCGCGCACCCAGGTGGATGGCTCGGACATGAAGAGCTACACCAACGACTTCAAGGAAGTGCGCAAGATCGACGATCACACCGTGGAGATCGAGACCAAGACGGCCTTCCCTATCCTGCCTGACGTGATTTCGCAAGTTTTCATGATGAGCAAGAAGTGGTGCGAGACCAACCAGGCCATGGGCCCCGTGGACCGCCGCAAGGGCATCGAGAACGCCGCATCGTTCCGTGCCAACGGCACTGGCCCCTTCCGCCTGCGCGAGCGCCAGCCCAACGTGCGTTCGGTGTTCACGCGCAACGGCAACTACTGGGGCAAGATCGAAGGCAACGTGACGGAGGTGGTCTTCACCCCCATCGCCAACGACGCCACCCGCGTCGCTGCTTTGTTGTCGGGCGAAGTCGACGTGATGGAGCCTATCCCGGTGCAGGACATCGACCGCGTCAACAGCAGCGCCAACACCCGTGCCATCACCGGCCCCGAGCTGCGCACGATCTTCCTGGGCATGGACCAAAAGCGCGATGAGCTGCTGTACTCCAGCGTCAAGGGCAAGAACCCCTTCAAGGACAAGCGCGTGCGCCAGGCCTTCTACCAGGCCATCGACATCGATGGCATCAAGAAGACCGTGATGCGCGGCGCCTCCAACCCGTCCGCGTTGATGGTCGGCCCTGGCATCAATGGCTTCCAGCCCGATGCCAAGCGTCTGCCTTACGACGTGGAAGCCGCCAAGAAGCTCATGGCCGAAGCGGGCTACCCCAACGGCTTTGAAGTGACCATGAACTGTCCGAACGACCGCTATGTGAACGACGGGCGCATCTGCCAGACCGTGGCCGCCAACCTCTCGCGCATCAACGTCAAGATCAACCTGCAGGCGGAAACCAAGGGCACCTACTTCCCCAAGGTGCTGCGCCGCGACACCAGCTTCTACATGCTGGGCTGGACGCCTTCCACCTACGACGCGCACAACGCCCTCAATGCCTTGATGGCCTGCGTGGACGACAAGGGTACCGGCCAGTTCAACCTGGGCTCTTATTGCAACCCCAAGGTGGACGAGCTGACCAAGAAGATCCAGGCCGAAACCGACAAGACCAAGCGCAACGCGATGATCAAGGAAGCTTTCGACCTGCATTCGGCCGACATCGGCCACCTGCCTCTGCACCAGCAGGCCCTGGCGTGGGGCGTCAACAAGAACGTCAAGCTGGTGCAACTGGCCGACAACTACATGCCCTTCAAATGGATGAGCATCAACAAGTAAGCAAGAAAGTCCGTACGTAGATTGCAGAGAAAAAAAGAGAACGACCGGTTCTTTTGAAAGTTCGCGCCACCGCTGGGCCGCTATCCGGGCCTTGCGGTGGTGTTTGTTTACTGGTTTCCCACAATGAAAACAACCCTTGCCCGCTGGTTAGACAGCGACGTTGGCTACAGCTTCCGTACTTCGCCCATGGCGATGATCGCGGCGGCGATTGCCCTGATCTGTGTGTTCTGTTCGCTTTTTGCCGGATGGGTCGCACCCCACAACCCGTTCGACCTGGCGACGCTGGAGCTGAGCGACGCCCGCCTGCCCCCCGCCTGGAGCGAGATGGGCTCCATGAAATACCCCCTGGGCACCGATGACCAGGGCCGCGACATCCTGTCTGCGCTGATCTACGGCGCGCGCATTTCCCTGGTGGTGGGCCTTGCCTCTGTGGTGCTCTCCGTGGTGGTGGGCGTGGCGTTTGGCCTGTTGGCAGGCTTTCGCGGTGGCTGGATCGACGCCGTGCTCATGCGCCTGTGCGACGTGATGCTGTCGTTCCCCGCCATTCTGGTGGCGCTGCTGATTGCAGGCGTAGGCCGGGCGCTGTTCCCCAACGCGCACGAGTCGCTGGCTTTTGGCGTGCTCATCATCTCCATCTCGCTCACCGGCTGGGTGCAGTACGCACGCACGGTGCGCGGCTCCACCCTGGTCGAGCGCAACAAGGAATACGTGCAGGCCGCCCGTGTGACGGGCGTCTCGCCCCTGCGCATCATGCGCAAGCATGTGCTGCCCAACGTGATGGGCCCCGTCATGGTGCTCGCCACCATCCAGGTGGCCACGGCCATCATCACTGAGGCCACGCTGTCCTTCCTGGGGGTGGGCGCGCCGCCCACATCGCCCTCGCTGGGCACGCTGATCCGCATCGGCAACGACTATCTGTTCTCGGGCGAATGGTGGATCACCGTGTTCCCCGGCGCCATGCTGGTGCTGATTGCCCTGTCGGTGAACCTGCTGGGCGACTGGCTGCGTGACGCCCTCAACCCACGCCTGCGTTGAATCCGAAGAAGTGACGACCCCATGAGCCTCCTAGAAGTCAAAAACCTCGTTGTCGAATTTCCGGGCCGCCGCGGCACCCTGCGCGCCCTGGACGACATTTCCTTTTCTATTGCACCCGGCGAGATCCTGGGCGTGGTGGGAGAGTCCGGCGCCGGTAAATCGCTCACCGGCGCGGCCATCATTGGCCTGCTGGAGCCACCGGGCCGCGTCGCCTCGGGCCAGATCCTGCTGGAAGGCCAGCGCATCGACAACCTCGGCAACGAGGAAATGCGCCACATCCGCGGCCGCCGCATCGGTGCGATTTTTCAAGACCCGCTGACCTCGCTGAACCCGCTGTACACCGTGGGTCGCCAACTCACCGAGACCATCCTGGCCCACTTGCCGGTCAACGCCGCAGAGGCGCGCCAGCGCGCCATCCAACTCCTCAAGGACACCGGTATCCCGGCGGCCGAGGAGCGCATCGACCACTACCCGCACCAGTTCTCCGGCGGCATGCGCCAGCGTGTGGTGATCGCCCTGGCCCTGGCGGCTGAGCCCAAGCTCATCGTGGCCGATGAGCCCACCACGGCGCTCGATGTGTCCATCCAGGCGCAGATCATCACGCTGCTCAAAAACATCTGCAAATCGCGCGGCGCCGCCGTGATGCTGATCACCCATGACATGGGCGTGATCGCCGAAACCTGTGACCGCGTGGCCGTGTTGTACGCCGGGCGCGTGGCCGAGATCGGCCCTGTGCACGACGTGATCAACAAGCCGTCGCACCCCTACACCAGCGGCCTCATGGCCTCCATCCCCGACATGGAGCAGGACAGAGAGCGCCTGAACCAGATCGACGGAGCCATGCCCCGCCTGAACGCCATTCCCAAGGGCTGCGCCTACAACCCGCGCTGCCCCAAAACCTTTGACCGTTGCATGACCGACCGCCCTGAACTGATGCCCGCAGGCTCCACCCGTGCCGCCTGCTGGCTGCATGCCGGTGCATCGGCTGCCTCCTCCACAAAAGCCGGGGTGGCCGCATGAGCACCGCAGCCACTACCTCCGCACCCGTGAAGAGCAAAGCCCTGGTGCAGGCGCACGACCTGGCCAAGACCTTCGACGTCTCTGCCCCCTGGCTCAACCGCGTGATCGAACGCAAGCCCCGCACCCTGCTGCACGCGGTGGACGGTGTGAGTTTTGAGATCGAAAAAGGCAAGACCCTGGCCCTGGTGGGCGAATCCGGCTGTGGCAAAAGCACCGTGGCTCGTTTGCTGGTGGGCCTGTACGAGCCCACGCGCGGCGGCCTCACGTTTGATAACCAGGATGCGCATGCCGCCTTCAAGGGCAATGATGCGCAGGCCATGCGCCGCCGCATCCAGATGATTTTTCAGGACCCATACGCCAGCCTGAACCCACGCTGGCTGGTCGAGGACATCATTGGCGAGCCGCTCAAGGAGCATGGCCTCATCACCGACAAGGCTGAGCTCAAGCAACGCGTGGGCGAACTGCTCCAGTCCGTGGGCCTGTCCCCGCTCGACATGGTGAAGTACCCGCACCAGTTCTCCGGCGGCCAGCGCCAGCGCATCTCCATCGCCCGCGCCCTGGCCACTGAGCCCGAGTTCCTGGTCTGCGACGAGCCCACCTCGGCACTCGACGTGTCGGTGCAGGCCCAGGTGCTCAACATCATGAAGGACCTGCAGCGCGAGCGCCAGCTCACCTACCTGTTCATCAGCCACAACCTCGCCGTGGTGCGCCACGTGAGCGACCAGGTCGGCGTGATGTACCTGGGCCGCCTGGTGGAACTGGCCGACAAACACACGCTGTTCGACACCCCGCGCCACCCCTACACGCGCATGCTGCTCGATGCCATCCCCAAGATGCACGACACCGGCAAGGCGCGCACCCCCGTGCAGGGCGAGGTGCCCAACCCGCTGAACCCGCCGCCCGGCTGCGCCTTCAACCCCCGCTGCCCGCATGTGAACGACCGCTGCCGCACCGAGCGGCCCCAGCTCAAGAGCATCGGCGGCATCCGCATTGCGTGCCATGCGGTGGAAGAGGGCCGGATTTGAGCCTGCGCGGGTTGTGACCCACGAGCAATGGGCGCCAGACAGGGCGCCCATTGTTTTTTATACTCCTGAATTGATAGCGGATTGCGCTTGTCCAGTAAGCGCTCAAGGCCAAAAACGATTGATTATGTATATGCCTCAGACACTTCTCCCCCATCCGTTCGGGCTGAGCCTGTCGAAGCCTTGCACGCGCACGGCAAGCCCTGGTTTCGACAGGCCTGTCCTGAGCCCGTCGAAGGGCTCAGCCCGAACGGGTAGGTCGGTCTCTGAGGTAGGTACATAGTCAGGCAAAAACGCTTAAAACTCACGCGTACCGCTTCGCCCGCAGGTTGTCCTTCATCTGCTGCAGGATGGGCTGCAGTGGGCTGCCGATGCGCAGCGCCACGCAGGTGGCCAGCACGTCGATGATGAGCAGGTGCATGAGGCGCGACACCATGGGGCTGTAGCGGTCGTAGCCCTCGGGGTGGTCGGCCGCCAGGTGGATGTTGCAGGTGCTGGCCAGGGGGGAGCCGCTGGCGGTGATGACGATGGTGGTGGCGCCGTTGCGGCGGGCGATGTCGGCGGCGTCCATCAGGTCGCGGGTGCGGCCCGAGTTGGAGATGATCACCGCGCAGTCGCCAGGCCCCAGCAGGGTGGCGCTCATCACCTGCATGTGGCCGTCGCTGGTGGCGATGGAAGTGACGCCCAGGCGAAAGAACTTGTGCTGCGCGTCCTGCGCCACGATGCCTGAGTTGCCCACGCCATAGAACTCGATGCGCTTGCCCATCTTCCAGGTGGCGGTGATGGCGTCGGCCGCGCGTTCGATGGCCACGGTGCTGGCGGCGTTGCGGTATTGCAAAAAGGCGGCCACGGCGTTGTCCACCACCTTCACGAGCACGTCGCCGGTTTTGTCGTCGGCGTCCACGCTGCGGTGGATGAATGGCACGCCCTCGCTCACGCTGCCCGCGAGCTTGAGTTTGAAGTCGGCTAGGCCGTCATAGCCCATGCTGCGGCAAAAGCGCACCACCGTGGGTTTGCTGACATGCGCACGCTCGGCCAGCTCGCGCACGGGCAGGCGGGCAAAAGCGCGGGGGTCGGCCAGCACCAGCTTGGCCACGCGCTGCTCGGCAGGGGCCAGGGACGAGAGCGAGGCGGTGATGCGGTCGAGCATGGGGTGGTGTTTCCTGGGGGGATGTGGCGGCAGAGAAAGAAATGGTAACTGCGTTTCATCATCAGCGGTACATGAGTTACCACGAGAGCGTCGCGCCGCGCCGCGCCGCGCCGTGCGTGTTATCCCGGTGGCCGGGGCCGTGGGCCAGCTCTAGGATGGCTCGTAACTTCACTGTCATCTTTCAACGGAAGCATCCTGATGCGCAAGCTCACCAAAAACACCCTGGCGGCTACCACCCTGGCCTTGCTGGCCTCCAGCGCCTTGGCCCAAGGCCAGGTCAATATCATCTGTTCGGTGCAGGCCGAGTGGTGCAACCTGATGTCCACCGTCTATGCCAAGACCACCGGCACCAAGGTCAACATGACGGCCAAGGGCTCGGGCGAGGCGCTGGCGCAGCTCAATGCCGAAAAGGCCAACCCCAAAACCGACATCTGGTTTGGCGGCACGGGCGACCCGCACCTGCAGGCGGCCGAGCAGGGCCTCACGCTCGAATACAAATCGCCGCAGCTCGCGCAGCTTTACCCCTGGGCGCAAAAGCAGGCGGTTGACTCCAAGTACCGCACCGTGGGTGTATACCTGGGCCCGCTGGGCTTTGGCTACAACAAGGAGCTGCTGGCCAAGCGCAAGCTCAACCCGCCGCAATCCTGGGCCGACCTGCTCAAGCCCGAGTTCAAGGGTGAGGTGCAGATGGCCAACCCCGCATCGAGCGGCACGGCCTACACCATGATCGCCACGCTGGTGCAATTGATGGGCGAAGAAAAAGCGTTTGAGTACCTCAAGGCGCTGCACCCCAATGTGAGCACCTACACACGGTCTGGCACTGCACCGGTCAAGGCAGCGGCGCGCGGCGAGACCACGGTATCGGTGAGCTTTGTGCATGACGTGACCACTGAGGCCGTTAACGGCTTTCCCGTGGGCTCGGCCACGCCCAAGGAGGGCACGGGCGCCGAGGTGGGCTCGATGAGCATCGTCAAGAACGGCCCCAACACCGAGGCCGCCAAAAAGTTCTATGAATGGGCGCTCACGCCCGGCGGCCAGCAGTTTGGCCTGGCGGCCAAGCAGTTCCAGTTGCCCAGCAACACGCAGGTGCCCAAAGACCCGCGCATGACCGACCCCGCCAAGATGAAGCTCATCAACTATGACTACGCCAAGTACGGCGCCAGCGCCGAGCGCCGACGCCTGATTGCGCGTTGGGAGAAGGAAGTCCAGAACGCGGCACGCTGATGGCCGCAGCGTCTTTGGCGATAGGGCCCGGGCCCCAGCGGGCGAGCGCGGCCAACCGGCCCCTCTGGGCCTGGGTGCTGATCGGCGTACTGGGTTATCTGCTGCTGCCCTGGTATGCGCAGCAGGATGCCAACGGCCTGTTGGCCGTGGGCCAGGTGTGGGGCGATGCGCAGGCCGCCAATGGCTTGCTGCAGGCCGCGCAGTTCGGGCGGCCCTGGCTGTGGCTGGGCCTGGCGGGGCTGGCCGTGGCGGGCGTGGGCGCTGCCTTGCCTGCGGGCCGCAGGCAGGGCGCCGTGCTGGTGGCGGGCGGCGCGCTGGGGTTGGCCGCGCTGCTGCTCAGCGGCTTTGCGATCGGCGCGCGCGGCTGGGCGTTTGAATGGCTGAACGCGAGCCTGGGTGAGCTGGGCGCGCGCCAGCCGGGCATAGGCTGGGGCGGCTTCGTGGTGCTGTCTGCTCTGCTGGTGCTGCTGTCTTTTGGCATTGCGCGGCGTGGCTTCTTCAAGGGCGATTTGTTTGTGGCCGCCGCCGTGCTGGGCTGCGGCAGCCTGCTGGCGCTGTTCATCGTGTTCCCGGTGCTCAAGGCGCTATCGGCGGCGTTCTTTTTGGAAGACGGCCCGTTCTCGCTGGCCGCGCTGTGGGAGCGTATTGCACACGAGCGCAACTTCAGCCTGGCGTGCCTGGGTGGCGGCCAGCGCTGCGGCGTGGCGTGGAACACGCTGTTCCTGGGCCTGATGACGGCCACCAGCACCACGCTCTTGGGCACCTTCATGGCGCTGATGGCCGAGCGTGCCTCGCGCCGCTACGCGCGGCCGCTCAACATCGTGGCGCTGCTGCCTATCATTACGCCGCCGTTTGTGGTGGGGCTGGGGCTTATTCTGCTGTTTGGCCGCGCGGGCGTGTTCAACCAGTTTCTTGAATACGCGTTCGGCATCACGCCCACCCGCTGGTTCTATGGCTGGCTGGGTGTGTGGGTGGCGCAGACCTTTGCGTTCACGCCCATCGCCTTCATGATCATGCGCGGCGTGGTGCAGGGCGTGGCGCCCAGCTTGGAAGAAGCCGCGCAGACGCTGCGTGCCAGCCCGCACCAGACCTTCATGACGGTGACCTTGCCGCTGCTCAAGCCCGGTTTGGCCAATGCCTTCCTGGTGGGTTTCATCGAAAGCATGGCCGACTTCGGCAACCCCATCGTGGTGGGCGGGCAGTTCTCGGTGTTGTCCACCGAAATCTTCTTCGCCATCGTGGGCGCGCAGTACGACCAGGGCCGCGCCGCGTCGCTGGCCTGGATCCTCACACTCTTTGCGCTCACCGTGTTCGCCATCCAGCGGGGGCTGCTGGGCAGGCAGAACTTCACCACCGTGTCGGGCAAGGGCGATGCGGGCATCGCGATGCCGCTGCCGGCAGGCGTGCGCCGCGTGGTGCATTCGGTGGCGCTGCCCTGGATGGCGTTCACGCTCATCGTCTACCTGTTCGCGCTGGCAGGGGGCTTTGTGCAGACCTGGGGGCGCGACTACACCATCACGCTGGCGCACTTTCGCACCGCGTTCAATGTGGAATGGGGCCAGTTTGGTGTGGTGTGGGCGGGCACGGCCTGGAACTCGTTTTTCACCACCATCAAGCTCGCGGCCATCTCGGCGCCGCTCACGGCGACGCTGGGCATTGGCATTGCGTGGCTGCTGGCGCGCACCGAGTTCCGGGGGCAGGGCGCGTTTGAGTTTGCGGCCCTGCTGGCCTTCGCCATCCCCGGCACCGTGCTGGGCGTGAGCTACATCCTGGCCTTCAACGTACCGCCGTTCGAGTTGACGGGAACGGCGCTGATCATTGTGTTGTGCTTTGTGTTCCGCAACCTGCCGGTGGGCGTGCGGGCGGGCACGGCGGCGTTCAAGCAGCTCGACCGTTCGCTCGACGAGGCGTCCGTCATGCTGCGCGCGGGCAGCGTGCAGACACTGCGCCATGTGGTGCTGCCGCTGCTCAAGCCCGCGCTGGTGGCAGCGCTGGTCTACAGCTTCGTACGCGCCATCACCACCGTGAGCGCGGTGATCTTCCTCGTCACGGCCGAGAACGAGCTGGCCACCACCTACATCATCGGCCGCGTGGGCAATGGCGACTATGGCGTGGCGCTGGCGTATTGCACGGTGCTCATCATTCTCATGTCAGCTTCCATCGGCCTCATTCAATTGCTGGTTGGCGAGCGCAAGCTCGGTCGCCGCGGGGCTGCCCCCGCTGCGCACTGACCCCGTTTCAGAAAAAGAAGACACGCCATGAACAACAACGGTGCGGGCATTGTGTTTCGCAACATCACCAAGCGCTACGGCACGGACAACAGCGCGGCGCTGGCCGTCAAGGGCATCAGCTTTGAGGTGCCACGCGGCACGCTCACCACCATTCTCGGCCCCTCGGGCTGCGGCAAGACGACCACGCTGCGCATGATCGCGGGGCTGGAGTCGCCCACGGCGGGCGAGATCTTCATCGGCGGCAAGGACGTGACCACGCTCGGGCCCGCGCAGCGCAACGTGAGCATGATGTTCCAGAGCTATGCGCTGTTTCCGCACATGAACGTGGTGGAGAACGTGATGTACGGCCTGCGCATGTCGGGCCAGGCCAAGGACGCGGCGCGCGCCAAGGCGGTGGAGGCCTTGCGCGGCGTGGGCCTGGTGGGGTTTGACGACCGGCTGCCCAGCGAGCTGTCGGGCGGCCAGCAGCAGCGTGTGGCCCTTGCGCGCGCGCTGGTGCTGGAGCCCGAGGTGCTGCTGTTCGATGAGCCGCTGTCCAACCTCGACGCGCGCCTGCGCCGCGAGATGCGCGAGGAGATCCGCGCGCTGCAGCAGCGCCTGTCGCTCACGGTGGCCTATGTCACGCACGACCAGGCCGAAGCCATGGCCGTGAGCGACCAGATCATCGTGATGAACCAGGGCCTGATTGCACAGAAAGGCTCGCCGCGCGATCTGTATGAAACACCGCGCAGCGAGTTCGTGGCGGGCTTCATGGGCGAGGCCATGCTGTTCCCGGCCGATTCGGAGGCCGACGGCTCGGTGCGCCTGGGGCCGCTGGTTCTGCGCCCGCGCACGGCGGTGCGCAGCGGCCCGGTGAAGGTGGCGGTGCGGCCTGAAGCCTGGCGAATTCACCGCCATGGTGACGGTTTGCTGCCCGCGCGTCTGGCCAAGGCGGCCTACCTGGGCGCGGTGCATGAATACACCTTCGAGACGGCACTGGGCAGCATCTTTGTGGTGTCTGCAGACCTTGATGACGTGCTGGCCGTAGGCGATGAAGTGCTGCTCGGCCTGGGTGTGCATGGCGTGTCGGTGGTGGGCCGTAGCGAGGGCTCTGCGGCCAATGCGGAATAATGGCGGCATGAACCAACTCGACGCCCTCAAACAGTTCACCACCGTGGTTGCCGACACCGGCGACTTCAAGCAACTGGCGCAGTTCCAGCCCCAGGATGCCACCACCAACCCGTCGCTGATCCTCAAGGCCGTGCAAAAGCCCGAGTACGCGCCCCTGCTGCAAGACACCGTGGCGCAGTTCAAGGGCCGCCCGATGGACGAGATCATCGACCGTCTGCTGGTGCGCTTTGGCCGCGAGATTTTGGCCACCATTCCGGGCCGTGTCTCCACCGAAGTGGACGCCCGCCTGAGCTTTGACACCAGCGCCACCGTTACCCGCGCCGAACGCATCATCGAGCTGTACCAGGCCGAGGGCATCCACATCGACCGCGTGCTCATCAAGATCGCCTCGACCTGGGAGGGCATCCAGGCCGCTGAGCAACTGGAGCGCAAGGGCATCCACACCAACCTCACGCTGCTGTTCTCGTTTGCGCAGGCCGTGGCCTGCGGCCAGGCCAAGGTGCAACTGATCTCGCCCTTTGTGGGCCGCATCTACGACTGGTACAAGAAGCAGGCAGGCGCCACCTGGGACGAAGCCGCTCGCGCGGGCGCCAACGACCCCGGCGTGCAATCGGTCACGCAGATCTACAACCATTACAAACGCTTCGGCATTGCCACCGAGGTGATGGGAGCGAGCTTTCGCAACGTGGGCCAGATCACCGCGCTGGCGGGCTGCGACCTGCTGACCATCGCCCCCGACCTGCTGGCGCAACTGGCCGCGAGCGACGCGCCGCTGCAGCCCGCGCTCAACGCCGATGCCGCGCGCCAAATGGACCAGCCTGCCGTCAACTATGACGAAGCCGGGTTCCGCTACGCGCTCAATGAGGACGCCATGGCCACGGAGAAGCTGGCCGAAGGCATCCGCGCCTTTGCCGCCGATGCGATGAAGTTGGAAAAGCTGATCCTCGCGGCGTAACGCTTACGCAGGGTCTTGGCCGGGAAGACCTGCCAAAGAAGCGCCTCTCGGGGCGCTTTTTTACTGCAGCGGGATCTTGAGTCCCACGCGCAGGCCGTGCGGCACCAGGAGCTCGGCAAGGGCGTCACCGCCGTGCCGCTGTGCAATGCCTTTGACGATGGACAGGCCCAGGCCGCAGCCCCCGGCTTTGGCCGAGCCGCGCCAAAAGCGTGCAAACATGTCGGAGAGGTGTTCGGGGGGCACACCGGGGCCGTCATCTTCCACCACCAGCATGGCTTTGTGGTCTGGCGCGGAGGTTACTCGCACGGTGATGGTAGCGCCCTCGCCCGCGTAGTGCAGTGCGTTGTCGATGAGATTGTTGAGTGCCTCGCGCAGCAGCAGGGGCTGACCTTGCACGGTGAGCTGTTCGTCGCCTTCGTAACCCAGGTCCATGCCCTGCGCCAGGGCACGGGCGGCCCATTCGCGGGCCACCTCGCGGGCCAGGGCGGCCAGGTCAATGGTCTGCAGGTCCACCGTGGACTCGGAGCGCGCCAGCTGCAGCAGCTGGTGCACCAGGTGGGCACTGCGCTGCGCGGCCGACAGCACCTTGTGCAAGCGTTCCTGCACGGCGGGTTCGTGGCTTTCGTGCAGGGCCAGCTCGGTCTGGCCAATCAGCCCCGCCAGCGGCGTGCGCAGCTGGTGCGCGGCGTCGTTCAGAAAACGCTTTTCTTTCTGCTGGCCCCGGTCCACCGCGTCGAGCAGGCGGTTGATGGTGCTGGCCAGCGAATGCACCTCCTGGGGGGCCGAGGTCAGCTCGATCGGGGGCAGTGGGTTGCTGGTGTCGTGGGGGCGGGCTCCGGCTTGCTCGATCTGCGCTTCCAGGCGCTTCAGGGGCTGAAGCCCGCGCAGCACGCCCGCATACACCAGCGCGCTCAGCGCCAGCCCCATCAGGCCCATGGGGATCAGCATCCGCGCCAGCAGCTCCTGGGCAATGCGCTCGCGCACCGTGAGGCTTTGGGCCACCTGCACGCGCAGGCGCTGGCGCGTCTGGGCCGTGCCGTAGTCTACGTCCAGCAGGGCCACGCGCACGGGTTTGTCGTCCACCCGGGCGTGGTACAAAAACGCTTCGCCCACAGCCACTTCTACTGGTGGGGGAGGCGGCAGTTGGGCGTTGCCCAGCAGGAAGCGGCCAGGGGGCGACGACACCATGTAGGTGATGCGGTCGGCTGGGTCCTGTTCCAGGATGTCCTGCGCGGCCTTCGGAAAGTCCACCAGCAGTCCGTCGCCAATCGGTTTGATCTGCCGGGCCAGCGCGCGCACCGACTGGGTCAGCGTCTGGTCGATGCCTTTTTCGCCGTTCTGCAGTGCAATGCGCCAGGCCAGAAAACCGCCCGACAGCCACAGCACCAGTTGCGGCAGCAGCAGCCACAGCAGCAGCTTGCGCTGTAGGGAAACGCCGGGGACCTGGCGCATGTCAGCCGCCCAGCGCAAAGCGCGTCAGAGGGGGGCTTTTTCGCATCACGGCTTCTCCAGCATGTAGCCCAGGCCCCGGATGTTGCGGATGGCCAGGCTGGACTGGTCGAGCTTCTTGCGCAGCCGGTGCACATACACCTCCAGCGCGTTGGAGTTGAGCGGCGCCGCCGTCTGCCCAGGCTCGGGTGGGCTGGCGCGCCAGGCGGCGAGCACATCGTCGCGCGTGACCACTTCGCCGCTGCGGTGCACCAGCAGCTCCAGCAGCTCCCACTCGCGCTGCGTGAGGTCGAGCAGGTCGCCATTGAGCGCCGCCGCATGGCTGGCGTGGTCCAGCACCAACGGGCCGATGGTGGTGCTGACGCCGCCCGCTGCGCTGCTGGCCTGCGTGAAGGCGGGCTGCCGGGCGCGGCGCAGCATGGCCTGCAGGCGGGCCTGCAGCTCTTGCATGTTGAAGGGTTTGGTGAGGTAGTCGTCGGCCCCGGCATTGAGCCCGAGCACGCGGTCTTCCACGCCGTCGCGGGCCGTCAGGATCAGCACGGGCAGGCCCGCAATGTGCGTGCGTGCCCAGGTGAGCAGCTCCATGCCATCGGCGCCGGGCAGCCCCAGGTCCAGGATGATGCCGTCCACCGCCTGGGCCTGTAAAAGGGCCATGGCCTGCGGCACGCTGCTGGCCGTGCACACGCTGTAATCGAGTTGCTGGAGCTGGCCGGTGAGCGCGTCGAGCAAGAGGGCGTCGTCTTCGACAATAAGTAGCGTGGCCATGGATTGAGCATATCAAAGCCCCTAGCTGCGGGGCTCCTGTGTGGGCCTTCTGCGACTCTCAGGGAAAGTCCTGAGAATTAAATTAATTATTGTAATTAAAGTACCGACTGCGCTGGATGCCACGGGGTTCGCGGCGCAGCAACGGATTCAAAACAACGTCGAGGAGACAAGGGTATGTGGAAGATGACAAAGACCGCCGCGCTGGCGGTGGGCCTGGCGGCTGCGATGTCCGCCAGCGCGGGGGAGGTCGAGGTCCTGCATTACTGGACTTCGGGCGGCGAGGCCAAGTC
>NZ_JAPUDY010000100.1 GCF_027492855.1 Acidovorax sp.
ATGCGTCATTGTGCTATCGATGGCCTCAGATATCAATACCTGTGGAGCAATCCCCGTTTTTATCAATAACGTTCGGGCTGAGCCTGTCGAAGCCGGGTGCCAGGCTTCGACAGGCTCAGCCCGAACGGGTGGGGGGATGGAACGCGAACCCTCTCAAAGCGCCGCTAGCCTTGACGACTGCGCCGTTCACACACTGCGCGCCCTCCCACCACGCTCCGCCCAAGTCCGTGTCCAGCGGATCTGCATCACCCGCAGCAGCACCAGCATCGCGGCCGCGCACAGCGCAATGCCCACAAAGCCCCACAGGTAGGTGCCGGTGTACTGGCGCGAGATGCCCATGCCGCTGGGGATCAGGCCGCCGCCCAGCGCGCCGATCTCGCCGATCATCGAGCCCGCCACCGCCGTGCTCAGCGGCCAGCGCAGCGGCACCAACTGAAACAGCGCGCCGTTGCCCGCGCCCAGCGCCGCAAAACACACCAGGAACAGCAGCACCGTGATGGGCAGCGAGTTCTCGGCCAGGCCACACAGCACCATGCTCACGGCGGTGATGGCCAGCACGCCGGTCAGCGTGTTCACGCCGCCCCAGTGGTCCGACAGCCAGCCGCCAAACACGCGCAGCGCCGCACCCAAAAAGGCCGCCAGCATCGTGAGCTGGCCCGCCTGCACTTTGCTCACGTGAAACTGGTCATAAAAATAGCTGGGCAGAAAAGTGGTGAGGCCGATAAAACCGCCAAAAGTCACGGCGTAGATCAGGCTGAACGCCCAGCCGTCTTTTTCAAACAGGCAGGCGATGTGCTCGCGAAAGCTCGCATGGGGCGCCAGGTCGGGCGGCTCCTTGGCATACACCGCCATCACGATGGCAGGCACGGCCACGCTCACGGCGGCAAAACCATACACGGCCTGCCAGCCGAACTTCTGGGCCAGCGCCGGGGCCAGCAGCGCCGCCACGGCCGTGCCCACATTGCCCGCGCCCACGATGCCCATGGCCAGGCCCTTGTAGCGCGGCGGGAACGAGCCCGAGCCCAGCGACAGCGCCACGCCAAAGCTGGCCCCCGCCACCCCCAGCAAGATGCCCATGGCCAGCAGGTCGTTGTAGGTGTGCACGAACAGGTAGCCGTAGGCCATGGCCACAAAAATGCCCGCCATCTCGACCAGCGTGGCGCGCTTGCGCCCGATGTACTGCGCCAGGATGCCCAGCGGAAACCGCATCAGCGCGCCCGCAAAGATGGGGATGGACAACATCATCCCCATCTGTGTGGGCGTGAGCGCAAAGCTGTCGCGAATGAACGGCGCCATCGCACCATTGATGACCCAGACAGCGCACGAAAAGCCAAAGTACAGAAAGGACGACCACAGCGTGGGTGCGTGGCCGGATTGGAGGAACGCTCGAAATGAATGCATGGCAATCTGCGCAAGGGGAAGGCTGAAGGCGCACCTTCGGCCGGGGCAAAAAACAAAAAAGCGCCTGCACGGAGCACGCAGACCTTGCGGCCTGTGCGCACTCCATGAAGACGCCTTCGTCCTGTTCGCCCGGTCCACCGTTGCACCGGGCTGACACGCGGCCCACGTGGGGCCGTTGCAGTCGTTGCAAGCAATTCCGGTGCCAATTGCTTTAGAAAAACATCTTTATGTTGAATTGGCCTCTAGCGCTTGTTAATCAATCGCTACGAGCTATAAAAACAATAGCATTTTCAGATTTCCAGTGCATGGCTGCGTAGCATCTCCCGGTATGAGTCACGCCCCCATTTGGTGAATCGCGTCGCGTTGGCAATTCATTTGTTTGTCAGCGAAATGTTTCTCAATAGGATGTTCTCGGATCTTCCAGCCGTTTTTTCTCACTGGTTTTCCGATGGGGCGGTGTCGCAGGGGCGCGCTGACATCGGCATAACGCGCCCAACCTCAACGCAGCCTGATGCAAGTCAGCACGATGGCAATCGGATTGTTTGTCAAAAAAATGTTTCCAAATAGGATGCCCCCAGTTTTCAGAAAACCCTTTTCCCTGTGGTTGCCACAAGGGGCGAGGTGATCAAAAAAAGAGGGGGTTTCATGCGCGCCAATCCACCGGACAGCTCACAAGAGTTTGCGTTTCCCAAGGGCCAGACCCTGGTGTCCGCCACCGACCTTGCGGGCCGCATCCTGTATTGCAATCTGACGTTCATCGCCGTCAGCGGGCACGAAAAAGAAGAAGTCCTGGGCCAGCCCCACGCCACGGTCTGCCATCCCGACCTGCCCGAAGAGGCGTTCCGGGGCCTGTGGGAGGCCATTGCCCGAGGCGCCCCCTGGTCGGCACCACTCAAGAACCGGCGCAAGGACGGCAGCTACTACTGGGTGATCGCCAACGTCAAACCGCTCATGCAATGCAACCGGCCCACCGGCTGCATGTGGATGCAGACCGAAGCCTCGCGTGAACAGATCGAAGAGGCTGAGCTGCGTTATCGGGCCATGGGGGCGGACAAGCTGCCGCCTGACGCGTCGAAATCTGTGCTGCCTTTGGAGCGCGAAGGCTGCTGACTCAGTGCGCCGGGGCGGCCCATCGCCGAGAACTACGTACTCTCTCGCACCGTCAACTCAAACCCCAAATCCACCGAATTCCGCTCCAGCGCTTCGCCCCGCATCAACGCCAGCAGCATGCGGGCGCTGGCCTCGCCCACGGCTGAGCGGGGGGTGCGCACGGTGGTCAGGGGGGGCAGCATCTGGTCGCTGCCTGCCAGGTCGTTGAAGCCTGCAATCGCTATCTGGCCGGGCACGGAAATGCCCAGGCGCTGTGCAGCCAGCAGGCCGCCTTGGGCCAGGTCGTCGTTGCAGAAGAACACGGCGTCCACGCCGGGGCGGGTGCGCAGCAGCTCTTCCAGTAATTCGCCGCCCAGGCGCATGGAGGATGGCTGCGGGCTCAGCAGCTCCAGCCGGGGGGCGTAGTGGCCCGCTTCGCGCAGGCAGCGGCGGTAGCCTTCGGCGCGCTGCATGGTGCGCGGGTCGAGCTGGGCGGCCACGAAGGCGATGTTCTGGTAGCCGCGTGCCAGCAGGTGGGCCGTCATGGCGTGGCCCGCGTCCTGCTGCGAAAAGCCCACGCAAAACACGCCGGGGGCGGGGGTCATCTCCATCAGATGCACGCAGGGCACGCCGCTGGCGGCAATCAGCTGGCGTGCGGCCTCGGTGCGATCAAAGCCGGTGACGAGCAGGCCCGCCGGGCGATGGGCGAGGTAGGTGCGCAGCAGTTGCTCTTCTTCCTGCGGGTCGTAGTGGGTCACGCCGATCAGGGCCTGGTAGCCCTCGGGGAGCAGGGTGCGGTGCACGGATTCGAGCACATCCACAAACAGTGCGTTGGACAGCAGCGGCACCAGCACGGGCACCTGCACGCTGCGCTGCGATGCCAGGGCGCGCGCGGCGGGGTCGGGCACATAGCCCAGTTGCTGGGCCGCGTCCTTCACCCGCTGCACCAGGTCTTGCGCCACGCCACGCTCTCCACGCAGAGCGCGGGATGCGGTGATGGGGCTGACGCCCGCTGCCTTGGCGACGTCGCTCAGCGTGGTGCGCCCACTGGAGCGGCGCTTTGTCTCGTTTTTTTTCAAGGGTTAACCCGTATTTGATCGACGGTTGATTTGGTTAGGATAGCGCTGTCCAGAAGATTGGGCAAGATTGCAAGCGTGCTTTTGGCGTGTTTGTATCGCTTGCCGCTAGATTTTGGAGGCATCTGCAGGGATGCATTTTTTTGACATCGTTGGATAGCGCTACCAATATGAATTTTCCCCCGTCGTCGTTGTATGTGGTCGTCATGGGCGTGGCGGGCTGCGGCAAGTCCAGCCTGGGCGCCGCGCTGGCCCGGGCCGAGGGGCTACCGCTGATCGAAGGGGACGACCACCACAGTCCCGCCAGCCGCGAAAAAATGCGCCAGGGCATTGCGTTGACCGACGCGGACCGCGAGGGTTGGCTGGCCACGCTGGGGCAGTTGCTGCAGGCGCAGCCGCAGGGCGCGGTGCTGACCTGTTCGGCGCTCAAGAGGGCATACCGCGACCGTTTGCGCAGCGCCTGCCCAGGGCTGCGCTTCATTTTTCTGGAGATCGACCGCGCCAACGCAGGCCAGCGCGTGTCGGCCCGTGCGGGCACGCATTTTTTCTCCAGCGCGCTGGTAGACAGCCAGTTTGCAACGCTCGAATCCCCCGTGGGTGAGGCGGGCGTGTTGCGGCTGGATGCGCTGCTGGACCTGCACAGCTTGCAGCAACAGGCATCGGCCTGGATCGCCACGAAGGAGACCGCATGACATCCCCCGCACACAACAACACCGCGCCGCTGGGCCGCTTCGCCAGGGTGTCCCAGGCGCTGATGGCGGGCTGCCTGGGCGTGATGGCCGTGGCCGTGTTCATCAACGTGGTGCTGCGCTACGGCTTTGGCAGCGGCGTGGCGGCGAGCGAGGAGCTCTCGCGCCTGCTGTTCGTCTGGATGGTGTTTATTGGCGCTGCGGCGGCCTACCCGGCGGGCGAGCACATGGCCTTTACCAGCCTGGCGGGCCTGTTGGCCAAGCGCCCGGTGGCGTTTGGTGTGCTCACCGCCGTGATCCGGCTGCTGGTGATCGCCGCCAGCGCCATGTTGGCCTGGGGCGCATGGCAGCAGGTGGTGGTGGGCATGGGCAGCCGCTCGGTGGTGATGGCCTACCCGGTGGCGCTGTTGCCGCTGCCGGCCTTTTTGTGCGCGGTGGCCATTGGTGTGATGGCGACCATCGAGTTGATTCAACGCAAGCCGCTCGACCTGGGTCACGGCGCGGAGGTGGAGTGATCATGGGACCCGAAGCACAGGCTTTTCTTGTTTTTTCGCTGGGCATGCTGGTGCTCATGGGCACGGGCATGAACATGGGCCTGGCCCTGGTGCTCACGGGCGCGGGCATGGCCTGGGTGCTGGATTTTTGGGACACCCAGTTGCTGGCCCAGAACCTGGTGGCGGGGGTGGATAGCTTTCCGCTCCTGGCCGTGCCGTTCTTCATCCTGGCCGGTGAGCTGATGAACTCGGGCGGCATCAGCCGCCGCATCATCGACATGGCGCAGGCCTGGGTGGGGCATATCCGGGGCGGGCTGGGTTATGTGGCCATCGGCGCGGCGGTGCTCATGGCCAGCATGAGCGGCTCGGCCCTGGCCGACACGGCGGCGCTGGCCACCATCCTCTTGCCCATGATGCGCCAGCAGGGCTACCCCATGAACACCTCGGCGGGGCTGATCGCCTCGGGCGGCATCATCGCGCCCATCATCCCGCCGTCGATGCCTTTCATTATTTATGGGGTGACAACCAACACCTCGATCTCGGCGCTGTTCATCTCGGGCGTGGTGCCGGGGCTGATGATGGGCGCGGGCCTGATCTTTGCCTGGCGCTGGGTGCTGCGCGGCCTGGACCTGCCGCAGGGCGAGCCCCTGCCCGCCAAGGACCGCCTGCACGCCACGGCCCGCGCCTTCTGGGCCATGCTGATGCCGATCATCATCATCGGCGGCATGAAGACCGGCGTGTTCACCCCCACCGAGGCCGCCGTGGTGGCTGCGTTCTATGCGCTGGTGGTGGCGCTGTTCGTGCACCGCGAGATGAAGGTGTCCGACATCTACGGCGTGCTGGTGCGCGCGGCCAAAACAACCTCCATCGTGATGTTTTTGTGCGCGGGCGCCCAGGTGGCCAGCTACATGATCACGCTGGCCGACCTGCCCAACGTGCTGACCAGCTGGCTCGGCCCGCTGGTGGAGAACCCGCGCCTGTTGATGGCCGTGATGATGATCGTGCTGGTGCTGATTGGCACCGCGCTCGACCTCACACCCACCATCCTGATCTTCGCGCCGGTGATGCTGCCCATCGCCGTCAAGGCGGGCATCGACCCTGTGTATTTCGGCCTGATGTTCGTGCTCAACGGCGCCATCGGTCTCATCACCCCGCCCGTGGGCACGGTGCTCAACGTGGTGGCCGGGGTGGGGCGCATCTCGATGCACAGCGTCATCAAGGGCGTGAACCCATTTCTATTCACCTACGTGCTGATCCTGGCGCTGCTGGTGGT
>NZ_JAPUDY010000101.1 GCF_027492855.1 Acidovorax sp.
CTGAGACAATCGGGGGATGAGCGAACCGAAAGAACTATCCCCCTCGTTTGAACCCGCGGCGCAAGACGCAGCCGATCTGCCCGAAGGCTGGCTGCAGGTGCAGTCCATGGACCTCGATGCCCAGGGCGTGGCCCGCAAGCCCGATGGCAAGGTCATCTTCATCGACGGCGCGCTGCCGTCCGAGCTGGTCACCGCCAACACCCACCGCAAAAAGAACAACTGGGAGCAGGCCAGCCTGGTGGCGATCCACCGCGAGTCGTCCCAGCGCGTGCGCCCCGGCTGCCAGCACTTTGGCTTGCACGGCGGTGCCTGCGGCGGCTGCAAGATGCAGCATTTGCACGTGGGCGCCCAGGTGGCCGTCAAGCAGCGTGTGCTGGAGGACAACCTCTGGCACCTGGGCAAGGTCAAGGCCGAAACCGTGATGCGGCCCATCGAAGGGCCCGCCTGGGGTTACCGCTACCGGGCCCGCTTGGCCGTGCGCCACGTGATCAAGAAAGGCCAGGTGCTGGTGGGCTTTCATGAGCGCAAAAGCCGCTACATCGCCGACATGCAGACCTGCAAAATTTTGCCCCCGCATGTGGACGCGATGCTGATGCCGCTGCGCGCCCTGATCGCCGGCATGGACGCGCGCGATACCTGCCCGCAGATCGAGCTGGCCTGCGGCGACAGCGTGACGGCCATGGTGCTGCGCCACCTGGAGCCGCTGTCGGCAGACGACCTGGCCCGGCTGCGCGCCTTTGCCAGCGAACATGGCGTGCAGTGGTGGCTTCAGCCCAAGGGCCCCGATACCGTGAAATTGCTGGACGAAGGCGGCGAGGAGCTTTCGTATGCGCTGCCGGACTTCGGCATCACCATGCCCTTCAAGCCCACCGACTTCACCCAGGTGAACCCGCATATCAACCGTGTGCTGGTCAGCCGCGCGCTGCGCCTTTTGGATGTGCAGCCGCATGAGCGCGTGATCGACTGGTTCTGCGGCCTGGGCAACTTCACGCTGCCGCTGGCCACCCAGGCGCGCGAGGTACTGGGCATCGAGGGCAGCGAGGCCCTGGTGGCCCGTTCGCGCGAAAACTATGCATTGAATCAGGCCGTAGCGCACAACCATAAAGCGCTAGCAGCTACTGATTTTGTAGCGCGCAACCTTTTCGAGATGACCCCCGCGATGCTGGTGGCCGATGGCGCCGCCGACAAATGGCTGGTGGACCCGCCCCGCGAAGGCGCCTTCGCGCTGGCCAAGGCGTTGGCGGACATTGAGCAATCGCGCATCGGTGCCGAGGGCGCTGACCCACTGCCCGCAGGGGCCGAGGGCTGGACGCCCCCGAAGCGCATCGTGTACGTGAGCTGCAACCCCGCCACCCTGGCGCGCGATGCCGGGCTGCTGGTGCACCTGGCGGGCTACCGGTGCACGGCGGCGGGCATGGTCAACATGTTCCCGCACACGGCGCATGTGGAGAGCATGGCGGTGTTTGAACGGGCGTAAGGGGAGCGCTGCGGCGGCCCATGCCGCCGCCCCACGGCGCCGCAGGCCTGCGCGACTTGTGTCAGCTGCGGTTGCGGCCGGTGGCTGCGTCGCGCGGTTCGGTTTCGATGTCGGCGCTGCTGCCCTTGCGCTCGGGCTTTTCAGCCTTGCCCAACACCGAGGGTGCGCCCTCGATCTTGTTCTCGCGCATATAGGCGTCCATGTCCTTCCAGCCTGCAAACACCGAGGCCTTGGCGGCCTTGGGGTTGAGCGTGTAGCAATCCTCCAGCCCCCGCAGCGCATGGCGGCAGGCGCCGCCAATGGCCTTGGCCTCCGCGTCCCGCTGGGCGATGCGCGGATCAGGGCCCAGGCCGGGGATCTTGTCGCAGCCCGCAAGCAGCAGCAGGCCGACAAAAGCAACCGTCAGGCGAAGCGGGGTGGATGGGCTTTGGGGAAACATGTACTTGCATTATCGGCACACGCGCCGCGCTATTGAGGCCTGATCTGGCGCCGCCCGCAAAAAAGGCTCCCGAAGGAGCCTTTTTGATGGGAACAAGGAAGAAGCGGTGCGCAGATCAGTCGCGCTCGCCACCCATGATGCCCAGCAGGGCCAGCAGGCTCTGGAACACGTTGAAGATGTCCAGGTACAGGGCCAGCGTGGCGCTGATGTAGTTGGTTTCGCCGCCGTCCAGAATCTGCTTCAGGTCATACAGCATGTAGGCGCTGAAGATGCCGATGGCAGCCACCGAGATGGCCATCATGCCCGCGGACGAGCCCACGAACACGTTGATGACAGCGCCAACCATGAGCACCAGCGCGCCCACCATCAGCCATTTGCCCATGCCCGACAGGTCGCGCTTGATCACGCTGGCCAGGCTGGCCATCACGAAGAACACGCCCGCCGTGCCGGCAAACGCTGTCATGATGAGCTCGGAGCCGTTCTTGAAGCCCAGCACCATGCCGATCATGCGCGAGAGCATCAGGCCCATGAAGAACGTGAACGCCAGCAGCACGGGCACACCGGCGGCAGAACGCTTGGTCTTTTCGATGGCGAACATGAACCCGAACGCGCCGCCCAGGAAAACGATCAGCCCCAGGCCGCCGTTGAGCGAACGGGTGATGCCGGTGGACACGCCGATCCAGGCGCCCAGCACCGTGGGGATCATGCTCAGGGCCAGCAGCCAGTACGTATTGCGAAGCACCTTGTGGCGCTCTTCCTGCGAGATGCCATAGCCCGCAGAGTGGCCCAGGGTGGTGACTTGGTCATTCATCTTGTGTCTCTCCTTGTTGGCCTGCACAGCGCAGACCTGCAAATTTTAGATGGTGGCGGTTTTGCGGCCTGCAATAACCGCGTCCGGTCACCTACTTTTGGTAAGGGTACTTTCACCCTGGCTGGGGGCAACGGCAAGAGCCAGGGCGCTATGCTCAATGGCTCTTGTGCCTGGGCCTTTTTATTGGACCCTGTGCGCACCCCTCTTGTTCCCTTTTTTTCCGGACACCGTTATGAAGACCAAACACGAACTCGAACTGGCCGACGTCAAGGCCATCGCCGCTGCCGCCGAAGCCGAAGCCCAAAAGAACCATTGGGCCGTGACCATTGCCATCGTTGATGACGGCGGCCACCTGCTGTGGCTGCAGCGCCTGGACGGCGCGGCGGCGGTGTCGTCCCACATTGCCCCTTCCAAGGCCCGCACGGCCGCTTTGGGCCGCCGCGAGAGCAAGGTCTATGAGGACATCGTCAATGGCGGCCGCGTGGCCTTTCTGAGCGCTCCCACCATCGACGGCCTGCTCGAAGGCGGCGTGCCGATCCTGAAAGACGGCCAGTGCATCGGCGCCGTGGGCGTGAGCGGCGTGAAGTCGACCGAGGACGCTCAGATCGCCCGCGCAGGGATCGCCGCGCTGGGCCTGTGAGCGCAGATTCGATGGCGCTATTGTTTTCATAGCTGCTAGCGCTTGATCCTCTTGCGCTAGAGGCCTAAAAGACGTTGAAACATTGGCGCCCATAAAAAAACCGGCCTTTGAGCCGGTTTTTTTATGGAAGCGCTGACAGTGGCAGCGGAGGAGAGAAGGCGGTGTGAGAAAAAAAGCCTGGCTACGCGGGCGAACCCGTTGGCTGGCAAAAACGACCCTTGCGGACTTATTGCAAGTCCGGGAGTCGCCCCACGATGAAACTGATGATGGATGGCCAGGTGGTGTGGCGTCGTCTTATTTGGTCAGGATGAGCTTGCCCAGCTTGGTGGCCTGAAGGCGGTACACCGAGCCGTTGTGGCTGATGGCCACGGTCTTTTGGCCCTGCAGCAGGGAGCGGCTGTCCACAGCGGCGGTCACGGCCTCAGCGCAGGTAGCGCCCTCGCTGGAGGAGAACGAAACCACATTGTCAGCGGTGGCGGAGCGCAAGAGCGAGGCGGCGGTCAGGGTGGCTTGCATGGAGTTTTCCTGTGTCATTGCAGTGCGTTTTGCTAATGATAACGATTCGCAATTACAAGTCAAGCGAATTACGTGTTTCTTTTTGTACGGCCATTTCGTGAGTGGCCATGGGTTGGTCTGCAGGGGCGCTACAAAAAAAAGAATGCCCGGCATGCAAGGCTTGCCGGGCAAGTGGGGGGCGAAGAGTATTGGTGCTCTATCAGGCGACTGCTACTGCTGCGGGTCGGTCACAAAACCGATCTTGCGCACCCCGGCGCGCTGGGCGGCGGCCATGGCCTGGGCCACGCGCTCGTAGCGCACTTCCTTGTCGCCGCGGATGTGCAGGTCGGGTTGGGGCTCCTTGGCGGCCTCGGCCTGCAGGCGGGGGAAGAGTTCTTCCTCGGTTACCTGCGACTCGTTCCAGTAGTACTTGCCATCGGCCGACACCGACAGGCGCACGGTTTCGGGCTTGATGGTTTCGGGCTGGTTGGTGGCGCGGGGCAGGTCCACGTTCACCGAGTGCTTCATCACCGGCACGGTGATGATGAAGATGATGAGCAACACCAGCATGACGTCCACCAGGGGCGTCATGTTGATTTCGTTCATCACGTCATCGGCATCGTCTTGGGTTCCGAAGGCCATGGCTTAGCCGCCCTTCTTCATGGGCAGCACCTTGCCAGGCTCACCGGCGTTCACGCGGGCGCCGGTGACGAAGTAGGCGTGCAGGTCGTGGGCAAAGCTGTTGAGGCCACCCAGGATGGACTTGTTGCCGCGCACCAGGGCGTTGTAGCCCAGCACGGCGGGGATGGCCACGGCCAGGCCCAGGGCCGTCATGATCAGCGCCTCGCCAATGGGGCCGGCCACCTTGTCGATGGTGGATTGGCCCGAGGTGCCGATGGCCAGCAGCGCATGGTAGATGCCCCAGACGGTGCCGAACAGGCCGATAAAGGGGGCGGTGGAACCGACCGATGCCAGGATGGCCAGGCCCGACTGCAGGCGCGAGGTGAACTCGTCGATGCAGTTGCGCAGGCAGCGCGTGACCCAGTCGCTCACGTCCAGGCTGTCATGCAGGTGGGCCTTGGTGTTGCGGTGGTGGGCGGTGGCTTCGCGGCCTTCCAGGGCCAGGTGGCGGAAGGGGTTGGCCGGGTCGGCGCCCAGCTTGGTCAGACCTGCGGCAAAGTCCTCGCTGTGCCAGAAGTCTTGTGCGGCGCGGGCGTGTTTCTTGAACTTGATGATGTCCAGGGCCTTGATGAGGATGACGATCCACGAGGCCAGCGACATGGCCAGCAGCAGGATGGCGACGGCGCGGGTGACAAAGTCGCCCTGAATCCATACGTTGGCGATGCCGAATTGCGATTCCATGAAAAAAACTCCCTGAAGCGATGATCTAAAGCGTTGATTGACTGATGACTTGACTATTCGAGAACGAAGTTGACAGGGACCAGGTTCCACATGGTCTCGGCCACGCCGTTGCGCTTGCCCGGCACGAAGCGCCAGCGCATGACGGCTTCCTGCGCCTGGCGGTCCAGCCGGTCGAAACCGCTGGACTTGTTGATTTCCACTTTCTGCGGCAGGCCGTCGGTGCCGATGAGCACGCGCAGCACCACCTTGCCTTGCTCGCCCATGCGCTTGCTGATGGCGGGGTAGCTGGGCTTGGGGTTGTTCAGGTAAGCCGCGTCGCTGGATGGCAGCTCGATTTTTGGCGGCGCTGGAGGCGCGGGTGGTGCCGGGGGCGTGGGTGGGGCCGGGGGCGCCATCGGAGCCTCGATGGGCGGGGCCGGTGGCTGCGGCGTGGTGATGCCGGTGGGCGCATTGGGCGCGGGTGTTGGGTCCGCGATAGCTACGGGCATGGGGGCTGGGCGCGGGGCCACCTTGGGCGCCGGGCGCGGCGGTGGTGGAGGTGCGGGCGGTGGCGGCGTGACCTTGGGCGGTGCGGGCGGCGCGATGAACTCGCTCAGCAGTTCGGCCGGGACGATGATTTCCGCGGCGCGGTGCAGCAGGCCCGTTTGCAGGGCCCAGATGCCTGCAACGTGCAGTGCAAGGACGGAACCCACGATCACGGTGTTGCGGCTAACACCCCCAGGAGTGGAGAAACGATCAGGGTGAGACATAAAAATGATAGCAGCTAGCGCTTGTCAATCAAGCGCTAGAGCCATAAAAGACTTGTTATTTATTTGCGAAAGATCCACCAGGCCGAGCCTGCGACGAGGATCAGGCTGCCAGCGAGTGTTGAGAGGAGTTCCATGACTTGCTTTCCAAAATGGAGCTGGCAAGCTGGATGGTCTGCGGCGCCGCGTCATTGTGCAATGCTGCCACCGGATTCGAGGCACAGCATTGCGCCACCACATCACGGGCGCAGCTTTCGCAGCTTCCGCATTGGGTGGCCACGCCCAGCTCAAACTGGATCTCGTCGAAGCTCATGCCCGCACGTGCGTGGCGAGCAATCTCACGGTCAGAAATCCGGCGGCATACACAGACGATCATGGCGGCAGGCAGTGTGGCTGGCTGTTGAAGGAATGATTGCATTATAAATACGAATCTCTCGCATTTGCAATAAATCAATTCTGCCAACAGGGGGAAGGCTGCCAAGACCCGTCACGGGCCCGGGGTGTTGTCTTCGCCCAGGAACAGCGCAGGCGGTGCATCGGCCAGCGTGGCGCAGCCGGTGAGCGCCATGGCGATCTCCAACTCGTCGCGCAGCAGGCGCAGCACGTGGGCCACCCCGGCGGCGCCTGCGTTGGCCAGGCCCCATACGGCGGGGCGCCCCACCAGCACGGCCGATGCGCCCAGTGCCATGGCCTTGAGCACGTCGGTGCCGCGCCGGATGCCGCCGTCTACCAGCACGGGCAGGGCGCCCGCCACGGCATCGGCCACCCTGGGCAGGACGCTGGCGGTGCTGGGGCTGGTGTCCAGGGTGCGTCCACCATGGTTGGAAACGATGAGGCCCGCCACACCCAGCGCAGCCGCCTGGCGCGCGTCGCCGGGGTGGAGCACGCCTTTGAGCAGCACCGGCAAGCGGGTGATGCCTTGCAGCCACTGCACGTCGTCCCAGGTGGGTGCGTGGTGGAGCAGGCCATCGAACAAAGCGCTCTGGCCGGGAGACAGATACACCGGTGGAGGTGGCGGCAGGTTCGCCAGGTTGACGGCAGAGATGCCCGCAGGCAGGCGAAACCCCGCACGGCGTTCGCGGTCGCGTGCGCCGCTGCTGGGCGCGTCCACCGTGAGCACCAGCGCCTCATACCCGGCCGCTTCGGCGCGTTGCACCAGTTCACGGGTAAAGCCGCGGTCGTGTTGCAGGTAGAGCTGGAACCACAGGGGGCCGCGCCCCGGATCGTTGCGGATGGCCTGGGCCACGGCTTCCAGCGGTGTGCTGGCCTGGGTGCTGAGCACCAGGCCCGCGCCCAGGGCGGCGGCTGCATAGGCGGTGGCCAGTTCTCCGTCGGGATGGGCCATGCGCTGAAACGCCACGGGCGCCAGCAGGATGGGGTGGGCAAGCGTGCGGCCCAGCAGCGGTGTGCGGGTGTGGCCGCCCGCCAGGGAGCGCAGCACACGGGGGTGTAGAGGCAATTCGTCCCAGGCGCTGCGGTTGGCGCGCAGCGTGATCTCGTCGGCAGCGCCGCCACTGAAGTAGGCCCATGCGTTGTCGTCCAGGTGCTGGCGCGCCAATGCCTCGTGGTCTGCGAGGGTGACGACCTCGGGAGGGATCTGCTGCAGTGCGGGAATTGTGGTCATACCCATGAAAAAAGCATCCAGCGTTGATGGATCAAGCGCTGGATGCTATCGAAAGATGAGAAGAAAAATAGGTGCACCCCGAAGGGCGCCTGGTCAGACATCCGCCCACATGCGCAGCAGGTTGTGGTAGGTGCCGGTCAGCCCGATCACGGCGGGCGCTGTCTCACCGACGGTGCTGCGCAAATGGATCAGATGCTGGTCCATGTCGAACAGCAGCCGTCGCTGCTCGTCGCTGCGCACCATGCTCTGGATCCAGAAAAAGCTGGCCAGCCGATGGCCACGTGTCACGGGCTCCACCCGGTGCACGCTGGTGCCGGGGTAGAGCACCATGTCGCCTGCGGCCAGCTTGACGCGCTGGGGGCCGAAGGTGTCTTCCACCACGAGTTCACCGCCATCGTAGTCGCCGGGGCTGCTCAGGAACACGGTGCAGGAGACGTCGGTGCGCACGCGGCCCTTGCCGTCAGGCAGAAAGCGCACGGCGCTGTCTACGTGGTTGCCAAAGGCGTTGGCAGCGCCCCCATAGCGGTTGAACATGGGGGGGGAGATGGTTTTGGGCAGCGCCGCAGAAAAGAACAACGGGCTGCGCTCCAGCCCGCGCAGCAGGATCTGCCGCAGCGCCTGCGCCTGCTCGCACTGTTCGGGCAATTGCTCGTTGTTCTTGGCCTGGGCGGCCTGGGGTCCCGCCGACGTGCGCCCGTCATGCCACGGCGCATCTTGCAACAGCTCTTGCGCGGCGCTCAGCTCAGCGGCGTTCAGGAGTTGGTGGATGTGCAGCAGCATGGTGGTGTCGGGCGCGTGTCGGTCGGAGTTGGTGGCTTGCCGTGCTGGCTTAGAAGCGCGTGCCCACCGTCAGGCGGATGTTGCGCGGCTCGCCCAGCGTTACGAAGCCAGGATACAGCTGATCGCCGTAGCTGCGGTTGGCCACGTTGTTGATGTTCAGCTTGGCGTACAGGCTTTCGGAGAAGTTGTACTGGAACATCAGGTCGGCGGCCACATAGCCTTGCGAGCGTGCCGTCGCCGACGCTGCACCGGTGGAGCCGGAGACCGGGCGGTTCTCGCTCACGCCACGGATGCCACCGGCCACGCGGAACTTGTCGGTGGCCTGGTAGCCCAGCCAGACGCTGCCGCTGTGCTTGGGTGTGAGGCCCACGCGCATGCCCACCGTGTTGGCGGCGGCGCTGCCGGTCTTGTCGATGGTGGCAACGGGAATCCAGGTGTAGGACGCATAGATGTCCCACTTGGGGCTGATGCGGCCGACCACGTCCAGCTCCACGCCGGAGGCATGGCGCTTGCCGTTGAGCAGGTAGGCGGTGCCAGCGAAGTCGGCATCGGTCGTGCGCTCGTTGTACTTCTCGGTGCGGAAGATCGCGGCGCGGGTGGACAGGTTGCCGTTCAGCCAGTCGAGCTTGGCGCCCAACTCGAAGTTGCGGCTCTTTTCAGCATCCGTGTTGGCGTTCTGTTGCGAGGTGAACTTGTAGGTGTCGGCCGAGGTATTGAACGACGTGCTGTACGAGAAGTGGTAGGACGCCGTGTCGCTGGGCTGGAACAACACGCCCAGGCGCTGGCTCCACAGGGAGTTGTAGCGCAGCTCGGTGACTTCGTGGCGGGTGAAGGCGCCAGCGGTGTACAGGTCACGCTCGGGCGTGGAGCTCACGCGGTCCCAGCGCAGGCCGCCCAGAAGCTTCCAGTGCGGGGCGATTTGCACGATGTCCTGCACGAAGGCGCCCACCGAGGTGGCGCCGTAGTTCTGGTCGTAGCGGTACTTGGGCGAAACGGCCAAAACAGTGCCGTCGTCAGGCTTGCCGACCGTGGTGGGGCCCTTGCCGAAGTTGGTGCCTGGCTGGCCGCTGGCCACGTCGAAGAAGGCGCTTTCCTTGCTGGCGTCCAAGCCGGTCATCAGCTCATGCTTGAGCCCGCCCCAGTTGGCCTTGGTGGTGTAGGTGGACTGGGCGTAGATGCCTTCGTGGGTGTCCTGGCGGGGGCTCAGGCCCGAGCGGTTCAGGATGGTGTTGCCGTTCAGGTTGGCCCAGGTGGTGGGTGCACCGTTGGTCTGGCCGAAGCTGGCGGTCGTGCCCCACTGGGAGCGGTCGAATTGGCCCGCGCGCACCTGGGTCGTCAGTTCGCTGTCGCCGTCAAAGCGGTGAATCCACGACGCCATGCCATACGTGGCCCGGCCGCGCAGGTAGTCGCTTTGTGTGCCGTAGAAGTTGCGGGGGTTGATCAGCGTTGGCGCTGCGCCCTGCAGGTAGCGGATGTTGGACTGGGGGACGTTGTCGGAGTCCAGGTGGAACATGCCCACGCTGAATTCGTCGCGTGTGCCCACGCCCCAGCTGACGGTGGGGGCGATGCCGTACTTGTCGATCTTGGCGCCGTGGTTGTCGCCCTTGGTGTACATCAGGTTCAGGCGGAAAGCAGCGTTTTCGCCCAGAAGCTTGTTCAGGTCGGCCGTGGTGCGCAGCACGCTGTCGGTGCCGTAGGTGGCTTCCAGCTCATACTGGTCGATCAGCAGGGGCTTCTTGTTGACCTGATTGACCACGCCACCCGTGGAACCACGGCCAAAAAGCATGGAGGCGGAGCCGCGCAGGACTTCGATGCGGTCGTAGTTGAAGGTGTCGCGCTCGTACTGCGAAGGGTCCTTCATGCCGTCGATCATCAGGTCGCCCACGGTGGCGACGGGGAAGCCGCGCAGGCGGATGTCCTGGTCGGTGCCGTTTTCGGTGGCGGCGAAGGTGATGCCCGAGGTGTAGTGCAGGGCTTGCTTGAGCGTGTCGAGCTTGGCCTCGTCCATCAGACGCTCGGTCATGACGGTCAGCGACTGCGGAATGTCGCGGATGGCCTGTTTGCTCTTGCCGATGGTGGTCTGTTTGGTCTGCAGTTTGTCCTTGGACTGCACTTCGGCCGCTTCTTTCACGGTCACGGTGCCCATGGTGGTTTCCGTGGTGGCGGTCTGTGCCCAGCTGCCTACGGAGGCGGCCAGCATCAGGGCTCCCAGCGGGAGCAGTGCCTTTTCGGATGCTGTACCGGTGTGTGCAGCAGGGGTGGGAGACGCAGTGGATGTTTGTTGTGTACGCAGCACGGAGCTGCGGCGCTGAGCGCGTGATTTTGCCAAGATGGCCTCCGTCGATGGAATGCAGGGTGGGGGTGCATGTGGCGCGCAAGGGCGCCGGTGGCGGCGAGAGGCAGTGGCTAGATCAACATGGCTGTCATGGCTGTGCGTCGTCGTGCTGCTTTATGTTACATCAAATGCGGGTCATTCTCATTTGTGTTGATGTTTACATGCCACACAATAGGGCGCCCAAAAATGCAAAAAGCCGGCAGAACCGGCTTTTTGCTTTGCAGGCAGGGCGCCTTTATTTGACGTGCTTGCCGATGAGGCCAGCCAGTTCAAACATGGACACCTGGGGCTTGCCAAACAGCTCCTTGAGCTTGGCGTCGGCATTGATGTTGCGCTTGTTGGCGGCATCCTGCAGGTTGTGGGCCTTGATGTAGACCCACAGCTTGCTGATGATCTCCGTGCGCGGCAGCGGAGCCGAGCCCACCACGGCGGCCAGCGCGGGGCTGGGCGTGAGCGCCTTCATGAAAGCGGCGTTGGGGGTGCGCTTCTTGGCGGGTGCAGCGGCCTTTTTGGCTGCTGGGGCTGTGGATGCCGGCGCTTTTTTTGCAGTTGCCATGTTGGGTTTTCCTTGTTGGAAGTAAATTTTCACCAGCGAAAACGACGCTTTCCCACTGGCAGAGCGATGCTAATGGGAAAAAATCGGGTTTCCAAGGGAGAAATGGCTTTTTTTGCCTCGATTTGTAGCTGTGGCGCTGCGCTGCGCGTTGCAATGGGCGCTACAACAGCGTCAGCCTTGACAAATGCCCTCTGCTCCGGCGTCGGCCAATGTGGGCTGCCCAAGGGTCGATGATGCGGGGTGATGATGGCCTTGGCCCTGCATGTTCCTGGTATTTTTCCCATTTTGTTGTTGTTCGTTTCACCGTCTGAAAGGCTTTTGTCGATATGTCCGCAGCTTCCCCTACCTCCTTCGCCACCTGCGATTTCTGCGATGCGCACAAGGCCGACGTGAGCGGTGCTTTCCGTGTCTTGCCGCCCGTCTTTCAGAGCTTTGGCGGCAAGGCGGCCTTCGCGGGCCCGGTGAGCACCGTCAAGTGCCATGAGGACAACAGCTTCGTCAAAGCCGCCGTGGAATCCCCCGGCGAGGGCCGTGTGCTGGTGGTGGACGGCGGCGGCTCGCTGCGCCGCGCGCTGGTAGGAGGCAACCTTGCGGCAGCGGCCGCGCGCAATGGCTGGGCGGGCATTGTGGTGGATGGCTGCGTGCGCGACGTGGCCGAGCTCAACGCAGCGGCCGTGGGCATCCGGGCGCGGGCGCTCATGCCACTGCCCACCGAGCGGCGCGGCGAAGGCCAGCGCGACGTGGCCGTGCAGATAGAGGGGGTGTGGGTGCGGCCGGGCGACTGGCTGTATGCCGATGCCGACGGCATCGTGGTCAGCGCACAGGCGCTGACGGCCTGATGTCCTGACGCTGGTCAGCGCGGCCGGTCGCCCCGGCCCACGCGCAGCGCGGCGCGCGAGGGCAGGGTGGCCATCAGCACACTCGCCAGGGCGATCGCAAACGCAAACAATTGCATGCCGGTGAGCGACTCGCCCAGCACAAGCACGCCCACCAGGGCCGCGCTGACCGGCAGCAGCACCGAGAACACGCCCCCTTGCGCGGCCGGGACGACCTTGAGCCCGGTCATCCACAGCCACACGGTCCACATGCAGGCGGCCAGGGCGTAGAACAGCAGCAGCGCCCAGGTGCCCCAGCCCACGGCCGCAAAGTCAAAGCCCAGTGCCAGGTACAGCCCGAACGGCGTGGTCAGCACAAAGCCCCACAGGTTGATGAGCGAGGTGATGCGCTTCGGCCCCAGGCTGCCCGTGAGCTTCTTGCCGATCACGGTGTAAGCCGCTTCACAGACCACGGCGCCCACCAGCAGCAGTTGCCCCAGCCAGGCATTGCTTGGGGTGTTTTCAGGCCCTAGCGCTTGTGTATCAAGCGCTACATGCTCTGGTTTTGATAGTGAGAAGAGGGCGATACCCACCACGGCGCAAGCCACGGCGATCCAGGTGCGCGGGGCCACGCGCTCGTGCAGAAAGGCCCAGCCCATCAGCGCCACGGCGGCCGGAATGGCGGCCAGAGTCACGCCCGCTGATACGGCATCGGTCAGGCTCACGCCATAGATCATGCAGATGGTGAACAGGAAATTGCCCAGAAACGACTCCAGAAACAGCAGCCGTTTCGTCTGTGGGGTCAGCGGCGGTTCGCCTGCGGGCTTCTTGAGCCAGTGCAGCATGGCAACGCCACCGATGCCAAAACGCATCCAGGCCAGCAAAAACACCGGCAACACGGCCGCCAGCGGCTTGGACAAGGCCACATAGCTGCCCACCAGCGCCATGCTGAGGGCTAGGCACAGATAGGCGAAGGGGCGGCTTGGCGTGTTCACTAGACTGGGGTTCTGTTCAAAAAAAGAGTGCGCATCATGCCCGACGAACCCATGCCGCCCCGGCTGCCCCGCTGTGTTTTTGTGTACGGCACCCTGCGCCGTGGCGGCAGCAACGACATCACGCGGCTGCAGCCCGCGCCCCGTTTTGTGGGGCTGGCGCAGGTGGCCGGGCGGCTCTACCACCTGGGGGCTTATCCGGGCATGGTGCTGGGCGGCAGCGAATGGGTGCAGGGCGAGGTGTACACCATTGAACCCGCCTTGGAGGCCACCCTGGATGCCATTGAAGGCATTGGCGGGGGCTCGGACGATGAGTACATGCGGCAAGAGGTGGTGGTGCCGGTTGCGGGGCAACCGATGACTTGCCTGGTCTATGAAATCAACCCCCGCTGCGTGGCGGCAGCCCCGGTGATCGCACAGGGCGACTGGTTCATGGCCGTGGACCGGCGTGTTGATTGATCTCCCGTCATGTGAAAGTTAAATTTCTTGATGTGGAATTTGATAAATGCTGCGTTGCCGCATTTTTTCTCAATATGAGAAATTGATTTTCGTATTGAGGAATATCGCTGATAAGCTGTTGTTTTTTAACGAGAAAATTTATCTCTTCTATAAGACATAAGAGCTTGCGCAAGTCTTATAGAAGACTTACAGTTGTCTCCAAGGGCGGCACAGAGCAGCCCGGCGTTTTCAACCAACCTCCTGGAGTGATCTCATGCCCCAATCCCTCAACGAACAACTGAGCCGCGAACAACAAATTGCCGCCCTGGAAAAAGACTGGGCCCAGAACCCCCGCTGGAAGGGTGTGAAGCGCGGCTACACCGCCGCTGATGTGGTGCGCCTGCGCGGCTCGCTGCCCATCGAGCACACGCTGGCCAAGCGCGGCGCCGAAAAGCTGTGGGAAAAGGTCAACGGCGGTGCCAAGAAGGGCTACGTGAACGCCTTCGGCGCAATCTCCGCCGGCCAGGCCATGCAACAAGCCAAGGCTGGCCTCGAAGCCGTGTACCTGTCGGGCTGGCAAGTGGCCGCCGACGGCAACACATCGGAAACCATGTACCCCGACCAGTCGCTGTACGCCTACGACTCGGTGCCCACCATGGTGCGCCGCATCAACAACACGTTCAAGCGTGCTGACGAAATCCAGTGGGGCCGTGGCATCAACCCCGGCGACAAGGAATTCATCGACTACTTCCTGCCCATCGTGGCCGATGCGGAAGCCGGTTTCGGCGGCGTGCTGAACGCTTTCGAGCTGATGAAGAACATGATTGCCGCTGGCGCTGCTGGCGTGCACTTCGAAGACCAACTGGCTGCCGTGAAGAAGTGCGGCCACATGGGCGGCAAGGTGCTGGTGCCTACGCAAGAAGCTTGCGAAAAGCTGATCTCCGCCCGCTTCGCCGCTGACGTGATGGGCGTGCCCACCATCATCCTGGCCCGTACCGATGCGGAAGCCGCCAACCTGATCACGTCTGACCACGATGCCAACGACAAGCCTTTCCTGACCGGCGAGCGCACGCAAGAAGGTTTCTACCGCGTCAAGAACGGCCTGGAGCAAGCCATCAGCCGTGGTGTGGCCTACGCCCCCTACGCCGACCTGGTGTGGTGCGAAACCGGCGTGCCAGACATTGGCTTCGCCCGTGAATTCGCCCAGGCCGTGCTGGCCGCCAACCCCGGCAAGCTGCTGTCGTACAACTGCTCGCCATCGTTCAACTGGAAGAAGAACCTCAACGACTCGCAGATTGCCTCCTTCCAGGAAGAACTGTCGGCTCTGGGCTACAAGTACCAGTTCATCACGCTGGCTGGCATCCACATCAACTGGTTCAACACCTTCCAGTTCGCCCACGCTTATGCCCGCGGCGAAGGCATGAAGCACTACGTGAACATGGTGCAAGAGCCCGAGTTCGCAGCCCGCGACAAGGGTTACACCTTCGTGTCGCACCAACAAGAAGTGGGCGCAGGCTACTTCGACGACGTGACCACCGTGATCCAGGGCGGCTCGTCCAGTGTGAAGGCCCTGACGGGTTCGACCGAAGAAGAGCAGTTCCACTGATCTGAGGGGCTTTTGTGCCACCCCGGTGTGGCGCAAAATGCACCGAATAGAAGCCCGAAGCACCCGCTTCGGGCTTTTTTGTTGGCATCAAGGTTAAAATACGAACAAATTCACTGCACAAGAGCGAGAAAGGCAATCTGGTTATGACACCGCGAACTACATCGGAGATGTTGACCGGCCGTTAAGGCTGGCTGTTCGCGCCTGCACGAGATTGCACCCTCCTCCAGAAAGCGCGGACCTGTTCCGCGCTTTTTTGTTTTTGGGCCTGGCGCGAGCCCGCATCCATTGCACTGATTGAAAAGAAAGAGTGACTCCCATGATTCAAATCACGCTTCCCGATGGCTCGCAACGCGAATTTCCGGGCCCGGTCACGGTGGCCGAGGTGGCTGCTTCCATCGGCTCGGGCCTGGCCAAGGCGGCCCTGGCGGGCAAGATTGACGGCAAGGTGGTGGACACCAGCTACCAGATCACGGCCAACAGCCCGCTGTCCATCGTCACGGCCAAGGATGCCGATGGCCTGGAGGTGATTCGCCATTCCACGGCCCACTTGTTAGCCTATGCGGTGAAGGATCTGTTCCCTGAAGCGCAGGTCACCATCGGCCCGGTGATCGAGAACGGTTTCTTCTACGACTTTGCGTACAAGCGCCCCTTTACGCCCGAAGACCTCGTTGCCATCGAAAAGCGCATGACCGAGCTGGCCGCCAAGGACGAGCCCGTGGTGCGCCGCGTGCTGCCGCGCGATGAGGCGGTGGCTTATTTCAAGGGCCTGGGCGAGAACTACAAGGCCGAGATCATTGCCAGCATCCCGAGCAACGAGGATGTGAGCCTGTACCGCGAAGGCAACTTCGAGGACCTGTGCCGTGGCCCCCACGTGCCCAGCACCGGCAAGCTCAAGTTCTTCAAGCTCATGAAGGTGGCTGGCGCCTACTGGCGCGGCGACCACCGCAACGAGATGCTGCAGCGCATCTACGGCACGGCCTGGGCCACCAAGGACGAACTGCAGCAGTACCTCACGATGCTGGAAGAGGCCGAAAAGCGCGACCACCGCAAGCTGGGCCGCGAGCTGGATCTGTTCCACATGGACGAGCATTCGCCCGGCACGGTGTTCTGGCACCCCAAGGGCTGGGCGTTGTGGCAAGAGGTGGAGCAGTACATGCGCCGCGTCTACCGCAACAACGGCTACCAGGAGGTCAAGGGCCCGCAGATTCTGGACAAGAGCCTGTGGGAGAAGACCGGCCACTGGGACAAGTACCGCGACAACATGTTCACGACCGAATCGGAAAAGCGCGAGTACGCGCTCAAGCCGATGAACTGCCCCGGCCACATCCTGATCTACAAGCAGGGCATCAAGAGCTACCGCGACCTGCCGCTGCGCTATGGCGAGTTCGGTGCCTGCCACCGCAACGAGCCCACGGGTGGCCTGCACGGCATCATGCGCGTGCGCGGCTTCACGCAGGACGACGGCCACATTTTCTGCACCGAAGAACAGGTGCTGGAAGAGTGCGCCAACTACACGGCGCTGGTGCAGAAGGTCTATAAGGATTTCGGCTTCACCGACATCATCTACAAGGTGGCCACGCGCCCCGAGGCGCGCATTGGCACGGACGAGTCGTGGGACCGCGCCGAGAAGGCACTGATGGACGGCCTGCGCCATTCGGGCTGCGAGTTCGAGATCGCCGAAGGCGAGGGCGCGTTCTATGGCCCCAAGATCGAGTACACGCTCAAGGACGCGCTGGGCCGCCAGTGGCAGTGTGGCACGATGCAGATCGACCCCAACCTACCCGAGCGCCTGGACGCCGAATACGTGGCCGAAGATGGCAGCCGCAAACGCCCGCTGATGCTGCACCGCGCCACAGTGGGCAGCATGGAGCGCTTCATCGGCATGCTGATCGAGCACTATGCCGGCGCCTTCCCGGTGTGGCTGGCTCCGGTGCAGGTGGCGGTGCTCAACATCACCGATGCGCAGGCCGATTACTGTCGCGAAATTGCCGCAAAGCTGCAAAAAGCACTGCCGAATCAAGACCTTAGAGTGACGACCGATCTGCGCAATGAAAAGATTACGTATAAAATACGTGAGCATTCGTTGCAAAAGCTGCCGTACATCCTTGTCGCGGGCGACAAGGAGAAGGCCGCCGGAGCCGTCGCAGTGCGTGGCCGGGGCAATCGTGACCTCGGCGTGATGTCTGTCGAAGCGTTCGCTGAGCTGATCGCCCAAGACATCGCCACCAAAGCCTGATTTTTGCATGAAAACCTGCTTTGGCGCTTGCTGAATGCGCGGTTGTTGCTACAAAAATTGTAGTGTTTTGATTAAAGGAAGATAGCCATCGCTACTGAATTTCGTGATCGTCGCCACCGTGAAGAGCGCAAGCACCGCCTGAACCGTGAAATCATGGCCCCGGAAGTTCGTCTTTCCGGACCTGACAATGAGCCCCTGGGCGTTGTCAGCCTGATGGAAGCCTTGCGCATGGCAGGTGAGCTGGATGTGGATCTGGTGGAAATCGCTGCCACGGCGAACCCTCCGGTGTGCCGCCTCATGGACTACGGCAAGTTCAAGTACCAAGAGCAAAAGCGTGCGGCGGAAGCCAAAGCCAAGCAGACGGTCATTGAGATCAAGGAAGTCAAGTTCCGTCCCGGAACGGATGATGGCGACTACAACATCAAGATGCGCAATATCCGCCGCTTTTTGGCGGATGGCGACAAGTGCAAGATCACGCTGCGGTTTCGTGGCCGTGAAATCACGCACCAGGAGCTGGGGCTTGCGCTGCTCAATCGCATTCGCGACGAGCTGGGCGACACCATCATCATCGAGCAGTTTCCCAAGCTGGAAGGCCGCCAGATGATCATGATGATTGCGCCGGGCAAGAAGAAGCCCGCTGCCAAGCCAGCGGCCGAAGCAGCACCCGCATCGGGCGCTGCGGCCTGAGGATGGGGCGGGTGGTTTGAAAATTTGAGGGCTGCGCCTGTTGCATCTGTGACGGCGTGGCGCTTGAAGGGGGTGTGCAAACACCGCCAAACGAAAGGCGAAAGCCTTTCGACAAAAGTGGCTCGGGGCCAACAAGTTTGCAAATCGTTTTGCAAACGCCTCACGAGCACAAAGAAAAGGAGCATTCACATGCCCAAAATGAAGACCAAGAGCAGCGCGAAAAAACGTTTCCGCGTTCGTCCCGGTGGCACCGTCAAGCGCGGTCAAGCCTTCAAGCGTCACATCTTGACCAAGAAGACCACCAAGAACAAGCGCCACCTGCGTGGTGCAGTTGCTGTGCATGAGACCAATATGGGCTCTATCGCACAAATGCTGCCCGGCATGGGCGTGTAATTAACGACGAACAAGGAGTACATACATGCCTCGCGTCAAACGTGGTGTAACGGCCCGTGCCCGTCACAAGAAAGTTCTCGCCCTTGCCAAGGGTTTCCGTGGTCGCCGCGGTAATGTCTATCGCATCGCCAAACAGGCGGTGATGAAGGCTGGGCAATATGCCTACCGTGACCGCCGCACCAAGAAGCGCGTGTTCCGCCAGTTGTGGATCGCCCGTATCAACGCCGCTGCCCGTGAACTGGGCCTGACCTACAGCCAGTTCGCCAACGGCCTGAAGAAGGCTTCCATCGAGATCGACCGCAAGATGCTGGCCGACCTCGCAGTGCACGACAAGGCTGCCTTTGGCAGCATCGTTAACCAAGTCAAGGCCAAGCTGGCTGCTTGAGTTCACGATGGGCAGCTATCTTCTTGATAGCTGCTTGCGCAATAACAGCAAGGGCTAGGGCTTGAAAAGGCACTAGCCCTTGTTTATTTTCAAGAGTCGATATGAACGAGTTGGATTCCCTGGTCGAAAGCGCGAAAGAGCTGTTTGCGCAAAGCGCCACCCCCGCTGATCTGGAAAACGCCAAGGCACAGTTTCTGGGCAAGTCGGGCCGTGTGACCGAGCTCATGAAGGGCATGGCGCAGCTTCCCGTCGAGGAAAAAAAGTCCCGCGGCGCTGCCATCAACGTTGCCAAGCAGGCCATCGAAGCCGCCTTGACCGCGCGCCGCCAGGCGCTGGCCGATGCGGAGCTGCAAGTACAGCTCAAGGCCGAAGCCCTGGACGTGAGCTTGCCGGGGCGCCAACGCGGCCAAGGCGGGTTACACCCCGTATCGCTCACGCTCGAACGCATTCAGGGCATCTTTGGTTCCATGGGCTTTGACGTGGCCGAAGGCCCCGAGATCGAGACCGACTGGTTCAATTTCACCGCGCTGAACACGCCTGAAGACCATCCCGCGCGTTCCATGCACGACACGTTTTACGTGGAGGGCGGCACTGCCACCGCCCCCAACCTGCTGCGCACACACACCAGCCCCATGCAGATCCGCCATGCGGTGCAGCATGTCAAGCAGCACCGAACGCTGCTCGACGCGGGCCAGCCCATGCCCGAGATCCGTGTGATCGCCCCTGGCCGCACCTACCGTGTGGACAGCGACGCCACACACTCGCCCATGTTCCACCAGTGCGAAGGCCTGTGGGTGGGCGAGAACGTGAGTTTCAAGGACCTCAAGGTCATCTTCACGGCTTTCTGCCGCACTTTCTTCGAAAGCGACGACCTGGTGCTGCGCTTTCGCCCCAGCTTCTTCCCGTTCACCGAGCCCAGTGCCGAGATCGACATCCAGTTCCAGACCGGCCCACTGGCTGGCCGCTGGCTGGAGGTGGCCGGTTCGGGCCAGGTGCACCCGAACGTGGTGCGCAACATGGGGCTGGACCCCGAGAAGTACATCGGCTTTGCCTTTGGCATGGGGCCTGACCGCCTGACCATGTTGCGCTATGGCGTGAATGACCTGCGCCTGTTCTTTGACGGCGACATCCGCTTTCTGTCGCAGTTCCAGTAACGCAAAAAGGTGAGCTGCCAGCGCTTGTATTCATTCCATTTCAATGCTTTTTGATATTCAAATCAAGCATTGACAAGCGCAAGCAGCTCTCTTTTTAAGAGCAAACGCTAAAGAGTCTTCACTATGCAATTTCCCGAGTCCTGGTTGCGCGAATTCTGCAACCCACCCCTGAGCACCCAAGAACTGGCCGACACCCTGACGATGGCAGGCCTGGAGGTCGAAGAACTGCGCCCCGTGGCACCGCCTTTCACCAAGATCGTGGTGGGCGAGATCAAGGAGGCCGTGCAGCACCCCGACGCCGACCGCCTGCGCGTGTGCCAGGTGGACGTAGGGCAGGGTGCCTTGCTCAACATCGTGTGCGGCGCACCCAATGCCCGCGTGGGCATCAAGGTGCCCTGCGCCATGGTGGGCGCCGAGCTGCCGCCCGGCGACGATGGCAAGCCTTTTCTCATCAAGGTGGGCAAGCTGCGCGGCGTGGAAAGCCAGGGCATGCTGTGCTCGGCGCGCGAGCTCAAGCTGTCGGAAGACCATGGCGGCCTGCTGGAGCTGGACGCCTCGGCCCCCGTGGGCCAGGACATCCGCGAGCACCTGAACCTGGACGACACGCTGTTCACCCTGAAGCTCACGCCCAATCTGGCGCATTGCCTGAGCGTGTATGGCATTGCCCGCGAAGTGTCGGCCCTGACGGGCGCGCCGCTGAAGCAGCCCACGTTCCCCGCCGTGGGCGCCCAACTGGCCGACAAGCTGCCCGTGAAGGTGAGCGCTCCGGACCTGTGTGGCCGCTTTTCTGGCCGCATCGTGCGCAATGTGAACACCCGCACGACCACGCCGCAGTGGATGCTGGACCGCCTGGCGCGCTGTGGCCAGCGCGGCGTGTCGCCGCTGGTGGATATTTCGAACTATGTGATGTTCGAGTTCGGCCGTCCCTCGCATATTTTTGACCTGGACAAGATCCACGGCGGCCTTCATGTCCGCTGGGGCCAACCGGGCGAGCAGCTCAAGCTGCTCAATGGCAACACCATCACCGTGGATGACAAGGTGGGAGTGATCGCTGACGACAACCAGGTCGAATCGCTGGCCGGCATCATGGGTGGTGATGCGACGGCGGTGTCTGACGACACGAAGCACATCTACATCGAGGCCGCTTTCTGGTGGCCCAAGGCGGTGGCAGGGCGCTCGCGCCGCTTCAATTTCTCGACCGATGCGGGCCACCGCTTCGAGCGCGGTGTGGACCCGAGCCTCACGGTGGAGCACATCGAGCGCATCACCCAGTTGGTCATCGACATCTGCGGCACGCCTGATACCGCGTGTGGCCCCATGGACGACCAGTCGGTCAACCTGCCGGTGCCACAGCCTGTCACGCTGCGCGTGGCGCGCGCCGCCAAGGTCATCGGCATGCCGCTCACGCAAGAGCAGTGTGCGGGCGCTCTGCAGCGCCTGGGCCTGCCCGTGGTGCAGGGCGAAGGCACGCTCACCGTGACGCCACCGGCCTACCGTTTTGACATCGCGATCGAGGAAGATCTGATCGAAGAAGTCGCGCGCATGGTGGGCTACAACAACCTGCCCACCACACCACCCCTGGCCCCCATCACGCCCAAGCTGGCGCTGGAGGCCACGCGCAGCCCGTTTGCCGCGCGCCGCGCCCTTGCCGGGCTGGGTTACCAGGAAACCATCAATTTCAGCTTTGTGGAAGATCGCTGGGAGCAGGAACTGGCGGGCAACGCCCAGCCCATCAAGCTGCTCAACCCAATTGCCAGCCAGATGAGCGTCATGCGCTCGACGCTGTTGGGTTCTTTGCTACAAGTTTTGAAGTTCAACCTGGACCGCAAGGCCGAGCGCGTGCGTGTGTTCGAACTGGGCCGCGTGTTCCTGCGCGATGCAACCGTGCGCAACACTGACACGACGGTGGAAGGTTTTCATCAGCCCATGCGGGTTGCCGGTATCGCCTATGGCCCGGGCGACATGCTGCAGTGGGGCCGCAAGGAGCAGTCCATCGACTTCTTCGATGTGAAGGGCGATGTGGAAGCGTTGCTGGCTCCGTTGCAGGCGAGCTTCGAGCCCGCCACCCATCCCGCCATGCACCCTGGCCGCTGCGCCCGCGTGCTGGTGCAAGGCCGTGCCATCGGTTTCGTGGGCGAGTTGCACCCGCAGTGGCGCCAGTCCTGGGATCTGCCCCAGGCCCCCGTGATGTTCGAGCTGGAGCTGGACGCCGTGCTGCAGCGTGTGGTGCCGCAGTTCAAGCCCGTGGCCAAACACCAGGCCGTGGAGCGCGACCTGGCCGTGGTGGTGGCAGAGCGCGTAACGCATGCCGACATCATGGCGGCGGTGCAGCAGGCCGTTCCCGGCGCCATGCTGCGCTCGGCCGTGCTGTTCGACGTGTACCGCCCCAAGGCCCTGCGTGCAGGGGAGGAAGCCCCTGCGGGCGGCTTGGCGCAAGGTAAAAAAGGCCTGACTGTGCGGCTGATTTTGGGCCGTGACGAAGCCACGTTGACGGAGGCCGAGATCGAGGCCACCGTGCAGGCTGTGGTGGCGCAGTTGGCAGAGCGCACGGGTGCAAAGCTGCGTGTTTGATGATGTTCAAAGGGGGGTGATGCCATGATTGAATTTGCCGTTGAAAGCCTGGAGACACCGGCGCTGACCAAGGCCCAACTGGCGGACTTGTTGTTTGATCAGATCGGGTTGAACAAGCGCGAGTCCAAGGACATGATTGACGCGTTCTTCGACCTGATTGCCCAAAGCCTGGTGGAGGGCAAGGACATCAAACTCTCAGGCTTTGGCAACTTCCAGATCCGCACCAAGGCACCACGCCCTGGGCGCAATCCGCGCACAGGCGAGGCGATTCCGATCAAGGCGCGCCGTGTGGTGACCTTTCATGCCAGCAGCAAGCTCAAGGAGCAGATCCAGACAGCGGCTGTTGTGTGAACTTTTGTCGATTTTGTTGCCAAGATGAAATGGATGGCTGGCGAGATCTGCGTGTCTGCAGTACGCTTGTCGGCTTTCCGGTTTGAATCTGCATTCCATGGGCACCACCCTTCCTTCCATCCCTGCCAAGCGATACTTCACGATTGGTGAGGTGGCGGAGTTGTGCGGCGTCAAGCCCCACGTGCTGCGGTATTGGGAGCAGGAGTTCACGCAGTTGCGCCCCATGAAGCGGCGAGGCAACCGGCGCTATTACCAGCACCATGAAGTGCTCATGATCCGCCGCATCCGGGATTTGCTGTACGACCAGGGCTTCACCATCAGCGGAGCCCGTAACCGCCTTCAGGAGCTGGCGCATTCCGCGCGCGGCGAGTCTGAGGAAAATGCCTCGACCGAGTCTTTCGAGAACGAGTTGCCAAGCATGTTGGTGGATAGCGCGCGTGATCTGTCGATTGCTGCAACAGGCTTCGCACTGGACTCCAACGCAGTACGCAAAGAATTATTTGAGATTCGCGCGCTGCTTTCTCCGAACTGAGGTTTTTTCTGCATATAATCTAAGTCTTGTCGGCGTGTAGCGCAGCCTGGTAGCGCACTTGCATGGGGTGCAAGGGGTCGCGAGTTCGAATCCCGCCACGCCGACCATTGATAGCAAAAGCCCAGAATCGAAAGGTTCTGGGCTTTTTTGCTTTTCGTCTTTCGAAAGCAAAGCGCCCACAGTGGGCCAACAAGGATCTTCATGATCGATGGACTGGTGGCCGGAAGGCTCTATGGAGACACCGAGCAGCGCTCCGACAAGGCGGGCAAGACGTTCACGCTGGCCAAGGTGCGGGCCACAACGGCAGATGGGGAGCTGTTGTTCGTCAACGTGATTGCGTTCGACGCGCAGGTGTGTACCGCCATGCAGGGCTTTCGGGAGGGCGATTCTGTGGCCTTGTCAGGCAGCCTCACCCCCCGTGTCTGGACCGACAAACAAGGCAATGCCCGGCCTGCGCTGGACATGGTGGCGCACCGGGTGATTGGTGTGCCCGATGTTGAACACGGGCGTTGAACTTCCTTGTGACCAAGGACTCCACATACACTCATTGTCCTATGGTCCACAACCGCCGCCTCCGCCTGATCACAGTGTGTCTCGCACTGATCAGTCTGCTGTTCATGCAGCTGGCGGTGGCAAGCTATGCCTGCCCGGGCGCGCAATCTTCCTGGATTGCTGATAGGGCGGCCATGGCCGAGGCGGGAATGCCTTGCGCCGAAACCATGTCGCTGCGCATGGACGGCGAGCAGCCCCATCTGTGCCAAGCCCACTGCCAGGCAAACCAACAAACCGCAGACAAGTACGAACTGCCTGCGCTGGCATCCGCAGCCCTGGCGGACATCGCCTACACGCCCTTCATTGCACCAGCCGTATCCGAGAAAGCGCCTGTTCAGTCGCCGCTCTTGATGCGCTCCACAGCCCCGCCTTTGGCCGTGCAGCACTGCTGCTTTCGCATTTGACATCCCAGACCGTCTGAGCGTTGCCTGAGGCACTTCGAGTGCCCCGGCAGCTTGTTCTTCGTTGTCTGGAGATGACATGTCTTGTTTGCCTTTGGCCCGCTGGTGGGTCGCTGCTGCCATGGCGGCAGCCTTGATCGTGCCCGCCTGGGCCGGCACATCCGATGAACCCCTGACCCTGAGCGAAGCGCTGGCCCTGGCTGCCGTGCGGTCGCAACAACTCGTGGCCAACCGGGCCGCGGCGGCCGCGTCGCGGAACATGGCCGTTGCGGCGGGCCAATTGCCAGACCCCATTCTCAAGCTCGGTGTGGACAACCTCCCGCTGAACGGGCCGGACCGGCTGAGCTTGTCGCGCGACTTCATGACCATGCGGCGCATTGGTGTGGCGCAGGAGTTACCCGGCGCGCAAAAGCGCCAACTGCGCACTGAGCGCTTCGAGCGCGAAGCCGATCTTTTTGTCGCCCAAGGCCAGATGAGCCTGGCCAACCTCCGGCGGGACACTGCTCTCGCATGGATCGAGCGTTACTACACCCAGCAGATGCGGGACTTGGTGCTGCGACAGATCGAGGAGACCAAGGTCCAGGTCCAGTCGGTCGAGTCTGGTTTTGCCATTGGGCGAAGCAGCCAGGCCGACGTGTTTGCAGCGCGGTCTGCCCTTGTCCTGCTGGAAGACCGCTTGAGCACGGTGAACAAGCAGCAACAAAACGCTGCCTTGACTCTCGCCCGATGGATAGGCCCGGACGCCGAGCGGCCGGCCGCCGATGCCCCAGCCTGGCAGGCGAGCCCGCTTGAAGAGGGTCGGCTGCAGGAGCACATCCTGCTCCATCCCGATCTGCTGGTGCTCAAGGCGCAGGTGGATGCCGCCCAGGCCGACTCGCGGCTGGCTGAGGCCAACAAAAAATCCGACTGGAGCGTCGAGGTGATGTACGGCCAGCGCGGCTCTGCGTACTCGAACATGCTCTCCGTCGGCGTTTCGATTCCCTTGCAATGGGACCGGGCCAACCGGCAGGACCGTGAACTCGCGGCCAAGCTGTCCATGGTGGACGAAGCACGCGCCAAGTACGAGGACATGCTGCGAAGCCATGAAGCCGAGGTGCGCAGCCTGCTCAATGACTGGCAAACCGGCAAGAGCCGGGTCGTTCGCCATCAGGGCGAGCTGATTCCTTTGGCTAAACAGCGCTCACAAGCAGCGCTGACGGGATATCGCACAGGCAAGGTAGACCTTGTCGCTGCCCTGACTGCACGCCGCGATGAGATCGACGCTCGCATGCAGGCGCTCTTTGTCGAGATGGAAACAGCCAGGAGCTGGGCCCAACTGAACTTTCTTTCCCCCAGCGACAACCTTGCCACGCCAGCCCAGGAGAAATCATGAGAAAAACCCACATCCTCTTGGCCGTCGTCCTGGTGCTGACGGTTGCCGCTGGCGGCTATGCCGCCTTTGAAATGGGAATGCGGCGCGGCGTCGGCATGGCCGCCCCCGGCGCAAATGTTTCCACGCCAAGCAATACCACCACGCAAGCCGCTGCGCTCGTGGCACCAGGGGCCGTGCCCCAGAGCATTGCTGAAGGCGAGGACGCCACCCGGCGCCATATGGCAGCGGGCATCCAGGCCGGACAGACGGACCCGGCCAATGGACGCAGGATTCTGTACTACCACGACCCCATGGTGCCGGGCAACAAGTTCGACAAGCCCGCGAAATCCCCCTTCATGGACATGATGCTGGTCCCCGTCTATGCGGATGGCGATGCCGATCAGGGCAAGGTGAGCGTGAGCCCACGTGTCCAACAAAACCTGGGCGTGCGAACCGCCGTCGTTGCCGAAGGCCAGTTGGCACCACAGGTGAATGCTGTTGGCAGCATTGCCTTCAACGAGCGCGATCAGGCCACGATCCAGGCCCGTGCCACCGGTTATGTGGAACGGCTGCACGTGCGCGCCACACTGGATCGGGTTGCCAAGGGCCAGCCGCTGGTTGAGCTCTTTGTGCCCGAATGGGTTGCGGCGCAGGAGGAGTTTTTGTCCCTCCAGCGCATGCAGGGGAACGATCTCGCAGGTCTCGTCGATGGTGCGCGTCAGCGCATGCGGCTGGTTGGCATGAACGACGCGCAGATCGCGCTGGTGGAGCGCACCGGCAAGACACAAGCGCGTACCACGGTCTTCTCGCCCATTGCCGGAGTGGTGACTGAACTGTCGGCCCGCGAGGGGATGACCGTCATGGCGGGGGCGCTGCTTTTTCGCATCAACGGGCTGTCTTCCGTATGGGCCAATGCCGAGGTTCCCGAGAGCCAGGCAGCGCTGGTGCGGCCAGGTGCGATGGCGCGTGCGCAAAGCCCTGCAGCACCCGGCGTTACATTCGAAGGACGGATCCAGGCCATCCTGCCCGAAGTCAATGCAGGTACGCGCACCCTCAAGGCGCGCCTGGAGCTGGCCAACCCCGGCTTGCGGCTGGTCCCCGGCATGTTCGTCTCGATGCAGTTCATGGACGCGCAGGGAGATCGCGCGCTGTTGGTTCCGACCGAAGCCGTCATCCAAACCGGCAAACGCACAGTGGTGCTGGTTGCCGAAGACAACGGCAAATTCAAGCCGGTGGAGGTTCGATCCGGTGTCGAGTTCGGCGGCCAGACTGAGGTCAAGAGTGGCCTGCAGGCCGGCCAGCGTGTTGTGGTCTCCTCGCAGTTCCTGATCGACTCCGAGGCCAGCCTCAAGGGGGTGGAAGCGCGCCTGAATGAAACGCCAGCACCGGGCGTCAGCGCTGCAGCTTCGCGCCATGAGGGCGAAGCACAGATCGTGTCCATCGACAAGGACTCCATCCTGCTGTCGCACGGCCCCATCCCGTCCATCCAGTGGGGGCCGATGACCATGGAGTTCAAACCGCCGCCACCGAACGCGCTGCCGCGCCATCTGGAGAAAGGCGATCACGTCACGATCGAATTTTTCATGGACAAGGACGGGTTGCCCCAACTCACGCGGGTGTCACCGCTACCGACACCAGCCCCAGGAGCCAAGAAATGATCGCCCGGCTGATCCGCTGGTCCATCGTCAACCGTTTCCTGGTACTTCTGGCCACGTTGATCCTGGGCGCGTGGGGCGTTTATGCCTTGCTCCGGACGCCGCTGGACGCATTGCCCGATCTGTCGGACGTGCAGGTCATCCTGCGCACCACCTACCCGGGCCAGGCGCCGCGCATCGTCGAGAACCAGGTCACCTATCCGCTGACCACGACGATGCTGTCTGTACCGGGGGCGAAGACCGTGCGCGGCTATTCGTTTTTTGGGGACTCGTTCGTCTATGTGCTGTTCGAGGATGGCACAGACCCTTATTGGGCGCGCTCGCGCGTGCTGGAATACCTTAACCAGGTGCAGTCTAGGCTACCGGCTGCGGCCAAGGCTTCGCTCGGGCCCGATGCCACTGGAGTGGGTTGGATATACCAGTATTCCCTGATCGATCGCACCGGCACCATGGACTCGGGCCAACTGCGGGCCCTGCAGGACTGGTTTCTGAAGTACGAGCTCAAGACCGTGCCCAACGTTGCTGAAGTCGCTTCCGTGGGCGGCATGGTGCGCCAGTACCAGATCGTGCTGGACCCCGACAAGCTGGCCGCCTACGCCATCCCCCACACGCGCATCACCGAAGCTGTGCAAAGGGCGAACCAGGAAACCGGCGGCTCGGTGTTGGAGCTGGGGGAGGCGGAGTACATGGTGCGCGCGTCGGGCTACCTACAGTCACTGGAGGACTTTCGGCAGATCCCGCTCGTGACCACACCGGCGGGTGTCTCGGTGCGGCTGGGCGACGTGGCACGCATTCAACTGGGCCCGGAGATGCGCCGTGGCATTGGCGAGCTCGACGGTGAAGGCGAAGCCACGGGCGGCATCATCGTCATGCGATCGGGCAAGAACGCGTTGGAGACCATAGCGGCGGTCAAGACCAAGCTCAAGTCTCTGGAAGCCAGCCTCCCCAAAGGCGTGGAAATCGTGCCGGTATACGACCGCTCCAGCCTGATCGAGCGCGCCGTGAAGAACCTCTCGTTCAAGCTGCTTGAGGAGTTCCTGGTGGTTGCAGCCGTGTGCCTGGTTTTCCTGTTCCACCTGCGCTCGGCTTTCGTGGCCATTATCTCGCTGCCCCTCGGGATCCTGGCCGCATTCATCGTCATGCACTACCAGGGAGTCAATACCAACATCATGTCGCTGGGTGGTATCGCCATCGCCATCGGCGCTATGGTTGATGCCGCCGTGGTCATGATCGAAAACGCCCACAAGCACCTGGAACACTGGACGCATACGCATCCAGACCGGAAGCTGGAGGGCGAGGAGCGCTGGCGCGTGATCGGCGACTCGGCAGCCGAAGTGGGCCCCGCCTTGTTCTTCTCCCTGTTGATCATCACGCTGTCTTTCATCCCCGTTTTCACGCTGGAGGCGCAAGAGGGCAGGCTGTTTGCCCCCTTGGCGTTCACCAAGACCTATGCCATGGCCGCCGCGGCGGGCCTGTCGGTGACGTTGATCCCGGTGCTGATGGGTTACCTGATCCGAGGGCGCATACCCGACGAGAAGGCCAACCCGCTCAATCGCCTTCTGATCGCGGTGTACCAGCCCCTGCTCAATGGCGTGCTGCGGGCGCCCAAGCTTACGCTGGCGATTGCCGCCGCCGTCCTGGTCGTCAGCCTGTGGCCGCTGCAACACATTGGAGGCGAGTTCATGCCAAGGCTTGATGAGGGGGATGTGTTGTACATGCCCACGGCCTTGCCGGGCCTGTCGGCAGGCAAAGCAGCGCAGCTTTTGCAACAGACCGATCGCCTGATCAAAACGGTGCCTGAAGTGGCGAGCGTCTATGGCAAGGCTGGCCGTGCCGAGACGGCCACCGACCCGGCGCCGATGGAAATGTTCGAGACCACGATCCAGTTCAAGCCGCGCGAGCAGTGGCGAGAAGGCATGACGCAGGACAAGCTGGTGGAAGAACTCGACCGCATCGTCAAGGTACCCGGCCTGGCCAACATCTGGGTGCCGCCGATCCGCAATCGCATCGACATGCTGGCCACCGGCATCAAGAGTCCGGTGGGGGTCAAGGTCGCTGGAACAGACCTTGTGGAAATCGACCGCATCACAACGCAGATCGAAAAGGTGCTCAAGGACGTGCCAGGCGTCTCCAGTGCCTTGGCAGAACGGCTCACGGGCGGGCGTTATGTAGACGTGAACATCCGCCGTGATGCCGCCGCCCGGTTTGGGCTGAACATTGCCGATGTGCAGTCGGTGATCGCCTCGGCCGTAGGGGGAGAGAACATCGGCGAGACAGTCGAAGGGCTGCAACGTTTCCCCATCAACGTCCGCTACCCCCGAGAAACACGTGACTCTTTGCAAAAGCTGCGCAGCCTGCCCATCGTCAGCCCCCAAGGCGCTCGTCTGCTGTTGTCCGATGTGGCGGATGTGCGCATCTCTGACGGGCCACCCATGCTCCGAAGCGAAAACGCCAGGCTCTCGGGCTGGGTCTATGTGGACATTCGTGGCAGGGACCTGCGCTCGGCCGTGCAGGACATGCAAAAGGCGGTGGCGCAGGAGATTCAGTTGCCCTCGGGCTACTCGGTTTCCTGGTCCGGCCAGTTCGAGTTTCTGGAGCGTGCCACCGCAAAACTCAAAGTGGTGCTGCCGTTCACGCTGCTGATCATCTTCGTGCTGCTGTACCTGACGTTCCGCAGCATCGGGGAAGCGCTGCTCATCATGGCCACGCTGCCGTTCGCCCTGGTGGGAGGTATTTGGCTGCTCTATCTGCTGGACTACAACCTTTCCGTCGCTGGCGCGGTGGGTTTCATCGCGCTGGCCGGGGTGTCTGCAGAGTTCGGCGTGATCATGCTGCTGTACCTCAAACATGCCTGGCAGAGCCGTATCGACCAGCAACGGACAGCACCTGCAGACCTGCTGGACGCCATTCGCGAGGGCGCAGTGCTTCGGGTGCGGCCCAAGGCCATGACGGTAGCCGTGATCCTGGCGGGCTTGCTGCCCATCATGTGGGGAGCGGGTACAGGATCGGAGGTGATGCAGCGCATTGCTGCGCCGATGGTTGGCGGAATGATCACCGCGCCCTTGCTGTCCATGTTCGTCGTCCCCGCCGCCTACCTGCTCATGCGCCGTACCCGCAAGGGTGGCGCGGCGCTCCGGATTACTTCATCAATGTGAGGATGACGTCAAATGTGCGTGCCGCTTCGTCATGTAGTGGGTCTGGTGGGCGGGGGGGCTCGCAAACCCAAAAACTGAGCGGGCAATAAAAAACCGCCCCGAGGGGCGGTTTTTATAGGGGAAACCCCATTTTTTGGTGCCGGAGAGATGAATCGAACACCCGACCTTCTCATTACGAATGCGACGACATATGTCGTTTTTCCTAGGAGAAATCGAAGAATTTCCTGAAAATGGCACAAATTTGGCACTTTCACGGATTCGGAGTTACATGGGTACGATTACAAAGAGAGTCGGAAAGACAGGCACCTCGTACAAGGTTCAGGTACGGCACAAGGGCTTCCCTCCCCAGACTGAGACCTTCAGCACTAAGGAAAAAGCAAAAAGGTGGATGAATAGTGTTGAGAGCGCAATGGAGGACGGTCGGTTCGTCAACACGAAAGAGGCTTCGACAACTACCCTAGAGCAAGCCTTGATCAGGTACGCGACAGCTGTGATTCCGAGCAAGGCATATCCTGAGAAGGAGATGTCTTTCATTCGACATTGGTTGGCGCAGGGGGTCGCGAAAAAGGCTCTGGCCAACTGCCGAAGCAGCGATTTTTCGTTGCTGCGCGATCTTTGGCTCAAGCAGGGTGACAAGCCCAGTTCGGTCACGCGCCGGCTCGCAGTGATTTCCCATGTTTTCACTGTCGCCCGGAACGACTGGAACTATGAAGGTCTCAACAATCCTTTGTCCACCGTCACCAAGCCGAAAGTTGACAACGCGCGGGAGCGGACCGTAAAAGACAGGGCTGCTTGCGAGGACGAGTACGCGGAAGAACTGGAAGAACTGGAAGAATCGGAAGATGATGTTGAAGACCCCACCGATCGCGCCAACATCATGGGGGAAGTCGACCTTTTGGCTGTAAATACTGACTCAAAGATGCTTCCCCGAGCAATAGACTTTGCCCTGGAAACTGCCATGCGTCGTAGTGAGCTGGCATCGCTACGGTGGGCGAATGTGCAAATGAGAACGAGGGTGGCACGCCTGCCGAAAACAAAAAACGGTACAGCACGCGATGTCCCGCTGTCACCCAGAGCACTTGACATCCTTCGTAGCTTGCGATCGGACGTGTTGGACGAGGAGAGGGTGTTTCCGTTAACTCCCGATGCCATCACGCGCGCGTTTCGGCGTGCGCTAAAGCGTGCGCGTGAGGTCTATGTCCAGGAATGCATTGCCGCCAGTCGCCCGCCGGATGAGACGTTTTTAGTAGGGCTACGATTCCATGACCTCCGTCATGAAGCAACAACGCGTTTAGCAAAGATCTTCGCCATGCACGAGTTGGCGAAAATCACGGGGCACAAAAGCTCCAAGATGCTTCTGCGCTACTACCACCCGAAAGCGTCAGATTTGGCAAAGAGATTCGAAGAACTTGCCCCATAGTGGCGTTGCTGCGTATGCCGGTTTTGATTGGCCATCATTCTCGTGTTGCTTGACCAAGTGCGGTGATGACCGTCGGCGCCGACAGCGGCTTTGCAGCGGAAGGAGTCAATCACAGTGACACCAATTCTGTCGCTGGCCGACTCTGAATCGGTTGATTGAAGGCTTGCCACGGTTTCTCGATCCGCAAGCGGCTCTCAGCGTCAACAAGTAGCGGCCAGCACCAATTCAGCCACCGCTGCGACATCAGCCGACGATTAGACAGTTCGTGCCGTGACCTTCCCTGCCTTAGCGAGAGGCCTCTCAGCAGGGTTGGCCAAGTAAGGAAGGTAGCGGCTTGCCGTAAGCCAGGAGATGCCGAAGGCGATCAGGCCGGCCGTCTCTCCGTACCAGACAAGGCGCCTGATTTCGAGTGCCAAGAGGTAGTTCAGACCCATCGCAAGCGACGCGACCGCAATGACGACGGCACACGCGAGATAGACCCACTGGCGACGCTGCGCCTCCGGATATTGGAGCCGTTGCTTTTTGTCGCCAGCGCGCGTGTAAAAGATCAAGCAAAAGGCGATGAGAATGATAAAAAGGACGCCCGCTGCCCCTCCGTGGACTAGGGGCACGTCACCGACTTCTCGGGCGCAGGCTTTCAAATCCTGGCTCACAACGCAGTTGCAAGGGAACAGCGCGACGCATACTGCGGCCAAGGCAGCGACCTTAGCGAGGATCATCTCGCCCTTGCTGTAGCCGTTGTACGCGACGAGGAATGCCGCGATCGCGAACAAAAAGCCCAGAAAGATTGTTTGAGCCCAGCCGCCTTCCCAGTAGGAAGCGCTAATGGAGTCTAGAGCCCTTGTCGAGAACGCGTTCGTTAAGGTTCCGAGTGTCGTGGCGACAACTCCAACCATCAGCTTGAGCGTCTGCTGGTCGATCTCCGGCCGATTCGGATCTTGCATATCCATCTCCAGTTTGCAACACAAGGCGAATGGTCTAGTGATCGAGTCGCCATGCGCGCGGCGACCACAAATCGACCTCGGACCGACTGGCGAATTATCAGTCGTGCTGAAGCACCCGGACTATGCCCTTAATCATTTCTGCGGATAGGGTGTTCCCGAGCGCGGCTCGGCGAGTTACGCGGTAAAAGATGGCCTAGCGGTACAGCGGTTTCGATCCTATACCGCAGCTGTGCCTTCGCTCGGTTGCGACTGGGTTGCTGTAGTTCGTCGTGGCTCGTTCTCAGGCGCCCCACTGACCGGTGCCGGTAGCGCTGCTGCCATGAACCGCGGGGAAGGCGGTGGACGCATTCGAACGACTGCTCGCGCCTGCGTCCATCTGCTGCCGCCCCTCCGCGGGCATTCGCGCTGACTAACCGAGTTACCATTCGCCAGCGACTGCGGACATTTGCTGAAACGGATTCGACAGCCTCTGCCTGTCAGGAGGCAACCCATCAGGGCGGCTGCTTGCCTCCAATCAATGGCGCACTGGCGCTCATCGGGTTAACCACGAAGGTTTGATCCGTTAGGACTGTCACACAGTGCCATTACTTTTCAAGAATTTGATAGCGCTGTACCCGTCAAAAACTGGATGCGCCCTAAGCTGGGCGGCTTCGTCCGTTAGGGTTCATACGTACAAGGATCACGGCGAGGTTCTTAGATCATCTCAGAATTGATAAGTAACGAACAATTGGGTTCGTGGCACGTCGCTCCGAACTCATCGGCATGCACTACAGGAGAAGGTCGATGGTGAACGCAATTGTTTCGTCGGATACGTTCAAGTTCCTCGATATTCGATCCGAGAAGCGGCGGTCAGCTGAAGATCGCCGCTTCACTATCGATCGCTCGGACCTCAAGTTCCCGCAGACCGATTTCGAGAAGGCCCTCGTGGCGCTAAAGCGCACGGGTGGCAGCTACGCTAAGGAAATGAGCACAGCCGCCGGCATGCAATTCTTGCCAATCGACCAGGCCTTTGTCGACAGGGTGACGGCGGTTACCAGGCTACTCGGCGACCGGTCGCTGACGCCAGAGCAGGCCGCTAGCAACATCGTCGCGCTCATACCGCGAGCCGCCGATATCCAGGCGCAATTGATCAATCCTGCGGCAGCTGTCTGGGATCGCTACGTTGCCTGTGTGATCGCTCAGAGCGTGGGCAGTGACAAACCGGATCAGCAAGATGGGGCCCTGGCAGAGGCAATCCGTGCGGCAGCCCTGCTGTTCCTGCTGCGCGAACAGGGCGACGCAGACGTTCACCCGTCCTGCTTCCTGATGGGGTCGATCCGAATTGGCCCCGACTTAGTCGACGTCGAGCAACTGCGTCGTGACTGCAAAGCAGAGGGACGCGGCAAGGGCGACGATACGGCGCGTCTCTCGCAGGATTCGGCGGTCGAGGAGGTTGTACAACTGGAGCTCGCGCTGGGCGAGCTGCGCAACTTCCTGACCACCTGGAGCGCTGCGCCGCCGCCGGCGCCAGCCGCGCCCGCTCCACCCGTAGCCGCGGACGCGGTCATTACCAAGACGTTCCCCGGAGACCTCGCCTCGATTCCGAACGCTGTAGTGTCGGCCTCGACCCAGGCGCTGCTTACCCGCGACTACGGCGGCACGGCCGGGGTCAATTCGATCGACGGGGTTGACCTGCCAAGGACGATTGCCCGAATCGACCAGCGCCTGCGAGACGCGGGCGAGCCGCTGTTTGCGCTCGCCTCGAGCCAGGACATAGCGTCGGCGACTCAGCAAATGCGCCTGCTTGGACAGGAACTGGCCCGCTCGAAGTCTTGCAGCCTCGACCCGGCGAAGGTCGCGCGGCTACCGCTTCTGCTGCCGACGCCGATCCTCGGGCCGGTGCTGGTTGGCGGCACGTCGGCGCCGTCGAGTATCCGAGCACTTGGCGTCGGCGATCTCAAGATCGTCAAGCAGACGCTGCTCCGCTACGACGCCGGCGAGGTCGCACACATCGAGAACGTCCTGGTCGGGCAGTCGAAGGAGCGGCTGCATTCGGTCAAGCAGTCGACCGAGGAGACCTTGTTCGTCTCGACCGAGCGATCCGCGTCAGTCGAGAAAGACCTGCAGTCGACCGACCGATTCGAGCTCGCCGAGGAGACGCAGAACACGATCAAGCAGGAGCGCGCCAACGAGACCGGCGTCACGATCACGGCATCCTACGGCCCGGTGTCGGTATCGGCGAACACTCGCTTCAACGACTCGAGCAGTCAGGAGCAAAGCAGCAAGGTGTCGCGGAAATTTGCACGCGAGACAGTCAACCGCTCGGTCGAGAAGGTCGAGCAAAAGGTACGTGAAGAGCGCACCCGCAGGACGACGCTGCAGGTCGAGGAAACCAATCGCTACACCCAAGAGGCGAAGACAAAGAATATCGTCGGTATCTATCGCTGGGTCGACAAGGTCTACCGGGCGCGGGTGCACGTCTACGGCAAGCGAATGATGCTCGAGTTCATGGTTCCCGAGCCAGCTAGTGTGTTCCTGCGCAGCCGTACATTTCGTCCGGACGACCCGGGTGCGGTAACGCCGCCGGACGCGCTGGCGTTCGGTCCCAACGACATTACTCGTTACAACTACACCGGCCTTGCCGCGCGCTACGGCGCTGAGGTGGAGGCGCCGCCGCCGCCGCTGCGCGAGATGCACATGACCCTGCGCTCCAACACCGATACGCAACCGAGCAAGATCGAAATTACTGAGGGGTGGGTGGCGATTCGAGCCTCTGGCTCGGCGGCATGGCTGGCTCAGCCCAATGGGTGGCTAATGCTGCAGGTTGGCCACGCCCAGTGGGAAGGTGGTGCCCCGTCTTGGCCACCGCAGTCGCTTGGCGATGTTTCGGGCGAGATACCAGTAGCGGTCACAACTAACCGCATCTCCGCCTACAACGTGATGGCCAGCGTAGTCGCCGTTCCGACGCCCCGCCTCGAGGAAAAGTGGCGGCTCGACACCTACAAGGCCATCCGCACTGCCTACGAGCTGCGGTTGTCCGAATATCGCGACTACCTTGCCTCGCAGCGCCAAGCCGAGCTCAACCTCGAGGTTAGCCAGGATGCTGAGAGCCGGGCGATCGAGCGCCGGGAACTGCAGCGTAGCTGCATCGAACTGTTGACGCAGCAGCATTTCGACACGCTCGGCGCAATCACTAACAATCCCAACAGCGGCTGGCCGGAAATCGACTTTGCTAAGGCCGCAGCGCAGGGCGAGCGCGTCGGCTACTTCCAGCAAAGCTTCGAGTGGGAGCAGATGACCTACATCTTCTACCCCTATTTCTGGGGTCGCCAATCCGAGTGGAAGGCGATGCTGGCCAGCAGCGGCGGCGATGCCCTGTTCGGCAGGTTCCTGGCTGCGGGCTTCGCGCGGGTGGTAGTGCCGGTTAAGCCGGCGCACGAGAGCGATGTCGCCTATTTCTTGGCGACAGGGAGATTGTGGCAGGGTAGCGAGCCGCCGACGATCGGGGACCCACGCTATGTCGACATTCTCGACGAGATCAAGGAAAGTCTCGACGCGCCCGACGAGGGCTCGCCCGAGGGCGAGCCCTGGCAATTCAAGATCCCGACCTCACTGGTGTTGCTCGATGAGAGTGAGAAGCTGCCGTCCTGGCCCGAGCAGCCCGGCGGGCTCGGCACCTTCACGCCATCAACTGCGACTTGCGATGGCGTTCCATATAACTTAGCGCAATGGCCTGATGCCCAGGCGGTGCTAGTAGCCATCCGCAAGCTCGGCTACGCGATCCCCGAGGCTGGCGACGCCATCGCGACGCTGCGCAAGGCGCGCGGCACCATTCGCGCCGTGCAGACGCGCTTCAATCAACTCGGAGCCGCCGAGGTCGTTGGGCGGCCGCTTACCATCGACGGCGATCCCGGTCCGTGCACTCTGCGCGCACTAAGCTACTTCACCGCTCTCCTCCACGACGGGAAGTGGCCCGGAGTCGGATAGGCGTTTGATGCGCCGCTACTTGTTCTGCGCGGGGATGGATTACTTCCATCCGACATCCCGCGAATACCCAACCTACGCCGACCGCCGCGCGGCGCAGTTGGCAAAGGCTGCGCCGCGCGGCGAGGCGCTGCGGTTCGACATCTTCGACATGGCGCGCGGCACCAGGACCATCCGTCGCGTGGCCTGGAGCAACGGCAAACCCCGGGAGTCGCGGGAAGAGCTGAAGGTCGCGCGCCCGGTCGACGTTGCACGTGATATGGTGAAGGGTCAGACAACGCCGCACGGCGTTATGCACGTACTCAAAGATGGCCGATTCGACCTGATGTCGATCACTCAGGTCTACGAGGCCGGGATCGGGATTGGTACTGACGAACCGGGTACGTTGCACGAGTTCAGCATCTTTTCGCATTCTTACGAGAATGGACCGATCCTGCTCAACAGCAACGATGACCGCCTGTTAGCCGTGCCGCCTCGCGGCGCCACAGCGGCACAGGCGAGGGCGCTGAAGATAAGAGGGTTGATGCGCGATCCCGACGACAAGGATTGCCGCGCGCAATATGACTTCGCAGCCCCAACGATGGACGAGGCGGAGTTGGCCGCTTTCCACCAAGCCTTCGCCAAGGCTGGCCGATGCTGGGTCTGGGGCTGTACGTTCGAGTACGAGGCCAACACGCTGCTGAGTGTGTTCCGCCGCGCGTTGGGGGACCGAAAGGACTTCGCTAAGGACCCAACGATCGTTGTCAAGCTGCGGACGAGCGAGGAAGTCGAAGGTGTCCTGGCATTCAATACCTGGCTTCGTCTCGACCCTGCCGTACTGCGACGCAAGCTCCAGTTCAATATCGGCTATTCCGCGCTCAAGCAATTGATGTGGCGCAAGCTCACGTCGACCTACCCCTATGCCGCCGCAGTTGGCCTGCGGGTCCCAGTCATTGGCGCCGCCTATGGCACTTTCGCCGAGCCGGAGGGGACTCAAGGGCTGATGCGCGTCAGTGGTAAGACCAGTGCCAACGTAACCTTCTACAAACAGCACTTTGGCATGAAGATTGACCCGGAGCGTCGCAATTACTTCGTCTTCACCCACGACATGAAGCCGCAATGAGCGCGGGTTACCGCGTTATGCACGGCAAAGGGCATTACAAGAAGCCAACATGCGCATGATAGAGCGACAAGCTGGATCGAGTTGGGAACCATCGTTGGCTGACGGCAGAAGCGGGTGTCAGGCTAACCGCGAACGGCAGAAATCAGCCTGAAGGCGCCGCGCGCGGAGCTGGCTCTGCAGCGGTTGCTGCCGGTCGCCCGGCCCCTTTGCCAACTTACGCTAACTGCCATCAAGCAGTCGCTGGATCCGGCTACGTTGGGCGGCACGATAGTCAGCTATTTGGTATGCAGCGGCCGAAGGACTTGAGCGTGGTGCAGCACAGCCGACGTTGAGCGGCCCTGGCTGCGGCTCATAGACTATCTGTAGCCAGCCCGTTCAACTGCACCAGGAGCGCCCCCTTGACCTCGCCATTTGACAGCCAGATTCTCGACAGCAAGACCAGCAACGCACTCACCAATTCGGCCACGTTCGCGATGTCGCTGGGCGCGAGGGAGCTTTTCCACACCAACTTTCTCGGGTTCCTGCTGGAGTCCGACCGCGACGAACTGAAAGGCCTTCAAGTCGCTTTGCGTCAGGCACTGAGCTTCGAGGTGGCCCAAGGTGAATCGCCCCGGTTTTGAACTGACCCCCAGAAGTTGGACAAACTTCAAGGGGTTTCATGAAGAAGTAT
>NZ_JAPUDY010000102.1 GCF_027492855.1 Acidovorax sp.
ACTTCAAGAAGGGCTGCTACCCCGGCCAGGAGGTGGTGGCGCGCAGCCAGTTCCGGGGCACGCTCAAGCGCCGCGCCTACATCGCCCATGCAGTGGCCGAGGTGGCGGTGGGCGCCGAGGTGTTCAGCGCGGCCGACCTGGAGCAGCCCTGCGGCACCGTGGTGCAGGTGGCCCCCGCACCGGGCGGTGGTTTCGATGCCATCGTGTCGCTGCAGATCAGCGCAGCGCAAGAAGGCAGCTTGCAGGTGGGCGCGGCGGGTGGCGTGGCGCTGTCGCTGCAGCCCCTGCCCTACCCCTTGCTCGAAGATATTTGAACAAAAATGCCTGACTATGTACCGACCTCAGAGACCGACCTACCCGTTCGGGCTGAGCCCGTCGAAGGGCTCAGCCCGAACGGATGGGGAGAAGTGTCTGAGGCATATACATAATCAAGCAAAACGGGCTCTTGCGCCCGTCCATCAAGCGCAAGAAGCTCACTTTTTAATAGCAAATCACTACAACTGCCGCGCCATCGCGATGTGCGCAATTCCGGCTTCTTCGTAGGACTCGCCCACCACCGTAAAGCCGGCGCGGCGGTAAAAGCCCTCGGCGCTGCGCTGGGCGTGCAATTGCACCTCTGTGTCGCCCCGGGCGCGGGCGGCTTCGACCAGCGCACCCAGTAGCAGCCGCCCCCATTGCAGGCCACGCACCGAGCGGTCTACCGCCATGCGACCGATGCGGCCCACGCCTGGTGCGTGCTGCAGCAGGCGGCCTGCCGCAATCGGCATGCCCAGCCGGTTGTAGATCACGGCATGGCGGGCCGAGATGTCGTGCACGTCGGCCTCGATCTCGGCGGGGATGCCCTGCTCGTGCACAAACACCGCCGTGCGCACGCGGCCTGCGTCGCGGCCCAGGGTGTTCCAGTCGCCAGTGCGCACCTCGGCCATCTCAGCACCGGCTTCAAAGCCCTCGAAGATGGCGCGCAGCGCAGGCGGCACAGGAAGGGATGTTTGCGTGGCGGGGTCGGCAAACACATACACCAGCTCGGCCGAGATCAGCAGTTGGTCGCCGCTGAAGATGCCCGCCGTGAACAGGCAGGACGAGTTGCCGATGCGCGTGCACTGCAGACCCACATCCAGCGTGTCATCAAGCCGCGCCGAGGCGTGGTACTCCACCGTGGCCTTTTTCACATAAATCTCGCCGCCCAGCGCCAACAAGCTCGCCTCGTACGGCAAGGCCAGTGCGCGCCAGTAGTCGCTCATGGCCGTGTCGATGTACATGAGGTAGTGCGCGTTGAACACGATCTTTTGCATGTCCACCTCGGCCCAGCGCACGCGCAGGCGGTGGAAAAAGCGGAAGTCACTGCGTTGCATGGATTGCATTACTCCAGGTGAAAAGCCAGACGCAGTGCACGGGCCGCGTCGGCATGGGCCTTGCGCGCCTCGGGGATGGCGCGGCCCATCTTGATGAATTCGTGAGTCACGCCCCGGTAGATGTCCAGGTCCACCGGCACACCGGCCAGGCGCAGTTTGTCGGCGTACTCGACGCCCTCGTCCACCAGCGGGTCGCACTCGGCCAGGCCGATCCAGGCAGGGGCCACGCCCTCCACGTCGGGGGCCAGCAGCGGGGCAAAGCGCCAGTCCTCGCGCTCTTCGCGGCTTTGCACATAGTTGCCGAAAAACCAGCTGATGGCAGGCTCCTCCAGCACCAGGCCGCGCGCGAAGGTGGTGTGCGACGGCGTGTCCTGGTGGGCCGCGCAGCCGGGGTAGATCAGCAGTTGCAGCGCCAGCGGCAAGCCCGCATCGCGCGCCAGGATGGCGTTGACGGCCGCCAGCGTGCCGCCCGCGCTGTCGCCGCCCACGGCCAGGCGGCCTGGGTCTGCGCCCAGGGTTTTAGCCTGGGCGGCGAGCCATTGCAGTGCATCCCACGCATCGTTGCTGGCGACGGGAAAACGGTGCTCCGGCGCCAGCCGGTAGTCCAGCGACACCACCATGCAGCCCGCCAGGCGAGCCAGTTCGCGGCACAGAATGTCGTGTGTGGCAATGTTGCCAATGGTGAAGCCCCCGCCATGCGTGTACAGCAGCACGGGCAAGCCCGTGTCGATGGTGGGCGCATACAGCCGCGCGGGCAGCATGTGGCCGTCACGGGCCGGGATCTGCAGGTCTTCCACCCGCGCCAGGGCGGCCTTGGGCACCTCCAGCACATCGGCCCCCGCCTGGTAGGCGATGCGGGCGTTTTGGGGCGACAGCGTGTGCAGCGGTGCATGGCCCGCGCGGGCCATGCGCTCCAGCACGCTGCGCATCTGGGGGGTAAGGCGGGTGTGGTGGATGTTCAGATCGGTCAACGGTCAGGGCCTCGGCAACAGGATGGACCCGCCCCGGCGCGGGCGGGCCGTGGGGGCGTTTTTTACTTGAAGGTCACCTTGACGGGCGTGGCCCCCGGCAGGCCGTCGTACGTAGCCGTTACCGACAACCCAGCCTTGGGCGGCAACAGCGCCGAGAACGATCCCAAACTGATCAGATCGCCCGGCTGCATGGCCAGCCCCTCCTGCGCCAGCGCACCGGCCAGCCACACCACGGCGTTGAGTGGATGCTCCAGGATGTCGCTGCCCTTGCCACCGCCCAGGCGGGCGCCCGCGCCATCGGTCAGCGACACGTTCATGTCGGCCAGGGCCTTGAGCATCACAAAACGCTCGGCGCGGTAGGCTGGCACCGCGATGGGTGCACCGGCCACGCCCAGACGCGCGCCCACGTTGATGGCGGTGACGCCCGCGCCATTGAGCTTGGGCGGCGCCTGCACCATAAGGTCGGGCAGCTCCATGAACGGGATGATCTGGTCCACCGCCTCCAGCACATCCATGGGGGTCTTGGCCTGGTTGATGGCGGCGCTCTTCACACGCACCAGCATGTCGGCCTCATACAGCGGGCGGGCGCCAAACGCGGCGTCCACCGTAGCGCCGCTCTGCAGCACCATGCCTTCATAGAGCTTGCCCCACACGGGCTTGTCGGTGTTGAAGCGCTTTTGCACGGCGGGGTTGGTCAAGCCCGCCTTGTAGCCCACCACCTTGCCCAGTCGCTGCGCCAGCAACTGGTTGACCTTGCCCCGCGTGCAGGCGCCATCGGCGTCCGACAAGTTCTCGGGGTTGGCGGCCGGGGTCTTGGCCATGTAGCTGGCCACCATGTCGGCGGCCTGCGCGTCGGTCAGGCACTGGGCCTGGGCGCTTGTCACAGAGGTGACGGCCACCAGGGCCGCGATCAGGGTTTGCTTTGTATGCATACTTATCTCCTCCTTATAAAGTGCACTTCGGGCTGGCGGGCTATCGTAATCGCTGGCGATTTTCTTCACACACCCTGTTTGTTGCACCATGGCTTTCATTTACTACGTCACCCAGATCCAGTTTGAATTCGGCGCCGTCCAACTGCTCAAGCAGGAATGCGAACGTGTCGGCATCACGCGCCCGCTGATCGTGACGGACCCCGGTGTCAAGGCCGCTGGCGTGCTGCAAAAGGCACTGGACGCCCTGCCCGGCATGACGGTGGCGGTGTTCGACCAGACCCCCTCCAACCCCACCGAAGCCGCCGTGCGCGCCGCCGTAGAGATGTACAAGGCCCAGGGCTGCGATGGCCTGATCGCCGTGGGCGGCGGCTCGGCCATCGATTGCGCCAAAGGCATCGCGATTGCCGCCACACACGAAGGCCCGCTCACCCACTACGCCACCATCGAGGGCGGCTCGCCGCGCATCACCGAACGCGCAGCGCCGCTGATTGCCGTGCCCACCACCAGCGGCACAGGCAGCGAGGTGGCGCGCGGCGCGATCATCATCGTGGACGACCACCGCAAGCTCGGTTTTCATTCGTGGAACCTGGTGCCCAAGACAGCCATCTGCGACCCCGAGCTCACGCTGGGCCTGCCGCCCATGCTCACCGCCGCCACCGGCATGGATGCGATTGCGCACTGCATGGAGACCTTCATGTCGGCCGCGTTCAACCCGCCTGCCGACGGCATTGCGCTCGACGGCCTCACGCGCGGCTGGGCACACATCGAGCAAGCCACCAAAAACGGCAGCGACCGCGACGCGCGCCTGCACATGATGAGCGCCAGCATGCAGGGCGCCATGGCCTTCCAGAAAGGGCTGGGCGCCGTGCACTCGCTCAGCCACAGCCTGGGCGGCGTGAACCCGCGCCTGCACCACGGCACGCTCAACGCCATGTTTTTGCCCGCCGTGGTCCGCTTCAACGCGGGCGCCGAATCGGTGCAGAAGGAAAAACGCCTGGAACGCATGGCCCATGCCATGGGCCTGGCCGCTGCGGGCGACATTCCCGACGCCATTCGCGACATGAACGCCCGCCTGGGCCTGCCCACCGGCCTGGCCGCCATGGGCGTGACCGAAAGCATGTTCGACGACATCATCAAGGGCGCGATGGCCGACCACTGCCACAAGACCAACCCGCGCATCGCCACGCCCGAGGAATACCGCGACATGCTGACCCAGTCGCTCTGACCCGGCCACCAACGGCATCGCCCGCGCCCTTCCTGCGCCCCTTTTGCGCTCTTTCGCGAGGGGGTTTTGAAGCGCCGGGCAGCTGTTACAAAACACCACATATTTACCCTCATCAAAGGGGCGCCCCGCGCTACCCGCTAGACTCCACACCAGACCTGCACTAATTGAGAACCATTCACCCCCAGGAATTCTTGGGAAGGGCCACTGTCGATGACGCGCACCGGAAATCTCAGCACCTGGCTGCTACGAGGCACCTACCCCCGGTTGTACGTGCCCATCGCCCTCATCATCCTGCTGGTCACCAGTGTGCGGTACCACTACCTGCTCGAGGCGGAGATCGAGGAGGCAGACCGCCTTGCCGCCGCCGAGCTGCGGCGTGCGAGCGACTTCCTCCTGCCGCGCCTGGCCGCCCTGCCCCCGTCGGACACCCCTGCCATCCACAGCCTTCTTGAAGAAGGCATCACCCGCCTCGGCCCAGGCGTTGAGGCGATCCGGTGGGAGTCCGGCAACCACCCCGCCACCGAAGTGCACACCCCCGCCCCCCGCGCCCAGGCGCCTGGGTGGTTTTCGCGCTGGCTGGACATCCCCCTGCCCCTGCAGCAGTCGGGCCAGGCCCTGACGGGCAAGGTCGCTGGCCGCCTCACCACCACCTTGCATGCACAGCCGCTGGTGGACCGCATCTGGGGCACCGTGGTGGTTCAGGCGCGCATTTCGGCGCTCAACATCTTCGCCATCTTGTTTTTGCTCACGCTGCTGCTGCGCGCCAATGCGCGCATGCTGCGGCGGCTGGCCCACACCACCAACGCCTTTCGGCAAGGCCACCTGGGCTCCCGCATGGAAGTCACCGGCATGCTGGAGTCACGGGCCGTGGCCGATGCGTTCAACGACATGGCGGGCAAGGTCCAGTCGCTGGTGCTGTCGCTGCATGACACCCAGCGCCAGCAAAGCGAGCAGTTGCACTTCACACGGCAACTGATCGACGCCCTGCCCCTGCCCGTGTTCGTGCGCGATGCCGATGGCACCACCCTCGACATGAATCGCGCGTGGCAGCGGCTCTTTCATACGCCTGCTGGCCCCGCCGGGGCTTCCACAGGCACCGCAGCCAGTGTGATGACGGCCACTTACCCCGAAGAACTCGCCCCAGGGCGTTCCGCACAGATTGCAGCGGCGCAGAACAACGTGATCCGCATCCACCGCGCGCACCAACCACCGCTCTACATGGCTTACTACGAGGCGCCCTTCACCAGCACCAGCGGGGCCCTGGCGGGCACCATCGGCACGCTGGTGGACGTGACCGAGCGCGTGCGCGCCCAAGAGGCCCTGCACGCCGAAAAAGAACGCGCCGAGGTCGCACTGGCCTCGATTGGCGACGGTGTCATCACCACCAACCAGGCGGGGCACATCGACACCATCAACGAAGCCGCCCAGCTCATGACCGGCTTCACGGCCCTGCAAGCCCTGGGCCGGCCGCTGGACGATGTGTTTCGCCTGCACAAAGGGCCCGCCAGCCACAGCGCCCACCTGGCCGCCGAGCGCAACAACCCGCCGGGCACGCTGCAGCAAGCCACACAGGAGGTGCTGATCCACCGCTCAGGCGAGCGCTGCGCCATCGAGTACACCGCCTCTCCCATCCGCAGGCCCAACGGCGTGGCCGTGGGCTGCGTGCTGGTTTTCCGCGACGTGACCGAAACCCGCAACCTGCGGCTCCAGATGGACCGGCAGGCCCGGCGCGACCCGTTGACCGGGCTGTAGCGCCACATTCACGCAGGTCTATTGCGCAGGGTGATGCGCGCTTCTACAGCACGTGCACAGCGCCCATGTCCGGCCGCTGCAGCCACTCACCCCACTCGTCCACCAATTGCTGGCTGGCGCTGGTGGCACCCAGCCAGGCCTGGGCGCGGGCGCGGCTGTCCGTGCCGTAGTGGGTAAAGTCCTTGCGGTCCGGCAGCTTGGCGTTGGGCAGGTTGCGCACCCAGTCGGGGTTGGGTGAAAGCACCACCATGTTGTCCAGCGCGGGCGTAGACCGGTGGCGCCACTTGAGCCCCTTGTCGAGCCAGCCCGGCACCACGCGGTGCTGAAAGTGTGGATACAGAACGATGCCCGCCCCTTCCGCTCCACCCGCCTCAACATTCAACTCTTTTTGGCCCCTAGCGCTTGATTCATAAGCGCGAGCAGCTATCAAATTTGAAGCATTGCCCGCCTGCTTGCCGTAGGCGAGATGCAGGTGGTAGTCGGTGATGCCTCCGTCCCAGTACGCACCGGGCGGCGCCCCCGGAATGTTGTGCACGGCCTGCAGCACAAAAGGGATGGAGCAGCTCGCCTGCAGCGCCGGCATGAAGTTGGCCGCGCTGAGCCCTACCTGCCGCGTGCGGTAGTCCGAGGTGCCAAACGGCAAAGCCGCGCAACCGCCGCCCGGCGCCAACGCATCGGGCGACGAGAACACCACGCGCTCCAGCCACGCCCCCATCGCCTTGCGGTGCACGGTGTTGGTCAAAAAAGCCCCCAGATACCCCAGCGGCGTGGCCACGCCATGCTCACGCCCCAGCAGATGGCGGCCGCGCGACGTGACGATGTGCAGATGAAAACGCGGATGGCTCAGCACCTCGTCCACCCGCCCGCCATAAAACGCCTGGAGGTTGTGCCCAAACCGCTCGCTCACATGCGCCGCTGTGGGGCGCTTCTTGCCGGGCGGCAGCTCATAGTCTTGGTGGATGTAGTCATGCTCCAGCCGCTCGAAGGCAGGCACCGATTGCTGCAAACAGGCCGTGGCCATGCGCCAGGCGCCGATCGAGGCCCCCACCAGGTGCACGGGCTGGCTCGATCGCGGCAACCACTCCCCAAAAATGAACCGGTCCAGCGGCCCCAGGATCAGCCCCTTGGGGCCGCCCGCTGCTGCGGGAATCACGCCCACATCGGCAGGCTGCAGGCCGTGGCGTTCAAGGTGTTGGCGGGCGCGGGGGCCGGCGTGGATGCGCAGGGCTTTCATGAAGGAGGATTGTCGCAAAGTCAGAAGCTACTATTTTTATAGCGACAAATGACTACCTGTAAGCGGCAGGGGCGATTTTTGCCAACAGCCCTCGCCCCTGGCTCACGCTTGCGGAGGTGCCGTCGATTCGCGCACAACCAGCGACACGTCGACCTCGTGGTGCAGCGGCGCGGGCTGGCCGGCCAGTGTTTTGATGAGGTACTCGCCCGCGCGCGACCAGACCTCGTCGGTGGGCAGGTGCATGGTGGTGAGGCTGGGGCGCAGGTGGCGGCTCCATTCGAGGTCGTCAAAGCCCATCACCGACAAATCACCCGGCAGCTTGAGCCCGCGGCGCTCGGCCTCGAGCATGACGCCGTAGGCAATCACGTCGTTGCCGCAGACGACGGCGCTGGGCCGCTCCTTGAGCGACAGCAGCGTGCGGGCGGCCTGGCGCGAATCATCGAGGTGATAAGGCACCTCGACATACCACTCTGGCGGCAAAGACAGCCCGGCCTCATGCAGCGCCCGGCGCACGCCAGTGGCGCGCGCGCTGGCCCGGTCGTTGTGGGCCGACATGGCGGCCACCATGCCGATGCGCTGGTGGCCCAGCTCCAGCAGGTAGCGGCAGGCCCGCCAGGCCGCGCCCTCGTTGTCGCCGCCAACGCAGGCATAGGGCTTGTCGGGGTGGTACACGCCGACGTTCACAAAAGGAATGCGCTGCGTGGCCAGCAGGCGGCGCAATGCGTCGGTGTGCACGTCGCCGCGCAGGATCAGGCCATCGATGCCACGGCTTGCCATGTTCTGGGCCTGCCGCGCCTCGACCTCGGGGTCGTAGCCGCTGGTGGCCAGCAGCAGCAGGTAGCCCTGCAGTGACAGATAGCGCTGCAGCGCCTCGATGCCGCGCGCGAACATCGCGTTGTCCACCGTGGGAATGATGGCGCCGATGGTGCGGGTGCGGCGCGAGGACAGCGCCCGCGCCGCCGCATCCGGGATGTAGCCCAGCTCGGTGATCGCGGCATCAATGCGCGCGCGCAGCTCCGGGCTGACCGATTCGGGGTTGTTGATCGTGCGCGAGATCGACGCAGTGGATACGCCCACCTGCTTGGCGACATCGCGGATACCGATAGATTTTCCTCTCATGATGAAACAGTTTACAGCAAACGGTACTTGCTGTTTTGTGATATTTCATTCATCAATTCAAGGGAAATTACCTATGAAATAGGGCAAATGATCGGCTTTGCAGGATTGACCCTGGCGGAGGCTGTGTCCATAATTTTGTAACCGCTTACATGCAAGGAATGTGCTTCGTCGTAACCACGGATTTTTCAAAACCATAGGAGACAAGAGCAATGTCCAACACCTTCACTCCCCGAGCGCTTCGCTGCGCACTTGCCATTGCCGCCGCGTCGGCATGCGCCCACACGGCTTTGGCCCAGGACTTCAACTGGAAGAAGCACCAGGGCAAGACCCTGACCTTTCTGGCCAACAACAACCCGGTCGCCAACGCCTTGCTCAAATACAAGGGCGATTTCGAGCAGCAAACCGGCATGACGCTGAAGGTGGACGCCTACCAGGAGCAGCAGATGCGTCAGCGCCTGGTCACGGTGATGAACTCCCGCAGCGACGAGATCGACCTGTTCATGTCGCTGCCCTCGCGCGAAGGCATGCAGTTTGCCAAGGCGGGCTGGTACGCCGACCTGACCGAGTTCACCAAGACCTCCGTCGCCAAGGACTACGACTTCGGCGACTTGAGCGCGGGCATGCTGAAGGACGCCACCTCGGGCAAGCAGCTCACCGGCATTCCACTCAATGTCGAAGGCCCGGTGCTTTATTACCGCAAAGACATCTTCCAGAAGTGCGGCGTGGCATTGCCCAAGAGCCTTCCCGACCTGGACGCGGTGGCCGCCAAGCTCAAGGCCTGCGAGCCCGGCGTCACGCCATTCGTATCGCGCGGACTCAAGCCCGCGCTGCCGTTCACCTACAGCGTGTTTCTGCACAACATGGGCGGCGACTACATGAAGGACGGCAAGTCGCAGCTGTGCAGCAAGGAGAGCCAGGCATCGCTCGACCTGTACGCCAAGATGCTCAAGGACTACGGCCCGCCCGGCGTCGTCAACTACAGCTTCTACCAAATCTCGTCGCTGTACCGCGAAGGCAAGGCCGCGATGGCCTTCGAGTCCTCCAACGAGCTGCGCAGCGTGATGGACGGCGGCGCCCGCGCCAAGGACACGGCCATCACCGTGCTGCCCGCCGGGCCGGGCGGATCGCGCCCCACGGTCATCGGCTGGGTCATGTCGGTATCGGCGCACAGCAAGAACAAAGAAGCGGCCTGGTACTTCGTGCAGTGGGCCACCAGCCCCGCCATGCAGGCAAAACTTGCGCTGGACGGCGTGGCCCCCCCGCGCTCGGCCGTTGCCAATGCCAAGAACTACAAGGAATGGATGGACGAGCAGCCGGTGCGCCGCGAATGGGTGGCAGCGGTCAATGAACTGGCCAAAACCGGCACCTCCGAAGTCGGCTATCCGATCGTCGCCAACCCGGCATCGCGCGAATTCGTGGGCCAGGCGGTGACCGAGCTGCTGCTCGGCCAGAAGACCGCCGCCCAGGCCTGCGCCGACGCCGACAAACAGCTCGACGCACTGATCGCCAAGGAGTGACGGAGTCCATGCCGCTAGCAACGTCCACGTCGCCCATGCCGCCTGTGTCGCCCTTCGACTTCCCCGAGGGGCACAACGTGCTCATCGTCGGTGGCGCTGGCGACATCGGCGCCGCGATGGCGCGTGGCTTTCTGGCGGCAGGCTGCAACGTCATCGCCACCGGCGTGGACGAGGCGGCGCTGGCGGCAAGCTCGCTGACACCCGTGCCGGGGCTGCGCATGGCCGTGCTCGACGTCACCAGCGACGCGCAGGTCGCCGCGTTCGTCGCCACGCTCGGCAGCCTGGGCACCCTGGTCAATTGCGCCGGCATCCTCGCGCGCTTCAAGGAGTTCGAGGTGGACACTTTCCAGCGCGTGCTGGACGTGAACCTCACGGGCACCTTTCGGCTGTGCAACGCCTGCCAGCCCCTGCTGGCGGCCAACGCCGACGGGGGCTGCATCGTCAACGTGGCATCGATGAACGCCTTCGTCGCCCTGCCCTTCATCCCCGCCTACTGCGCCAGCAAGGGCGGCGTGGTGATGCTCACCAAGTCGCTGGCGCTCGCATGGGCCGACAAAGGCATCCGCGTGAACGCTGTCGCGCCGGGTTACGTCGAGACCGCCATCAACGCCACCGGCCGCCAGGATGCCGCGCACTACGAGCGCATTCGCACGCGCATTCCGCAAGGCCGCTGGGCCCAGCCCGACGACATTGCCGGCAGCGCCTTGTTTCTGGCTTCACGCGCGGCCCGCTACATCACCGGCACGGTGCTGGCGGTCGACGGCGGCTTTCTCGCAGGGTGACGCCATGAGCCAATCCATCGGCACCAAAGGCCAGCTCGCATTCCTGTCGTTGCCTGCGGTGGCGTTCACCACCGCCATGATCGCGTTCCCCTTCGCCTACACCGTGTGGCTCAGCCTGCACGAGTTCAGCTTCGGGGCCAAGCCCAAGCTCAACTTCGGCATGAACTACGTCCAGATGCTGCAGGACGGCGAGTTCTGGAACGGCCTGAAAATCACACTCGTGCTGTATCTGCTGTCGCTGGTGCTGCAGCTGGTGCTTGGCACCTACGTGGCGCTGCTGCTGCATGGCTCCAAGAAGCTGTCAGGCATCGTGCGCACGCTCATGATCTCGCCCTTCGTGCTGCCGCCCGTGGTGGTCGGGATGATGTGGCTGGTGGTGCTGGACCCCTCCATCGGTGCGGCCAACTACATCCTGCAAAGCGTGGGCCTGCCGCGATCCGACTGGCTGGCATCGCCCACCTGGGTGATCGCCACCGTTGCGATGATCGACACCTGGCAATGGACGCCCTATGTCGCGCTGATCGTTCTGGGCGGCCTGCAATCGTTGCCCACCAACGTCTATGAGGCTGCGCAGATCGACGGTGCCACGCGCTGGAAGACCTTTTGGCGCATCACGCTGCCGCTGTTGATGCCCACGCTCGTCACGGCGGCCATTCTGCGCAGCGTCGATCTGCTGCGCTTCTTCGACATCATCTACATCACCACGCAGGGCGGCCCCGGCAATGCGTCGAACACGCTCAACATCTATGGCTTTCGCAAAGGCTTCGAGCTGTTCGAGATCGGCTATGCCAGCGCACTGATGATCACGCTGTCCGCCATCGTTCTGGGCGCCGTGATGGTCCTCACCCAGGCGCGCAAGCGCGTGGCTTGGTAGGAGCACGGCATGCATCCCAACGACAAACTCATACGGCGCCTGACGCTCCTGCAAGTGATGGTGGTCACGCTGATGATCCTGCTGCCCATCGCCTGGATGGTGCTCTCGTCATTCAAGCCCTCGGCCGAAGTCACCGCCTACCCGCCCAAGCTGATTTTCTCGCCCACGCTCGAGAACTACCGCACGCTTTTTGGCACCACGCCGTTCCTGCGCTACACCTGGAACAGCACGGTCATCACGGTGGGATCGACGGCCATCGGGCTGCTGCTGGGTGTGCCGGCCGCGTTTGCGGTGTCCTGGACCCGAATCACCTGGCCCGCCACCGTCACGCTGCTGGCGCGCATGGCACCGGGCACGCTGTTTCTGCTTCCCTGGTACGTGATGTTCCGCGAGGCCGGGATGATCGGCAGCTACTGGGCGCTGATCCTTACGCATGCGGCCATCACCATGCCCATCGTGATCTGGGTGCTGCTGCCCTTTTTCGACAACATTCCGCGCAGCGTGCTCGAAAGCGCGCAGGTCGACGGTTGCAGCGTGCCACAAATTCTCTGGCGCATCGCGCTGCCGCTTGTGATGCCGGGCCTGGTGGTGTCTTCCATCCTGTCGTTCGTCTTCTCCTGGAACTACTTCCTGTTCGCGCTGGTGCTGTCCAACGGCGACACCAAGACGCTCATCGCCGCCTCCTTCAACTTCATTGGCGAAGGCGCGGCCAACTGGGGCGCGCTGATGGCCGCCGCAACGCTGATTGCGCTGCCGCCGCTCGTCCTGGCATTCATCGTCCAGCGCAGGCTCGTCTCGGGCCTGGCCCTGGGCGCCGTCAAAGGGTAAACCACATGCAAGCAGCCCAGTTCCACGGCGACCGCAAGGTCACCATCGCCAATATTCCGATCCCCACGCCCGGCGCGGGCGAGGTTTTGCTCAAGGTGGTGCGCACCGCGCTGTGCGGCTCAGACACCAAGCTATGGATCAAGGGCGCCGAGTTCACGCCCGGACACGAGATCTTCGGCATCGTCCAGCAAAGCGGCCATCCGCTGGACGGCAAGCGCTGCCTGGTCTACATCCCCGTGCACTGCGGCCACTGCGAAACCTGCCTGTCGGGCGACACGCAGATGTGCATCACCGATTCGGTGCTGGTGGGCTGGAACCGCCCCGGTGGTTATGCCGAATACCTCACGGTGCCCGAGCAATGCCTACTGCCGGTGCCCGACGACATCGAGGACGAGCTGGCGCCCCTGCTGCTCGACACCATCGGCACGGCCGCGCACGGCATCCGCTTTGTGCAGCACCTGGTGCCCCCCGAAACCACCAGCCCCGTGCTGGTCACCGGGGCTGGCCCGGTGGGCATGGGCGCCATCGTGGCGCTGCAGAACATGGGCTACACCAACGTGCACGTGGCTGACCTGAAGGAAGAACGCCTGCAGCTTGCCGAGAAATTCGGCGCCAAGCGCCACCCGGTGGGCGCGCGCGAAACGCGCTTCAAGCTCATCGTCGAGTGCAGCGGCTCGCACGCGGCGCGCTCGCTGGGCATGGAGATCGTGCTGCCGCGCGGCGTACTGATCCTGATCGGCGAAAGCGACACGCCCTGGCCAGTGCAAGAAAACAAGGCCATCCGCCGCAAGGACTTCTACATGGTGCGCACCTTCTATTTCCCCAAAAGCGAGTTTCCGCTGAACGTCGAGTTGCTGCGCAAGGAAAAGGCGCGCTACCGGCAACTGGTGGACGCGCAGTTCGGTATCGAACAGCTGCCGGAGATGTTCGGCCGCTTCGTTGCGGGCGATCTCGTCAAGCCGCTTCTGTCGTTCGCCTGAAGATTCAAAGGAGTTTTCTATGGCGGCGATCCACATCAAAGGGCTGGTCAAGCGCTACGGAGACACCACCGTGGTGCCTTCGCTCGACCTCGACATCCGCGACCAGGAATTCGTGGTGTTCGTCGGGCCGTCGGGCTGCGGCAAATCGACGCTGCTGCGCATCATCGCGGGGCTTGAGCCGATGGACGGCGGCGACCTGTTCATTGGCGACGCGCGCATGAACGACGTGGCGCCCGCGCAGCGCGACATCGCGATGGTGTTCCAAGACTATGCGCTGTACCCGCACATGACGGTACGCGACAACATGGGCTTTGGGTTGGAGATGCGCCACACGCCCAAGGACGAGATTGCGCGCCGCGTGGACCGCGCCGCCAGCATGCTGCGCATCGAGCCCTACCTGGACCGCAAACCCAAGGCGCTGTCTGGCGGCCAGCGCCAACGGGTGGCCATGGGCCGCGCCATGGTGCGCAACCCCCAGGTCTTTCTGTTCGACGAGCCGCTGTCCAACCTCGACGCCAAGCTGCGCGGCGAGGTGCGCACCGAGATCAAGGCGCTCTCGCAGCAACTCAAGACCACCATGATCTTCGTGACCCACGACCAGATCGAGGCCATGACCATGGCCGACCGCATCGTCGTGCTCAAGGAAGGGCGCGTGCAGCAATTCGGCACGCCCGAAGAGGTCTACAAAACACCGGCCAACCAGTTCGTTGCGGGCTTCATCGGCTCGCCAGCGATGAATTTTTTTACGGTCAGCACCGACGATGGCGCTGTGCGCATGGACGACGGAACGACATTCCCCCTGCCAGCACACGCCGCCTCGGTGCGCGCTGCCGCTGTGCTGGGCGTGCGGCCCGAGCACATGCAGGTGCTCGATGCCGAATCGCCGGGGCTGCGCGTGCAAGTGAGCGTGGTGGAGCCACTGGGCTCCGACACGCTGGTCTATTTCGACCGGCATGGCAAACGCTTTGTCGCACGCACCCCTCCCGACATCCAGGTTCGCCCCGGCGATCACATCACGCTTGGTTTCGAGATGGACAAATGCCATCTTTTCAATGCCGCCGATGGAGCCGTGTTGCGCTGAAGCGCAAGCGCACTCCACCCAAGCCCAACACCCATTGCCGTCCATGCACCCATCGCCGCACCCCCGACTGATCTGCCTGGGCCTGTCCGCGCTCGACATCACCTGGCAGGTGGATGCGCTGCCCAGCGGCAGTGGCAAAACGCGCGCCCACGCACTGCGTGAGGGCGGCGGCGGCATGGCGGCAAATGCCGCCGTGGCTGCCGCCCGGCTGGGCGCCGAGGTCAGCTTCTGGGGCCGTGCGGGCGACGACAGCGCGGGCCGCGAGATGCGGGCGCAGCTCGCAGCGCAGGGCGTGAACATTGCACAGTTTCGCCTTTTCGAGGGCGCACGCTCGTCGGTGTCGGGCATCGTGGTCGATGCGGCGGGTGAACGCATGATCGTCAACTTCCGGGGCGCACTGCTCCCGCCCCATGCGGGGTGGCTACCGCTTGAGCAACTGTCGCAAGCCGATGCCGTGCTGGCGGACCCGCGCTGGCCCGAGGGCGCGCTGGCGCTGTTTGGCGCGGCGCGGGCCCGTGGCCTGCCCACGGTGCTCGATGGCGACGTGGCCGAAGCCCCGGTGTTCGACACCCTGCTGCCCCTCACCGACTACGCCGTGTTCTCCGAACCGGGCCTGGCGGGCTACGCGGGCGCATCCAGCACGTTGGAAGAGCGCCTTCGCTTTGCGCTGGCCCGTGGTTGCCAGCTTGCCGCCGTGACGCTGGGCGAGCGGGGGCTTGCCTGGGCCGATGCCTCGGGCATACATCACTTGCCGGCATTCGACGTGGACGTTGTTGATACCACCGGCGCTGGGGACGTGTTCCACGGCGCGCTCGCATTCGCGCTGGGCGCCCGCTGGCCGGTGCGCCGGGCGTTCCAGTTTTCTGCTGCGGTTGCGGCGATCAAGTGCACCCGCCCCGGAGGCCGGGAAGGGGTGCCCACGTTCGCCACCGCGATGTCGTTGATCGAAAGTTTGAAGGAGTAACACATGGCTACCGAAATGCGTCTGGGAAAAAAATGGGGGCTGCGCCGCATGGCAACGCCCGAGGGCCACTTCGCGATGGTGGCGCTTGACCAGCGCCCTCCCCTCATCAACCTGATCGCCGCCAAGCGCGGCATTGCGGCGGCGGACGTGGGCTTTTCCGACATGGTGGCGATCAAGCGCATGCTGGTGGACGTGCTGGGCTCCCACGCCAGCGCCATGCTGTTCGACCCGAACTACGCGTTCCCGGCCGCGCTGCAGAAACTGCCCGCCCACACCGGGCTGGTCGTAACGCTGGAAGACCACCGCTTTCGCGACACGCCCGGCGGACGGCTGTCGCATTCGATCAACGACTGGAGCGTCGAGAAGATCAAGCGCGCGGGCGGCGACGGCGTGAAAGTGCTGGCCTGGTACCGGCCCGATGCCGAACCCGACGTCATTGCACACCAGCAAAAATACGTCGAAGACATTGGCAAGGAATGCGAACGCTGGGACATCCCCCTGGTGCTTGAACTGCTGGTGTACCCGTTTCCCCAAAGCGCCCGCCATACGCTGGACTACACCGAGTCCCCAGAGAAGTTGCCCGAGCTGGTGATTGAAAGCGTGCGCGAGTTCGCCAAGCCCAAGTACCGGGTTGACCTGTTCAAGTTGGAGGCCCCGCTGCCTGGCGCCACGCTGCCCGCCCGCGACGGCGGCGCCGCGCAACGGGCCGCGCAAGACTGGTTTGACCAGATCGGCGCCATCTGCAAAGACGCGGACATTCCCTGGGTGATGCTTTCAGCGGGCGTGACACCGCCGCAGTTCCTGCGCGTCATGGAATACGCCTATGCCGCAGGCTCGCACGGGTTTCTGGCAGGCCGCGCCGTATGGTGGCAGGCGCTGCAGCAGTTTCCCGACCTGGCCAGTTGCGCCGCGCAGTTGCGCGAGCAAGGCAGCGCCACCATGGCCGACCTGCTGCAACTCACGCGGCGCGCAGGCACCGCCTGGCATGCGGACTACAGCGCGTTTGACGGCATGAAGGCCGAGGGTGAACTTTGCGCCGCCTACGCGTAAAGCGCAGCCTGGCAACCCTCAAACCATGTAGTTCGCCCCCTCGGGCTCCGACCGGGCGACCCAGTCAAACGGGTCTTGCTGCAGCACCATGTCGATATCGAGCCCCAGGGTCAGGCCCACTTCGCCGGGAAAGGACACAGCCAGCTCTTTCTCGCTCAGCTCCGCCTCGCGGGCGCGGGCGCGCCATGCCGCCAGGTGGATGACGCCCGCCAGCGGCTCGTAGGCCTTGTTGTCGAACGGTGCGCTCTGGTATTGCAGCGCATCCACCACCACCTCAGGCAGTTGCCAGCGGCGCGCGCAGCCGGCCGTGACATGGCCGTAGCTGTAGCCCAGGATGCGTTGCTCGATTCTGTCGCGGCGCATGTCAAACGGGGCCACCAGGGTGTTGATCGACTGGGCCTTTTCGGGGTTTGCGAGGTGAATCACCAGCTCGCCGACGGCATGCAGCAGGCCCGCGGTGTAGGCCGCGATCTGGTTCTGGTGGACGATGCCCGCCAACGAGCGCGCCAGCTTGGCGGTGTTGAGGCTGTAGCGCCAGAACTGCTGCATGTTTACCCCCGGCACCGAGCGCGAGGTGGTGCCCAGCGGCGCCGAGGTAACCAGCGTGCGCAACTGGGCCGTGCCCAGCAGCGCCAGCGCCTCAGGGATGCCCGCGATCTGGCGCGGTAGCTGAAAAGTGGATGAATTGGCCAGCTCCAGCAGGCGCGCGGCCAAGGCTGGGTCGGCGCCAAACAACTGGCTCAAGCGCCGCAGGCTGGGCTCGTTGTGGGCCAGCTCGCTCATCAGCAGCGCAACAGCGCGCGGAAGGCTGGGCAGCGCCACGGGTTGGGCCAGCAGTGCGTTCAACTCCATGGGATAGGGCACCGGGGGGTTTGGGTAGGCCGATTATGGCCCGCCCTCCCCGCTTGGCATCTAACGATTCTTGGCCTGTTGCAACTTCGCAAACGCCGACGCCATGGCCGACTGCTGCGTCGGCTCGGGCGCTCGGCGCTGCGGCTGGGCATAGCCCCGGCCCGCCCCTTCAAAGCGGTTGTCACGCGGCCCGTCGCGGCGCGCAGGGGCGGCATCGAGCTTCATCGACAGGCCGATGCGCTTGCGCTCCACGTCCACCTCCATCACCTTCACCTTGACGATGTCGCCGGTCTTGACCACTTCGCGCGCGTCATTCACGAACTTGTGCGCCAGCTGGCTCACGTGCACCAGGCCGTCCTGGTGCACCCCAAGGTCGATGAAGGCGCCGAACTGGGCCACGTTGCTCACCGTGCCCTCCAGCACCATGCCTTCCTTCAGATCCTTGATGTCTTCCACGCCATCGTTGAAACGCGCCACCTTGAAGTCGGGGCGCGGGTCGCGGCCGGGTTTTTCCAGCTCGGCCAGGATGTCCTTCACAGTGATCACGCCGAACTTGTCGTTGGCAAACAGCTCGGGCTTGAGCGTCTTGAGCATGTCGGCGCGGCCCATGATCTCGGCCACGGGCTTGCCGGTGTTGGCCATGATTTGCTCGATCACAGGATAGGTCTCGGGGTGCACGCCCGTCATGTCCAGTGGGTTCTCGCCATCACGGATGCGCAAAAAGCCCGCGCTCTGCTCAAAGGTCTTGGCGCCCAGGCCCGCCACGTCCATCAGCTGCTTGCGGCTCTTGAACGCGCCATTGGCCTCGCGCCAGCGCACCACGGCCTTGGCCACGCTGCCCGACAGGCCCGACACGCGGCTAAGCAGCGGCACGCTGGCCGTGTTCAGGTCTACGCCCACCGAGTTCACGCAGTCTTCCACCACTGTGCCCAGCGTGCGCGCCAGCTCGCTCTGGTTCACGTCGTGCTGGTACTGGCCCACGCCGATGCTCTTGGGGTCGATCTTGACCAGCTCGGCCAGCGGGTCTTGCAGGCGGCGCGCAATGCTCGCGGCGCCGCGCAGGCTCACGTCCACGTCGGGCATCTCTTGCGAGGCGTATTCGCTGGCGGAATAGACGGACGCGCCCGCCTCGCTCACCACCACCTTCTCGATAGCGCGCTCGGCCTTGGCGGCCATCTTGATCAGGTCGGCCGCCAGCTTGTCGGTCTCGCGGCTGGCCGTGCCGTTGCCGATGGCAATCAGGTTCACGCCGTGTTTCTCCACCAGCTTGGCCAGCGTGAACAGCGAGCCATCCCAATCGCGCTTGGGCTCGTGCGGGTACACGGTGGCCGTCTCCACCAGCTTGCCCGTGGCGTCCACCACGGCCACCTTCACGCCGGTGCGGATGCCGGGGTCCAGCCCCATTACCACGCGCGGGCCGGCGGGTGCGGCCAGCAGCAGGTCGCGCAGGTTGTCGGCAAACACCTTGATCGCCACCTTTTCGGCATCGTCGCGCAGGCGGGCGAACAGGTCGCGCTCGGTAGAGAGGCTCAGCTTCACGCGCCAGGTCCAGGCCACACACTTGCGGATCAAGTCGTCCGCCAGGCGGCCCGCATGGCTCCAGCCCAGGTGCAACGCAATCTTGCCTTCGGCCAGGCTGGGTTTGCCCGGCTCAGGCTCGACCGGCAGTACCAGCTTGGCTTCCAGAATCTCCAACCCACGGCCACGAAACACCGCCAGTGCGCGGTGCGACGGCACGCGGCCAATGGGCTCGTCGTATTCAAAATAATCGCGAAACTTGGAGACCTCGGGGTCGTTCTCGTTTTTGGACTCCACCTTTTTGCTGCGCAGCAGGCCCTCGGCCCACAGCCATTCGCGCAGGTTCTGCACCAGCACGGCGTCTTCGGCCCAGCGCTCGCTCAGAATGTCGCGCACACCATCCAGCACCGCAGGCACGGTCGAGAAATCGGCGCCCGGCTTGCCATCGTCCAGCACCTCGGGCGGCTTGGTGAAGGCTGCTGCCTCCTTGGCGGGGTCGAGCGTCGGATCGGCAAACAGCATATCGGCCAGCGGCTCGATACCGAACTCGCGCGCAATCTGCCCTTTGGTGCGGCGCTTTTGCTTGAATGGGAGGTAGATGTCTTCCAGCTCCTGCTTGGTCGGCGCGGCGGCAATGGCGGCGCGCAGCGCGTCAGTCAGCTTGCCCTGCTCATCAATGCTCTTGAGCACGGCCACGCGGCGATCTTCCAGCTCACGCAGGTATGAAAGCCGCGCCTCCAGTTCACGCAACTGAATATCGTCCAGCCCGCCCGTCACTTCCTTGCGGTAACGCGCGATGAACGGCACCGTGGCACCACCATCGAGCAACTCCACCGCTGCGCGCACCTGGGATTCACTGACTTTGATTTCTGCGGCCAACTGCCGAACGATTTGCTGCATGGGGGAACGGACTCTCTCTGTGACTCAATCAAACGAAAAGCGAAGCGCGGGAGTTTGCCACAGGCGGTTTGGGGGTGGCAGAGCCCGGTGGTGCGGGGTGTGTCAAGGTGATACGACGGGGTGGGAGACGGGGGGCTGGCTGTTCAGGCCATCGCAGGTGAGATCGCCGCGTTGCGTGATGGTGAGCCTGCGTACCTGGGTAATGGCTCTTGAACAGTTACCCATCAAAGCATGGGAATTGTCGTGAGGTTTTATGCGAAATCTGGCCCTGGCGCTTGATGAACAATCGCTAGTAGCTATGAATTCAGGAGTGCTAAATTGCCTCAAACCAGCATTCGTGGGGTGTGTTGGGCTTTTCTTTTTGAGTCTGCCGACGCTCTCAATTGTGAACAGGAAGCAGGTTTTGCGCAGTTTAGGCAACTCGCAAGACCTGACCCTCGCACCCACGTGACCCTCGCACCCACGAGCTTCTCTGCGTACTCATGCATCTTCTTCTCGTCGATGTCCTTCTCGCAGGTGAGCTCTGCTCGGGTTCCTTTGCCAGCATTACGCGAAAGGGCCTCTTGAAGCGCCTTCATCGACTCTGGCGTCGGTTGACCATCTTTTCCAATCTTCAAGTCCGGCACCGACTGGCGGCGCACATTGCCTAGGTCAAAGTCGTAACGACCATACTCGTAATAGCGCGTCGCGCCGGTTGCGCTGTCGTAACCAAGTGCGCCTGCATGCCCAGGTGTCATTGTCGTTTGCCAGCTCGTGCCGGGAACGGTTATTGGAAAGTCAGGGAAATTCACGAAGCACCCGGCAAGGCCAAACGGATCAATCATGCTGAGTGGACTCCCTTCCACATAGCTAAATGTCCTCATGAGTGGCGTAAATGTGGGCTGATACGGCGTTACGCTGCCCAGAACCTTACTTCCGAAGAATCGTCACTGGCTAGTTGCTTAAGGGCTGATTTTGCTGTTTCACTAGCATTAAAGCGACTCAACGCAATGGCAACTGCCACTCTAGTTTTCTCATCCTTGCTATCGCAGAACCTTAACAAATGCGGAATGGAGGAAGAAACACCCAAATGCCCAAGCGCCACTATAGCCTCCCTTCTTATCTTAAGAGATTTCTCCCTAAGTAAATCAACCAAAATGGGCCAACTCTGTTCAGAATAGGGTAATAAGGGCGCCCCCAATTGCCCCAAAATAAATATGCCAACAACTCTAACACTCACATCTGCTGAGCCAATCAAACTTAACGCCAATTCGTATGCGAAATCTCCCCCGTGCAACTGCAAGTGTCGAGCCGCCGCAAAACGGACTCGCTCATCAGGGTCCAATACAAATTGCTGCAAATTTTCAATGGAATAAAGTTGAAGAGCTTGCCATATTAAGCCTTCCAGTGCGGAAATATCTTTTTTTTCAAAAATCATCTCCCCCTCCCCCCCTTACCGTGACGAGACCCTCTACAGCCCCAAGCCTTTTCGGTGGCCTTAACGGCTTCTGCAGGATAATTCTTCGCATTTAACGCGAGCCAAGTACATCGATCCATGGGTGTTCTTCCGCAGAGCCGCTCCTCAGACGCATATTTTTCATAGTCCTCCCTGATTCTCGTGTCTTCCACATTGCCCGGCGCCGTCATTTCCGTCACGCCCGAACCACCAACAATGGCCGCCCCGCCTCTACCCCCAACCCCTGCGGCAGCACAGGCGGCAGCATTTACTGGATTGGCACAACCAATAATGGACTGCAGACCCTCTGGGTCTACATCAATCAAGGCATTCCCGCCCACATAGGCAAAGCGATTCCACCCCCCTTGGAGCCCAATCGGATCGGGTTGTGTGTACCGCCCACCCATCGCCGGGCTATAGCTACGGAAGTAGTTGTAATGGAGACCCGTCTCCTTATCAAAATACTGCCCCGGATACCGCAGGTTAAACGCCACATCCGGCGTGCTGGTCGTGCCCGTCGTCGGATTGGTCGTCTCGCTGGTGAAGCGCTTGGCCGCCGTGGTCGGTGCCTCATCCCCAAACGCACTGTAAGCCCATTGCCACGCCACCTGCCCATCGGACTGGGTGAGTTTCCTTGGGGTGTTCAGGTGGTCGCTGTGCACGGCGTAGTGGCGCCCGTTGACGATTGCGGCGATCGGCATGGGGCCACTGGCTGTGGGCAGGTAGAGGTATTGCGCAGTGCTTGCGCTGTTGCTGCCGCCCGAGCCGTATTCGCCCAGCAGGCTGCCGTCTTCTGCGTACACATAGCTCCAGCCCAGTTTCTCGGCGTCGCTGGTGGCGGGACTCCAGAGTTTGCTGAAGAAGCGGAGGATTTGCTGCATGACGCCGGGTTGCTCTGCCAGCGGGCCTTCTTCGTCGTCGTCTGCCAGCAGGTTGTTCAGGTTTTTGTTGCTGGCTTGGTTTTGGGTGGCTGCGTACAGAGGTTCTGTCTTGAACACGCGCTGGCCCAGGGCGTTGTGGGCATATTTGGTGGTGGGGGCGTCTTCGCCCTGACCTTTGGTGGTGCTCTCCAGGCGACCTTCGCTGTCGTAGCGGTAGGTGGTCAGGCCGTCGCCCAGCAGGTCGCCTGCGCTGTTGTACTGGTAGGTGACGCTGGTGGTGGCGGTGTTGCCTGCTGTGCTGGTGGTTGTCTGTTCAAAGCCAAGCAGGCGGTTGTGGCTGGCGTCGCCGCCGTAGTTGCGGCTGGTGCTGGTGGCGGCCACGTCGCGGGTGCTGGAGGTGCGGTTGCCGTTGGCGTCGTACTGGAAGGTGGCTGCATCCACGGGGGCGTTGGCCGCCGTATTTTTGGTGAAGCCGGTGATGCGGCCTGCGGGGCTGTATTGCACGGTCCAGGTGCTGGTGGCCTGGCTGATGGTGCTGGCCTGGGGGTTGGTGTTGGCCGGGCGCCAGAGTTTTTGCGTGAGGGTCTGGATGCGCCCTGCTGCGTCGTATTGGTAGCTGCTGAAGTCGGTGGCAGTGATCTGGCCTGCGGTGTTGTAGCTGCGGGTGGCCGGGATGGCGGCTGTGGCTCCGGGCAGGTTCCAGCTCCAGGCGGTGGGCTGGCCCAGGGGGCTCCAGGTGATGCCGCTCACAAGCGGTTGGCCCGCCCATGTCAGGCCTGTGATCTGGCCGGTGGTGTCGTACACGTGCTGCAGCACCTGTCCGCCGGGGTAGGTGGTGCTGGTCAGGAGGCCCTGGGCGTTGTAGCCGTAGCTCAGGCTGTGGGTGTCGCCGTTGATCAGGCGCTGGGTTTTGGTGGTGATGCGGCCATGGGCGTCGCGCTGGTAGGTGGTGGTGCCGCTGGCGTCCACGATTTCGCTCAGGGCGCCTTTGCTGGTGGCTGTGAGGTCGTAGCGCAAGCTGGTGGTGCGCCCTCCGGCGTGGGTGATGAGTGTGGGGCGGCCCAGCAGGTCGCGTTCGATGGTGGTGGCCTGGCCCAGGGCGTCGGTGATGGTGCTGGGCAGGCCCAGGGTGTCGTATTGGGCGGTTTCAGCGCCGCTGTCGGGGCTGGTTTCGCTGGTGGCATTGCCCAGGGCGTCGCGGGCGTAGGTGGTGGCCACGCCTTTGTAGTCGGTGGCCTGGGTGACGCTGTCCAAGGCGTTGTAGCTCAGGGATGCGGTGGCGGATTCGGCGTTGGTGATGGCTTTGGTGCGGCGCAGGGCATCGAGGCTTTGGCTAGTGCTTTGGCCTAGGCTGTTGGTGGTGGCTACCCAGTCGCCGTTGCTGTCGTAGCCGTAGGTGCTGGTCTGGTTGCCCAGGGTGACGGTCTGCACGCGGTTGAGGCTGTTGATGGTGCGCGCCAGGCGCCACACGAGCTGGCCCTGGGCGTTGCGCAGGTCTTCGCGGGTGCGGTTGCCCATGGCGTCCAGGGTGTAGGCGCCGGTGTTGCCCCGGTTGTCGCTCCAGCCGGTAAGGCGCTGGGCGGCGTCGTAGGTGTAGCTGATGCTGTGGCCATGGGGTAGCGTGGCGCTAGCGACCTGGCCGCTGGGGCGGTAGGTCAATGTGGTGAGTTGCCCGCCCCGGTTGGTGGTGAGCATGCGGCCACGGGGGTCGTAGGTGTAGGTGGTGACGAGGCCGGTGGGGGCGGTGTGGGTGAGCACACGGCCCGCGCCGTCGTGGGTGTAGGTGTCTACATGGCCCAGGGCGTTGGTGCTGCTGGTGAGGTTGCCTGCGCTGTCGTATTGGTAGCGGGTGGTGGCGCCGTTGGGGGCGGTTTCTGTGGCGACCAGGCCGGAAGGGTGGTAGGTCCAACTTGTGGTGCGGGCGATGCCGCCTGCAGCGGTGTCGGCAATCGTTTGCGACAGCCGGTTGCCCAGGTTGTCGTAGGTGTAGGTGGTGACCCGGCCCGGTTGGGTGATGGTGACCGGCAGGCGCCATTGGGGGTGCCAGGTGGTGACGGTGGTGCGTTCTTCGGACTGGCCCGCGGCTTCGGTGGTGGCGATAGGGAGGCGGCGGGTGGTGTTCCACGCGTAGGCGGTGTTGACACCCAAAAAGTCCTTTTCTAAATCGACGAGCCCGAATGTGTTTTGCAGACGGTACTGAGCATCCGCTGCCCGTGTTTCTGATGGAAGTTGCCCTCCCAACACTGTTATCTGGTTCCACTTAGTGCTGTACCAGTAGCTGCGCGTTGTGTTCAAGGGATCAACGACCACGGCGTCGTCTGAAGCTCCATAGCTCACCCCGTATCGGGAAACGCCTCCCGCATGTTCCGTCGTAGTCGCCCGCGCCTGACTGTCGTAGGCGAAAGTAGCATACCGTACACCATTCTCATCAAGAATTCCCGTCAATGCGAGGGGAAAAGATCCGTTCTCGTAGAGGTAACTACGGCGCCTCCCGTCAGGGTAGCCCGCAGACGCCAAGCGCCCGTTTGTGTCATAGGTGTAGGTGATGGTTCGGCCATCGGGGGTTGTTACTGTGGTGAGTTTGTCACCTGCGTAGGTGAAGACGAGCGAGCGGCCAAAGCCGTTGGTTACGGTGACAAGGTGTCCAGCGTCATCGTATGCATATGTATACATGAAGCCGCGCCGCACAGACTTTGCCAGAAGCTTGCCGTCTGCTGTAAAAGTGAGCGTGGCATCATCATCCGCACGTCGATAGACCCAACCTGCGCTTGTTTCATTGAGGGTGTCTGCGCTATCGGTAGCTATCCAACCTGCGCCGTTTGCGGTTTTGGTGAAGAAGCGTACAACGCCTTCACCAGTTGTTATTGTGACAACGCCAAAATCGCTGATACCCGATCTAGCCAAATGGGCCGAGTAATTAATCTCCCAGATTCCATCCATTCCACTGGGTGGGCGAGCCCCCATTGTCCTGCTGGCCCAGGAACTGCGGTAAACCCGGCGCAAACTTAAAGGAGCTGGACTGAAGTCCTCGAAATCCATCTCCTGCTGCAGCTTCTCGCCAGTCGCGGGCAGAATGGGATTGCCTTTGACGCTACCGTCAGAAGGCTCGGACACAATGCCTCCATCAAATCTAGAGCACGAATTTTTAGGCAAATTCCTGGGGAATTGCGGTATATAAGTACTACAGGCTGATCCTACGTATTCGGAGTCCCAAAATCGTATCCAACCTGGTTTACATTCGGCTGCACGCACGCCCTTTATAGTGCCGCCTGCATAGCCGGTTCCGCCTGAACATTCGCCAGAGCCATCTCGAATACTCCACCGAATATCCAATAAATACGAAACGACAGTTGGCTCTTTGAATGCAATAAAATTCTCATACCCCTCTACGATCCTTTTTCCAACAGTGTAGTCAGCCGAGCATATACCAGACATGTCCGAGAAATAATCTCTAAAAGCAATTTCCGCAGCAAGTTCAACTGAGTCTACATCACCGCCGTTAGTATGGTACCTCCATTGCGAAACGAATGCCGGCCCCAATTCGCAATCCATATTTCCATTAGGATTAAATTGCTTGCAATTCTCGCGGACACTTTGGGCATAGCCAGGCGCAAGAAGAATAAAAAACAGCCCCACGCCGCCAACGCGGCGAATCCAGTGACTTGAGAAAATCATATTTTTCAAATAATAGTATTTTTAATAAAAATATACTTTATCTCGAAAGATTAAATTCATTCAAACCCAATACCTATTGCGGTTTGCTGTCTAATTTTTTGAAAATAGTCAATTGCTCGGCAACTTAATGTAAAATCACCCTATATTCACGGCCTACTCAAGAGTCTTGCTATCCAACATCATCCACAGCAACCGGTATTTTTTAAGAACTCAACCAAAAACATACACATCGTTGATAGAATTTTTCGTGATTCAAAGCGTGTGCAGTCGATTCTCTTGAAATTTTCATTTTCATCCCCTTTCCCGCAGGGACTTTAGGCAGTGCGTACGCGACGGGCAATAGGCGCTCGTCAATATATTTTGCAACAAATCGTATCATTTACACACCCTCCACACAGGCAAATGCGCCCCAGAGCGACAAACTACCTCGTACGCCGCCATCCTGCTGCGATCCAGTTGATCAAGATCCCTCCGCTTACTCTCACTCGCTGCCTCGCACTATGCGCCGCTGACTCATAGCACCCTAGCCATACACCCGTCTTCTATTTCTCTACCCATGCCTAAAATGCCCGAACCCGCCACGCCCTCGGCCCGCCAGCCCCATGCCCTCCCCCCCCTTCCCCATCCGCACCGAATGCCCCCCCGGCACCTGCGTATGTGATCGGGATACGCTGCTTCAAGCCCCGAATGGTGATGTCCGCATTCTTCAGCTCACCCGCACTGAAGAAAAGAAGATGCTGGAGCGGCTGGAGAACCTGGACAGTTTGAGCGACCTGCGAAGGATGCAGGAGCGCATGGAACAGCAACTGGGCGTTCGGCTGGCCATCACGCAGAGCCCGAACGAGGTGCGCAGCCTGCGTGGCATTGCGATCCTGGTGCTGGAGCAGCCGGGGTTGTGCCGCAAGACGCGGCAGGCGATTCCGGCGGCCATCAAGAAGAGCATGGATGCGCGGCCTCAGATTACCTATGACTTGTTGGACGAAGGTGGGTTGTTTGCGGATGAATAGCTACTTCGGCAGCCCTTGGCCTCGCTGCATGGCATTCGTCATCGCCCGTTCCTCGCCCTTCTACTAATCAGCCCGCATGCAAGACGACTTGTTTGGCGATGCAGCACCCAAGCCGCCGCCGGAGTCGACCGTCCCGGCCGCCGCGAAGGATCAGGTGCTGGCGTTGGCCCCGCCTCGGCGCATGCGGTCGGGTCAGGTGGTGCCTGTTGCTGCCAGCGACGAATTGGCAACCCTGGCCGCTGCTCTGCCCACGCGGCTGCGGTTGGGCACGTCGTCGTGGACTTACCCCGGATGGAAGGGGCTGGTGTGGGAGGGTGAGCACTCCGACGCACAGCTTTCCAAGCAGGGGCTGGCCGTGTATGCGCAGCACCCGCTGCTGCGCACGGTGAGCATTGACCGCAGTTTTTACCGCCCGCTCACGGCCAGCCAGTACGAGCACTACGCGTCGCAGGTGCCCGATGATTTTCGGTTTGTGGTGAAGGCGCCCAGCGTGGTGACGGATGCGCTGGTGCGCAGCGAGGATGGGCGGGGCCGCCAGCCCAACCCGGCGTTTTTGAGCCCTGAATTGGCGCGCAGCGAGTGTGTGGAGCCGATGCTGCAGGGGCTTGGGAGCAAGCTGGGGGCGGTGGTGTTTCAACTCAGCCCCCTGCCCCTGGCGCAGCTGGACCGCATGCCGGTGCTGCTGGAGCGCCTGCGCACGATGCTGTTGGCCTTGCCTGCGATCACGCCGCTGGCGCCGGACGGTGTGATTGCCGTGGAGGTGCGCGACCCCGAATGGCTGACCCCCGACTTTGCAGCGGTGCTGCGCGAGGCAGGCGCCACGTACTGCCTGGGCCTGCACGCCAAGATGCCACCGCTGCAGGAGCAGCTACCGCTGCTGCGCGCGCTGTGGCCCGGCCCGCTGGTGTGCCGCTGGAACCTGAACCCGGTACACGGCCCCTATGGTTACGAAGAGGCAGAAAAAGCCTATGCCCCTTACGACCGGCTGCACCACCCCGATCTGGAGACGCGCGCCGCGCTGGCCGCTGTGATTGCGGGCATCACAAGCCGGGGGCAGAACGCGTTTGTGACCATCAGCAACCACGCCGAGGGCAGCGCTCCGCTGACGGTGCGGGGGGTGGCGGAGGACGTTGTGAAGCTGGCGGTGCGGTAGCGGTTGGTTGCGCGGTTTCTGACCAAAAACGCTTCGATACCGGCAGGCATTCAACATGACAAATTCGTTCGGGTTGAGCTTGTCGAAGCGCCGCGCGAGGCTTCGACAAGCTCAGCCCGAACGGGTCGTGCCGAAACGGGTCGTGTCGAAACGGGTTGAGCCAGAACGGATCGGGTTGTACCGGCACGGATCGGGCTCGAACGGATCGGGCCGGAACGGGCCATGCCTATTGAACGCGCAGGGGCGCCAAGGGCATCATGAGCGCCCCAGGGGCATCAGTCCGGCGCCAGCTCGATCCGGTTGCGCCCGCCCTGCTTGGCGCGGTACATGGCGCGGTCGGCGCGCCGCACCAGCTCTTCGGGCAATTGATCGCGCTGCGGCTGCAGGCTGGCCACCCCAAAGCTCACGGTGACGATGCCATGCGGCGCCCCTTCGTGGGGCAGCGCCAGTTGCTGGATCGTCGCCTGGATGTGGCGTGCCACTTCGGCAGCGGCAGGCAGATCAGAGCCCGGCAGCAGCACCACGAATTCTTCGCCGCCAAAACGTGCCGCCAGTTCGCCTTCGCGCCGTGCACCGGTCTGCGCCAGCGTAACGGCCAGCGCCTGCAGACAGGCGTCGCCCGCAAGGTGGCCGTAGTGGTCGTTGAAGTGTTTGAACACGTCCACGTCCAGCATGATCAGCGCCAGCGGCGTGCCTGCCCGCTGCGCGCGCGCCCACTCGCGGGCCAGGGCGTCGTCGAAGTGGCGGCGGTTGGCAATGCCGGTGAGGCCGTCGGTGTTGCTCAGCAGCTCCAGGCGGTGGTTGGCCTGCGCCAGGGCCTCTGTGCGCTCGGCCACCAGAGACTCCAGCTCGCGGTTGCGTTGCCGCAGGTCTTCGATGGGGTAGATCTCGCCGCTGCCAGCGTTGCCAAACGGGATGGAGACGCTGATGTGTGCGATCTTCCAGTCGCCCTCCGCGCCCGCAGCGCGGCCTTCGCGCCGAAACAGCACCACCTTGCGCGCGGTTTCGCGCGAGAACAGCGCGTCCGGAACAGGCAGATGGATGTGAAAGAAGGCGGTGACGGCCAACAAATCTTCGCCCAGGTCCTGCACCTGCAGGTCCACCATCTCGATGCCGATGCGCTGCGGCACCTGTGCAAAATCCTGCCGGGTCACCTCGAGCCACTCGGCGCGGCTCTTGACCAAAACGTCGCTGCTGCCCGAAAACCCGCTGAAGTTATCGCTGAAACGATCGAGCAACCGCACATCCCGCGCGGCATACATCTCGATGTACTCGTCAAAGAGCATGCGGGTCAGTCGCTCGCGTTCCGGTGGCATGCGGTGGTCCTTGTCGGGTGCTGGATTTGAAAGCGGCGCTGCGGCAAACACGGCACGCGGCGCGTTGCAGCAAGCGCGTTTGAATGTAACACCCGCTTGCCCATCCGTTCGCGCTGAGCCCGAACGGTTCGTCAAGGTGACTAGAGAATCAGTCGCGCGGTGCAAACAGCGCCAGCGTCTCGTGGGCAAAGGCACCTTCGATGTCGAGCATGCGCATTTTGGTGGCCGCGCCACCCCCGGCAGAAAAGCCGCCCGTCTTGCCGTTGGCCGCCAGGATGCGGTGGCAGGGCACCACGGGCGCAAACGGGTTGTGGCCCAGCGCCTGGCCCACGGCGCGGGCCGCGCCGGGTTCGCCCAGTTGAGCGGCCATTTCGCCATAGGTCATGGTTTTGCCGGGCGGTATGCGGCGGGCCAGCTCGTACACGCGGGCATTGAACGGGGGCACGGTGTCAAGGGCCAAAGGCAGGTCGCACAGATCGTCGTGCGCGCCCTCCAGCAAAGCGACCACACGTGTGGCCCAGGCCGCGACCTGGGGCGGCATGGCAGATTCGGCCCCTTGCGGAAACCTGCGCTGCATGCGGGCGCGGGTCTGGGCCTCGCCTGCGTCTTCGGGCAGTTGCACGCCCACCAGCAGCGCGCCCTTCCACGCAATGCCGCAGTGGCCAATGGCCGTGGGGAAGAGCGCATAGCCGCACACGGCACCATGCGCGGTGTCATGCGCAGCATGGGGATTGGCGGGGTGCGGCTCAGCGGGCATTTGCTACTATTTTGATAGCTTATTACGCTTATTGAATAAGCGGTGGGCCTATTCAGCCCTCAAAGCCGCACGCAGCTGCGCGCCCACCTCGGGCTTGCCCGCAAACGGGTCGGTGGGGTTGCGGCCGAGCATGATGTCTTCCATGCGCACTTGCACCGAGGCGATGGCCTTGGGGTGGCTGTAGATGTAGAACTGGCCCTGGGCCGCCGCATCGAACACCTTTTGCGCCACCTCGGCGGCGGTGACTTTGCCGCTGGTCACGGCCTTGTCGCTCATGGCCTGGCCGATGAGCTGGCTCTTGGTGGGCTTGTCGGCCGCCATGGCCTGCGGGCGGTTGCGGTGGCTTTGGCTGATGCCCGTGGGCACGAAGAAGGGGCACAACACGCTGGCCGTGACCTGGTCGGTCACCAGCGACAAATCCTGGTACAGCGTTTCCGACAGGCTCACCACCGCGTGTTTGCTCACGTTGTAGACGCCCATATTGGGGGCGTCCACCAGGCCCGCCATGCTGGCGGTGTTGACGATGTGGCCGCGCCAGGCGGGGTCTGCCTTGGCGGCGGCGAGCATCATGGGCGTGAACAGGCGCACGCCATGGATCACGCCCCACAGGTTGACGCCCAGCACCCATTCCCAGTCGCGCACGGTGTTCTCCCACACCAGGCCACCAGAGCCCACACCCGCGTTGTTGAACACGAGGTGCGGGGCGCCAAAGCGCTGCTGCACTTCGGCGGCAAGCTGCTCCATCTGCACGGCATTCGATACATCGACCTTGCGTGCCAGCACTTGCACGCCAGCCGCCTGGGCCTCGGCGGCGGCGGCGTCGAGTGCGTCCTGCTGCACATCCACAAGCACCAGGTTCATGCCCAGGCGCGCGCCGATGCGCGCGCACTCCAGGCCAAAGCCCGAGCCTGCGCCGGTGAGTACAGCGGTTTTGCCTTTGAAATCGTCCATCATTTATTTACGCCTCAATCTTTCGCAACGTATAGCCAATGCGGGGGAAATGCACATGCACCGTGCCCGCGCGCGGGTCGGTGCGGCGCAGGGTGTAGCGGGTGCGGGTGGCGGCGATCAGCTCGCCCTCGGTGGGTTCGGTGCCGAAGCTCTCGGCGGCGATGGACACCTGTGTTCCGAGGGGGATGCCATGCTCGTCCTGGAACACGTCGTCCATCAAGGGCAGTGGGTCTGCGCCCGCAGCCACGGTGATCGCGTCTTGCGCACTGAACCTCTCCATGCGGCCATGGCCCAGGGCCGCTATACGGTCCATCCATTCCAGCACGGCGGGCGTGGCGGCAAAGATGTCGGCCATCACGGGCACACACTGGCGCGTGAACCACAGCGGGTGGTAGGCCGCAAAGTCGGCCAGGCAGGGTTCGGCGCCAAACAGAAAGTCGTGCTCTTCAGCCATGTGGGCGATGCGGCGCAGGTACGAGCGGTAGGCGGCAGTGGCATCGGCCGGGCGCAAGCGCTGCATGCCCGCACTCATCTCGCGGCGGTCTTCGCCAAAGGCCTGTGCGGCGGCGGGCGGCAGGTTGGCAAACAGCACTGCCGCGCCCTTGGGCTGCATGTTGTAGGCCATGGCGGCCCAGAACAGCGTGCTGTCCGCCCATTGCGCAAACACGCGCGCCACGCCCTTGAGGTGTGGCGGGTACAGCACGGGCTCTGGCTGTTCGTGCTCCAGCACATCGCAGATGAGGGCCGAGTCGCAGTAGATGTCGGCGCCAATCTGCAGGATCGGCGTCTTGCGGTAGCCGCCCGTGAGCGCCACCACGTCAGGCTTGGGCGCGATGCTGGGGATGAGCACCGACTTCCAGGCCATTTGCTTGTAACCGAGCACGAGCCGGATTTTTTCGGAGAACGGCGACGAAGGGTAGTGGTGCAGGATCAGATGGGACATGGGCTTCTCCGCAGGGAATATGGTGGTGGGTCAAGCCGGGAGCGCACGGGCCAGCAGCGCATCCAGATCGGCCCCCGCGCCCAGTGTGCCAAAGCTGTAGCCCCAGTCGCCACCCAGGCGCGAATCGCAGAATGCACTGAACACGGCGCTGGGCGCGCTGCGGTACAGCAGCGCGGCCTGCACGGCCAGGGCCACGTCCTGCGCCAGGCGCCGGGCCTCGGCCTCGGTGGTCATGGCATCCACACGCAGCGGCAGCGCACTGGCCATGCGGTCGAGCGCGGGGTGGGCGCCGCGCGCGGGGGCCAGCTCGTCGGCCAGGGCTGCCGCCGTGTCGGCGCGGCGCACGGCGCGCAGCAAATCAAGCGCCATGATGTTGCCCGCGCCTTCCCAGATGGAGTTGAGCGGCATCTCGCGGTAGATGCGGGCCATGGTGCCTTCGCCGCCCTCTTCCACATATCCGTTGCCGCCCAGGCATTCCATGGCCTCCTGCGCAAACGCGCTGCCGCGCTTGCACACCCAGAACTTGGCCACGGGCGTGAGCAGGCGGGCCATCACGGCCTCATGCTCGCTCTTGTCCTTGCGATCAAAAGCGCTGGCAAGCCTGATGGATAAAGCGGTAGCCGCTTCGCTTTCGAGAGCAAGATCGGCCAGCACGTTGCGCATGAGCGGCTGGTCGATGAGCTTCTTGCCAAAGGCCATGCGCTGGCGCGTGTGGTGCAGCGCAATGCTCAGCGCCTGGCGCATGAGGCCGCTGGTGCCCAGGGCGCAGTCCAGGCGCGTCATGGTGCCCATCTCCAGGATCTGGGCCACGCCCCGTCCCTCTTCACCCACGCGCCAAGCCATGGCGTCGATGAACTCGACCTCGGAGCTGGCGTTGGCGTGGTTGCCGAGCTTGTCCTTCAGGCGCTGGATGCGGATGGTGTTGACGGCCCCCTCCCCTTCACCGGGCAACACGCGCGGCAAAAAGAAGCAGGTGAGCCCGCCCGGCGCCTGTGCCAGCACCAGGAAGGCATCACACATGGGGGCCGAAAAGAACCATTTGTGCCCCGTCAGGCGGTAGCGCGGGCCCCAGGCATCGTCACCATCGGGCACGGCCTGCGTGGTGTTGGCGCGCACGTCCGAGCCGCCTTGCTTCTCGGTCATGCCCATGCCCATGGTAAGCGCGGATTTTTGCGAGAACAGCGCAAGGCGCGAGTCGTATTGGGTGCTGGCAAGGCCCGCGCTCCAATCGGACCACACGGCGGCATTGCCACGCAGCGCAGGCGTGACGGCGTAGCTCATCGACACGGGGCACAGCACCGAGGGCTCGGCCTCGGTGAACAGCATGAAACCTGCCGCACGCTCAATGTGCGCATGGCCCGTATCCTGGCGCGACCACGGCGTGGCGTGCAACCCGTGGCGCAGCGCCGCACCCATCAACGCGTGGTAGCTGGGGTGAAACTCCACCACGTCGGTGCGGTGCCCGAAACGGTTGTGCGTGCGCAGCTGGGGCTGGTAGGTGTTGGCCAGGCGCGCGTGGGTCAGCATCTCGGCCGAGCCCATCTCGGCGCCCAGCGCCGAAAGGCCCGCCAGTGGCAGGTCGGGGCTGTGCAGGCGCAGCGCGTCCTGCAAGGGCTGGTTGGTGGTGAACAGGTTCACGTCAACCCAGGGTGTGCTCTGGTTGAACACCTCATGGGTGCTGCTCGCGGAAAGGGTGGCTGCAGTTGTCATGATGAACTCCACAACATCTCGATATGGGGAATGCCGTCTTCCAGATATTCGTCGGACACAGCCACAAAACCCAGGCTGCCGTAAAAGCCCTGCAGATGCGCCTGCGCGCTGATGCGAATGCTGTGGCCTGGCCAGGCCGCGTTGCAGCGGGCAATGCCCTCTTGCATCAGCGCACGGCCCGTGCCGTTGCCGCGCGCCTCTTTGGCGGTGACAACGCGGCCGATGGAGGGCTCGGGGTAGTTCACACCGGGGTCTGCAACGCGCAGGCAGGCTTGTGCCACCCCGGCCTCGTCATAGCCCACCAGGTGGTGCGACTGCTTGTCTGCCGCGTCCGGGTCCTGGTAGGGGCCCTGCTCCAAGATGAACACCTTGCAGCGCAGGGCCAGTGCGTCGTGCAGCGCGTGTACGCCCAAGTCGTCGAAACGGGCCCAGACCCACTTCAGCATCATCAGATCAGCTTGACGAGTTGCTTGCCAAAGTTCTTGCCTTTGAGCAGCCCCAGGAAGGCCTCGGGCGCGGCGGCGATGCCGTGCGCGATGGTCTCGCGCGGGCGCAGCTTGCCGGTGCCCACCAGGGTGCCCAGCTCCTTCAGGGCTTCGGGCCAGACTTCCATGTGCTCGCTCACGATGAAGCCTTCGATCTTCATGCGGTTGATGAGTATCAGCGCGGGGTTGGCCATGGGCAGCGGTGCACCGTCGTAGCCCGCGATCATGCCGCACAGGGCCACGCGGCTGAAGGCGTTCATGCGCAGCATCACCGCGTCCATGATCCAGCCCCCCACGTTCTCGAAGTAGCCGTCGATGCCGTTGGGGCAGGCTTCCTTGAGCGCCTTCGACATGGCCTTCACGTCGCTGTGCTCTTTGTAGTCGATGCAGGCGTCAAAGCCCAGTTCTTCCACCGCGTACTTGCACTTGTCTGCGCCACCCGCAATGCCCACCGCGCGGCAACCACGCGCCTTGGCCAGCGCGCCAAAGGCGCTGCCCACGGCGCCCGTGGCCGCGCTCACCACCACGGTGTCGCCCGCCTTGGGGGCGATGATCTTGACCAGGCCATACCAGGCCGTCACGCCGGGCATGCCCACGGCGCCCAGGTAATGCGACAGCGGCACATGGGCCGTATCGACCTTGCGCAGCGCGCCCAGCGCGTTGCCATCGACCACGCTGTACTCCTGCCAGCCGCCCATGCCCACCACCTTGTCGCCCACGGCGTACTTGGGGTTGTGGCTCTCGGCCACCTCGCCCACGGTGCCGCCGATCATCACCTCGCCCAGGCCCTGCGACGCCGCGTAGCTCTTGCTGTCGTTCATGCGGCCACGCATGTAGGGGTCCAGGCTCAGGAAGTGGTGGCGCACCAGCACCTCGCCGTCTTTGAGCGCGGGGGTGTCCACCGCCACCAGCTTGAAGTTGCTGGCCACGGCCTCGCCCTGGGGGCGGTTGTCGAGAACGATTTGTTGATTGCGTGGCATGAGAGGCTCCTTCAGAATGATTTTTACTATGAATTTGATAGCTTCTTGCGCTTATTCATAGGGCGCTAGAGGTAATTTTTATCTAAAAACTGGCTCAATCGGTGGAGATCACCTTGAGCCCGTTGGCGCTGCGGCTGTCCACCGGCAGGCGCCGCACGTACTTGAACGTGCCAGTGGCGTGGCAGCAAACGCGGCCCTGCGCGTCAAACACCGTGCCTTCGGTAAAAGCCATGGTGGCCGTGCGGTGGATGAGCCGCCCCTTGGCCACCAGCGGCCCGCGCGCAGGCTGCATGAAGCTGGTTTTCATCTCGATGGTGACCACGCCCATGTCGGGTGTCTCGCTGCGCGCGGCGGTGGCCATGGTCACATCGAGCAGCGTCATCGACGCGCCGCCGTGGGTCACGTCAAACGAGTTGAGGTGCTCGGGCTTCGCCTCGTAATGCAGCTCCGACTCGCCACCTTCCATGCGATGCAGCGTAAAGCCGAGATGGCTGACAAAAGGGATTTCGACACCAAAACTTTTCACTGCTTTTCCTCAGTCAATGGGCGCCAACGCACCTGAAACCGTTCACGCTGAGCCCGCCGAAGGGCTCAGCCCGAACGAGTGCTTCAAGTTCGCGAATGCCAACCCCATCATTCAGCCACCAGTAACAATACTCACACCGCCATCCACCGCCAGCCACTGGCCGGTGATGTGTTTGCCCGCGTCGGATGCGTACAGCGCACACAGGCCCTTCAAGTCTTCGTCGTCGCCCAGGCGGCCCAGCGGGGCGTGCGCGGCCAGCGCTTCTTCGCCCATGGCCTTCAGGGTGCCCACCGTCATTTTGCTCGGGAAGAAGCCGGGGCAGATGGCGTTGACGCGGATGTTGTACGCGCCCCATTCGGCGGCCAGCGCACGGGTGAAGTTGATCACCGCGCCCTTGGAGGTGTTGTAGGCGATGGTCTGCATGCCCTTGGGGTTGCCGCCCAGGCCGGCGATGGACGCCACGTTGATGATGCTGCCGCTGCGTCGGCCGATCATGCTGTGCTTGGCGATGTGCTGGCTCAGGATGAAATAGCCGCGCACGTTCAGGTTCATCACCTTGTCCCAGGCTTCCACGGGGTGGTCTTCGGCGGGTGCGCCCCAGGCGGCACCGGCGTTGTTGATGAGGATGTCCACATGGCCCATGCGCTCCAGGGTTTCATCGGCCAGGCGGCGAATGTCGGCCTCGTTGGCGCAGTCGGCAGCGATCCAGCGGGCGTCGATGCCTGCGGCCTGCAGCTCGGCCGTGGCTTCTTCCAGGTCGGATGCCTTGCGCGAGCTGAGCATGATCTTGGCGCCCGCCTCGCCCAGCGCATGCGCCAGTTGCAGGCCCAGGCCGCGCGAGCCGCCAGTGACCAGCGCGGTCTTGCCTGTCAGGTCAAACAGTTGCTTTATGGTGCGTGTCATGGTGTCTCCTTGGGTTTATCTGTGAACGATTGTGCTGTGCAAACAAGGGCCATTGTGTCGCCATCGTGTCGGCCGACAAACAGGCTGACGGAGGTCAGGAGGCGGGGTCGGCCTTGAGCCGCGCGCGCACGGCAATCAGCACCACGCCGACCGCCGCCACCACGCCTCCACCCACCATCAGCACCCAGCCCGTGGCCTCGTCGGTGCGGGCCGTGGCAATGCCCAGCACCAGCGTGAGCAGGCCCCCATAGATGAGTGCCCAGATGAGCTTGTGCAGGCGCTGCAGCGTTTGGTGCGCGGCCATGCTCAAAATGCCTCTTCCGGAAAGCTGGCGCAGGTGGCGTCGCGGCTGCTCACCACCGGCAGCCAGCCGCCGATCTTGGGCAGCTCGTAGTGGAAGAAGTAGCGCATCGCGCCCATGCGGCCTACGCTGGCGGGCCGGGCCAGCGCGGCGTCGTCGGCCAGCGTGGCCAGGGCCAGGTCCAGCCACACCCAGGCCAGCACCATGTGGCCAAAGGCCTGCATGTAGGGCACGGCGTTGGCCAGCGCATCAGCGGGCTCGCCCGTGGCCCAGGCGGCCTTGGTGGCGGCGCCAACCTGCTGCAGCGCACTGCCCAGCGCGTTGGCATGGGCGGCCAGCGCAGGCACCTGGATGGCGCGCTCGATGGTGGTGTTGATGCGCCCTGCCAGCAGTTGCAGGCCCCGGCCGTTTTCCATCAGCACCTTGCGGCCCAGCAGGTCCATGGCCTGGATGCCGTGGGTGCCTTCGTGGATCATGTTCAGTCGGTTGTCGCGCCAGTATTGCTCCACCGGAAAGTCGCGCGTGTAGCCGTAGCCGCCGTGGATCTGGATGGCCAGGCTGTTGGC
>NZ_JAPUDY010000103.1 GCF_027492855.1 Acidovorax sp.
GGTTCTGGTTGAAGGCGTTGACGCGGAAACGGGCCAGGCCTTCGATCTCGAACGAGAAGTCCACTTCCAGGAATTCTTCATACGTCTTGCGCTGCGAGTCGCTCATGATGTCGTACACCATGCCGTGGACGGTCTTGTGGTCCAGCGCATCGACGTTGATGCGCCGCACGTCGCCGTGAACCCGGATCATGGGCGGCAGACCGGCGGAAAGGTGCAGGTCGGAGGCCTTGTTTTTGACGCTGAACGCGAGCAATTGGGTAATGTCCACGGGGTCCCTCTATCGTTTGGTACGCTTGCCAATCATTATGACCACGATTGCTAACAACCTCCAACAGGTTCTGGACAGGATGGCGCAAGCGTGTAAAGCCGCTGGGCGCCCCCCGGCCAGCGTCGGCCTGCTGGCCGTTTCGAAGACTTTTGGCGCCGATGCGGTGCTGGAGGCCGTGGCCGCAGGCCAGCGCGCCTTTGGCGAGAACTACATCCAGGAAGGCGTGGACAAGATCGCCGCGCTGCGCGCCGCCGCGCCAGATGCCGCACTGCAGTGGCACTGCATCGGCCCCATCCAGAGCAACAAGACCCGGCCTGTGGCCGAACATTTCGACTGGGTGCACACCGTGGACCGGCTCAAGATCGCCGAACGCCTGTCGGCCCAGCGCCCCGAGCATTTGCCGCCGCTACAGATATGTATCCAGGTCAATATCGACGGCGGCCCCACCAAGTCGGGCGTAGCGCCCGCCGAGGCGCTGGCGCTGGCGCGGGCTGTGGCAAAGCTGCCACGCCTTGTGGTGCGCGGGCTCATGGCCATCCCGGACCACGCTCCTGAATATGAAGCGCAAAAGGCAATCCACATGAGCGCTAGACGGCTTTTTGACCAGATTGCTGCGCTGGGTGAGCCAGGCCTTGCGCAGTTCGACACCTTGTCTTTGGGCATGACGGCTGACCTGCAGGCGGCCATCGAGGCGGGCAGCACCCTGGTGCGCGTGGGCACGGGCATTTTTGGCGGCAGAAGCTACCCTGCTGCCGCCTGATGCGTTTCAGCCCGGCAGCGTGAAGCGCGCCACACAATCCAGCGCAGTGTCCACGTCGGCCTGGGTCACATCCAGATGTGTCACCCAGCGCAACCGGGTGGCGACGCCATAGAGGCTGCTGGTCACGCGCACGCCGTTCTGTGCCAGCCAGGCGTTGAATGCCGGTGCCACATCGGCGTGCAGATCGGTGAACAAAATATTGGTCTGCCAGGGTTGCACCGTGATGCGGCCCTGTAGCGCCGGGTGGCTGCGGTTGGCTTCAGCGAGGCCTTGGGCCAGCCGGTTCAAATTGGCATGGTCGTCGGCCAGGCGGCGCACATGGTGCTGCAGCGCGTGGTGGCCCGCAGCCGCCAGAACGCCCGCCTGGCGCATGCCGCCGCCCAGAATTTTGCGCGTGCGGCGCGCCTGGCGGATAAAGCCCTGCGTGCCCAGCACCAACGAGCCCACGGGCGCGCCCAGCCCCTTGCTCAGGCACAGCGACACCGAGTCGAAATGGCTGCACAGGCTGCGCGCCTCGGCATACACATCTGTGCCGTTGCGCGCGGCGTTGGCCGTAGCGGCATTGAACAGACGCGCGCCGTCCAGGTGCAGCGCCAGGCCGCGTTGTTTTGCCAGTTGCGCCACCTCAGCGATGTAGGCGGGCGGCAGCACCTGGCCGCCGGTGGTGTTTTCCAGCACGATGAGCCGCGTGCGCGCAAAGTGTGGGTCGTCGGGCTTGATGGCGGCGGCGATGTCGGCCACGCGCAGCGTGCCGTCCGACTGGGTTTCTACGGGCTGGGGCTGGATGGAGCCCAGCACCGCCATGCCACCCGCCTCCCAGCGGTAGGTGTGCCAGCTCTGGCCCACAATGGCCTCGTCGCCGCGCTGGCAGTGGCCCCACAGCGCGATCAGGTTGGTCTGCGTGCCCGACGGGGCGAACAGCGCGGCCTCGAAGCCCAGCAATTCGGCCGCGTGCGCCTGCAGCGCATTCACCGAGGGATCGTCGGCAAACACGTCGTCGCCCAGCGGGGCATTGAACATGGCCTCGCGCATGGCAGGCGTGGGCTGGGTGACGGTGTCGCTGCGAAAGTCCGGCATGGTCGTCCTGAAAGCAAAAGGCGCATCGTAGCGGCGCCCGCCATCAGCGTGGGGATCGGGGGCTTTGGGCGAGGCTGTCGCTTGTTTGCCAGCTGCGCATGGCAGTCGCCGCCAGAATGCGATGCCACCACAGGAAGGAACTCCCGCATGACCGAACGCCCCCTGTTTGCCAAGGTTCTCGTCGCCAACCGGGGAGAAATTGCCCTGCGCATCGTGCGGGCGCTGCATGACCTGGGGCTGCCCAGCGTGGCCGTGTTTGCTGACGACGATGCAGCCAGCCCCCATGTGCAGGCGGCCGACAGCGCCGTGGCGTTGAACGCCAACGGCGCTGCGGCGTACCTGGATGGCGCACGCCTTATCGAGATCGCCAAGGCACTAGGCTGCGATGCCGTGCACCCTGGCTACGGCTTCTTGAGCGAGCGCGCCGACTTCGCGCGCGCTTGCGCCGACGCGGGGTTGCGCTTCATCGGCCCCACGCCCGCGCAACTGGCGCTGTTTGGCGACAAGGCCCAGGCCCGCGCGCTGGCGCAGCAGCAGGGCGTGCCACTTTTGCCGGGCACCCAGGCGGCGGTGTCACTGCAGGAGGCGCAGGCCTTCTTTGCGCAGCATGCCAGCGCGGGCATCGTGATCAAGGCGATTGGCGGTGGCGGCGGGCGCGGCATGCGTGCGGTGTCGTCGGCGGATGAACTGCCCGCCGCCTACGCCCGCTGCCGCAGCGAGGCACAGGCCGCATTCGGCGTGGATGGGGTGTATGTGGAGCGCCTGATGCCCAACGCACGCCATATCGAGGTGCAGGTGCTGGGCGACGGGCGCAGCGTGCTGGCGCTGGGCGAGCGCGAGTGCACGCTGCAGCGGCGTTTTCAGAAGGTGGTGGAAATCGCGCCCAGCCCTTCGCTGCCTGCGCCGCTGCGCGAACGCATCACCGCCGCCGCGCTGGCCATGGCGCGTGCGGTGGCTTACGAGGGCCTGGGCACGTTCGAGTTTTTGGTGGACCTGGCCTCTGCCGAGCTGCCCTTCGTTTTCATCGAATGCAACCCGCGCCTGCAGGTGGAGCACACCATCACCGAGGAGGTCACGGGCGTGGACCTGGTGCAGGCCCAGATCGCGCTGGCGGCGGGCTGCACGCTCAAGGACATCGACCTGGACCCCGCCGCACCACCCGCCGTTTTGGGCTTTGCCGTGCAGTGGCGCATCAACGCCGAGACGCTGGATGCGCAGGGCGGTGCGGTGCCGGGCAGCGGCATGCTCACGCGTTTTGACCTGCCCACAGGCCCCGGCATCCGTGTGGACACGCACGGCGTGGCGGGCGCCACGCCCTCTCCGCACTACGACACGCTGCTGGCCAAGCTCATCGTGCACACACGCAGCCCGCGTTTTGCCGATGTGCTGCGCCGCTCGCAGCGTGCGCTGGCCGAATGCCACATCGACGGCGTAGCCACCAACCTCGCGCTGCTGCAGGCCCTGGCCGCGCGGCCCGAGGTGGAGAGTCAGCAGGTCCATACGCGCTGGCTGGAGTCGGTGTTGGCAGAGTTGTTGAATGCTTCTAAAAGCATAGCTGTTTGCGCTTATCCAATAAGCGCTAGAGGCCAAAAAGACCAAAATAATTCATCTCCAGCGCCCGAAGGCGCCGTGCTGGCGCCCATGCCTGCCAGGCTGGTGCAGCTCAGCGTGGCCGAGGGCGACCTGGTGGCTGCGGGCGCGGAACTGGCCGTGCTCGAAGCCATGAAGATGGAGCATGTGCTGCACGCGCCCCATGCGGGCCGGGTGGGCGCGCTGCTGGCCGTGGCCGGGGGTTACCTGGCGCAGGGGCAGCCGATTGTGGTGCTCGATGCCGTCGCGGGCGCTGCCGATGCCGAAGTGCAGGGCCGTGCATCGCACGACCCCGACCATGTCCGCCCCGACCTGCAACGCGTGCTGGACCGCCACGCCTTCACCCTCGACGCCGCCCGCCCGGAGGCCATCGCCAAGCGCCACGCGCAAGGTGGCCGCACCGCGCGCGAGAACATTGCTGACCTGTGCGACGAGGGCAGCTTCATCGAATACGGAGCCCTCGCCATCGCCGCGCAGACGCGCCGCCGCAGCCTGGATGACCTGATCGCCAACACGCCGGCCGATGGCATGGTGACGGGCATCGGCGGCATCAATGGCGCGCTGTTCGGGCCGGAGCAATCGCGCGCCGTCGTCATGTCTTACGACGCCACCGTGCTCGCAGGCACCCAGGGCGCGCGCAACCACGCCAAGACCGACCGCATGCTGGGCATTGCCCTTGCGCAAAAGCTGCCCGTGGTGCTGTTTGCCGAAGGCGGCGGCGGGCGGCCGGGCGACACCGACATGCCCATCGTGGCCGGGCTGCATGTGCACACCTTTGCCCGCTACGCGGCGCTGTCGGGCCAGGTGCCGGTGATCGGCATTGCGGCAGGGCGCTGTTTTGCAGGCAATGCAGCGCTGCTGGGCTGCAGCGACGTCATCATCGCCACGTGCGGCAGCAATATCGGCATGGGCGGGCCTGCCATGGTCGAAGGTGGCGGGCTGGGCGTCTTCAAGCCCGAGCAGATCGGACCGAGCCGCGTGCAGCACGCCAATGGCGTGATCGACCTGCTGGTGGAGGATGAGGCGGGCGCCGTGGTGGCTGCGCGGCACTACCTGTCGTTCTTTCAGGGCCGTACCACAGAGTGGTCCACGTCCGACCCGCGCGCCTTGCGGTCCGTGGTGCCCGAAAACCGCCTGCGCGTGTACGACACCCGCACCGCGCTGGCGGGTCTGGTGGACGACGGCAGTTTGCTGCTTCTGCGCACCGGTTTTGGCGCAGGCATTCACACGGCCCTGGCGCGCATCGAAGGCCGCCCGGTGGGCCTGCTGGCCAACAACCCGCAACACCTGGGCGGCGCCATCGACGCCGATGCGGCCGACAAGGGCGCGCGCTTCATGCAGCTGTGCAATGCGCATGGCCTGCCCATCGTGAGCCTGGTGGACACGCCCGGATTCATGGTCGGCCCCGAGGTTGAAGCCACGGCCCAGGTGCGCCACGTGAGCCGCCTGTTCGTCACCGCCGCCAGCCTGCGCGT
>NZ_JAPUDY010000104.1 GCF_027492855.1 Acidovorax sp.
TGCACGCCGGGGTTGCGGCACTTGAACTTGTATTCGACCTGCGCGCCCGGAAACTGGTGCAGCACGACCTGCATCATGGTGAACTTGTACAGGTCGGTGTCGAGCAGGCTGGTGATGATCATGGACGGGGTAGACGCAGGATGGTGCCAGGGTGCGGCAAGCCGCTCAGCAGAGCCACAAAGTGTAGGCCATCGCGGGCCACCCCACAGGGGCACGCTCGTATCCGTCAGTTTCTACCAGAATTCAAGAAAAATCGGCCTCTAGCGCTTATCCATAAAGCGCCAGTAGCTATACAAACTATAGCATCCAAGGCGCACACGCTCAGCCCGCCACCACCAGGGCCTGCAGCACGGCGCGCAGCGCATCCGGCACGGGCACCGGGCGGCGCGTTTCGCGGTCTACATACACATGGATGAAATGGCCGGCGGCGGCGCTGAGCGGCTCGCCCTGCGCAAACAAGCCCACCTCGTAACGCACGCTGGAGCCCCCCAGGCGCGCCACGCGGATGCCTGCCTCCACCGTCTGCGGAAACGCCAGCGGCGCGAAGTAGTTGCACTGGGTCTCGATCACAAGGCCGATGGTGGTGCCCGCATGGATGTCGAGCACGCCCTGGTCGATCAGGTGCGCGTTCACCGCCGTGTCGAACCAGCTGTAATAAACGACGTTGTTCACATGCCCATACACATCGTTGTCGGCCCAGCGGGTGGTGATGGTGCGGAACACCGGGTAGGCGCTGCGCGGCTGCGGGGCTGGGCGGGTTGGCGTGGGCGAAGCGGCAGAAGTCATGGCCGCACATTCTGCCAGCGCTGGTGGTATTGCCAGGCCACGCGCCAGGTGGTGAGCTGCGCCTGCACCGTGTCCTCCAGATCGTTGCCGTAGCCGCCCGCCATCGCAAAGGCCAGCGGAATCCGCCGCTGCCACGCCCAGTCGAACACCCTCCGGTCGCGCGCCTCCAGGCCGTCATGGGTCACGGCCAGGCGCCCCAGGCGGTCGCCCACATGCGGGTCGGCCCCGGCCAGGTAGAACACCAGGTCCGGCGTGTATCGCTGGTCCAGCACCGCCATGGCTTCATCCAGCGCTTGCAGGTATTTCTCGTCCGCGCAGCCGTCGGGCAGTTCCACATCCAGGTCGCTCGCCTCCTTGCGAAAAGGAAAGTTGCGCGCGCCGTGCAGCGACAAGGTGAACACGCTGTCGTCGCCCTGAAAGATATGCGCCGTGCCATTGCCCTGGTGCACGTCCAGGTCGATCACGGCCACCTGCAGCGGCAGGCCGCCCCGGCCCCGCGCTGCGGTTTGCTCGGCCTGCATGCGCCGGGCCGCCACGGCCACATCGTTGAACACGCAGAACCCGCTGCCCTTGTCCGCATAGGCATGGTGCGTGCCACCCGCCAGGTTGCCCGCCACGCCATGGAGCAGTGCCTGGCGGCTGGCTGCAACCGTGGCCCCCACCGAGCGCCGCGCACGCTCGGCCATGGCCTCGCTCCAGGGGAACCCTATCTCGCGCTGCGCGGCGGGCGCCAAGCTACCTTGTGTGATGGCATGGATGTAGTCGGGCGTGTGCGCCAGCGCCAGATCTTCATCCGACGCGGGCTGCGCCACCTGCAGCGCCACGCCGGGCAGGTGCTGCGCAATCCGGTCACGCAGCATGCGGTATTTGGCCATGGGAAAACGGTGGCCTTCGGGCAAGGGCAGCACGAAGTGGTCGGCGTAATAGGCAAACATGACGCGATTGTGGCAAGCCGCAGGTTTCTGGGGCACCATCCCTAATTTGCTGCAGTGCAACAAAAAATACTTGCAATCACACACCAATCCCCTAAAATTCGACCCATGCTGCACTGCAACATGACTTTCTAGGTCAGGGTCAGCGCAGATGTCTGGAAACCACCCTGGCCCTCTGGGTCCCATTTTTAGGAGATATGACATGACGCTGACCGCTGAACAAATCCTGGCCTCGCACAAAGCCAACATCGAAACCCTGTTCGGTCTGACCACCAAGGCCTTCGAAGGCGTGGAAAAGCTGGTTGAACTGAACGTGACCGCTTCGCGCGCTGCCCTGTCGGAAGCCGCCAACCACACCCAAGCCGTGCTGGGCGTGAAGGACGCACAAGAACTGCTGGCCCTGCAAGCAGGCCTGTTCCAGCCCCTGGCTGAAAAGACCGCCGCTTACAGCCGCCACCTGTACGACATCGCTTCGGGCACCGGCGCTGAATTCGGCAAGGCTTTCGAATCGCAAGCCACCGACGCACAAAAGGCATTCACCAACCTGGTGGACAGCGCAGCCAAGAACGCCCCCGCCGGTTCCGAAACCGCCGTGGCCGTGATGAAGAGCGCCGTCTCTGCCGCCAACAACGCTTTCGAATCCGTGCAAAAGGCCGTGAAGCAAGCCTCCGACGTGGCCGAAGCCAACTTCAACGCCGTGGCCAGCACCGCTGCCAACGCCGCCAAGACCGCTGCTCCCCGCAAGCGCTAATCTGGATGGCTGCTGTCTGGAGTGCAAACTCTAGGCAGCGGCAAGGGAATACCCTGATAATCCTCTCACGCGCTGCAACACAGTTTGCGGCGCACGAGTTGTCTCCTTGGATCCTCTCGAAACCCCCGTTTCAAGGATCCTTTTAAAGCCCGGTTTTACGACCGGGCTTTTTTTTGCCTGCGCGCCATCCATCCGTCCTGGCGCCTTCACGCACTGCTGCACGGCGCCCCCGCCCCCGTGCAGTGGATCAACCTGTTGCAGGCTGAAGGGAGTTGAGATAACCACCACTCCACGCGGCGCGAAAACTGGGATTTTTTGGGCTATCCCGGGATGACTCGAAACGTGCCGTTGAAATGAAGTTGCAACCGATGGAACAGCGCCGGGCTCTGCGAAGGAGGCAATCTGAACCCCGAGGCTAGACTACAGCTTTCGGCCAGAAGCGGACATTGCTAACGACATGACCTGGAACTTCCAACAACCAAGAAACCTAGCAGTTATCGCTTTGCATCGAGTGGTGGCGGGAGACAGCGACGTGCTCCAAGTCTCACACGATGAGGACGATGGCGGCTGGCAGTTCCTCGATGGCGGGGCTTTTGCGGATACAGATACGCGAGTTGTCGGGCTAGGGCAGATGATCGATAGTGACCCAACCCTTGCGGAGCTTGCAGATCTTCCAGAGGGATTCGTCGCAACGCGAAGCAGCAAGGCGAATGCGTGGGTGCGGAGTCGTCGAATTTGATAGCCGCTGCGACAAATTTCAAACGGTCCGATGTTGCCGGCTATCGGCCATGAACGGACATCGGACACCATGAAGTTCACCGAAGAAGAAGTTGTGCGTGCGCTAACCTATGACGGCATCCCCATTGCGCGATGCGTCTTGATAGACGATGTCATGCCAGGGTTCATCGACGAGAAGGGTCAACTCATGGTGACCATCATTGAGGATGACAAGCTGGCCGATGCGGCGGTTAAGCTACTGAGGAAGCGCGGACAACTGTATCGAACCTAGAGCGAGCTGTAGTTCCTCGGATGTCTGCTTCGGGCCCGAAGCAGCCGGTCACTACGCCACTAACGCCCGTGCTTACCGGCAATGACTCCATCGGAATTCCATTGAAGCTGCGCTCTGGGAAACGCCGATTTGAACGACATTTCTACCGAAGGCATATCTCGGTCATACACGCGGTCATCCGCCACCACGACGCGGCTGAGTTTCTCAAACTGAGCAAGCCTGGCCAAAAGCTGGTCAAGTGCCATCGCGCTGTACAAATGCGCTCCCACCCGCAGCAATTTTGGTTGAGCACGGCTTGCTCTCGCCTCAAACTCTTCCAGGGCTTGGAGATCCCACAGTTCCAGTTCTAGGTTGTGCTGAGGATTGCGGGAGGCCGAATCTAGCAGTGTCGTCATAACGTTCCTCGTCTACGGATGACCACTCCTGGCCGATAGCTGAAAGTCTAGCAGTGCGGCAATGCTAGCCAGTCGGTCGTGTTGGCCCACTCCCCGGCGGCACTGCTCAGAGCTGGCCGTCGATCAAATCGAGCTGCCCAGCGGCTGCAGCCGCCGCGTTCTGATTCTTGATCTTGTCCCGAATCCGCTTGAGCAACTTCCCCATCCCGCGCGGTGTCATACCGTCGCGCTAGGTCGTCCTTGTTGAGGCCGTCGAACTGGTCGTAAATCTCCAACTCCTTGAGCGTCAGCTTGTACTGCGCGTCCTTCGGGAAAGTCATCACCTGGCCCGCCCAGTAGGTGCTCAGGTAGTCCACGGCCGACGAGCCGATGACCGAGGCCGCATCGGGGGCCGTTCCCATTTCCTCCAACTGGCGAGCGATCACCGCCTGCAGCTCTTCCAGCAGCTCATGGCGCTTGAGCAGGCATCACATCGGCCACCGCCGTTGCGCTGTATCAGGCCAGCCCGGAATCCCTGGTCCATCTGAGGAATTTATTAAGAATAATTCGCGTTTCGCTTTATCATGGCGGCCATTCCAACCTCCGAAAGACGCATCCATGTCGAAGACCGTGAAAGCCCTGCTCTGCACCTGTGCACTGGCCGCCGCTGCTGGCGCCGTTTCTGCCCAGGAGCAGGTCGTGAACCTCTACTCGGCCCGCCACTATTCCACGGACGAAGCCCTGTACACGGGCTTCACCAAGGCCACCGGCATCAAGATCAACCGCGTGGATGCGGACGACGCTGGCATCCTCGCCCGCCTGAAGGCAGAGGGCACGGCCTCCCCCGCTGACGTGATCCTGCTGGTGGACGCCGCCCGCCTGTACAAGGGTGAAGTCGATGGCCTGTTCCAGCCCATCAAGTCTCAAGTGCTCAACGACGCCATTCCCGCCAACCTGCGCGGCGCCCCTGCGGCAGACGGCAGCATTGCGTGGTACGGCCTGTCCACCCGCGCACGTGTCATCGTGTACAACAAGGTCAAGATGGACAAAGCCGACGTGGACACCTACGAAGAGCTGGGCGACCCCAAGAACAAGGGCAAGCTGTGCATCCGCTCCGGCTCGCACCCCTACAACCTGAGCCTGTT
>NZ_JAPUDY010000105.1 GCF_027492855.1 Acidovorax sp.
TCCTGAAAGTCGCTGCCGCAGGAACCTCCAGCCCGTTGGATGCCCTGGCGTTGAATTTGCCATCGGACTGAATGACTGCTTTGCAGCTTTTGTCTGGATGGCGGCTCGGGGCCCAAAGCGGCCTCTCACAGCAGCAATACCCCCACCCAGCAATCGACAAAACACCAACTACGGCAAAGATAATTGCCAGCATGCAAGCGCCCGCGCAGCTTGTAAGCTCCCACCATGCCCCCCACCAAAACCCTCCTCATCATCTACCACTCGATGACCGGTGGCACGCGCCAGATGGTCGAGGCTGCGCGGGATGGGGCGGCGCTGGATGGCTCGGTTGTGGTGCGCCTTCTGCATGCCTCGCAGGCTGGTGCGGCCGACGTGCTGGCGGCCGATGGCTACCTGTTTGCCACACCCGAGAACCTGGCGGCCATCAGCGGGCAGCTCAAGGACTTTTTTGACCGCAGCTACTACGGCGTGCTAGACCAGGTGAATGGCCGCCCCTACGCGCTGCTGGTCTGTGCGGGCAGCGACGGGCAGAACGCGGCGCGGCAGGTGGCGCGTATTGCCACGGGCTGGCGCCTGAGGGCCGTGGCTGAGCCGCTGATCGTCTGCACCCATGCGCAGACGCCCGAGGCCATTCTGGCGCCCAAGCAGATCGGTGCGGATGACCTGGCGCGCTGCCGGGCGCTGGGCGAGGCGATGGCGGCGGGGCTGGGGATCGGCGTTTTTTAGCCCTGGGCGGCAGGCGCCAAATCCGGCGCCTGGTACACCAGCACCTTCAGCGCCCTCGCCTCTTGCACGTCCGCAAACACGGGCGGGTTGGCCACGCGCTCCAGGTAGCGCAGCTCGGGGGCCAGTTCGCTCATCTGGCTGTGCAGAAAATCCACATTCAGTTCAGGCGCGTTCAGGCACAGCAGGGCGTGGCCGCCGGGGGCGAGCAGGTCGGGCAGGCGGCGCATGAGGCGGGCGTAGTCTTTGGTGGCGACGAAGCTGCCCTTTTGGTAGCTGGGTGGGTCCACGATGACGAGGCCGTAGGGGCCGCTGCGGGTGATCTTGCCCCAGCTGTTGAAGATGTCGTGCGGCAGAAAAGCGGCGCCGGTGGTGATGCCGTTGAGCTGATGGTTCTGCTGCCCGATGGCGATGGCGCCGTGGCTCATGTCCACGTTGACCACCTGTTTGGCGCCCGCCTGCAGCGCCACCACCGAGAACGCACAGGTGTAGGCAAACAGGTTGAGCACCTTGAGGCCGTAGCGGTCTGTGCTGCGTGCGGCGGCGTAGTCGCGCACCCAGCGGCGGCCCGCGGCCATGTCAAGGAACAGGCCATGGTTCTGGCCGCGCAGCACATGCACGCGGTAGCGCGCTCCGGCCTCGGTGACGGTGTGCGACTCGGGCACGGCGCCAGCCATCAGGCGCGTTTCGCTGCGGCCCTCGATGCGCAGGGCTTCGCCCCGGTGCTGGAACACCCAGTTCAGCAGCTCGCCCGCCGGGGCGATTTGGGTCCAGCGGGCCTGCAGGGCCGCGCCCACGGTGGCAAGCTCATCCTCCGTGACAGGTGCAAAACTGGTGAGCACGAACACGGGCGGGTAGGCATCCAGCACCCACTGCTCGCAGCCTGGGTGCAAACCGCCCCGCCCGTGGAAGATGCGCTGGGCATCGGTAGGCAGGGGCATGGCGGCAATGGCGTCGAACAGGGCTTGCATGAAGATAGATGTGGCAGGGGAGAAAAGGGGCTACAAGCAAAATCGGCTGCTGGCGCTTGATGGGAAATCGCTAGCAGCTACCAAATTAATAGCAAACAGGGATTATCGCCGGGATGAGGTTAAGGCAGCCCCATAGGCACCGCGCCCTGGCGCAGATGCGCCACCAGCGCCGCGGCAAACCCCGACAGCACCGCGCCCTTCCGCACGCAGATCTGCAGGTCGCGTTGCGCCCAGGGCTCGTTCATCTCGACCACCACGGGCGGCTCGCTCAGGCCAGCCACTTGCAGGGCGGCGCCGCGTGGCACGAGGCCAATGCCCACGCCTGCACCCACCATGCGGCACACGGCCTCGAAGCTGCGCACCTGGATGCGCACATCGAGGTGCCGCCCTAGCGCAGCGGCGGCGTTCATCGTGAAGGTGTGGATGGCCGAGCCTGCGTGCAGCATGACGAAGGCGTGGTCCAGCACCTCGGCAAACCCCACCTGGCCGCGCCCCGCCAGCGCATGGCCTGCAGGCACGATGAGCACCAGGCGGTCCTGCCGGTAGGGGGCCAACTCGACCCCCGCCCCTGTGCCACTGTCGGCCAGCACACCCACCTCGATCTCGCCATTGGCCACGGCCACCACGATCTCGGCGCTGGTGCGCTCCTCCAGGCTTACGCTGACCTGCGGGTGCTGCTTGAGAAAGCCCGCTAGGTCGTCGGGCAAGAAGGTGTGCGTGGCGTGGGTGTTGGCCCACAGGCTCACGTGGCCCCGGATGCCCGTGGCATAGGGCGAGAGGTTGGCATGCATCTGCTCGACGCTGGCCAGCACCTGGCGGGCGTTGCGCAGCAGTGCCTCGCCCGCGCTGGTCAGTACCAAGCCACGGGCCTGGCGCTCGAACAGCGAGGTGCTCAAGGCATCCTCCAGGCGCCGCAGCCGGTGGCTGGCGGAAGACGGCGCCAGATAGGCGCGTGCAGCGCCGCGCGTGAGGTTGCGCTCCTCGGCAATGGCCACGAAAAGGCGCAGGTCGATCAGGTCGTAGTTCAAGTGAGTGTTCGTATAAAACGAATACATGGTTGCAAGATGAACAATTGTGCACTGCAAAATGGCTTGGCAACATACTTGCTTATTGAATTACAAAGCATACATAGCGTTCGCAAAATTGGGACGCCAATGCATACATCACCCCCATGCCCTGGAAAAATTGGTCTGCTGAACGCCTTGGCTTTGCACTGGCCGCGCTGGCGGCGCTCGGCTTCTCCTTCAAGGCCATTTTTGTGAAACTGGCCTACGCCGTGCCGCAGGCGGCGGCACCCGTGGATTCCGTCACGCTGCTGGCACTGCGCATGGCGTTTTCCGTGCCCGTGTTCGCCTGGGTGGGCTGGCGAGCCAGCCGCTGTCTGCCACCGCTGGCGCCGCGCGACTGGCTGCTGGTGGGGGCCTTGGGGCTGCTGGGCTACTACGGCTCCAGCATCCTCGACTTCATCGGCCTGCAGTACATCACAGCCAGCCTGGAGCGGCTGATCTTGTTCACCTACCCCACGCTCACCATCCTGATCGGCGTGTTGTTCATGGGCAAGCGCGCCTCCCGGCGCGAGATGGGAGCGCTGCTGTTGTCCTACGCGGGCATTGGCCTGGCCTTTGCTCATGACCTGCAGATTGCGGGCGACACACGGGCCGTGCTGGTGGGGGCGGGTTTTGTGTTCGGCTCGGCCATCACCTACGCCTTCTACCAGGCGGGCAGCGAGCCCGCCATCCGCCACCTGGGCGCGGCGCGCTTTACCGCCCTGGCCATGCTGGTGTCCACGGCAGCCACGCTGCTGCATTTTGCGGTGACCCAGCCCGTGGCTTCGCTGGCGCAGCCCGCGCCGGTGTATCTGTATGCCCTGGGCATGGCGGTGTTCTCCACCGTGTTACCTGTGTTCATGACCTCCGCCGCCATCCGGCGCATCGGCGTGTCCCGAACGGCGCTGATCGGCACCCTTGGCCCCATGCTGACGATTTTTTTCGGCTGCTGGCTGCTGGACGAGCCGCTGTCCTGGTCCCAAATGGCTGGGGCCGGGTTGGTGCTGGCAGGGGTGTTGCTGATCAGCAGGCGGGGCCGGGTGCCCACGCCATCACTCCAAGCAGCCAAGCCTGCGGTGTAGCGTACGGCACTCTAGGCGTGGCGTGGAGACCGCTTGCCAACCAAGCTGTCAGTCCATCAGGGTTTGAGATTCGGATGGACTGCTGACGCGCCCTCCTCCTCCTGCGACTCCAGTCCCCACTGGTCCCAATCGTCGCCAAACAGCTCCGCCGGGTGCTGCGTGCGGTCCGAGCCGTTGCCACAACGCATGTCCTTGGCGGGGCAGTACAAGTCGCAACCCCAGCACACCCGCTCGGGGTGGGCGGGGGCTTTGGGGAACTTCTTGACGGCGGCCATGGATGGCTCCGGCACCTGTGTTGGCTACATCCGGCTTGCTATTTGCGCTGCGGTGGCACGTCCGTGCAGCTACCGTGCGCAATCTCCGCCGCCATGCCGATGCTTTCGCCCAGCGTGGGGTGTGGGTGGATGGTCTTGCCGATGTCTACCGCGTCGGCGCCCATCTCGATGGCCAGCGCAATCTCGCCGATCATGTCGCCCGCATGGGTGCCGACCATGCCACCGCCCAGGATCTTGCCGTGGCCATGGGCCTCTGGCGAGTCGTCGAACAACAGCTTGGTCACACCCTCGTCGCGGCCATTGGCGATGGCGCGGCCGGAGGCACTCCAGGGGAACAGGCCCTTCTTGACCTTGATGCCCTGGGCCTTGGCCTGGTCTTCGGTCAGGCCCACCCAGGCCACCTCGGGGTCGGTGTAGGCCACCGATGGGATCACGCGGGCGTTGAAGGCGGCGGCTGCCAGTTCTTTGTTGCCCTGCAGTTCACCAGCGATCACTTCCGCCGCCACATGCGCCTCGTGCACCGCTTTGTGCGCCAGCATGGGCTGGCCCACGATGTCGCCGATGGCGAAAATGTGGGGCACGTTGGTGCGCATCTGGATATCGACGTTGATGAAGCCACGGTCCGTCACGGCCACGCCAGCCTTGTCGGCGGCGATCTTCTTGCCGTTGGGGGTGCGGCCTACGGCCTGCAAGACCAGGTCATACACCTGCGGTGCGGGGGCGGTGCCGCCCTCTTCCGCAGCGGCGAACGTCACCTCAATGCCTTCGGGTGTGGCCTTGGCGCCCACCGTCTTGGTCTTGAGCATGATGTTGTCAAAACGCTTGGCGTTCATCTTCTGCCAGATCTTGACGAGGTCGCGGTCGGCGCC
>NZ_JAPUDY010000106.1 GCF_027492855.1 Acidovorax sp.
CAAAACGCTTGGCGTTCATCTTCTGCCAGATCTTGACGAGGTCGCGGTCGGCGCCTTGCATCAGGCCGTCCATCATTTCGACCACGTCGAGGCGCGCGCCCAGGGTGCTGTAGACGGTGCCCATTTCCAGGCCGATGATGCCGCCGCCCAAAATGAGCATGCGTTTGGGGACTTCTTTCAGCGCCAGGGCGCCGGTGGAGTCAACCACGCGCGGATCGTCGGGCATGAAGGGCAGGCGCACGGCCTGGCTGCCTGCGGCGATGATGGCGTTCTTGAAGGCGATGACCTTCTTGGTGCCGGTTTTCTCCTGCGCGGTGCCGCTGGTCTCTTCCACTTCGAGGTGGTTGGCGCCGACAAAACTGCCGTAGCCACGCACGGTGGTCACCTTGCGCATCTTGGCCATGGCGGCCAGGCCGCCGGTGAGCTTGCCGATGACCTTTTCCTTGTGGCCGCGCAGCTTGTCGATGTTGACGGCGGGCGCACCAAAGTCCACGCCCAGTTCGGCCATGTGGCTGACCTCGTCCATCACGGCGGCCACGTGCAGCAGTGCCTTGGAGGGGATGCAGCCCACGTTCAGGCACACGCCGCCCAGGGTGGCGTAGCGCTCGACGATGACGACCTTGAGGCCCAAGTCGGCTGCGCGGAAGGCAGCGCTGTAGCCGCCAGGGCCGCCGCCAAGCACAAGCACGTCGCACTCCAGGTCAGCCGTGCCTGCAAAGCTGGATGCTACTGGATTGATAGCTGCTTGCGCTTGTTGAACAGGCGCTGGGGCCGGTTTTGGTGCATATTCTGCAGCCACAGGGGTTGCAGCGGCTGCGCCCTGTACTTCCAGCGTGAGCACTACAGCGCCTTCAGCGATCTTGTCGCCCAGCTTCACTTTCAGCTCTTTCACCACCCCAGCGTGGCTGGACGGGATCTCCATGGAGGCCTTGTCGGACTCCACGGTGATCAGGCTTTGCTCGGCCTTGATGGTGTCGCCGGGTTTGACCAGCAGTTCGATGATGGCCACTTCGGCGAAGTCGCCGATGTCAGGCACCTTGATGTCGATGATTGCCATGTGTGTTGCCCCCTGGTTACATCACGATGCGGCGGAAGTCCGCCAGCAGCGAGGCAAAGTACACGTTGAAACGCGCGGCAGCGGCGCCGTCGATCACGCGGTGGTCCCAGCTGAGCGACAGGGGCAGCATCAGGCGCGGTGCGAACTGCTTGCCGTCCCACTTGGGCTCCAGGCTGCTCTTGCACACACCCATGATGGCGACTTCAGGCGCGTTGATGATAGGCGTGAAGTAGCGCCCGCCAATGCCACCCAGCGAGCTGATGGAGAAGCAGCCGCCGGTCATGTCGGCCGGACCCAGCTTGCCGTCGCGCGCCTTCTTGGCCAGCTCGCCCATCTCTTGCGAGATTTGGACGATGCCCTTTTGGTCAGCATCGCGGATGACGGGCACAACGAGGCCGTTGGGCGTGTCGGCCGCAAAGCCGATGTGAAAGTAGTTCTTGAGCACCAGTTGGTCGCCGTCGAGCGAGCTGTTGAACTCGGGGAACTTCTTGAGCGCGGCCACGGCGGCCTTGATCATGAAGGCGAGCATGGTGACCTTGACGCCACTCTTCTCGTTCTCTTTGTTGAACTGCACGCGGAAGGCTTCGAGGTCGGTGATGTCCGCGTCGTCATGGTTGGTGACGTGCGGGATGACGACCCAGTTGCGGTGCAGGTTGGCGCCGCTGATCTTCTTGATGCGCGAGAGGTCTTTGCGCTCCACGGGGCCGAATTTGGTGAAGTCCACCTTGGGCCAGGGCAGCAGATCGAGGCCGACGCCCGAACCACCACCCGCAGGGGCTTTGGCTGCCTGTGCCTTGGTCTGCGCGGCGCCTGCCATCACCTGCTTGGTGAAGGCCTGCACGTCATCTTGTGTGATGCGGCCTTTGGGGCCTGTGCCCTTGACTTCGTCGATGGGCACGCCCAGCTCGCGGGCGAACTTGCGCACGGAAGGCGACGCGTGGGGCAAACCTGCCGTGGGGGTGCCGGGCTGGTGGGCGGGCACGGGCACCGAGGCCACGGCAGCAGCGGGCGCTGCTGCAGCAACCGCAGGGGCTGCCGCAGCAGGAGCTGGCGTGGGTGCTGGCGCTGCAACAGGTGCAGATGCAGGTGCAGGTGCTGCGCTACCTGCCACGCCTTCCAGCACAGCCACCAGGTCACCGATGTTGACGACATCGCCGATCTTGACCTTGAGCTCCTTGAGCACGCCGGCAGCGGGCGATGGGATCTCCATGGAGGCCTTGTCGGATTCGACGGTGAACAGCGACTGCTCGACTTTGATGGTGTCACCCACCTTGACCAGCATTTCGATGACGGCTACGTCCTTGAAATCGCCGATGTCGGGAACGCGCACTTCCACCGGGCCTGCGGCCGCAGGGGCTGCAACGGGTGCCGATGCGGCGGCCACCACGGGGGCGGGTGCAGGGGCGGCCTGAGGTGCCGGTGCCGCGACTGGGGCTGCAGCAGCGCCCGCGTCAGCGGCTTCCACCACGGCAATCACCGAGCCCTGCTTGACCTTGTCGCCCAGGGCGATCTTTAGCTCTTTGACCACGCCAGCGTGGCTGGACGGGATCTCCATCGATGCCTTGTCCGATTCGACGGTGATGAGCGATTGCTCGGCCTTCACGGTGTCGCCCACCTTGACCAGCAGCTCGATCACGCCCACTTCGTCGAAATCCCCGATGTCCGGGACTTGAATGTTGACCAATGCCATTGTTCTGTCTCCGTTCGTTTTATGCGTAGAGCGGGTTGATCTTGTCAGCCTGGATGTTGTATTTGGCAATCGCCTCGGCCACCTTGGTGGCGGGCAGCACGCCGTCTTCGCTCAGCGCCTTGAGGGCGGCCACGACGATGTAGTGGCGGTTCACCTCGAAGTGCTCGCGCAGCTTGCTGCGGAAGTCGCTGCGGCCAAAGCCGTCAGTGCCCAGCACTTTGTAGTTGCGGCCCTTGGGGATGAAGGGGCGGATCTGCTCGGCATAGGCCTTCATGTAGTCGGTGGATGCGACCACAGGGCCGGTGCTGGCGCCCAATTGCTGCGCCACGAACGACACGCGCGGCGTCTCCAGCGGGTGCAGCAGGTTCCAGCGGTCGACGTCCTGGCCTTCGCGGGTGAGTTCGTTGAAGCTGGGGCAGCTCCACACATCGGCCTGCACGCCCCAGTCGGCGGCCAGCAGGGTTTGCGCGGCCAGCGACTCGCGCAGGATGGTGCCCGAGCCCAGCAGTTGCACGCGCTTTTCTCCATCGGCGCCGGGCTTGCACAGGTACATGCCCTTGATGATCTGCTCTTCCGTGCCCGCAACGAGGCCGGGCATGGGGTAGTTTTCGTTGAGCAGCGTGATGTAGTAGAAAACGTTTTCCTGCTGCTCGACCATGCGCTTGAGACCCCGGTGCATGATCACGGCCACTTCATGGGCGAAGGTGGGGTCGTAGCTCACGCAGTTGGGAATGGTGTTGGCCAGGATGTGGCTGTGGCCGTCTTCGTGCTGCAGGCCTTCGCCGTTGAGCGTGGTACGGCCCGAGGTGCCGCCCAACAAGAAGCCGCGTGCCTGCATGTCGCCCGCCGCCCAGGCCAGATCGCCAATGCGCTGGAACCCGAACATCGAGTAGTACACATAGAACGGGATCATGATCCGGTTGTTGGTGCTGTAGCTCGTGGCCGCAGCGATCCAGCTGGCCATGCCGCCGGCTTCGTTGATGCCCTCTTGCAGAATTTGCCCGGCCTTGTCTTCCTTGTAGTACATCACCTGGTCGCGGTCGACCGGGGTGTAGAGCTGGCCCTTGGGGTTGTAGATGCCGATCTGGCGAAACAGGCCTTCCATGCCGAAGGTACGGGCTTCGTCCACCAGGATAGGCACCACGCGCGGGCCCAGGGCCTGGTCGCGCAGCAGTTGCGTGATGAAACGCACATAGGCCTGCGTCGTGCTGATCTCGCGGCCCTCGGCCGTGGGCTCCAGGATCGCCTTGAAAGTGTCGATCGCGGGCACGGTGAAGTGCTCTTCGGCCTTGGGACGGCGCTTGGGCAGGTAGCCACCCAGCGCCTGGCGGCGCTCATGCAGGTAGCGCATTTCGGGCGTGTCTTCGGCGGGCTTGTAGTAAGGGATGTCCGCCAGTTGGCTGTCCGGGATCGGGATGGCGAAGCGGTCGCGGATGTACTTGATGTCTTCGTCCGACAGCTTCTTGGTCTGGTGCACGGTGTTCTTGCCTTCACCGGCCTTGCCCATGCCGTAGCCCTTCACGGTCTTGACCAGCAGCACGGTGGGCTGGTTCTTGTGCGCGTTGGCGGCGTGGAACGCGGCGTAGACCTTGGCGGGCTCATGGCCGCCACGGCGCAGCTCGAACACCTCTTCGTCGGTCATGTGCTCGACGAGCTTGAGCGTCTCGGGGTACTTGCCGAAGAAGTTCTTGCGCACAAAGGCGCCATCGTTGGCCTTCATGGCCTGGTAGTCGCCGTCCAGCGTCTCCATCATCAGTTGCTTGAGCTTGCCGGTCTTATCACGCGCCAGCAGCGCGTCCCAGCCATTGCCCCACAGCAGCTTGATCACGTTCCAGCCTGCACCGCGGAACTCGCCTTCCAGCTCCTGCACGATCTTGCCGTTGCCGCGCACCGGGCCATCCAGGCGCTGCAGGTTGCAGTTGACAACAAAGACCAGGTTGTCGAGGTTCTCGCGCGCGGCCAGGCCGATGGCGCCCAGCGATTCGGGCTCGTCCATCTCACCGTCGCCGCAGAACACCCAGACCTTGCGGTTGGCGGTGTCGGCAATGCCACGGGCGTGCAGGTATTTGAGGAAACGGGCCTGGTAGATGGCCATCAGTGGGCCCAGGCCCATCGAGACGGTGGGGAACTGCCAGAACTCGGGCATCAGCTTGGGATGCGGGTAGCTCGAAAGACCCTTGCCGTCCACTTCCTGGCGGAAGCTGTCGAGCTGCTCTTCGGTCAGGCGGCCTTCGAGGTAGGCGCGGGCATAGATGCCGGGCGCGCTGTGGCCCTGGATGTAGAGCAGGTCGCCGCCGTGGTCTTCGCTCGCGGCATGCCAGAAATGGTTGAAACCCGCACCGAACATGCTGGCCACCGAGGCAAAGGAGCCGATGTGGCCGCCCAGGTCGCCGCCGTCGGCGGGGTCGAGCCGGTTGGCGCGCACCACCATGGCCATGGCGTTCCAGCGCATGTAGGCGCGCAGGCGCTTTTCAATCGCGATGTTGCCGGGGCAATGGGCCTCTTGGCTGGGCTCGATGGTGTTGACGTAGCCCGTGTTGGCCGAGAACGGCAGATCGATGCTGCTCTGGCGGGCATGTTCAAGAAGCTGCTCCAGCAGGAAGTGAGCGCGCTCAGGGCCTTCCTTGTCGATCACGGCGGACAGTGCGTCCATCCATTCACGGGTTTCCTGTTGATCTGCGTCCGTGCCGATACCGAAACCGGCCTGTGGGTCGGGCTGAGCTGACATGCGTTGTCTCCTTAGATGTGGCAGCAAATTTAGTACGTTGGCTCTAGTTTCGCACATTTTTCTATAATTTCAAATGGTGCCTTGTCATTTCATATTGCAATATTTTGCTGCAAATGCACATTCACCACTCGCCGCAGGGCAGATCGCGGCTCCCCTACACTTGGAGGATGGACTCGATGCCCCCTGCCCCCTCCTCCACGGCTGCGACCGTGGCTGCGCCGATACGCTGGTGGCGCAAGTGGTGGCGCGGGTTGTCGCCCACCCGCCAGGACCGGTTTGCCGCCCTGGCGCCACTGGCCGCCGTGCTGATGTTTCTGGCGGCCATCGTGGCCGCCTTCTGGTATTTGCGGGCCGAAGAGGCCGAACGCGAGCAAGAAGCCCTACGGCGTGATGTGGAATATGCCCAGCAGCGTGTGCGCCTGCGCCTGCTGGAGCGGCAGGAGCAGCTCATGCGCATTGCGCGCGACCTCTCCAACCAGGACCTGGGCCGCGCTGAATTCGTCGGCCGTGCCGAGGCGCTGATCAGCCAGTACCCCGAGCTGCAAGCCATCACCTGGATCGACGAGCGCCGCCGCATCCGCGCCAGCCACGCCGCCCCCACACTGGCGAGCAGCGAGTTGCGCATCGCAGGCGAGGTGCTCAAGCCGGGCGGCGACACGGCAGACACCTACGGCCTGGCGCGCGACCTGCAGCAGCCCGTGTATGCGCAGCCCGCCGCCACCAAGGGCGATGCCACTCCGCTGCTGCAACTGCAGGTGCCCCTGAACAACCAGGGCAAGTTCAGCGGCGTGGTGCTGGGTGAATATTCCATCGACAGCCTGCTGCGCTACGGCACGCCTACCGAGGTGCTGGCGCGCTACGCCGTCACTCTGCTGGACGGCAAGAACCAGGTGCTGGCGGGCACGCCGCTTGCGCCGCGCAACAAGGCCACCCAGTTGCTGCCCTGGACACCCAAGGCCAACGAGTACGAAGTGTCCGTCTCCCCCGTGGGCAACGGCCTGGTGCTGCGCGCCCAGGCCTACCGCACCTCGCTGGGGGTGGTGGGCAGCGGGCTCTTCTGGCTGGTGGGCACCCTGTCGGCCATGACGGCCTGGATGCTGATCGCCACCTGGCGCCACACCCGCCGACGCATGCGGGCACAAGAGGCGCTGGTGGCCGAAACCAACTTCCGCCGGGCGATGGAGAACTCCATCCTCACCGGCATGCGCGCCCTGGACCTGGAAGGCCGCATCAGCTACGTGAACGCCGCCTTCTGCCAGATGACCGGCTGGAGCGCCGAGGAACTGGTGGGCCTCAAAGCGCCTTTCCCCTACTGGCCCGAGGCCGACCACGAGATTCTGCAGGCCAAGCTGCGCGACGAACTGCGCGGCAACACCATGGCGGGCGGCTTTCAGGTGCGCGTCAAGCGCAAAAGCGGCACGCTGTTCGACGCGCGGCTGTATGTGTCGCCGCTGATCGATGCCCACGGCCAGCAGACGGGCTGGATGACCTCGATGACCGACATCACCGAGCCCAACCGCATCCGCGAGCAGCTTTCGGCCTCACACGAGCGCTTCACCATCGTGCTGGAATCGCTCGACGCCTCGGTGTCGGTGGCGCCTCTGGGCAGCGAGGAGCTGCTGTTTGCCAACAAGCTCTACCGCCAGTGGTTTGGCTCGCAAACCGGCGGGCACCTGCAACTGGTGGCGCAGGCGGGTGTGGTGCCCGTGGCAGGCAAAGAGCAGTCCGGCATGGACGACGAGGACGGCCTCATGGGCCTGCCCACCGACAGCCTGACCAGCGCCCGCTCCGAAAACGCCGAGATCTACCTGCCCGACCTGGGCAAGTGGCTGGAAGTGCGCTCGCGCTACCTCAACTGGGTGGACGGCCGCCTGGCGCAGATGGTGATCGCCACCGACATCACCCCCCGCCGCCTGGCCGAGGAGCAGGCCGAGCGGCAGGCCGAGCGTGCCCAGTCGGTCAGCCGCCTCATCACCATGGGCGAGATGGCATCGAGCGTGGCGCACGAGCTGAACCAGCCGCTCACCGCCATCAACAACTACTGCAGCGGCATGGTCTCGCGCATCCAGAGCGGCCAGCTCACGGAAGAGGCGTTGCTCACCGCGCTGCAGAAAACCGCCCACCAGGCCCAGCGCGCGGGCCAGATCATCCACCGCATCCGCTCCTTCGTGAAGAAAAGCGAGCCCAACCGCGCGCTGGCCGACGTGCACTCCATGGTGAACGAGGCAGTGGAGCTGGCCGACATCGAACTGCGCCGCCACAACGTGCGGCTCACGCACTATGTGGCCGCCCGCCTGCCGCCCGTGATGGCCGACACCATCCTGATCGAGCAGGTGCTGGTCAACCTCATGAAAAACGGCGCCGAAGCTATCCAGCACGCCAACCGCCCCGCCGCTGGCCGCAGCGTGGAGCTGCGCGTGGTGCCCAAGCAGATCGACGACCGCCAGGTGGTGGAGTTCTCGGTGCAGGACACCGGCAAGGGCCTTGCGCCCGAAGTGCTGGAGCGGCTGTTCGAGGCCTTCTTCTCGACCAAGGCCGAAGGCATGGGCATGGGCCTCAATCTGTGCCGCAGCATCGTCGAGTCGCACCAAGGAAGGATGCAGGCAGAGAACCTCTACAATGGCCCAGAGGTCACAGGCTGCAGATTCTCCTTCTGGCTGCCACTCGCCAAGCCTGCTGACGGCACTATAAATTCTGTAGCAAACGTACAAAACCCAAGGACTGTTGCATGAGCTTGATTCCGAAAAAAGGCACTGTTTACGTTGTAGATGACGACGAAGCAGTCCGCGATTCCCTGCAGTGGCTGCTGGAAGGCAAGGACTACCGGGTGCGTTGCTTTGATTCGGCCGAGACCTTTCTTTCGCGCTACGACCCGCGCGAAGTGGCCTGCCTGATCGTGGACATCCGCATGGGCGGCATGACTGGCCTGGAACTGCAGGACCGCCTCATCGAGCGCAAGTCCCCGCTGCCCATCGTGTTCATCACCGGCCACGGCGACGTGCCCATGGCCGTGAACACCATGAAGAAGGGCGCGCTTGATTTCATCCAGAAGCCTTTTGACGAAGAAGAACTGGTCGGCCTGGTCGAGCGCATGCTGGACCACGCCCGCGAAAGCTTCACCGACCACCAGCAAGCCGCCAGCCGCGACGCCCTGCTCTCCAAGCTCACCAGCCGCGAGGCCCAGGTGCTCGAACGCATCGTCGCCGGCCGCCTGAACAAGCAGATCGCCGACGACCTGGGCATCAGCATCAAGACCGTGGAGGCGCACCGCGCCAACATCATGGAAAAGCTGAACGCCAACACCGTGGCCGACCTGCTCAAGATCGCCCTGGGCCAGAACGCGCCCAAGGGTTGATGCTCCTATTTTGATAGCTGTTAGCGCTTATAGATAAAGCGCTAGAGGCATTTTTTAATCATATTTTTCGACATGACAGCACAGCTCATCGACGGCAACGCCCTCTCTCGCCAACTGCGCGCCGACGTGACGCAGCGCGCCGCCGCCCTCAAGGCCCGTGGCGTGACGCCTGGGCTGGCCGTGGTGCTGGTGGGCGACAACCCGGCCAGCCAGGTTTATGTGCGCAACAAGGTCAAAGCCTGCGAAGACAGCGGCCTGCACTCGGTGCTTGAAAAGTACGACGCCGACATGACGGAAGCCGCGCTGCTGGCCCGCGTGGACACCCTCAACAACGACCCGGCCATTCACGGCATCCTGGTGCAACTGCCGCTGCCCAAGCACATCGATGCGCAGAAAGTCATCGAAGCCATCTCGCCCGCCAAGGACGTGGACGGCTTTCACATCGCCAGCGCTGGCGCCCTGATGACCGGCATGCCCGGCTTCTGGCCCTGCACGCCCTATGGCTGCATGAAGATGCTGGAGAGCATCGGCTACGACCTCAAGGGCAAACATGCCGTCGTCATCGGCCGCAGCAACATCGTGGGCAAGCCCATGGCACTGATGCTGCTGGGCCAGAACGCCACCGTCACCATCTGCCACAGCGCCACGAAAGACCTGAAGGCACAAACCCTGCAGGCCGATGTGGTCGTGGCCGCCGTGGGCAAGCGCAACGTGCTGACCGCCGACATGGTGAAGTCCGGCGCCGTAGTCATCGACGTGGGCATGAACCGCAATGACGAAGGCAAGCTCTGCGGCGATGTGGACTTCAACGGCGTGAAGGAAGTGGCCGGCTGGATCACCCCCGTGCCTGGCGGGGTTGGCCCCATGACCATTACCATGTTGCTCGTGAACACCATCGAGGCTGCCGAGCGCACCATCTGATATGGATATGCGTTCAGAAATATCAGTCCGTTCACGCTGAGCCTGTCGAAGCGCCGCGCGAGGCTTCGACAAGCTCAGCCCGAACGGTTTTCATTGATCGAATGCAAATCCGTATGAGTACAAAGGTCTGCGTCGGCCGCCTTGCAACTTGAACCCGCGCCACCCGGCGCCATCTAACTTCGCATGAGCAACGCCCTTCTCGACTTCTCCGACCTCCCTCTGTTCGACCGCATCACGCCGCCGGACGTTGCGCCCGCGATGGATGTGCTGCTGGAGCGCGCCAGCCAGGCGCTGGAGACCGTCACCGCCCCGGACTTCCCCGCCCGCTGGGACGCGATGGCCAAGGTGCTGGATGTGGCCACCGAGGAACTTGGCCGCGCCTGGGGCGCCGTGAGCCACCTCAACAGCGTGGCCGACACGCCCGAGCTGCGCGCCGCCTACAACGCCGCCCTGCCCCGCGTCACCGAGTTCTGGACCCGCCTGGGTGCCGATGAACGCCTGTACGCCAAGTACAAGGCCATTGACCCCACCACGCTCACGCCCGAGCAGCGCCAGGCCCACCTGAACGCCGTGCGCAACTTTGTTCTCTCAGGTGCTGAGCTGGTCGGCGCGGCCAAGGAGCGGTTCGCGCAAATCCAGGAGCGCCAGGCCGAATTGAGCCAGAAATTCAGCGAAAACGCGCTGGACGCCACCGACGCCTTTGCCTACTACGCCAGCGCCGAAGAGCTTGATGGCGTGCCACTCGACGTGCAGCAAACAGCCCTGGCCGCCGCGCAGGCCGAAGGCAAGGTTGGCTACAAGCTCACGCTCAAAATGCCTTGCTACCTGCCGGTGATGCAGTTTGCCACCAGCAGCGACCTTCGCGCCAAGCTCTACCGCGCCTACGTCACCCGCGCCTCCGACCAGGCCGAAGGCGATGCCCGTAAATTCGACAACACCGCGCTGATCGGCGAGATCCTGGCGTTGCGCCGCGAAGAAGCCCAACTGCTCGGCTACGCCAACTTTGGCGAAGTGTCCGTGGTGCCCAAGATGGCGCAGTCGCCCGCCGAGGTTGTGCGTTTTCTGCGCGACCTGGGCCGCCGTGCCCGCCCCTATGCCGAAAAAGACGTTGCCGACCTGCGCGCCTTTGCCGCCGAACACCTGGGGTTGAGCGACCCACAAGCCTGGGACTGGCCCTACATCTCCGAAAAACTCAAGGAAGCCCGCTACGCGTTCAGCGAGCAGGAGCTCAAGCAATACTTCACCGCACCCAAGGTGCTGGCGGGGCTGTTCAAGATCATCGAGACGCTGTTCGAGGTCTCCATCCGCCGCGACTCGGCCCCCGTGTGGAACCCGGCGGTCGAGTTTTACCGCATCGAGCGCAACGGCACCCTGGTCGGCCAGTTCTACCTGGACCAGCCTGCCCGCACCGGCAAACGCGGCGGCGCCTGGATGGACGATGTGCGCACCCGCTGGCTGCGCCCCGACACCGGCGCTCTGCAAACCCCGGTGGCGCATCTGGTCTGCAATTTCGCCAGCGGCGTGGATGGCAAGCCACCGCTGCTCACACACGACGACGTGATCACGCTGTTCCACGAGTTCGGCCACGGCCTGCACCACATGCTCACGCAGGTGAACGAGCGCGATGTCTCGGGCATCGGCGGCGTGGAATGGGATGCGGTGGAGTTGCCCAGTCAGTTCATGGAGAACTTCTGCTGGGAATGGGACGTGCTCAAGCACATGACCGCCCACGTTCATACTGCAGAACCCCTGCCCCGCACACTGTTCGACAAGATGATCGCGGCCAAAAACTTCCAAAGCGGCATGGCCACGTTGCGCCAGATCGAGTTCGCACTGTTCGACATGCTGCTGCACACCGAGCACGACCCCGCACAAGACTTCATGCCCCTGCTCCAGCAGGTGCGCAGCGAAGTGTCCGTGCTGGCGCCCCCGCCCTTTAGCCGCACCGCACACACGTTCAGCCACATCTTTGCGGGCGGCTATGCAGCCGGGTACTACAGTTATAAATGGGCCGAAGTGCTGAGCGCCGACGCCTATGCGGCTTTCGAGGAAACTGCGGGCAGTGACGGCCTGCCCAGCGCCGAAACCGGTCGCCGCTACCGCGAAGCCATCCTGGAGGCGGGCGGCAGCCGCCCCGCTATGGAATCCTTCAAGGCCTTCCGGGGCCGTGAGCCCAGCCTGGATGCCTTGCTGCGCCACCAGGGCATGGCGGACGCGTCAACCACCGCCTGAACCGAGCGCAGTACTGCCGAAGACGTATTGGAATGAGGAGAATGACCATGCCCAAAACCCTGTCTGCCCCGCTATTGGCCTCCCTGCTGATGACGCTGGCCTGCGCCAGTGCCCAGGCGCAGGGCGTCTATCGCATCGTGGGGCCTGATGGCAAGGTGACCTTTTCCGACCGGCCGCCCGCCGATGCGAAAGAGCCAGCGCAGGCTGCACGGACCACCGGCACAGCACCCGCCGCCCCTGGAGCAGCCCTGCCGTTCGAGTTGCGGCAGACCGCCAGCCGCTATCCGGTCACCATCTACACGGGCAACGACTGCGCGCCTTGCGTGAGTCTGCGCAACGTGCTCACGTCGCGGGGCGTGCCGTTCACCGAACGCACCGTGTCCACCAACGAAGACATTGCCGCGCTGCAACGCCTGGGCGGCTCATCCAGCCTGCCTTTTGGCACCATTGGCGGCCAGCAGCTTGTCGGGTTCTCCGACGCTGAATGGACGCAGTACCTGAACGCAGCGGGTTACCCCAAACAATCGCAGTTGCCCAGCAACTACCGCCCGCCAGCAGCCACCCCGCTGGTGGCTGTGAAACCCGTCGAGGCCGCCAAACCCGAGGCACCCAAGGCAGCCGCTCCGGCGCGTCCACAGCCTCCGGCCCCCATCAACGACGGCCCCACGCCCAGCAACCCGGCAGGTATCCGCTTCTAAAGGGGCGTCTCTCCCGCGCAACGCGTGTTGCGCAGTCAGTGGTTAAAAACAAAGGGGTCCGATGGACCCCTTTGTTGTTCAGTATTCCAACCAATCAGTAGACCAATGTCTTCACCCCCTGGGCCGTGCCCAGCAGGCACACCGAGGCTTTTTGGTGGGCAAACACGCCCACGGTCACCACGCCCGGCCACTGGTTGATCTGCGATTCGAACGCCAACGGATCGGTGATGCTCAGGCCCTTCACGTCCAGGATGTGTTGCCCGTTGTCGGTGACCAGTGGCTGTCCGTCCTTGAGCCTAAGGCTCGCCTGCCCGCCCATGGCCACAAAACGGCGCGCAACATGGTTGGCCGCCATGGGAATCACCTCGACCGGCAGAGGAAACTGCCCCAGCGCCTGCACCAGCTTGGACTCGTCGGCAATGCAGACGAAGCGCTCGGCCAACGCGGCCACAATCTTCTCGCGCGTCAGCGCCGCGCCGCCGCCCTTGACCATGTGGCCCCGGCCATCGATCTCGTCGGCACCGTCGATATAAACCGACAACGACTGCACTGCGTTGGCATCGAACACCTCAATGCCCAACGCCTTCAGGCGCTCGGTGCTCGCCACCGAGCTGGAAACGGCGCCTTTGATCTGGTCCTTCATGCCCGCCAGGGCGTCGATGAACTTGTTGACGGTAGAGCCTGTGCCCACCCCCACAATCTCGCCAGGCACCACATATTGCAGCGCGGCTTGGCCAACCAGGGTCTTGAGTTCGTCTTGGGTCAGGGATGTCATCGTCGTCATGGGAGAAAATCGGGGGTAATCCTGAATTATCCCCCCATGTCCCTGATCCCCTACGCCCTCACCCGTCCCTTTCTCTTCGGCCTGGACGCCGAGACCGCCCACGAACTCACCATGGACATGCTGGCACGCGGGCAGCGCACGCCGTTGCAGTGGGCCTGGTGCAATGAAACGGTCCATGATCCCGTCACCCTGGCGGGCCTGACCTTCCCCAACCGCGTGGGCATGGCGGCGGGCCTGGACAAGAACGCGCGCTGCATCGACGCACTGGGCGCCATGGGTTTCGGCTTCGTGGAGGTGGGCACCGTCACCCCCAAGGCACAGCCCGGCAACCCCAAGCCGCGCATGTTCCGGCTGCCCGAGGCGCGGGCACTCATCAACCGCCTGGGCTTCAACAACGAGGGGCTGGACGCCTTTTTGCACAACGTGCAGCAGGCGCGCTTTCGCACACAAAGCCGTAAACACCCGCTGCTGCTGGGCCTCAACATCGGCAAGAACGCCACCACCCCCATCGAGAACGCCACCAGCGACTACCTCACCTGCCTTGAAGGCGTGTACCCGCATGCCGACTACGTCACGGTGAACATCAGCTCGCCCAACACGCAGAACCTGCGCGCGCTGCAAAGCGACGCAGCGCTGGACGCCCTGCTCTCCGCCATCGCCGAGCGGCGCGAGGCCCTGGCCACGCAGCACAGCCGGCGCGTGCCGGTGTTCGTAAAAATCGCCCCCGACCTGGATGAAGCCCAGGTGTCCGTGATCGCCGCCACCTTGCAGCGCCACGGCATGGACGGCGTGATCGCCACCAACACCACCATCAGCCGCACGGCCGTGCAAGGCATGCGCCACGCCGAAGAGACCGGCGGGCTGAGCGGCGCCCCGGTGTTGGAGGCCAGCAACCAGGTCATCCGCCAACTGCGCGCCGCCCTGGGCAGCCGCTTCCCCATCATCGGCGTGGGCGGCATCCTGAGCGCCGAAGACGCGGTGAGCAAAGTCCGTGCAGGCGCAGACGTGGTGCAGATCTACACCGGCCTGATCTACGAAGGCCCGGCCCTCGTCGTCAAAGCCGCCAAGGCGATCAAGGCCATGGCTTGATGAAGGCACTGGTTTTGCGCTGCCCCCAATGAAAAAGGAGCCACTGGTAACAGTGGCTCCTTTTTTTGTGGCGAAGCCTGCTGCGACGCAGCAGGCGCACCCTGTGGGCTATCGCCGCAGGCGCAGCAGCAAGGGCAAAAGCACCCCCGCCCATCGGACGATTTTGCGCGGCCCGGCCACCACAGCCACCCCGGCCATGGCCGCTACGGCCAGTGGGTGTTCGCGGGCAAAGCCAGCGGCGCGCAGCGCGAACGAATCGTCAGCGCCTCCTGCTGCCGCGGCGTTTTGGGCTGCGGCCAAAGACTGCGCCCTTGCCGCCCGGCGTGCACGCAGGCGCTCACGCTGCTGGGCGATGCGGTCCAGAATGCGCTGCTGCTCGGCCGTGGGCACCGGCAACGAAGGCACCACTACAGGGCTTGGCAGTGCATGGTGCTGAGAATGTGAAGGGTTGGAAGACGGCGTGCTCACAAGCGCTCCTTCATGTCATGCCAATCCTGCGACAGTTCATGGCGCGTGAGTGCAAACCCATTGCCCGCGCGCTGCGCCACGGACATCAATGCGGCCAGGGCACCGGCCCATCCCAATGCCCACACGCCCGCCAGCAGCCAGGCCACCAGCACGCGCTGGGGGGAATCCCAGAAGTGCACCAGTATGGCGACCGACACCATGATCAGTGCCACCACCGTAAGCCCGGCCACCAAGATGGTCAGCACCATCAGTTGCCGGAGGTTCTGCTTCAGGTCCGCCCATTCCAGCCGGGCCAAGTCCACCCGGTCCTCAGCGGCGATGGCTCCCTCGATCACATGGGCCCGCCAGCGCGCGACCAGGCTATCCAGCCCCAGAAGCGAAAGCCAGTTCATGCGGCGCGGCGATCAGCGGCGGGCCAGCAGAAACCCGACCAGGGTTCCCACGGCCAGCGCGGCACCGGCCACACGCCAGGGTTCGTCGTGCGCATAGCGGTCGGCGGCCAGCGCGGCTTCCTTGGCTTGGCGGGCGGCGTCCTGTGCGGCGCGCACGGCGGAATCGCGCACGTTGTGCATGCCATCGTCCAGGCGCTGGCGCAGCAGCTTGATTTCTGGAACCGCGTCCAGATCCTTGTTGGCCAGAAGCCCACGCAGATCGGAAACCAGCTTCTCCAGTTCGCCCTGGGTGGTGGTGGTGTCGGAGTCGGTCATAAAAGCCTTTCTGTCAATCAACAAGCATAGAGGAAGAAGAACCCCGTGGTGGGGACCGCAGTTCATCTTAGCCATCTGCTCAGAAACCCCTCGTAGGACGGGGGCGCAAGAGGTTACCGATTGCAACCGGCTTGCCGTAAATCAAACAAGCGCAACCACATGCTCCGCAATGGCCAGGGCACCTGTCAAGCCTGGCGACTCGATGCCGAACAGGTTCACCAACCCAGGCACCCCATGCACCTCGGGGCCCTGGATCACGAAATCTGCTGCCGGTGCATCGGCGCCGTGGATCTTGGGGCGAATGCCTGCGTACCCCGGCGCGAGCGCGCCGTCCTGCAGGGCGGGCCAGTATTTGCGCACTTCGGCATAGAAGGCCTCGCCACGGGCAGGGTCCACCAGCAGGTCGTCCGCAGAGGCCACCCATTGCACGTCCGGCCCGAACTTGGCCTGGCCGCCCAGGTCGAGCGTGAGGTGCACGCCCAGCCCTGCCGCCTCGGGCACCGGATAGATCAGGCGGCTGAAAGGGGCTTTGCCAGCCAGCGTGAAGTAGTTGCCTTTGGCAAAGTGGGCGGTGGGCACATGGGCCGGGCTCAGCCCCGCAAAATGGGCGGCCAGGGCGGGTGCCTGCAACCCGGCGGCGTTGACGACGGTGCGGGCCTGCAGCCGGGTACCGTCGGCCGCTCCCAAATAGATAGCATCTTGCGCACATTCAGCAAGCGCTAGAGGCGAATTCAATGCCACAAGTCCACCCGCGTGCTCCAGGTCGCCCTGCAGCGCAAGCATCAGCGCGTGGCTGTCCACGATGCCGGTGCTGGGCGAGTGCAGCGCACCCACGCATTCAAGCGCGGGCTCGAGCACCAGGGCCTCCTCACGGCTGAGGCGCTGCAGATCCAGCACGCCGTTGGCTGCGGCCCGTGCCTGGATCGACTCCAGACTGGCCCACTGCGCCGCCGAGGTGGCCACCAGCAGTTTGCCGCAGCGGCGGTGCGGCACGCCGCGCTCGGCGCAATAGACGTACAGCAGCTCTTTGCCTCGCACACACAGGCGGGCCTTGAGCGACCCGGTGGGGTAGTACAGCCCGGCGTGGATCACCTCGCTGTTGCGCGAGCTGGTGCCGGTGCCGATGGCGTCGGTCGCCTCCAACACCATCACCTCGCGCCCCTGCAAGGCCAGCGCACGCGCCACGGCCAGGCCCACCACACCTGCACCCACGACCACACAATCGACAACATCCGTCATTCATGCACCCATTTCAGAATTCGCTGCGCCGCGCTATGCCTGTTCAAAGCCGTCGAGCACATTGACGGCATTCGTCCCCAGCTCGGCAGCGGCATACCCGCCCTCCAGCACAAAAACGGTGGGCAGCCCCAGCCGGGCCAGCCGCTCGCCCAGCCGCGTGAAGTCGGCCGACGTGAGCGCAAAGCGGGAGATCGGATCACCCTCGAAGGCATCGAGGCCGAGCGAGATCACCAGCGCATCGGCCTGATAGCCCGCGATGCGGTGGCAGGCCTGCTCCAGCGCTGCGAACCAGGTGGCAGCGCTGGTGCCAGCAGGCAGCGGCAGATTCAGGTTGAAGCCTGTGCCCGGCCCCTCTCCCACTTCGTCCGCATGGCCCAGGTAGAACGGGTATTCCGTGCGGGGATCGCCGTGGAGGCTGATGAACAGCACGTCGTCACGATCGTAGAAGATGCTCTGCGTTCCATTGCCATGGTGGTAGTCCACGTCCAGCAAGGCCACACGCCGGGCGCCCTGGTTGCGCAGCGTCTGCGCAGCCACGGCGGCGTTGTTCAAGAAACAATAGCCGCCCATGAAATCGGGGCCTGCATGGTGGCCGGGCGGGCGTGTGCAGCAAAACGCCGCGCGGGCCCCTTGCGCCACGCGGGCCGCCGCGCTGGCGGCTGCATCTGCCCCAGCCTTGGCCGCGGCCCAAGTGCCTGCCGCCATGGGGGTGCCGTTGTCCATGGAATACAGGCCCAGGCGGGCCACAAAGTTCTCGGGCTCCACGTCGCTGCGCAGCGTGCGTACCGGCCACACAGAGGGAAAGGGCTGCAGCGCAGCGTTGGCCGGGTCCAGCGCCAGCCATTGCGGCCAGGCGGTCTGCACAAAGGCCAGGTAACGCGGAGCATGCACCTGGGCCAGCACGGGGCTGCTGTCCACGTCGGGTGCCAGCAGGCTGTGGCCGCGCTGGCGCAGCGCCTCTTCCACATAGTCCACCCGCGCGGGTTTCTCGAAACAGGGCACCCGCTCGCCACGGAAAAACTCGTGGGCCGGTGCATGCCCTTGGTGCAGGGGATTGTGAAAGGTGATCATGGAAGCAGCGCCTGCAAACGGTGGGGAATCACGCGGCGAGCCACCAGGCCGCCACAGAAAATCAGCCCATCACTGTAGCGGCTTCACAAGGCACCGCCGCCGATTCATGCGCAGATGCGCAAGGCCATGAAAAAACCCCTGCAGACCAGAAATCTGCAGGGGTTTTGAATTGGTGGGTGATACATGGATCGAACATGTGACCCCTGCCGTGTGAAGGCAGTGCTCTACCGCTGAGCTAATCACCCGTCGCACACGCCTTAACAAAACCAAGGCCGCTGCGCGAAAGTCCGTCAAAAGCGTGGTGGGTGATACATGGATCGAACATGTGACCCCTGCCGTGTGAAGGCAGTGCTCTACCGCTGAGCTAATCACCCGTGTCGCTGTGACAGCCTTCGATTATGGCACAGCTTTTCAGGCCGGCTGAGATGTTCTCCAAATTGTTTTGCCGCCGCTGGCTTTGTCGATCTGCGTGAGCACCTCGGCGTGCGCCGCCTGCTCCTGCTCGCTGGCGCGCAGCACCGGCAGCGCCAGGCCGCGCAGATCGATGGCCGCCACTTTCGTGCCGTCGGCGCCATCCTGCGCATCGTCGGCGATAAGCAGCGCGTCCTGCCCGCGCGTGAGGTTGATGTACACATCGGCCAGCAGCTCCGCGTCCAGCAAAGCGCCGTGCAGAGTGCGGCCGGAGTTGTCCACGCCCAGCCGGTCGCACAGGGCATCGAGCGAATTGCGCTTGCCCGGATACATCTCCTTGGCCATGGCCAGCGTGTCGGTCACGCTCTCCACGTAGGTGCCAAAGGCCGGGCGGCCTGTCAGCTCCAGTTCCTTGTTCAGGAACCCCACGTCGAACGCGGCGTTGTGGATGATGATCTCTGCGCCCTGCAGGTACTGCACGATGTCGTCCACCACCTCGGCGAACTTGGGCTTGTCCTTCAGGAACTCGTTGCTGATGCCGTGCACCTTCAGCGCGTCTTCGTGGCTGTCGCGGCCTGGGTTGAAGTACAGGTGCAGGTTGTTGCCCGTGAGCTTGCGGTTGAGCAGCTCCACGCAGCCCAGCTCGATGATCCGGTCGCCGCCTTCGGCCGAGAGGCCGGTGGTTTCCGTGTCGAGAACGATCTGGCGGGTCATACGTGCCCCCACACTCGGCACATCGTGTCTTCGCTGGCCCCCAAGGGGGTGCGAGCTTGCTTGGGGCGGCCCGGCGCTGCGCTCATCTAGTGATTCTCCTTGGCGTGGTTGATCGTGTATTTGGGGATTTCCACGGTCACATCGGTCTGCGCCAGGATGGCCTGGCACGACAGGCGCGATTGTGGCTCCAGGCCCCAGGCACGGTCGAGCAGGTCTTCTTCCTCTTCTTCGGCCTCGTTGAGCGAACTCAGCCCCTCGCGCACGATGACATGGCAAGTGGTGCAAGCGCAGCTCATGTCGCAGGCGTGCTCGATGTTGATGTGATTGTCCAGCAATGCCTCGCAGATCGAGGTGCCTGCAGGCGCTGTGATTTCGGTGCCTGCGGGGCAGTATTCGGGATGGGGAAGGATTTTGATGACGGGCATGGGGAGTTTTTTCTTGTTAGAAGAGGTGCGTTCGGCGGGCTCAGAGGGTCTGCACGTTCTTGCCAGCCAGCGCCTGCTGGATGCCACGGTTCATGCGCTGGGCCGCAAAAGCTTCGGTGCCCTTGGCCAGGGCGTCGGTGGCGGCCTCGATGACGGCGGCATCATCGGCATCGCGTTGGTCGCGCAGGGCGACCATCAGCGCATCGATGGCGCTGCGCTCCTGCGCGCCCAGCACATCGCCATCCGCATCGAGCGCGCTTTGGGTGGCAATCAGCATGCGGTCGGCGTCCACGCGGGCTTCGACCACGGCGCGGGCTTTCATGTCCTGCGCGGCCGTGGCAAAGCCGTCCTGCAGCATGCGTGCGATCTGGTCGTCCGACAGGCCATACGACGGCTTCACATCAATGCGCGCCTCCACGCCGCTGCCCTGCTCCTTGGCGCCCACGCTCAAAAGGCCGTCGGCATCCACGGTGAAGGTCACACGGATGCGCGCCGCCCCTGCAGCCATGGGCGGGATGCCACGCAACTCGAAACGTGCGAGGCTGCGGCAGTCCTGCACCAAATCCCGCTCGCCCTGCACCACGTGGATCGCAAGGGCTGTCTGTCCGTCCTTGTAGGTAGTGAAGTCTTGCGCCTTGGCGGTGGGAATGGTCTCGTTGCGCGCCACGATGCGCTCCACCAGCCCACCCATGGTTTCGATGCCCAGCGACAGCGGAATCACGTCTAGCAGCAGCAGATCGCCCGCCGTGTTGTTGCCCGCGAGCTGGTTGGCCTGGATGGCGGCGCCCAGGGCCACCACCTCGTCAGGGTTGAGGTTGGTCAGGGGCGCCTTGCCAAAGAACTCGGCCACCGCGCGCTGCACCTGCGGCATGCGGGTAGAGCCGCCCACCATCACCACACCCTGCACGTCGTCGCGCGCCAGGTGGGCGTCGCGCAGCGCGCGGCGCACGGCAGCCATGGAGCGGGCCGTCAGCGCGGCCGTCACCGCCTCAAAATCCGAACGTTTAACGTCAAATTGGGCCTTAGCGCTTGATAGGCAAGCGCTAAATGCTACCAAATCAGTAGCAGTCAACGCCTCCTTGCAGGCACGGGCGGCCATGCGCACGGCCGATTTGTCGGCCGGGGTGGTCGCCTGCAAGCCCAACTGCTCCAGCACCCAGTCGGCCAGCGCAGCGTCGTAGTCGTCGCCACCCAGGGCCGAATCGCCGCCCGTTGCGATCACCTCGAACACGCCCTGCGTGAGGCGCAGGATGGAAATATCGAACGTGCCCCCGCCCAGGTCGTACACGGCGTAAACGCCTTCGCTGGCGTTGTCCAGGCCGTAGGCAATGGCCGCTGCCGTGGGCTCGTTGATGAGGCGTAGCAAGTGAATGCCCGCAAGCTTGGCTGCATCTTTGGTGGCCTGGCGCTGTGCGTCGTCGAAGTAGGCGGGCACGGTGATGACCGCGCCGTAGAGGTCGTCGTTGAAAGTGTCTTCGGCCCGGTAACGCAGCGTGGCCAGGATCTCGGCGCTGACTTCGACAGGCGACTTGTTGCCATCCACCGTGTCGATGCTGACCATGCCCTGCGCGCCCGCATCACTGGCGGGAACGAAGTCGTACGGCAGCTTGCCCGCCTCTGCCACATCCTTCAGGCCCCGGCCCATGAAGCGCTTGACCGAGGCGATGGTGTTGCGCGCGTCCTGGGTCTGCGCGGCCACGGCGTCATGGCCGATCTGGCGCCCGCCGTTTTCGAGGTAACGCACCACCGAGGGCAGCAGCACCCTGCCCTGTGCGTCGGGCAGGCATTCAGACACGCCGTTGCGCACGGCGGCAACCAGGGAATGGGTGGTGCCCAGGTCAATACCGACGGCGATGCGCCGCTGGTGTGGGTCGGGAGACTGGCCGGGTTCGGAAATCTGCAAAAGCGCCATGAAATTTCGAATCTCTACGTGGTGGAGCCCGCCATCACACAACCGGGCCCCAGGGGAAAAGCAAAACCGCTCTATTGTCCCAGTTGCTCTCGGCGACGCTCGATGTCGTCGGCAAATCGCGCAATGAACATGAGGGCTCTGACCTGGCGGGCCGCGCCCGCGTAGTCCTGTTGCTGGTCGATGAGCTGCCCGCATTGCGCCAGGGCGGCGCGGCGGGTTTGCTCAACGGTGTCATCCAACGCGTCGAGCTCGCTCTCGGCGCGGGCATCTTCGAGCGCCTCGCGCCACTCCATCTGCTGCATGAGGAAGGCGGCGGGCATGGCCGTGTTGTCCTCTGCACGAATGGGTGCACCGTGCAGCTCACACAGGTAGGCGGCGCGGCGCATCGGGTCTTTCAGGCGCTGGTAGGCCTCGTTGATGCGCACCGACCATTGCATCGCCACGCGCTGCGCGGCAGCGCCCTGCGCGGCGAACTTGTCGGGGTGGGCCTCGCGCTGCAGCTCTTTCCAGCGTGCGTCGATGGCGCTGCGCTCCTGCGCAAAGCGGCGCTCGAGGCCAAACAGTTCAAAGTCGTCTGATTGCAGGTTCATGCGCGGGGAAATGGGGGCAGGAATCCAAGAAAAAAACCGCCAGCACGGAGCGCGTTGGCGGTTTCACGGTGCGGCAGCTGCGGGCTCGCGGGCGCTAAAGAGCGGATAACAAAACCCAGCGAAGCGGTTCTGGCTAGGCGCTGCGTCGCAGGCAGTACGAGTAGTACGACAAGACGCGGCAACGACGCCAGAAGGGTTTTGTTAGCCGCTCTAAACGCGGAAGCTCTCCCCACAACCGCAGCGGTCACGCTCATTGGGGTTGTTGAACTTGAAGCCCTCGTTGAGGCCTTCGCGCACAAAATCGAGCTCGGTGCCGTCGATGTAGGCCAGGCTTTTCGGGTCGATCAACACTTTGACGCCGTGGTTTTCAAACACGATGTCCTCGGGCTCGCTGTCGTCCACGTATTCGAGCTTGTAGGCAAGCCCGGAGCAGCCGGTCGTCTTGACCCCCAGACGCACGCCCAGGCCCTTGCCTCGGCGGGCAAGGTAGCGGTTGACGTGCCGGGCAGCGGCTTCTGTCAGCGTGATGGCCATATCTCTCAGTCGCTCAGGCAGCAGCAGTTGCCGTGGCCGTGTGCTTGGTCTTGTAGTCGAGCACGGCGGCCTTGATGGCGTCTTCGGCCAGGATGGAGCAGTGGATCTTGACGGGCGGCAGGGCCAGCTCTTCGGCAATCTCGCTGTTCTTGAGGGCCGCCGCTTCGTCCAGCGTCTTGCCCTTGACCCACTCGGTCACCAGCGACGACGAGGCGATGGCCGAGCCGCAGCCGTAGGTCTTGAAACGCGCGTCTTCGATCACGCCCGTGGTGGGGTTCACCTTGATCTGCAGCTTCATCACGTCGCCACAGGCCGGAGCGCCCACCATGCCAGTGCCCACCGAATCGTCGCCCTTGTCGAACGAGCCGACGTTGCGGGGGTTTTCGTAATGGTCAACCACTTTTTCTGAGTAAGCCATGATGTGTACCTCTTCAATTCTTCAAAAATCTTCCGGGATTCAATGCGCAGCCCACTGGATGGTGCTGATGTCGATGCCGTCCTTGTACATCTCCCACAGCGGGCTCAGCTCGCGCAGGCGGGCCACGTTCTCGCGGATAGTGGCAATGGCGTAGTCGATTTCTTCTTCGGTCGTGAAGCGGCCAATGGTCATGCGCAGGCTGCTGTGGGCCAGCTCGTCGCTGCGGCCCAGGGCGCGCAGCACATAGCTGGGCTCCAGGCTGGCCGAGGTGCACGCCGAACCCGACGACACCGCCAGGCCCTTGATGCCCATGATGAGCGACTCGCCTTCGACGAAGTTGAAGCTCATGTTCAGGTTCTGCGGCACGCGGCGCTCCAGGCTGCCGTTGATATAGACCTGCTCGATGTCTTTCAGGCCATTGAGCAAGCGCTGCTGCAGCGCATGCGCCTTGGCGTTGCTTTCGGCCATTTCTTCCTTGGCGATGCGGAAAGCCTCGCCCATGCCCACGATCTGGTGCGTGGGCAAGGTGCCCGAGCGCATGCCACGCTCGTGGCCGCCGCCATGCATCTGGGCCTCCAGGCGCACGCGGGGCTTGCGGCGCACATACAGAGCGCCGATGCCCTTGGGGCCATAGGTCTTGTGGGCCGTCATGCTCATCAGATCGACGGGCAAGGTGGCCATGTCGATCGCCACCCGGCCGGTGGCCTGAGCACCATCGACATGGAAAAGAATGCCCTTTTCGCGGCACAGCGCGCCGATGGCGGGGATGTCCTGGATCACGCCGATCTCGTTGTTCACGAAGAGCACGCTAATGAGGATGGTGTCGGGGCGGATGGCGGCCTTCAAGGCGTCCATGTTGACCAGGCCGTCTTCCTGCACGTCGAGGTAGGTGACTTCAAAGCCCTGGCGCTCCAGCTCGCGCATGGTGTCGAGCACGGCCTTGTGTTCGGTCTTGAGCGTGATGAGGTGCTTGCCCTTGCCCTTGTAGAACTGCGCCGCGCCCTTCAAGGCGAGGTTGATGGACTCGGTGGCGCCGCTGGTCCAGACGATTTCGCGAGGGTCCGCGCCGATAAGGTCGGCCACCTGCACACGCGCCTTCTCGACGGCCTCTTCGGCCTCCCAGCCCCAGGCGTGGCTGCGCGACGCGGCATTGCCAAAATGCTCGCGCAGCCAGGGGATCATGGCGTCCACCACGCGCGGGTCCACCGGGGTGGTAGCGCCGTAGTCGAGATAGATGGGGAAGTGCGGGGTCATGTCCATGGCTGGCTCAGTAAAGGTATCTGGCTGGCAGATTTGCTTGCGAAAACTTGCAGGAAAAAGGTCAATATTCAAAGCAGACGTTCAGGGCCATGCCGACCCCAGGGCCGGCACCAGCATCTCCAGCGTCAGGACTTCGCGAAAACGTTGCCCAGGGCAAACACCGAATTGGGGGCGTTTACGCGGATGGGCTTGACCACAGGGGTCGTCGAGATGGCACGGCGCATCACGGGCTTGTCTTCAATCTGCACGCCCTTGGCGAGTTGCTCGTCCACCAGCTTTTGCAGCGTGACGGAATCCAGAAACTCCACCATGCGCTGGTTGAGCGACGCCCACAGCTCGTGCGTCATGCAGCGGCCAGCTTCGCCCAGGCAGTTTTCCTTGCCACCGCACTGCGTGGCGTCAATGGGCTCGTCCACCGACACAATGATGTCTGCCACGGTGATGTCAGCCGCCTTGCGGGCCAGGGTGTAGCCGCCACCGGGGCCACGGGTGGATTCCACCAGCTCATGGCGGCGCAGCTTGCCAAAGAGCTGCTCCAGGTAGGACAACGAAATCTGCTGGCGCTGGCTGATTGCGGCCAGCGTGACGGGGCCATTGTTCTGGCGCAGGGCCAGATCGATCATGGCGGTGACCGCAAACCGGCCTTTTGTGGTGAGACGCATTGCAAGCTCCTTGTGCTGAGGCTCGTTCGTTAAAGAAACTGCCTGCGCTGGCTAGTGGCCAACACCGGCACCGTCTCCGCCCCTTACTCCGCCCAGAAACCTGGCGCAGAGCCCTTCATCTATGGGCTTTGTTCTTGAGTGTTTTGTGCAAGTATAACACGAAACCCCACCAGATTTGTCGGATTTAAAAACCAACCAGTCGCAATTTGCCCAGCAATGTATTTTCTCGGTGCGCTCGACCTCAAAGTGCCGCCAAATCATCTCCATGTGCACCAAACGCCTGGTCCTTGAGCTTTGAAAGCTGGTCCCGCACACGGGCCGCCTGCTCGAACTCCAGGTTGCGTGCGTGCTCCAGCATGAGCTTTTCCAGGCGCTTGATCTCGCGCGCCACGTCTTTCTCGGACATGTCCTCCACCTTGGCCCGCTGCAAGGCCTCTTGCTCCAGCCGCTCGGCATCTTTGCCCGCTTTTTCGCTGTAAACGCCGTCAATCAGGTCTCTTACCCTCTTGACAATACTGCGCGGAGTAATGCCGTGTGCTTCGTTGTGCGCAATCTGCTTGATGCGGCGGCGTTCCGTCTCGCCCATGGCTTTTTTCATGGACTCGGTGACTCGGTCGGCATACAGGATGGCGCGACCGTTCAGGTTGCGTGCCGCGCGGCCAATGGTCTGGATCAGGCTGCGTTCGGCACGCAAAAAGCCCTCCTTGTCCGCGTCCAGGATCGCCACCAGCGACACCTCCGGGATATCCAACCCCTCGCGCAGCAGGTTGATACCCACCAGCACGTCGAACGCCCCCAGCCGCAGGTCGCGGATGATCTCCACACGCTCCACGGTGTCCACGTCACTGTGCAGGTAGCGCACTTTCACGCCGTTGTCGGTGAGATAGTCGGTCAACTGCTCGGCCATGCGTTTGGTGAGCGTGGTGATGAGCACACGTTCACGCTTTTCGACACGGATGCGGATCTCTTGCAGCACGTCGTCCACCTGGTGGGTGGCGGGGCGCACCTCCACCACCGGGTCCACCAGGCCGGTGGGGCGTACCACCTGGTCCACGATCTGGCCGGAATGCTGCTTTTCATAGTCGGCCGGGGTAGCTGTGACGAAGATCACCTGGCGCATGCGCTGCTCGAACTCCTCGAACTTGAGCGGGCGGTTGTCCAGCGCCGAGGGCAGCCGAAAGCCATACTCGACCAGCGTGGTTTTGCGCGAGCGGTCGCCGCTGTACATGGCGTTGAGCTGGCCGATCATCTGGTGGCTTTCATCCAGGAACATGATCGCGTCGCGCGGCATGTAGTCAGTGAGCGTGCTGGGCGGGTCGCCCGGCGCCGAGCCCGACAGGTGGCGCGTGTAGTTCTCGATGCCCTTGCAGTGCCCTACTTCGCTGAGCATCTCCAAGTCGAAGCGCGTGCGCTGCTCCAGCCGCTGGGCTTCCACCAGCTTGCCATCGGCCAGCAGTTGCTTGAGGCGCTCGGCCAGTTCGATCTTGATCGTTTCCACCGCCGCCAGCACCTTGTCGCGCGGCGTGACGTAGTGGCTGCTGGGGTACACGGTAAAACGTGGAATCTTCTGCTTGACACGGCCGGTGAGGGGGTCGAACAGCTGCAGGCTTTCCACCTCGTCGTCGAACAGCTCGATGCGAATGGCCAGCTCGGAATGCTCGGCCGGAAACACGTCGATGGTGTCGCCACGCACGCGGAACTTGCCGCGCGAAAAATCGGCCTCGTTGCGCTGGTACTGCATGCGAATCAGTTGGGCGATCACGTCGCGCTGGCCCAGCTTGTCGCCGGTGCGCAGCGTCATCACCATGCGGTGGTAGCTCTCGGGCTCGCCAATGCCGTAGATGGCTGACACAGTGGCCACGATGACCACGTCCTTGCGCTCCATCAGGCTCTTGGTGCACGAGAGGCGCATCTGCTCGATGTGCTCATTGATCGCCGAGTCCTTCTCGATGAACAAATCGCGCTGCGGCACATAAGCCTCGGGCTGGTAGTAATCGTAGTAACTCACGAAATACTCGACAGCGTTCTTGGGGAAGAACTCGCGGAATTCGCTGTAGAGCTGCGCGGCCAGCGTCTTGTTGGGCGCAAACACGATGGCCGGGCGGCCCATGCGGGCGATCACGTTGGCCATGGTGAAGGTCTTGCCCGAACCCGTTACCCCGAGCAGGGTCTGGAAGGTTTCGCCGTCATTAAAGCCCTCCACCAGCTTGTCGATCGCCTCGGGCTGGTCGCCCGCCGGTGGGTAGGGTTGGAACAGCTCGAAGGGGGAGTCAGGGAAATGGACGAACTCGCCGTCTGGCTTTTCAGTGATGACTTCGGTGATATCCGGCATGGGGTGTGGTCAACGGGTCGGGTGGGCGGGCCGTTAAAATCGGCGGAACCCGGCACAGTACACCACGCCCGGAATCTTCGCTACTGACAACCTTTCAAGGATTTTCATGTCTCTGTTCACCGCCGTCGAAATGGCCCCCCGCGACCCGATCCTGGGCCTCAACGAGCAATTCAACGCCGATACCAACCCCAACAAGGTCAACCTGGGCGTCGGCGTTTATTTCGACGACAACGGCAAGCTGCCCCTGCTGCAATGTGTGCAGGCCGCAGAAAAGACCATGATGTCCACCCCCACCGCCCGTGGCTACCTGCCCATCGACGGCATCGTGGCCTATGACAACGCCGTCAAAAGCCTGGTGTTCGGTGCCGACAGCGAACCCGTCCAATCCGGCCGCGTGGCCACCGTGCAGGCCATCGGCGGCACCGGCGGCCTCAAGATTGGTGCCGACTTCCTGAAAAAGGTCAGCCCTAGCGCCAAGGTGCTGATCTCCGACCCGAGCTGGGAAAACCACCGCGCGCTGTTCACCAACGCCGGTTTTGAAGTCGATACCTACGCCTACTACGACGCCGACAAGCGCGGCGTGAACTTCGAAGGCTTTCTGGCCAGCCTGAACGCAGCCGCCCCCGGCACCATCGTTGTGCTGCACGCCTGCTGCCACAACCCCACCGGCTACGACATCACCGCAGCCCAGTGGGACCAGGTCATCGCCGCCGTCAAGGCCAAGGGCCTGACGCCCTTCCTCGACATGGCCTACCAGGGCTTCGGCCACGGCATCGCCGAAGACGGCGCCGTGATCGGCAAGTTCGTGGCCGCTGGCCTGAACTTCTTTGTCTCCACCTCGTTCTCCAAGAGCTTCAGCCTGTACGGCGAGCGCGTGGGCGGCCTGTCGGTGCTGTGCGCCGACAAGGAAGAAGCTGGCCGCGTGCTGAGCCAGCTCAAGATCGTGATCCGCACCAACTACTCCAACCCACCCATCCATGGTGGTGCGGTGGTGGCAGCCGTGCTGAACAACCCCGAGTTGCGCGCGATGTGGGAGAAGGAGCTGGCCGAAATGCGCGTGCGCATCAAGGCCATGCGCCAGAAGCTGGTCGATGGCCTCAAGGCCGCTGGCGTGAAGCAAGACATGAGCTTCATCACCACCCAGATCGGCATGTTCAGCTACTCGGGCCTGTCCAAGGACCAGATGGTGCGCCTGCGCAATGAGTTCGGCGTGTACGGCACCGACACGGGCCGCATGTGCGTGGCTGCTTTGAATAGCAAAAACATCGACTACGTCTGCCAATCTATCGCCAAGGTGGTCTGAGTTGGATCCTGAAGCGGCGCTCACGCGCCGCTTTGTGAGCGAAACGCTCCAGAACCCGCACAACGCGGCCCTTCTGGAGCGTTTGCCGTTTCTGGGTCTGCCCGATGTATGGCTGGTAGCGGGCTGCCTGTTCCAGACGGTGTGGAACCTGCACTCCGGCCTGGAACCCACGGCGAACATCAAGGACTACGACCTGTTCTATTTCGATGCCTCGGACCTGTCCGAGTCCGCGGAGCAGGCCGTGCAAGCCCGTGTCACCGCCCTTTTCGCCGACCTGCCCATCACCGTGGAAGCCAAGAACCAGGCCCGCGTGCACCTTTGGTATGAGCAGTGGTTCGGCTACCCCTACGAAGCGCTGCAGTCTGCCCGCCACGGTATTGAGCGGTTCTTGGTGCCCTGCACCTGCGTGGGCCTGCAACCCAGCACAACGACGGCGGCGGCCGAGCCTGGTTTGTATGCGCCGTATGGCCTCAAGGAGCTGTATGGCGGCATCCTGCGGCCCAACCCACAGTGCCCACACCTGCCACTGTTCGAGGCCAAGGCGCGCAGTTACCGCAAGCGCTGGCCTTGGCTCACGATCCAAGACATGGCGGCCAGCGCCGTCTCTTCAAAAGTTTAAGTCTTTTTGGCGTCTAGCGCTTATTCAATAAGCACTAGCAGCTATAAAAAACAGAGCAACCGGCGATCAACCCCACAACACCGACCGCATCGAAATCGATGCGGACTGGTAGCCGGTGTTGAAGAAACGTGGCATCTCGCTGGCCCCCGCCGCGCCTGCCGCGTAAAGCAAAGGCAGGTAGTGCTCGTAGGTGGGGTGCGCCTGCTGCGCCACTGCGCCCAGTTTTTGAAAGTCTTGCAGGGCGCCCAGTTGGCCGTTCTTGATCTGGTCTTGCACCACGGTATCGAATTCGGTGGCCCAGTCATACGCCTCGCTGGCCGCCGTGCCCCGGCGCGTGGCGCGCAGGTTGTGCACGATGTTGCCGCTGCCCACGATCAACACGCCCCGCTCGCGCAACGCCTGAAGCTGCTGGCCCAGCGCATAGTGCTCGGCAGGGGCGCGGCTGTAGTCCATGCTCAGTTGCAGCACGGGGATATGGGCCTGGGGAAACATGGGCTTGAGCACCGACCAGGTGCCATGGTCCAGCCCCCACTCGCCCTCATCCACACCCAGCGCAGCACCTGTAGCAGGGGATTTCAGCTCTTTGGCCAGGCTGCGCGCCACGGCCGGGGCACCCGGCGCGGGGTACTGCTGGTCGAACAGCGCCTGCGGAAAACCACCAAAGTCGTGAATCGTCTTGGGCTGCGCCATGCCCGTGATCTGCCAGCCACCGCGCGTGAGCCAATGGGCCGACACGCACAAAATAAGCTGCGGCTGCACCGCACGCGCCAGCAGCTCGGTGCCCATGGCCTGCCAACTGCGGCGCCAGGCGTTGTCCTCGATCGCATTCATGGGGCTGCCATGGCCCACAAACAGCACGGGCATGCGCGGCGAGGGCTTGAGCGCCTGCAGCGCGGGCAAAGCGGCGGCATTGCTCAGAGAGGCCATGGAGAAAGCTCCCGGAAAAGCGGCCAGCCCCGCCAGGGCGGCCAAAGAAGTTCTGCGTTGCATGGATCTGGGAGCGTATCAACAAATTATGTATAACGCAGGGAGTGAGCCCGCACGCTGGTTGAAGTTCCAGCGGTGGGCCCTTTGAATACCTGCCCTGCCCTCGCCCATGACCTCTTCCTCCCCCCAACCGCTGCGCAACACCCGCGTCCTGAGCCTCGCCCTCAACCTGCCCGGCCCCGCCGCCCTGATGCGCTGCGCGCGCATGGGCGCCGAGTGCACCAAGCTCGAACCGCCGCCTGCGCCCGGCATGCCCAGCGCCGACCCCATGGGCATCTACAGCCCTGCCGCCTACACCACGCTGCATGCGGGCGTGCGCGTGGTGCATGCCCACCTCAAGACCGCCGAAGGCCAGGCCACGCTGCACGAAGAACTGGCCCGCACCGATGTGCTGATCACCTCGTTCCGCCCCTCGGCGCTCGCCAAACTGGGCCTCGCCTGGGATGCCCTGCAATCCAGATACCCGCGCCTGTCCCTGGTGCGTATCGTGGGCGCGGCGGCCGAGCGCGCCGAGGAGCCCGGCCACGACCTCACCTACCTGGCCGACGCAGGCCTGGTGACAGGCACCGACATGCCCCCCACGCTCTACGCCGACATGGGCGGCGCCCTGATGGCCAGCGAGGCCGTGCTGCAAGCCCTGCTGGAGCGCGCCCACACCGGCAGCGGCGTCTGCATCGAAGTGGCATTGGCCGACGCCGCCGCCTGGCTGGCCCAACCACGCGACTGGGGCCTGACCACGCCCGATGGCGACGTGGGCGGCAATCACGCGGGCTACCGCATCTACCCCTGCGCCGACGGCCGCGTGGCCGTGGCCGCGCTGGAACCCCACTTTGCCGCCAGCCTGTGCGCCGCCGCAGGCCTGCCCGCCACGGGCGACCCAAAGGTATTGCGCGCCCCGGCCACCCACGACGCCGTGGCCGCCTTTTTGCGCACGCAGACACGGACGCAGCTGGATGCGCTGGCGGTGGCGCAGGACATTCCGCTGCACACGCTGGCCTGAGCACTGTTGCTGTTCGCCGTCTGGCAATGTGGCTGCTGATACTGGGTTGGACCGCCCTGCTGGCTTGGGCCGTGTGGGCTGGCCAGTTCCCGTGGTGGGTGCCGGGCGCCGCCGCGGCCCTCAATCTGCTCACCTTTGTGGTCTATGCCATCGACAAAAGAGCCGCCCAAAACGGCCAGTGGCGCACCAAGGAAAGCCACCTGCACCTGCTGAGCCTTACAGGCGGCTGGCCGGGCGCGTGGTGTGCCCAGCAATGGCTGCGGCACAAATCCCGCAAGGCGGAGTTTCGCGCGGTGTATTGGGTGACTGTGGTGCTGAATTGCGCAGCGCTCACGGCCTGGCTCAGCGGCTGGCTGCGGTAGCAAAGACTTCAATTTTGATAGCTGCTCGCGCTTTATGGATAAGCGCTAGCGTCGTTTTTCTCATCATTTCTGAACGCTGACGGCTTTGCTGCTGAGCAAGGGTTCGTAAATACGCCTTAAGTAGCGCCAATGCGGTTCTTGTCTGCCCGCCTCTTTGGCACGAAAGCACCGCTGGCCAGAACCACGCCAGGCACCACCAACGCCAGCGCGGCCCAGGCACTGCGGTCCGGCATTTCTCCAAGCAGCCAGGCCGCACCCAGCGCTGTGAACACCGGCACCAGCGCGGCCGACAACGCCGCACGGGCCGCGCCCAACCGGGCAATCGCAATGGCATAGACCACCAGGCCCAACACACCGGCCATCACCCCTTGCCCCAGCGTCTGGAGGACCAGGTCAGCCCAAGGGGCGGAGATAAGGCGCGGTGCGCCCCACACCACAATCACCGGCAGCAGCACCACGGTAGAACCCAGATTCACCAGGGCGGCCCCTTGCCAGGGCGACAGGCCGCTGCTGCGAAACGCCAGCGTGTAGATCGCCCATAGAACCGCCGCCAGCACGAACAGCAGATCACCCCGCCATGCAGCCAAGCCGTCGCGCCACCCCCCAAGGCCCAGAGCAACCACACCCAGCACCATCAACAACAGGCCGAGCACCCGCACACGCCCCAGTGTCTCGCGCTGCACCATCCAGCCGCCAAGCACCACGAACAGCGGCATGCAGCCCGCCATGAAGATACCCATGTGCGCCGCAGGCGCCCACCGCGCACCCGCCAGCACCACCAGGCCAAACGGTAGCCCGCCACAGAGCACCAGCAAAACCAGTCTCCCCTTGGACAAGGCGGTGGGCCAAGATCCGCGTCGGCACCACAGCGGTGCCAGCAACAGCGCCGGAACTCCGTAGCGCAGCACAGCCAACTCCACTGGCCCGAGCGATGTGGTCACACCGTGGCGCGAGACGATCTGCCAGCCGCTGGCAATCAGCGCCACGGCCAGTGCCGCCAGCACACCAATGACCAGGCTACGGGCACGCAACACATCATGGGAAGAAGAAACAACAGGTGGCGAAGAAGTCATCGCCCAAGTCTGGCGCCCGCCAGCCGGGCAGGCTATCAAATTCCTGCGCTGTGGCCCTGCAGCACAGACCGCGCCTGCGCCAGCGTCACGCCCACCTCGCGGCGAAAAACGCTACCCAGGTGGCTCTGGCTGCTGTACCCCAGGTCATGCGCCAGTGCCGCCAGATCCGACTCACCAGCGTCCAGGCGCTGCAGGGTCGCGGCCATCCGCAGGCTCTGGCGGTATCCGTGCAGGCCCAGGCCCAAATGCCGCCGAAACAGGTGTGCAAGGTGAAACGCCGAGCACCCGGCCGCATCGGCCACATCGTGCAGCGACCACGGCTCACCATCTGCGGCAGCCACCCGTTGGGCCATGAAGCGCCGCGCGTGCACCAGCAGCGGCAACGCCCTGCCACTGGCGCCCCGTATCACGGCGCAATCCTGCGCGGCAGCACCCGGCTCCAGCCCGGTCTGCAGCACATCCGACGCCGTGCGCCAGCCAGGCATTGGGCGCCCATCGGCCAGAGCCCGCCAGTGCATACGCAGGCGCCACAGCGCGCGCGGCGTGAACGTGCGGACCTGGAGCGACGGGTTCTGGCAGGCGAGCGGCACGGGCCTGCCTTCCTGCTCACTGACCACAATGCTGCTCTGCTCCGTGGGTTGCAAGGGCTTCATCCGGTACGCCAGCCCCTGCGGCAGGCCCAGTGCCGTGAGGCCATCAAGCAGCACGACCTGCCCCGCCATCTGGAATTCAGAGACCCCATTCAGCGGCAATACCCAGCGCCCGGAGGCTGCTGCGTAGGGCGGGCTCCATTGCACGGGGCTCGCATGCTTGAGCACCCGTTCGATTTTCCATGCAGGGGCGGCGTGCAGCAGGGTGCGTTGCTGGGGCATGGTGGAAAAAATCCAAGCTCGGCGCAACAGCTGCCCGGCGCGACTGCGGCTAGCGGGCCTTCTTGAAAGGTTTGCCGCTCTTGCCGTTGCCCGCAGTGCCAGCGGCCCCGCCCGTCACACGCGGCGGCAGGCCCGTGTGCTGGGTCAGGATGCGGCCCTTGGTGGGCTGCTGCACGCTGCGCGGCGCGGGTGCCGCAGCGGGCTTGGCGCCCGTGGGCGTCGAATTTTTACGCCGCGCGCTCTGATACCCACCGTCCGTCAGCGGCTGGAAGGTGGGGATCAAATGGTGCTTGCCGTTGCCGATGAGGTCGGCACGCCCCATAGCCTTGAGTGCATCGCGCAGCAGCGGCCAGTTGTTCGGGTCGTGGTAGCGCAAAAAGGCCTTGTGCAGGCGGCGGCGTTTTTCGCCGCGCACGATGTCCACGGATTCTTCATCCACGTCGCGCATCTGGCGGCGCACCTTGGTGAGCGTGTTGCGGCCGCTGTGGTACATGGCCGTGGCGGTGGCCATGGGGCTGGGGTAGAAGGTTTGCACCTGGTCGGCGCGAAAACCGTTCTTTTTCAGCCAGATGGCGAGGTTCATCATGTCCTCGTCGCTGGTGCCGGGGTGCGCAGCGATGAAGTACGGGATCAGGAACTGCTTCTTGCCCGCCTCTTCGCTGAACTTCT
>NZ_JAPUDY010000107.1 GCF_027492855.1 Acidovorax sp.
ACACGCCTGCGTCGGGCCGCGTGGGCAGGCCTTCGTACATGATGGTGGTCATGCCTGCGATGAGCGGGCCATAAATGATGTAGCTGTGCCCCACCACCCAGCCGATGTCGCTGGTGGCGAAGTACACATCCCCTGCCTTGGCGTCGAAGATGTGCTTCATGCTGGCCGCCAGCGCCACGGTGTAGCCACCCGTGTCGCGCTGCACCCCCTTGGGTTTGCCGGTGGTGCCGCTGGTGTACAGCGTGTAGCTGGGGTGGGTGGATTCGACCCACTCGCAGGGCACCACGGTGTTCAGGTACTGCTCGCGCAGCGCGGCCCAGTCGTGGTCGCGGCCTGCCTGCAATTGCATCTCGGCCAGACCCCGGTTCACCATCAGCACGGCGGCGGGCTTGTGTTTTGAAAGCGCAATGGCTTCGTCCAGCAGCGGCTTGTAGGGCACCACCTTGCCGCCGCGCGATCCCGCGTCGGCGCTCACCACGGCCACGGGTTCGGCGTCTTCGATGCGCGAGGCGAGCGAGCCCGAGGCGAAGCCGCCAAACACCACCGAATGCAGCGCCCCAATGCGCACGCAGGCCAGCATCGCAAAGGCCGCCTCGGCAATCATGGGCATGTAGATGAGTACGCGGTCGCCCTTCTTTACGCCCAGGCCCTGCAGCACCGCCGCCATGCGCTGCACCTCAGCATGCAGCTCGGCAAAGCTGTAGCTGCGCTCGGTGTTGGTTTCGGTGGATATGGCGATCAGCGCGGCCTGGTCGGCGCGTGTGACCAGGTGCCGGTCCACCGCGTTGTGGCACAGGTTGGTGAAGCCGCCCACGAACCATTTGGCAAACGGCGGGTTGCTGTAGTCACACACCTGCTGGGGCGGGGTGTGCCAGTCAATCAGCTGCGCCTGCTCGCTCCAGAAGGCGTCGCGGTGGTCGATGGACTGGCGGTAGAAGTCGGCGTATTGGCTCATTGTGTTTGTCTCCTCGGCATCTCTCGCCCTGCCGGGACAGCAGGTTTTGAATTCATAATTATTCATGACAGACTTTCGTCAAACTGACGCAGGCGTTGGTATGGACCCCGAATCAATCACAACGCAGCGCGGCCATTCCTGAAAAAACGCGCCTGCCACACCACATTGCAGCCAGTGCCTGCATGCAGCGCGCCCTCTCCGTCCCCCCAACTTTTGTATTCCTTGCAGCACCCGCACGCAAGGATTCCTTGGCTGCGCCAATTTCAAAAATAGAAATATATATTTCATAAAACAAAACATATACTTCAAACCATGTGGTCCACGCTCATCATGACGCTGCCCACGCAGCCCAACGCCGTGCGGCTGCGCATCTGGCGCAATCTCAAGGCACTGGGCTGCGCCGCCCTGCGCGATGGTGCCTACCTGCTGCCCGAGGAACACGCTGGCCTGCTGGCCCCCATTGCCGCAGAGGTGCGGGAACACGGCGGGACGGCCATGCTGCTGACCCTGACCGCCCCGGACAGCGCGCAGCGCCAGGAGATCGAAGCGCTGTTCGACCGCACGGAGGCCTTCACGCAGTGGCGCGACACGGCCACCGCCTTGCAGGCCGAACTGGCGCAGCTCACGGAAACCGAGGCGCGCCGGCGCCTGCGCAGCGTTGCGGATGCATTGCAGGCGCTGCACCGCACCGACTATTACCCCAGCGGCGCAGCCGCGCAGGCCGATGCCGACCTGGCCAGCGTGCGGCAGGCGCTGGACGCTTGTTTTTCGCGCGGGGAGCCCGCCGCCCTGCCCGCCCATGGCATTGCGCGCTTGCACACCGCCCAGTTCCAGAACCAGCGCTGGGCCACACGCGCCCGGCCCTGGGTGGACCGCCTGGCCTGCGCCTGGCTGATCCGCCGCTTCATTGATCCGGGCGCGCGTTTTGTGTGGCTGGCCGACCCGGCATCGCCGCCCGCCGATGTGCAGGGCTTCGACTTTGACGGCGCCCGGTTTACCCACGTGGGTGCCCTGGTGACTTTTGAGGTGCTGATTGCCAGCTTTGGGTTGGAGGCCGACCCCCGGCTGCAGCGCCTGGCCCGCGCGGTGCATTACCTGGACGCAGGCGGCATGCCCGTGCCCGAGGCGGCAGGGCTGGAAGCCGTGCTGGCCGGCCTGCGCGAAGTGTATGCCGATGACGATGCCCTCACCCAGGCCGCCGCACAGGTGTTCGACGCCTTGTATGCCGTGCCGCCCGCCCGCCCATCCACCCCGGCTCCGCTGTCCAGCACTGCACCACGATGACCACCGACGCCTCTGCGCCCACCACCTCCACCCAGAATCCCCCTGCCCCCGTGGGCTTTGGCGAGGCTTTCCTGTTCTGGCTCAAGCTCGGTTTCATCAGCTTTGGCGGGCCCGCAGGCCAGATCGCGATCATGCATGCCGAACTGGTGGAGCGCCGCCGCTGGATCAGTGAAAAACGTTTTCTGCACGCCCTCAACTACTGCATGCTGCTGCCCGGCCCCGAGGCGCAGCAACTGGCCACCTACATCGGCTGGCTCATGCACCGCACCTGGGGCGGCATCGTGGCGGGGGCGCTGTTTGTGCTGCCCTCGCTGTTCATCCTGATCGCGCTGTCTTGGGTGTATCTGCGGTTTGGCGATGTGCCCGTGGTGGCTGGCATCTTCTACGGCATCAAACCCGCCGTGACGGCACTGGTGCTGCACGCGGCGCACCGCATTGGCACCCGTGCTCTTAAAAACGGCTGGATGTGGGGCATTGCCGCTGCGTCGTTCGTGGCGATTTTTGCGTTCGACACGCCCTTTCCCGCCATCGTGCTGGCGGCCGGGCTCATCGGCTACTTTGGCGCGCGGCGCTGGCCTGCCGTGTTTGCGCTGGGCGGCGGCCATGCAGGCGCGCACAAGGGCTACGGCCCGGCGCTGATCGATGACCACACACCCACACCCGCCCACGCACGCTTTTCGCGCAGCCGCCTGGCAAAGGTGCTGGCGGCAGGCCTGCTGCTGTGGCTGGCGGCCATGGCCGTGCTGGTGGCCACGCAGGGCTGGCAGGGCACGCTCACTCAGATGGGCTGGTTCTTCACCAAGGCGGCGCTGCTGACTTTTGGCGGCGCCTATGCCGTGTTGCCCTATGTGTACCAGGGCGCGGTAGAGCAATACCAGTGGCTCAGCGGCCCGCAGATGATCGACGGCCTGGCGCTGGGCGAGACCACGCCCGGCCCGCTGATCATGGTGGTGGCGTTTGTCGGCTTTGTGGGCGGCTGGCTGCAGCAGATGTGGGGGCCGGATGCGCTGTTTGCAGGCGCTGCCGCTGCCGCCACGGTGGTGACCTTCGTCACGTTTTTGCCCTCGTTCATCTTCATCCTGGCCGGCGGCCCGCTGGTGGAGGCCACCCACGGCAAGCTTGGCTTCACCGCGCCGCTGTCGGCCATCACCGCCGCCGTGGTGGGCGTGATCTTGAACCTGGCGCTGTTTTTTGCCTACCACCTGCTGTGGCCGCACGGCTTTGGCGGGGCGTTTGATGCGATCTCCGCCGTGATTGCGCTGGGGGCGGGTATAGCGTTGTTCCGCTTCAAGACCGGTGTATTGCCTTTGCTGGGCATCTGCGCCGCCGTCGGGTTGGCGGTGACTTTTCTCAAACCGTGGCTTGCCTGAGCCGCTATTCACCCACCTCCCAAGGAGCCGTTCACCATGCAAGCACGCGCCCAAGCCCTTCCTTTTGACCCGGCCACACTGCCCGGCCTGTCTGAAAAGCTGCTGCGCAGCCACCACCAGAACAACTATGGCGGTGCGGTGTCGCGGCTCAACGCCATCCGTGGACAACTGGCGGGTGTGGACTTTGCCGCAGCACCTGGCTTTGCACTCAATGGGCTCAAACGCGAAGAGCTGATCGCCAGCAACTCCATGCTGCTGCACGAGCTGTACTTCGCCAGCCTGGGCGGCCAGGGCGCGGCACCGGCCCCCGGCATGGCGTTGGCCTTGGCTGCCAGCTTTGGCAGCCTGGCGCGCTGGCGCGAGGAATTCATCGCCATGGGCAAGGCCCTGGGCGGCGGCTCGGGCTGGGTGCTGCTGGTGTTCCAGCCGCGCGATGGCACGCTCGTCAACCAGTGGGCTGCCGACCACACCCAGGCTGCTGCGGGTGGTGTGCCCATCCTGGCGCTGGACATGTATGAACACGCCTACCACCTGGACCACGGCGCGGCGGCGGGTGCATATGTGGAGGCCTTCATGGCCAACATCGACTGGTCTGCGGTCTACACCCGCTACCAGCACGCGGTGACCGCCGCCAGCGAAGGGCTGCAGGCATCGGCGCAAGACGCACAGCAGGCAGCCCATTGCATCGACGTGCGCCGTGCCGGTGTCTACGAAGCCGCCGCCACCACCCTCCCCAACGCCCGCTGGCGCGACCCGGCGGCCATCGACACCTGGGCCGGGGAGCTACCCACCAACGAAGACGTGGTCGTGTACTGCGTCTATGGCCACGAAGTAGGCCGCTCCACCGCGCTGCGCCTGCACGCAGCGGGCATCAAGGCGCGTTTTCTGCAAGGTGGCATCGACGGCTGGGTTGCGTCGGGCCAGCCGGTGCAGTTGAAAGCAGCGGCATTGGCGCCTGGCTGAGCTGGCCGTGCGCAGAGCACAGGGCACCCAGTTACTATCAATTTGATAGCTATTAGCGCTTGATATATAAGCGCTAGAGGCCAAAAAATGGGATTGCTATACAGGTATTGAAATATCTGCAGCCCAAAGTCGCTCACACAGAAC
>NZ_JAPUDY010000108.1 GCF_027492855.1 Acidovorax sp.
TCGCGGTTGTAGCGCTGGCCGTGGCAGATGTCGCAGGGCACGTACACGTCGGGCAAAAAGTGCATCTCCACCTTCACCACGCCGTCGCCCTGGCAGGCCTCGCAGCGGCCCCCGCCCGAGGATTGCGACACGTTGAAGCTGAAACGCCCTGGGCCGTAGCCGCGCTCCTTGGCGGTGTTGGTCTCGGCCATCAGCTCGCGGATGGGGGTGAACAGGCCGGTGTAAGTGGCTGGGTTGCTGCGCGGCGTGCGGCCAATGGGGCTCTGGTCCACATTGATGACCTTGTCGAAATACTCGATGCCCACGATCTCTTCGTGCGCAGCCGGTTCTTCATGCGCGCGGTGAACCTGCCGCGCCACGGCGGCATACAGCGTGTCGTTGACCAGCGTGCTCTTGCCCGAGCCAGACACGCCCGTCACGCAGGTGAGTAGCCCCACGGGGAAATCCACCGTCACGCCCTTGAGGTTGTTGCCCGTGGCGCCCACCACACGCAGCGCCTGCACGGCGCCCTGGCGCGCATGGTGCTCTGCCAAACGCTCTGCGCGGCGCTTGCTGGCCTCGGTCTGCGGAAAGCGCGACTTGGTTTTGGCCTCTGCCACCGGCGCGGCCGGTTGCTCCAGCACCGGCAGCCAGGGTGTACGGCGCTTGGGCACGGCAATCGATCGCACGCCCGAGAGGTACTGGCCCGTGAGCGACTGCGTATTGCCGCGCACTTCGTCATAGGTGCCCTGCGCCATCACGCGCCCGCCGTGCACGCCCGCGCCAGGGCCCATGTCGATCACATGGTCGGCGGCGCGCATCATGTCTTCGTCGTGCTCCACCACGATCACGCTGTTGCCGATGTCGCGCAGGTGCTGCAGCGTGGCGATGAGACGATCGTTGTCGCGCTGGTGCAGGCCGATGCTGGGCTCGTCGAGCACGTACATCACCCCCGTCAGACCCGAGCCAATTTGTGAAGCCAGGCGAATGCGCTGCGCCTCGCCGCCGGAGAGGGTCTCGGCGCTGCGGTCCAGGCTCAGATAACTCAGGCCCACGTCGTTCAAGAATTGCAGGCGTGTGGTGATCTCGCGCACCACCTTGTCCGCAATCTCGGCCTTGGCACCGGTGAGCTGCAGCGCCTTGAACCACGCATGCGCATCGCTCAGCGTGGCGTGGCTCACCTCGTAGATGGCGCGGGCCTGCTCGCCCTCGCCCACCTTCACATGACGGGCCTCGCGGCGCAGGCGCACGCCGTGGCATTCAGGGCAGGGCTGGGTGCTGCGGTAGCGGGCCAGGTCCTCGCGCACCACCACCGAGTCCGTCTCGCGGTAGCGGCGGGCCATGTTGGGCAGGATGCCCTCGAACGCATGTTTCTTGGTGATGGCCTTGCCTTTTTGCGCGCCACTGTCGAGGATGTAGCTGAAGGCAATTTCTTCATCACCCGAGCCCTGCAAAATGGCTTGCTGCACCGGCACGGGCAGCGACTCGAACGGCGCCTCGATGTCGAACGCGTAGTGCTTGGCCAGGCTCTCCAGCATCGCAAAGTAGTAGCCGTTGCGCCGGTCCCAGCCCTTGATGGCGCCGCTGGCCAGGCTCAGCGTGGGGAAGGCCACCACACGCGCCGCATCGAACACCTCGCGCTGGCCAATACCGTCGCACGCCGGGCAGGCGCCCATGGGCGAGTTGAAGGAAAACAGGCGCGGCTCCAGCTCGGGCAGCGAATAGCTGCACACCGGGCAGGCAAATTTGCTGCTGAACAGGTGCTCTTGCCCCGTGTCCATCTCCAACGCCAGCACGCGGCCATTGCCCTCGTGCCCACCCACGCGCAGCACCGCCTCGATGCTCTCGGCCAGGCGCTGCTGCATGTCAGGCCGCACCTTGATGCGGTCGATCACCACGTCGATGTTGTGCTTCTCGGTCTTCTTGAGCGCGGGCAGGCTCTCGTGCTCATAGATCTGCCCATCCACCCGAAAGCGGATATAGCCCAGCGCCTGCATCTGCGTGAACAGCTCGGTGAACTCGCCTTTCTTCTCGCGCGCTACGGGGGCCAACAGCATGAGCTTGGTGTCCTCGGGCAGGGCCAGCACCGCGTCCACCATCTGGCTCACCGTCTGCGCGGCCAGCGGCAGGCCGTGGTCGGGGCAAAACGGCGTGCCCGCGCGGGCGTAGAGCAGGCGCAGGTAGTCATGGATCTCGGTCACCGTGCCCACGGTGGATCGCGGGTTGTGGCTGGTGGCCTTCTGCTCGATGCTGATGGCGGGCGAGAGGCCCTCGATCAGGTCCACATCGGGCTTGTCCAGCCGCCCCAGAAACTGCCGCGCATAGGCCGACAGGCTCTCCACATACCGCCGCTGGCCCTCGGCATACAAGGTGTCGAACGCCAGGCTCGACTTGCCCGAGCCCGACAGCCCCGTGACCACCACCAACTGGTTGCGCGGGATGTCGAGATCGATGTTCTTGAGATTGTGCGTGCGTGCGCCCCGAATGCTGATGCGCTGCTCGCGCAGGACGCGGGCGAGGTAAGTGCCGTCGGCAGCTCGGTCTTCATTGGGGATGAAATTCACGGGTAGGGCTCGCAGCAAGAAAACCGACCATGATAGGTCAACGGCTCGGTTTTCACCCCCTCTCCCTTACGTACCACACACAGGGGGCGGGTCAGACTGCAGAAATCAGGGGCGTCAGATTGCGGATCGCCTTTCGCCTCCGTCGGTCCTCTGGCAAAGGCAACGCTATTCGATACAAAACATTACACTTATCGTGGTTCGTATTGCTCGCGCCAGTTTGTTTCTATGTGCGCCCGTAGGCCGTGCTTCGGCGCGTTGCGCCACCAGCGCCCTCGTTCACCATCACCTCAAACAACCCCCAGTTTTGGACATTGGATGAAGACCATGGTTTTTTCTGCGTTTCGACCTGTTTTCAGCAGCGGCCCTGTGGCCCCGCGTGTTCGGACCCCTCGAGTTTCTTCTGAGTGCGGAAAGAGGGCGAGCACTTGGCGATGGTTGGCGCGGTGGCTGACGGGTATGGCCATGTTGTGGACCGCCATTGGCGGGGCGCAGGCCGCATCGTTCACTGATGATTTCAACGCCAACTCGGGCGCTGTAACGTCATTCTCACGCTCGTTAGGTGGTGTGAACTTTGTCTACACCTTCACGACAGATGGGGATGGCGGTGACATAGAGTGGGACAGCCAAGGCGGCGTAGGCGACTCGGCATCGATAGGCCTTTTTTCCACTTCTCCAAATGGTGGGGTAACCGAGCGATTTACTATCGTTCGACAGGATGGTGTCCGTTTCACTTTTTCCAGCCTGTTTGTTAACAACGCCTTCGGGCTGGCCACAGTGACTGTGGGAGGCTATCGCAACGGCACGTTGGTGGGCAATACACAGACAGTTGCCGGGGGGGGCTTCGCCACTTTGATGTTCGGCAATCTGGATGTCGATGAAGTTCGTGTGACTTCGGCAGATTTTTCCGGTACTTACCTGGACGAGTTCAAGGGTGACAGCACTCCACAAGCACCGACCGTAACCAACGCCAACATCAGCATATCCGGCGCCAGCGGCACCGGCGGCTCTTACAAGATCGGCGACACCGTCACAGCCAGTTGGAACAGCACAGCCTTGGGCGACAACAACAGCGGCATTACTGGCGTGACCATGAACTTCAGCCAGTTTGGCGGCGGTGCGGCGGTGGCGGCCTCCAACAGCAGCAACACCTGGACGGCGACCTACACCATCACATCGGGCGCAATCGACGCCACCGCCCGCAATGTGAGCGTCACCGCCACCAACGCTAGTAGCTCCACTACCGCAGCCGACGCCACCAATGCCACAGTGGACAACATCGCCCCCACAGTCACCGATGCGCGCATCAGCATCTCGGGCGGCAGCGGTATTGGCGGCGCTTACAAGATCGGCGACACCGTCACCGCCACCTGGAACAACACGGCCAGCGGCGACAACAACAGCGACACCATCAGCGACGTGACGGTGAACTTCACGCAGTTTGGCGGCGGCGCTGCGGTAGCGGCCAGCAACACCAGCGGTACCTGGACGGCCAGCTATACCATCGTGGCAGGTGCCATCAGCAACACCAACCGCAACGTGGCCGTGACCGCCATCGACAACGCGGGCAACGCCACCTCCACCAGCGACTCCACCAACGCCACGGTGGACAACGTGGCCCCGTCGGTCAGCAGCATCGTCGTGAGCGGCTCGCCCGGCAGCGGTGACACCAGCATGGCCTTTACGGTCAACTTCAGCGAATCGGTCACCAACGTGTCTATCGGCGACTTCACTTTGCAGGTTTCAGGCACGGCCTCCGGTGGCATTGCTAGCGTGTCCGCCAGCACGGGTTCCTCGATCACTGTAAGCATCACAGGTATCAGCGGCAATGGTACGCTCAAGCTCAACCTGAATGGGTCGACCAACGTGGCCGATGCGGCAGGCAATGGGGTGGCTGCTTACAACAGCGGCAGCACGCACACTGTCGCCATGCCCACCGCACCTGGCGCCCCCATCATCGGCACGGCCACTGCGGGCGATGCGCAGGCGAGCGTGACCTTCACCGCACCGGGCAGCAATGGCGGCTCCGCCATCACCACCTACACGGCCTCTGCCAATCCGGGCCCAGCCACTGGCACCTGCGCCGGTCCTGCGGCCTGCACCATCACCGTGACGGGCCTCACCAATGGAACGCCCTACACCTTCACGGTCACGGCGACCAATAGCGTTGGCACCAGTTCCGCATCAGGCGCATCCAACTCCGCCACGCCCAAGGGCAACCAGACCATCACCTTCGCCAACCCCGGCGCGCAGAACTACGGCACCAGCCCGACCCTCAGCGCATCCGCCAGTTCGGCGCTGACGGTGACCTTCACCTCATCGACCACCGGGGTCTGCACCACCACCAGCGGCGGCGCGCTCACCTTCGTCACGGCGGGCTCTTGCACCATCGATGCCGACCAAGCGGGCAACGTCGCCTGGAACGCAGCACCCACCGTCACGCGCACCTTCGCCGTGAACGCCGTCGCACCCGGCGCGCCCACCATCGGCACGGCCACGGCGGGCGACACGCAGGCGACGGTCGCGTTTTCGGCGCCGGCCAGCACCGGTGGCTCGCCCATCATCGCGTCGGGCTACACCGTCACCGCCAATCCGGGCGGGGCCACCGCGACCGGCTCCAGTTCGCCAGTCACCGTGACCGGGTTGACCAATGGGGTTTCCTACACATTCACCGTCACCGCCACCAACAGCGCGGGGACGGGGGCGGCGTCGGCAGCATCCAATTCGGTGACACCAGCATCGCCACAAACCATCACCTTCGCCAACCCTGGCGCGCAAAGCTACGGAACGAGTCCCAATCTGTCTGCTCTCGGCGGTGGCGCGTCGTCCACATCGGGCTTGACGGTGACCTTCACCTCGTCCACTACAGGGGTCTGCACCATCACCTCCGGTGGGACGCTGACCTTTGTCACGGCGGGCACCTGCACCATCAACGCCGACCAGGCGGGCAATAGCAACTTTTTGCCAGCTCCCCAGGTCTCGCGTTCGTTCACGGTGAGTCCGGTCGTTCCGGGCGCACCTACGTCACCCGTGGCCACGGCGGGCGATACCCAGGCCTCCGTGGCGTTCACTGCGCCCGCAAGCAACGGCGGCTCCTCCATCACGGGTTACACGGTGACCGTGAACCCGGCGGATGTTGCTCCGGTCAACGGCGCGTCGTCACCCATCGTCGTCACGGGGCTGACCAATGGCCAGGCCTATACCTTCACCGTAACGGCAGACAACGCCGCAGGCACCGGCCCGGCCTCGGCTGCCTCCAACTCCGTTACACCCAAGGCCACCCAGACCATCACTTTCAACAATCCTGGGACGCAGAGCTTCGCCACACCGCCCACCCTCACGGCCACATCCGACTCCGGCCTGACCCCGACGTTCACATCGTCCACCACTGGTGTTTGCACCATCACCAGCATCGGCGCGCTGACCTTCGTGACCGCGGGTAATTGCACCATCAATGCCGACCAGGCGGGCAACGGCAGCTATCTGGCAGCTGCGCAGGTCAGCCGCACCTTCGCCATCAGCGCGCAGGTGTCGGCATCAGGCTCGGTGGCTGGCATGACGGGAACAGCCATGGCCACGCTGTCGGGCGGTGGGGCCAGCTGTACGCTGAACCCCAGTAACACCAGCTTCATGACACCCAGCAGCGCCCCTGCAGGTCGCTCGCTGCCCCATGGCGGTTTCGAGTTTCTGGCCACGGGTTGTTCGGGCGGTGCCACCATCACGCTGGTCTATCCCGACCCCCTGCCTGCCGGAGTCCAGTTCTGGAAGTTCGGTCCCGCCACCGCGGGTGCGCCCACGTCCACCTGGTTTGCCTGGTCGGGCGCCACCCTCAGCACTGACCGCCGAACAGTGGTCTACACCGTGACGGACAACGGCGTGGGAGATTCCGACCCTGCGACGGGCCGCATCCGCGACCCCTTCGTGCCAGCACTCGCTGCAGTGGGGGCTGATGCAGTAGGCATCCCTGTCAACAACCCATGGGCGTTGGCCCTGATGGCGGTTTTGGTGGCATGGCTGGGGACGAGATACCGCCCCCGTGTTCGCGGCTAAGGAGTCAACCCCAGCGCCTCAGCGTTTACCCCCCAAACTCCTCGCCCAGTTCATCAGCCCGGTGGCGGGCTGCCTCCATGGCGCGCTCGAAGGCGGCGCTCACTCCATCTGCCTCCATCGACTGCAGGGCCGCATAGGTGGTGCCGCCCTTGGACGTGACGCGCTGGCGCAGCACGGCCGGGGGTTCGTCGGAGCGGCGGGCCAGCTCCGAGGCGCCCACGAAGGTGCCCACGGCCAATTGGTGGGCCTGCTGCTGGGTCAGCCCCATGCCGGTGCCAGCGCGTGTCATGGCTTCGAGGAAGTAAAAGACATAGGCTGGACCCGAGCCTGAGAGTGCGGTCACGGCGTCGAGCTGCTTTTCGCTGGTCACCCACAGGAAATCGCCGGTGGACGCCATGATGGCCTCGATCTGTGCACGCTCGGCTGCGCCCACTGCGGGGCGGGCGTACAGAGCGCTCATGCCCTTGCCCACCAGGGCGGGTGTGTTGGGCATGGTGCGCACGATGCGCTCGGTGCCCAGCCACTGGGCGATGCTGTCCGAGCGGATGCCCGCCGCCACGCTCAGGTGCAGGGCGTGCTGGGTGTGGGCCTTGGCCTGCGCGGCTGCGTCTTTGAAGGTCTGGGGCTTGACGGCCCACACCACGATGTCGGCGCGCTGCAGGGCAGGGCCTGCTTCGGGCTGGGCCTCGATCCCGTGATTCTTGCGCAGCGCCTCGCGGGCCTCGGCCCAGGGCTCGACCACCTCGATCTGGCTGGCGGGGTGGCCCTGGTGGATCAGCCCGCCAATGATGGCGCTGGCCATGTTGCCGCCGCCGATGAAGGCGATCACGGGAAGGGCAGGGGAGGCGGTGGTCTGGCTCATGATGGTGTGTGCAGGCAAAGTGGCAAACAAGGGCCACGATGGTAGCGCCGCCAGACCATGGCGCGCTGCGCTAGGCTGCGGTGGCTTGCCGCACGGCGTGCTCCCAGCGGGCCATGAGCTCTTGCGCGCGCGCGTTGCTGAGCGTGGGCACGAAGCGCCGGTCGGCGCGCCACAGGTGCGACAACTCGCTGGTGCTGGCATACACGCCGCTCGACAGGCCCGCCAGGTACGCCGCGCCTAGCGCCGTGGTCTCGATGACCGCCGGGCGCACCACTGGAATGCCCAGCAGGTCGGCCTGGAACTGCATCAGCAGGTCGTTGATGCTGGCGCCGCCGTCTACGCGCAACTCGCTCACCGGGGCGCCGCCAGCGGCCACGGCGTCGCGGCTCATGGCCAGGAGCAGAGCGGCGCTTTGGTAGGCAATGCTTTCGAGCGCTGCGCGGGCGATGTGGCCCAGGGTGGAGCCGCGTGTGAGGCCCGTGATGGTGCCGCGCGCGTCGGGCTGCCAGTAGGGTGCGCCCAGGCCTGTGAAGGCGGGCACCATCATCACGCCGCCCGAGTCGGGCACGCTTTGCGCGAGCGATTCAACCTCGCCGCTGGTGGAGATGGCGCGCAGGCCGTCGCGCAGCCACTGCACCACCGCGCCGCCCACGAAGACGCTGCCTTCCATGGCGAACTCGGTCTGCGTGCTGGTCTGCGCCGCGCTGGTGGTGAGCAAACCGTTCTGGCTGGTCTGGAACGTGGTGCCCGTGTGCATGAGCATGAAGCAACCCGTGCCGTAGGTGTTCTTGGCCATGCCCGCCGTGAAGCAGGCCTGGCCGAACAGGGCGCTTTGCTGGTCGCCCGCCACGCCACCGATGCGGATGCTGTGGCCCAGAAGGTCAGGGGCTATGTCGCCGAAGTGCGCGCTTGATGGCAGCACCTCGGGCATCAGCGCCTTGGGGATGCGCAGCAACGCCAGCAGATCGTCGTCCCACTGGTTGGTGTGCACGTTGAACAGCATGGTGCGCGAGGCGTTGCTCACGTCCGTCACATGCACCTGGCCGTGGGTGAGCTTCCACATCAGCCAGCTGTCCACCGTGCCAAAGGCCAGCTCGCCGCGCTCGGCCGCATCGCGCGCGCCGGGCACGTGGTCCAGCAGCCACTGCAGCTTGGTGCCCGAGAAGTAGGCGTCCACCAACAGGCCCGTCTTGGCCTGGATGGTGGGCGCGTGGCCTTGTTCGCGCAGTTGGGCGCAGGCGGGCTCGGCGCGCCGGTCTTGCCAGACGATGGCGTGGTGCACGGGCTGGCCGGTCTTGCGGTTCCACAGCACCGTGGTTTCGCGCTGGTTGGTGATGCCCACCGCGCGCACGGCATTCGCGGCGATGCCCGCCTTGGACAGCGCATCGCGTGCGGTGGCTAACTGGGTGCGCCAGATCTCCATCGGGTCATGCTCCACCCAGCCGGGCTGGGGGTAGATCTGCGGCAGCTCCCGTTGTGCCTGGGCCACGATGTGGCCGCTTTCGTCAAAAACGATGCTGCGGGAGCTGGAGGTGCCTTGGTCGAGTGCGAGCAGGTAGGTCATGGTGAGAAGGTATCAAGGGGTCAGGCCGCCACGGTGCAGATCACCTCGGCATCCTGCAGCAGGGCGGGGAAGGGCTCGGGCGGCGGTGCATCGGTGAACAGGCGGTCGATCTGCGCCAGCGTGGCCAGTTGCACCATGGCCGGGCGGTTGAACTTGCTGTGGTCGGCGGCCAGCCAGACTTCGCGCGATTGTTCGATGATGGTTTGCGCCACTTTTACCTCGCGGTAGTCGAAGTCGCGCAGCGAGCCATCGGTCTCGACGCCCGAGATGCCGATGAGCGCGATGTCTACCCGGAACTGGCGGATGAAGTCCACCGCTGCCTCGCCCACGATGCCCCGGTCGCGCGTGCGCACCACGCCGCCGGCCACGATCACCTCGCAATCGGGGTTGCTGCTCAGGATGGCGGCCACGTTCAGGTTGTTGGTGATCACGCGCAGGCCGCGGTGGTGCAGCAGCGCCTTGGCGATGGCTTCGGTGGTGGTGCCGATGTTCAGGATCAGCGAACAGTCGTTGGGCACTTGATTTGCCACGGCGCGCGCAATGCGCGCCTTGCCTTCGGCATTGAGCGTTTCGCGTTGGGTGTGGGCAATGTTCTCCACCGTGGAGCTGGGCACACGCACGCCGCCGTGAAAACGCGTGAGCAGGCCGGACTCGGCCAGGCGCTGCACGTCGCGGCGCACGGTCTGCAGCGTCACGCCCAGGGTGTCAGCGAGTTGCTCCACCGTGGCGGACTTGCGTGCGCGGACTTCTTCAAGAAGCAGCAGTTGTCGGGGGTTCGTATTCACGCGATTTTGGAAAACAGGGGGTGATAGATACTTTAAATCGAACAAAAAGGAACCTGTTAAGGGTAAACCTTGATTTAATATGATCAAAAACGAACAAAAATGAACGCAATCGAAAAGCGAGAGGGCCTGCTGCGGCTAAAACCGCAGCGGCGCAGGATTCACGAGCCCCTTCGGGGTGACAAACGAAAGGTTGCGTGATGCAGCTGGCATTGGACAGCATCAGCAAGAAGGTGGGGGCGCAGACCTGGCTGTATGACATGAGTCTGGCGCTCCAGAGCGGTGCCGTGACGGTATTGCTGGGCGCCACGCAGGCGGGCAAGACCAGCCTCATGCGCATCATGGCCGGGCTGGATACGCCCTCCGCCGGCCGGGTCATGGTGGACGGTGTCGACGTGACTGGCATGCCCGTGCGCGATCGCAACGTGGCCATGGTGTACCAACAGTTCATCAACTACCCCTCGATGAAGGTGGCGGCCAATATTGCGTCGCCCCTGAAGCTGCGCGGCGAAAAGAACATTGACGCCCGGGTGCGTGAGATCGCCAGCCGCTTGCACATCGACATGTTCCTGGACCGCTATCCCGCAGAGCTATCGGGCGGGCAGCAGCAGCGCGTGGCCCTGGCGCGTGCCTTGGCCAAGGGCGCGCCGCTGATGCTGCTGGACGAACCCCTGGTGAACCTGGACTACAAGCTGCGCGAGGAGTTGCGCGAGGAATTGACCCAATTGTTCGCCGTCGGCCAATCCACCGTGGTGTATGCGACCACCGAGCCAGCCGAGGCCCTGCTGTTGGGTGGTTACACGGCGGTGCTGGACGAAGGCCAGTTGCTGCAGTACGGCCCTACGGCCGAGGTGTTCCATGCGCCCAACTCGCTGCGGGTGGCGCGCGCCTTTAGCGACCCACCGATGAACCTGGTGGCGGCTTCGGCCACTGCACAGGGCGTGCGCCTGCAAGGGGGCGCAGAGCTGACGCTCCCCCTGCCGCAGGGTGTGGTAGCGACGGGCGGGCTGACGGTGGGCGTGCGTGCCAGCGCGCTGCGCGTGCAGGCGCGCCCCGGCGATGTGAGTGTGGCCGGTGTGGTGGAGCTGGCCGAGATTTCGGGCTCCGACACCTTTGTGCATGCCTCCACGCCTTGGGGTGATCTGGTGGCGCAGCTCACCGGGGTGCATTACTTTGAATTGGGGGCGGCCCTTACGCTGCATCTGGACCCGGCCCAGGCCTATGTGTTTGGTGCCGATGGCCGGCTGGCTTGGGCACCCGTGCGACACCTCACCGTACAAGGAGGGCGCTGAGATGGCCCGCATCAGCCTGGACTTGGCGCATTCGTACAAGCCGAACCCGCAGCAGGACAGCGACTACGCGCTGCTGCCTCTGAAGATGGAGTTCGAGGACGGTGGTGCCTATGCGCTGCTCGGCCCCTCGGGCTGTGGCAAGACCACCATGCTCAATATCATGTCGGGGCTGCTCGTGCCCTCGCATGGCAAGGTGCTGTTTGATGGCCGCGACGTGACGCGCGCCAGCCCGCAGGAACGCAACATTGCGCAGGTGTTCCAGTTCCCCGTGATCTACGACACCATGACGGTGGCCGAGAACCTGGCGTTCCCGCTGCGCAACCGCAAGGTGCCTGAGGACCAGATCAAGCAGCGCGTGGGCGTGATTGCCGAGATGCTGGAGATGAGCGGCCAGCTCAACCAGCGCGCGGCGGGCCTGGCGGCTGACGCCAAGCAAAAGATATCGCTGGGCCGGGGCCTGGTGCGCGCCGACGTGGCGGCGGTGCTGTTCGACGAGCCGCTCACCGTGATCGACCCGCACCTCAAGTGGCAATTGCGGCGCAAGCTCAAGCAGATTCACCACGAACTCAAGCTCACGCTGATCTACGTGACCCACGACCAGGTGGAGGCGCTGACCTTTGCCGACCAGGTGGTGGTGATGACGCGTGGCCGTGTCGTGCAGGTGGGCTCGGCCGATGCGCTGTTCGAGCGGCCCCAGCATGTGTTCGTGGGCCACTTCATCGGCTCGCCGGGCATGAATTTTTTGCCTGCGCAGGCGGATGGCGGGCATCTCAGCATCGCGGGCCACCGTGTGTTGGCACCCGCAGAGCGCGCCTTGCCAGCGGGTCCGTTGCAAGTGGGGGTGCGGCCGGAGTATCTGGCGCTGGCATCGGCCGAACAGCCGGGGGCCATTGCCTGCACGGTGTTGCAGGTGCAGGACATCGGCACCTACCTGATGCTGACCGCCAAGGTGGGTGAACACACGCTCAAGGCGCGTTTTACCCCTGAAACGCGCCTGCCTTCGGCGGGCGACACGGTCTGGCTGCAGGTGCTGGGCAGCCACACCTGCTTTTACAAGAATGAGGAGTTGCTGGCATGAGCGCAACCACCAAACCGGTGAACCAGAAAGCCTGGTTCCTGATCCTGCCCGTGATTTTGTGCGTGGCCTTCTCGGCCATCCTGCCGCTGATGACGGTGGTCAACTACTCGGTGCAGGACATCATCTCGCCCGAGCGCCGCGTCTTCGTCGGCACCGAGTGGTTTTCCGCCATGATGCGCGACGAAGAACTGCACGCGGCACTGTGGCGCCAGCTCACCTTCTCGCTGGCCGTGCTGGCGGTGGAGATCCCGCTGGGCATCTTGCTGGCGCTGTCCATGCCTGCGCAGGGCTGGAAGTCGTCCGCCGTGCTGGTGGTGGTGGCGCTGTCGCTGTTGATCCCATGGAACGTGGTGGGCACCATCTGGCAGATTTACGGCCGGGCCGATATCGGCCTGATGGGCCGCATGCTGCAGGAGATGGGCATCGAATACAGCTACACCGGCAATGCCACGCAGGCCTGGCTCACGGTGCTGCTGATGGACGTGTGGCACTGGACGCCGCTGGTCGCGCTGCTGGCCTTTGCGGGGTTGCGCTCCATCCCCGACGCCTACTACCAGGCCGCCCGCATCGATGGTGCGAGCAAGTTCGCGGTGTTTCGCTATATCCAGCTGCCCAAGATGCGCGGCGTGCTGATGATCGCGGTGCTGCTGCGCTTCATGGACAGCTTCATGATCTACACCGAACCCTTTGTGCTCACGGGCGGCGGGCCGGGCAATGCGACCACGTTCCTGTCGCAGTACCTCACGACGAAGGCGGTCGGCCAGTTCGATCTGGGCCCTGCCGCAGCCTTCTCGCTGATCTATTTCTTCATCATCCTGCTGCTGTGTTTCATCCTCTACAACTGGATGCAGCGCGTGGGCACCGCCAGCAACGAAGGGGCCGGCCATGAGTGAAAAACGCTTCCAAAAGCGCACGCTGTTCCTGATCGCGTACCTGGTGTTTGCATTGCTGCCCATCTACTGGATGGTCAACATGAGCTTCAAGACGAACGAAGAAATTCTGTCGAGCTTCTCGTTCTTTCCGCAGCATTTCACCTGGGCCAACTACAAAACCATCTTCACCGATCCGTCGTGGTACTCGGGCTACATCAACAGCCTGATCTACGTGGCGATCAACACGGTGATCTCGCTCACCGTGGCGCTGCCTGCGGCCTACGCGTTCAGCCGCTACCAGTTTCTGGGCGACAAGCATGTGTTCTTCTGGCTGCTGACCAACCGCATGACGCCGCCCGCCGTGTTTTTGCTGCCGTTCTTTCAGCTCTACACCACCGTGGGGCTCATGGACACGCACATTGCCGTGGCGTTGGCGCACCTGCTGTTCAACGTGCCGTTGGCGGTGTGGATTCTGGAAGGCTTCATGAGCGGCATCCCGCGCGAGATCGACGAGACGGCCTACATCGACGGCTACAGCTTTCCGCGCTTCTTCGTAGCGATCTTCCTGCCGCTGATCAAGGCAGGTGTGGGTGTGGCGGCGTTCTTTTGCTTCATGTTCAGCTGGGTCGAGCTTCTGCTGGCGCGCACGCTGACCAGCGTGAATGCCAAGCCCATCGTGGCGACCATGACGCGCACCGTGAGCGCCTCGGGCATGGACTGGGCCACGCTGGCCGCTGCTGGCGTGCTGACCATCGTGCCGGGCGCCATCGTGATCTGGTTTGTTCGGCACTACATCGCGAAGGGATTCGCGATGGGCCGTGTTTGAGGAGGATGCGCCATGTTTGACTGGATGGCCTGGACATTGCCGGTGGCCGTGTTTTTTATCTGCATCGTGCTGATGCTGGTGGTTATGACGGTGTGGGAGCTCAAGTCGCCCACGGTCATGCGCAAGGGCTTTTTGCCACTAGAGACCACACGCGGTGACCGACTCTTCATTGGCTTGCTGTCGGCGGCCTATGTGAACCTGATTTTTGTAGGCATCAGCGGCAAGCTGGCCCAGTGGTTCAGCCTGCAAAACGAGCCATCGGTTTGGATCAGTTTTGTGTTGTCGATGGCGCTCCTGGCGTTGATCCTGCGCAAGGGGTGATATGAAAAAGATAGCTGCTTGCGTTTGATACATGGCGCTTTCAATGCAAAAAGATTATCAAACCATTGTTTAACAAGCGCTAGCAGCTACTGTTTTTGATGGCTTCATAGGCCTGGCCTGGTTCCCCCCTGGGCTGGTGTCGCTCTACCAATGGGGGTCTCAATCTGAGAGGAGACAGCAATGAAGGTGCAGTTCAAGGCGATCGCTTTCGCCGCCGCGGCTCTGGCGATCGGACAGGCCGCATGGGCCGGCGAGGCCGAGGCCAAGAAGTGGATCGACAGCGAATTCCAGCCGTCCACGCTGAGCAAGGACCAGCAGATGGCCGAGATGAAGTGGTTCATCGATGCCGCCAAGAAGCTCCAGGCCAAGGGCGTGAAGGAGATCTCTGTGGTGTCCGAAACCATCACCACCCACGAGTACGAATCCAAAACGCTGGCCAAGGCGTTTGAGGAAATCACCGGCATCAAGGTGAAGCACGACCTGATCCAGGAAGGCGACGTGGTCGAGAAGCTGCAGACCTCCATGCAGTCGGGCAAGTCGATCTATGACGGCTGGATTTCTGACTCCGACCTCATCGGCACGCACTACCGCTACGGCAAGATCATGAGCCTGACCGACTACATGGGCGGCGCAGGCAAGGAGTGGACCAACCCCGGCATCGACCTGAAGGACTACATCGGCACCAAGTTCACCACTGGCCCCGATGGCAAGCTCTACCAACTGCCCGACCAGCAGTTCGCCAACCTGTATTGGTTCCGCGCCGACCTGTTCGACCGCAAGGACATCAAAGACAAGTTCAAGGCCAAGTACGGCTACGACCTGGGTGTGCCGCTGAACTGGAGCGCCTACGAAGACATCGCCGAGTTCTTCACCAACGACGTGAAGACCATCGACGGCAAGGCCATCTATGGCCACATGGACTACGGCAAGAAGGACCCATCGCTGGGCTGGCGCTTCACCGATGCCTGGCTGTCCATGGCGGGTACGGCTGACATCGGCGCGCCCAACGGCCTGCCGATCGACGAGTGGGGCATCCGCGTGGCCGACGACAAGTGCACGCCCGTTGGCGCCTCGGTGGCCCGTGGCGGCGCCACCAATTCGCCTGCCGCCGTCTACGCCCTCACCAAGTACGTGGACTGGATGAAGAAGTACGCGCCCAAGGAAGCCACGGGCATGACCTTCGGTGAAGCCGGCCCCGTGCCCGCCCAGGGCCAGATCGCACAGCAGATCTTCTGGTACACCGCCTTTACGGCCGACATGACCAAGCCCGGTCTGCCCGTGGTGAACGCCGACGGCACGCCCAAGTGGCGCATGGCCCCCGGCCCCAACGGCCCGTATTGGAAGCAGGGCATGCAAAACGGCTACCAGGACGTGGGCTCGTGGACCTTCTTCAAGAACCACGACGCGAACAAGACGGCCGCCGCCTGGCTGTATGCGCAATTCGTGACGGCCAAGACCACGTCGCTCAAGAAGACCATCGTCGGCCTGACCCCGATCCGCGAAAGCGACATCCAGTCCAAGGCCATGACCGACATGGCCCCCAAGCTGGGCGGTTTGGTCGAGTTCTACCGCAGCCCCGCCCGCGTGGCATGGTCGCCCACCGGCACCAACGTGCCCGACTACCCTAAGCTGGCCCAACTGTGGTGGAAGAACGTGGCCCAGGCTGTGACGGGTGAAAAGACTCCGCAAGGCGCCATGGACACCCTGGCCGACGAGATGGACCAGGTGATGGCGCGCCTGGAGCGTGCGGGCATGGCCCACTGCGCGCCCAAGCTCAACAAGAAAGAAGACCCCAACAAGTGGCTGAGCGACAAGCAGGCCCCCTGGAAGAAGCTGGCCAACGAAAAGCCCAGGGGCGAAACCATCGCCTATGACAAGCTGCTGCAGGCTTGGAAGGACGGCAAGACGCGTTGATTCCGTGATCACCGTGTTTTGACAACCCGTTGGCAGCCAGAGCTCACAAGGTCTCTGGCTGCCTTTTTCGCTCCATGCCGCCCTCTTCGGTTTTTGTGCCAGGGGCGGCGGTATTCACTTTGGATGCACCAAGAATTAAAGGGTAAACCCTTGGTTTCTGCTCCACCCATGGACAATCACCCCCATGACCACAGCTTCCGCCCCCCTGCCTACGCGACGCGCCGACCTGTTGGCTCGTCTGGCCCAGCCGCACCACTATGACCTTGCCGTGATCGGCGGGGGAGCGACGGGGCTCGGGGTTGCGCTGGATGCGGCAGCGCGCGGCTTTAGCGTGGTGCTGGTGGATTCGCATGATTTTGCCAAGGGGACTTCATCGCGCGCCACCAAGCTGGTGCACGGCGGTGTCCGCTACCTGGCGCAGGGCAATATTGCGCTGGTGCGCGAGGCGCTGCACGAGCGCACCACCTTGCTGCACAACGCGCCCCATCTGGCGCAGCCCTTGCCGTTCGTGATGCCGTCGTACCGATTCTGGGAGACGCCTTTCTATGGCATCGGGCTCATGATGTACGACGCCCTGGCGGGCAAGGCCGGGCTGGGGTCTACCGAGTTTCTGGGGCGTGCCCGCACCCTCGAATGCCTGCCGACGGCCCGTGCCGAGGGGCTCAAGGGCGGCGTGAAGTATTGGGACGGGCAGTTCGACGATGCCCGGCTGGCCTTGGCTCTGGCGCGTACGGCGGCCAGCCTGGGGGCGCTGGTGATCAACTACTGCCCCGCGCGTGCCCTTATTCATGATGAAGCGGGCAAGGTGGCTGGTTTTGTGTGTGAGGATGCCGCCACGGAGCAGCAGTTCACGGTCCGTGCGCGCACGGTGGTGAACGCGACCGGCGTGTGGGTGGACACCCTGCGCCAGATGGATGGCGAGGCGATCGGTCGCCCCGTCAAGCCTATCGTGGCGCCCAGTCAGGGGGTGCACATCGTGGTGGACCGCGAGTTTTTGCCTTCTGACCACGCGTTGATGGTGCCCAAGACGGCTGACGGCCGGGTTTTGTTCGCGGTGCCATGGCTTGGCAAGCTCATCCTGGGCACAACCGACAGTCCGCGCCAAGACATCGTGCGGGAGCCAGAGCCTTTCCGCGAGGAAGTCCGGTTCATCCTGGAGGAATCTGCCCGCTATCTCACCCGCGCGCCCAAGGTCGAAGACATCCGCAGTATCTGGGTGGGTTTGCGCCCCCTGGTGAAGCCGCAGGACGATGACGGCGACAACACCAAAAAAATCAGCCGCGAACACACGGTGCTGGCCAGTCGCAGCGGCCTGATCACTGTGACGGGCGGCAAATGGACAACCTACCGGGCCATGGCTGAAGATGTGTTGCAAAAATGCTTCACCACGGGTTTGCTCCCTGAAAAACCGGCCGGCGCGACCAATCACCTGCCTTTGGTGGGCGCCCCAGAGGGGCCAGTGCGGCACCGCATCAGCGATGTTCAGGGCCTGCACTCCTATGGCAGCGAAGCGGCTGCTGTTCTTGGCATCGCCGGGGCGCAAGTGGACTTGGGCGCAGGCCTGACGGAGGCCATGGTGCGCTTTGCAGCGCGGCATGAATACGCATGCACCGTGGAGGATGTGCTGGCCCGCCGCTCTCGGCTGCTGTTTTTGGATGCGCGCAAGGCCGTCGAACTGGCCCCAGCGGTGGCGGCCATCCTGCGCGAGGAGCTAGACGCAGATCCTCAGCTGGATGCCTTTTTGGCACTGGCGCAGCAGTATTTGCACATTCCTTCGTGATGGAGTGCTTGACTTTGCGGAAGTCACTTGCCATAATCGAGGGCTTCGCGTTCAAAGCGTGAAGTTTCTGCCCAGCGGGAAGTGCTGCAAATGGTTTGCGGTGCGGACGACGGGCCCAAGACTGACTGGCTGATCTGCAGCCCTTGAGAAGTTCTCTGGGGCTGTTGTCTTCTGGTGCAAGTTGGGAATATTGAAATGATCCAGACAGAATCTCGGTTAGAGGTTGCCGACAATACCGGCGCTAAGTCCGTCCTTTGCATCAAGGTGCTGGGTGGTTCCAAGCGTCGCTATGCAAGCGTTGGTGACATCATCAAGGTGAGCATCAAGGAAGCTGCTCCACGTGGCCGCGTCAAAAAAGGCGAGGTTTACAGTGCGGTGGTCGTCCGTACGGCGAAAGGTATTCGTCGTGGCGATGGCTCGCTCGTCAAATTCGATGGCAACGCTGCAGTGTTGCTGAATGCAAAGTTGGAGCCCATCGGCACCCGCATCTTTGGACCCGTGACGCGTGAACTGCGTACCGAGAAGTTCATGAAGATCGTGTCCCTGGCTCCTGAAGTTCTCTAAGGACGCGCCATGAACAAGATTCGCAAGGGCGACGAAGTCATCGTGCTGACCGGCCGTGACAAGGGCAAGCGTGGCACGGTGTCGCTGCGCAAGGATGATTCCCACCTCGTCATCGACGGTATCAACCTGGTCAAGAAGCACGCCAAGCCAAACCCCATGAAGGGCACGACTGGCGGCATCATCGAAAAGGCAATGCCTATTCACCAGTCCAACGTGGCCATCTTCAATGCCGCCACCGGCAAGGCTGATCGCGTGGGCATCAAGGTGCAGGCTGACGGTTCACGCGTTCGCGTGTTCAAGTCCAGCGGCGCTGAAATCAAGGCGGCCTAAGGGGTAAACATGGCACGACTCCAAGAAATTTACCGCGACAAGATCGCCCCCGAGCTGATCAAGCAGTTCGGTTACACCTCGCCGATGCAGGTTCCTCGTCTGACCAAGATCACGCTGAACATGGGCGTGAGCGAAGCAGTCTCGGACAAGAAGGTGATGGACAACGCTGTGGCTGATCTGACCAAGATCGCTGGTCAGAAGCCTGTGGTGACCAAGGCCAAGAAGGCTATCGCCGGTTTCAAGATCCGCGAAGGCCAGGCCATCGGTTGCATGGTCACGCTGCGCGGCGTGCAGATGTATGAGTTCCTGGACCGTTTCGTGACCGTGGCACTGCCCCGCGTCCGTGACTTCCGTGGTATCTCCGGTCGTGCTTTCGACGGCCGTGGCAACTACAACATCGGCGTCAAGGAACAGATCATTTTCCCTGAAATCGAGTACGACAAGGTTGACGCCTTGCGCGGTCTCAATATCAGCATCACCACGACGGCCAGCTCCGACGAAGAAGCCAAGGCGCTTCTCGCTGGTTTCCGTTTCCCGTTCAAGAACTGAGGCGAAGCATGGCTAAAGTAGCTTTGATCCAGCGCGAACTGAAGCGCGAAAAACTGGCAGCCAAGTACGCAACGAAATATGCGGAACTGAAGGCAATCGCTGGCGATGCCAAGCGTAGTGATGAAGAGCGTGATGCGGCCCGTCTCGGCCTGCAGAAGCTTCCTCGCAATGCCAATCCCACGCGCCAGCGCAACCGTTGCGAAATCACCGGTCGTCCACGTGGCACCTTCCGTCAATTCGGTCTGGCTCGCGCCAAGATCCGCGAACTGGCTTTTGCAGGCGACATCCCCGGTGTCACCAAGGCCAGCTGGTAAGCAGGCAGGAGAGATTAAACATGAGCATGAGTGATCCCATCGCTGACTTGCTGACCCGCATCCGTAATGCACAGATGGTCTCCAAGGCCACGGTTCTGGTGCCTTCTTCCAAAGTGAAGATCGCCATCGCCCAGGTGCTGAAGGACGAAGGTTATATCGACGGCTTCCAGGTGAAAACCGAAGCTGGCAAGTCGGAACTCGAAATTGCCCTGAAGTACTACGCAGGCCGCCCCGTGATTGAGCGCATCGAGCGCGTCAGCCGCCCTGGTCTGCGTGTCTACAAAGGCCGTGATTCCATTCCACAAGTCATGAACGGTCTGGGTGTGGCAATTGTCACGACGCCCAAGGGCGTGATGACCGATCGCAAGGCGCGTGCTACCGGTGTCGGTGGCGAAGTGCTCTGCTATGTGGCCTAACCCGCGGCATTGAGGAGAAACTGAAATGTCCCGAGTAGGAAAAATGCCCGTGACCATCCCCGCAGGTGTGGATGTGTCCGTGAAACAAGACCAGATCTCCGTCAAGGGTTCTGGTGGCACCCTGTCGCTTGCACAAAACGTGCTGGTGAAGGTGTCGAGCAACGACGGCAAGCTCAGCTTTGAGCCTGCCAATGAGTCCCGCGAAGCAAACGCCATGAGCGGCACGATTCGCCAGTTGGTCAACAACATGGTGGTCGGTGTCAGCAAGGGCTTTGAAAAGAAGCTGAGCCTGGTTGGTGTGGGTTACAAGGCTGCGGCCTCTGGCGCCAAGCTGAACCTCGCTGTCGGCTATTCGCACCCGGTCAACATCGAAATGCCCGCCGGCATCACGGTTGCCACCCCTACACCCACGGAAGTGGTGATCAAGGGTGCCGATCGCCAGCGCGTCGGTCAGATCGCTGCCGAGATTCGTGCCGTTCGTCCTCCCGAGCCTTACAAGGGCAAGGGCATCCGTTATTCGGACGAAAAGATCACGATCAAAGAGACCAAGAAGAAATAAGGAGCTGCAACATGTTGACCAAGAAAGAGCAGCGTCTTCGTCGTTCGCGCCAGACCCGCATCCGCATTGCACAGCAAGGCGTGGCCCGTCTCACCGTGAACCGTACGAACCTCCATATCTACGCCAGTGTGATCTCCGGCGACGGCAGCAAGGTGCTGGCAAGTGCATCGACGGCAGAAGCCGACGTGCGCAAGTCGCTCGGCGGCTCGGGCAAGGGTGGCAATGCCGCTGCAGCCCAGATCATCGGCAAGCGCATCGCTGAAAAGGCGAAGGCAGCGGGCGTCGAGAAGGTTGCATTTGATCGCGCAGGCTTTGCCTACCACGGTCGCGTTAAGGCCCTGGCCGACGCAGCCCGTGAAGCTGGCTTGCAGTTCTAAGCGGAGCGGAATAAAAAATGGCTAAATTTCAACCCAAAGTGCAGAGCGAAGGTCAGGACGACGGTCTGCGCGAAAAAATGATCGCGGTCAACCGCGTGACCAAAGTCGTGAAGGGTGGCCGTATTCTCGGTTTCGCCGCTCTGACGGTGGTTGGCGACGGTGACGGCCGCGTTGGCATGGGCAAGGGCAAGTCCAAGGAAGTGCCTGCTGCGGTGCAGAAGGCAATGGAAGAAGCCCGTCGCAACATGGTCAAGGTTTCGCTGAAGAACGGCACCATCCACCACAACGTCACGGGCCACCATGGCGCTGCTGTTGTGATGATGGCTCCCGCTCCCAAGGGTACCGGTATCATCGCTGGCGGTCCTATGCGTGCAGTCTTTGAAGTGCTGGGCGTGACCGACATCGTGGCCAAGAGCCATGGTTCTTCCAACCCGTACAACATGGTTCGCGCTACTTTCGACGCTCTGGTGAATTCCACGACGCCTTCGCAAGTGGCTGCCAAGCGTGGCAAAGCGGTTGAAGACATCTTCGCCTGATTGGAAGTTGACTATGACTACGCAACAAACCGTCAAGATTCAACTGGTGCGCAGCCCGATTGGCACCAAGGAATCGCACCGCGCCACCGTTCGCGGCCTGGGTCTGCGCAAGCTCAATAGCGTGAGCGAGCTGCAGGACACGCCCGAAGTGCGCGGCATGATTAACAAGATCAGCTATCTGGTCAAAGTCCTCTGAGAGATAGATCATGGAACTCAATAGCATCAAGCCCGCAGACGGCGCCAAGCATGCCAAGCGCCGCGTAGGCCGTGGTATCGGCTCTGGCCTGGGCAAGACCGCTGGCCGTGGTCACAAGGGTCAGAAGTCCCGCTCCGGTGGCTACCACAAGGTCGGCTTCGAAGGCGGTCAAATGCCTCTGCAACGTCGCTTGCCCAAGCGCGGCTTCAAGTCGCACCTGCTCAAGTTCAATGCAGAAGTGACGCTGACGGCTCTCGATCAACTCGGTCTGGCCGAAGTCGACGTTCTGGCGCTCAAGCAAGCTGGCGTGATTGGTGAACTGGCCAAGGTGGTCAAGGTCATCAAGAGCGGTTCCCTGACCAAGGCTGTCAAGCTCAATGGTGTGGGCGCTACGGCTGGTGCCAAGGCAGCGATTGAAGCTGTTGGCGGCAGCGTCGCCTGAGTGTGGTTCTGAAGGAAGGCATCTGTGGCTACTAGCGCGGCTCAAATTGCAAAGACCGGCAAGTTCGGCGACCTGCGTCGTCGACTGGTTTTTCTGTTGCTTGCGCTGGTCGTGTATCGCATCGGGGCGCATATTCCCGTGCCCGGTATCGATCCAGCCCAACTCCAGCAGTTGTTCAGCGGCCAGCAAGGCGGGATCCTGAACCTGTTCAACATGTTTTCGGGTGGTGCGCTTTCGCGCTTCACGGTTTTCGCTCTGGGGATCATGCCGTACATCTCGGCTTCGATCATCATGCAGCTGATGACCTACGTGGTTCCCACGTTCGAGCAGTTGAAGAAGGAAGGCGAAGCCGGGCGCAGGAAGATCACCCAATACACCCGCTATGGGACGTTGGGCCTGGCCCTGTTCCAGTCGTTGGGTATTGCGGTCGCGTTGGAAAGCTCTGCTGGCCTGGTGTTGAGCCCCGGTTTTGGGTTCCGCATGACGGCCGTAGTCAGCCTGACAGCCGGAACGATGTTCCTGATGTGGTTGGGTGAGCAGATCACCGAACGTGGTTTGGGCAACGGTATCTCGATTCTCATTTTCGCGGGTATCGCTGCTGGTTTGCCAAGTTCGATTGGTGGGTTGCTGGAGTTGGTTCGTACCGGCGCCATGAGCATCCTGGCTGCCATCTTCATCGTCCTCGTGGTCGGTCTGGTGACTTACTTCGTGGTGTTCGTGGAGCGTGGTCAGCGGAAGATTTTGGTGAACTACGCTCGCCGGCAGGTCGGGAATAAGGTGTACGGCGGTCAGTCGTCGCACTTGCCCCTGAAACTGAACATGGCTGGCGTGATTCCTCCGATCTTTGCCTCGTCGATCATCCTGTTGCCTGCAACGGTGGTGAACTGGTTCAGCGCGGGTGAATCGATGCGTTGGCTGAAGGACATCTCTGGTGCTCTGACCCCTGGTCAGCCCATTTATGTGATGTTCTACGCCGCAGCGATCATCTTCTTCTGCTTCTTTTACACGGCCCTGGTGTTCAACAGCCGTGAAACTGCAGATAACCTGAAGAAGAGTGGTGCGTTCATTCCGGGCATTCGCCCAGGTGAACAGACCGCACGTTACATCGACAAGATCCTGGTTCGCCTGACTTTGGCAGGCGCTGTGTACATCACCTTCGTGTGCTTGCTGCCAGAATTCCTGATCTTGAAGTACAACGTTCCGTTCTACTTCGGTGGGACCTCGCTGCTGATCATCGTGGTGGTGACCATGGACTTCATGGCCCAGGTTCAGAACTACATGATGTCGCAACAGTATGAATCACTGCTCAAGAAAGCCAACTTTAAAGGCAACGCGGGCGGTTGATGAATAACGGAAAGCGGTGGCCGCAATGCGGTGCCGCTTGCAAAGACTGGATATCGATTGAGTTGGCGCCCCACGATTTTTCGCGGGCACAAATTGTGTTCCGTGCGAAGCAGCCGGGACGGATGGAAAAGTTTTAGGAGAATGCAATGAGAGTTTCGGCTTCGGTCAAAAAAATCTGCCGCAACTGCAAGATCATCCGCCGCAAGGGTGTGGTGCGCGTGATCTGCACGGATCTGCGTCACAAGCAGCGCCAAGGTTGATTGGAAAGTATTAGAGGACGCATATGGCACGTATCGCTGGCATTAACATTCCGCCGCACAAGCACGCGGAAATCGGTTTGACCGCCATTTTTGGCATTGGTCGCACCCGCGCTCGCAAGATTTGCGAAGCAACTGGTATCGCTTACTCCAAGAAGATCAAAGATCTGACGGATGGCGATCTGGAAAAAATTCGCGAGCAAATCGAGCAGTTCACCATTGAAGGTGACCTGCGCCGCGAAACCACGATGAACATCAAGCGTTTGATGGACATCGGCTGCTATCGGGGCTTCCGCCATCGCCGCGGTCTGCCAATGCGTGGTCAGCGCACCCGTACCAATGCACGCACTCGCAAGGGTCCGCGCAAGGGTGCAGCTGCACTGAAGAAATAAAGATTGAAAGATCATCATGGCCAAGTCTCCTGCCAATAACGCGGCACAGCGCGTTCGCAAGAAAGTCCGGAAGAACGTTTCGGACGGTATTGCACACGTGCACGCCTCGTTCAACAACACCATCATCACGATCACCGACCGCCAAGGCAACGCCTTGTCCTGGGCTTCGTCCGGTGGCCAAGGTTTCAAGGGCTCGCGCAAGTCCACTCCCTTCGCAGCCCAGGTGGCTTCGGAAGTGGCCGGTCGCGCTGCCATCGATCAAGGTATCAAGAACCTTGACGTCGAAATCAAGGGCCCTGGTCCTGGCCGTGAATCGTCGGTGCGCGCTCTGGGCGCACTGGGCATCCGCATCACGTCAATCTCCGACGTGACCCCGGTGCCACACAACGGCTGCCGCCCTCAAAAGCGTCGTCGTATCTAATCTCTCTAAGCCCACCGCCGCCTGTGAACGCGAAAGCGCCTCAGGCGGCTCCCGCAATGGTTTGCGGTAGATGACAAAAAGGAAGCTCAAGTGGCACGTTACCTCGGCCCCAAGGCCAAACTCTCCCGCCGTGAAGGCACGGACCTGTTCCTGAAGAGCGCACGTCGCTCGATCGCAGACAAGTCCAAGTTCGACTCCAAGCCTGGTCAGCACGGCCGCACCTCGGGTGCCCGTACCTCTGACTACGGTCTGCAACTGCGTGAAAAGCAGAAGGTCAAGCGCATGTACGGCGTGCTCGAAAAGCAATTCCGCCGCTACTTCGAAGCCGCCGAAGGCAAGAAGGGCAACACCGGCGCAAACCTGCTGTTCCTGCTCGAATCCCGTCTCGACAACGTGGTGTATCGCATGGGCTTCGGTTCGACCCGCGCTGAAGCGCGTCAACTGGTGTCGCACAAGGCGATCACGGTGAACGGTAAGTCCGTGAACATCGCTTCGTACCTCGTGAAGACGGGTGACGTGGTGGCCGTGCGTGAAAAGTCCAAGAAGCAAGCCCGTATCGTGGAAGCCCTGCAATTGGCAGCTCAAGTGGGCATGCCTGCATGGGTCGACGTGAACGCCGACAAGGCCGAAGGCATCTTCAAGAAGGTGCCAGACCGCGATGAGTTCGGTGCTGACATCAACGAATCCTTGATCGTTGAGTTGTACTCGCGCTAATCGCTCGGTATAGAAGAGTATTTCGAGAAAACCGTCCCTGAACCGCGAGGCATCGCGGTTTAGGCGCTTCACCAGCCTTACCGGTGTAACGAGCTGGGGGTATTGAGAGGAAGTCTGAATGCAAACCAATTTGCTGAAACCCAAGGCGATCAATGTCGAGCAGCTTGGCCACAACCGTGCCAAGGTCGCGCTGGAGCCGTTCGAGCGTGGCTATGGCCACACGCTGGGCAATGCCATCCGGCGCGTCCTGCTCTCGTCCATGGTGGGTTACGCAGCGACGGAAGTCACCATTGCAGGCGTTCTGCACGAGTACTCGTCCATTGACGGCGTTCAAGAAGATGTGGTCAACATTCTCCTGAACTTGAAGGGCGTAGTCTTTAAGCTGCACAACCGCGACGAAGTCACGTTGAGCCTGCGCAAGGATGGTGAAGGCGTGGTGACCGCGCGCGACATCCAGACGCCCCACGACGTGGAAATCGTCAACCCTGACCATGTGATTGCCAATCTGTCGCAAGGCGGCAAGTTGGACATGCAGATCAAGGTGGAAAAGGGCCGTGGCTATGTGCCAGGCAACCTGCGCCGCTATGCCGACGAATCGACCAAGTCGATCGGCCGCATCGTGCTGGACGCCTCGTTCTCCCCCGTGAAGCGCGTGAGCTACACCGTGGAAAGCGCCCGTGTGGAGCAGCGTACCGACCTGGACAAGCTGGTTGTCGAGATTGAGACCAATGGTGCCATCACGGCGGAAGACGCAGTGCGCGCATCCGCCAAGATCTTGGTGGAACAACTGGCTGTGTTCGCACAGCTGGAAGGTGGCGAGCTGGCTGCGTTTGACGCACCTGCAGGTCCACGTGGCAATGCAACGTTCGACCCGATTCTGCTGCGTCCTGTGGACGAGCTGGAGTTGACCGTGCGTTCCGCCAACTGCCTGAAGGCCGAGAACATCTACTACATCGGTGACCTGATCCAGCGCACCGAGAACGAGCTGCTCAAGACGCCTAACCTGGGCCGCAAGTCGCTCAACGAAATCAAGGAAGTGCTTGCCTCGCGTGGTCTCACGCTGGGTATGAAGCTCGAAAACTGGCCACCAGCCGGTTTGGACAAGCGCTAAGCTATAATCATGAGCTCTCTGAAAAGGGATCTCATTTTTTGACTCTCCTCAGGGGAGTCTTGTTCCGTCAGAGGAACAGTGCCTCGGGCAGTACCTGACACGGCTGCCTGATTTAATTACATAGACAGTAGAAAGAAAGCACCATGCGTCACGGACACGGCCTTCGCAAACTCAATCGCACCAGCTCGCACCGCCTCGCGATGCTGCAAAACATGATGAACTCGCTCATCGAGCACGAAGTCATCAAGACCACGGTTCCCAAGGCCAAGGAACTGCGCCGCGTGATCGAGCCCATGATCACTCTGGCCAAGGAAGACTCCGTGGCCAACCGCCGCCTGGCTTTCAACCGCCTGCGCGACCGTGACAGCGTGACCAAGTTGTTCAACGACCTGGGGCCTCGTTTCAAGGTGCGTCCTGGTGGTTACACCCGCATCCTGAAGATGGGCTTCCGCGTGGGCGACAACGCGCCCATGGCATTGGTCGAATTGGTCGATCGTGCTGCAGAAACCGAAAATAATTCGGCAGCAGCTGAATAATAGGGTATAATTTATTTCTTACCGCGCGATGGAGCAGTCTGGTAGCTCGTTGGGCTCATAACCCAAAGGTCGGAGGTTCAAATCCTTCTCGCGCAACCAATATGTAGCGGTATACGCTTGCAGCAAACGCCCACTCAATAGTGGGCGTTTTTGTTTGTGCAGACTATGGACTTGCTCTGGCTACTGCTTGAGGTTTCCGTACCACGCTGCCAGCCATCATCACGAGGACGGTGGCGCCATGATTCATGCCTTGTGGGCCGATGAGTCTCCGCCAGCCCATGCCATTCAGCATGGAGGCATGCGGTGTGTGGGTCATGGCTTTCGGGGTCAAGCCGTGACCATCCAGAGATATCCCCCTGGCAGGTCTTCGATAGGCGTCGCGGACGCTTTGTTTAGACCTGGGTCTGCCTGCGGATGAAGCGTCCGGCGCGCGCTCCGGTCGCGCGGTCGGCGGCGGTGTAGCTCAGCACACCATTGACCCAGACTTGTTCGATGCCTTCGCTGAACTGCACGGGTTTTTCGTAGCTCGCGGTGTCGCGCACGCGTGTCGGGTCGAACACCACCACATCCGCCATGTAGCCAACTTCCAGCCGCCCGCGCTCGCCGATGCGAAAACGCTGGGCGGACAGACCGGTCATTTTGTGAATGGCTTCCTCCAGCCGCAGCAGACCCTTCTCGCGCCAGTAGCACGCCAGAACGCGCGGGAAGGCGCCCCAAAGGCGCGGGTGCGGGCGCTCGTCATGGGGTAGTCCGTCTGAGCCGATCATGGCCAGCGGATGCGCAATGACGCGCTCCACATCGTCTTCGCGCATCTGGAAGTAGCAGGCGCCGCCGGGCTGCAGCCGGTCACACGCAGCCTGCTCGGTCACGTTCCATTCCCTAGCAATGTCTTTGAGATAACGGCCCACCATCTCGGGGTGGGGCTGGCTGCCAGTGATCAGGATGTCGATCACACCGTCCACCAGGTCGGTGCGCAGCACCGTCGAGCCTGCGGTGTAGGGGTACACGTCGAGGCCGATGGGCTGGCCCTGGGCCAGTGATTCGATCAACGGTAGTGTCTCGCGCGTCCGACCCCAGTTAGAGGCGCCAGCGCATTTGTGGTGTGAGAGTACCAACGGCAGGCCGGCCTGCCGGGCTGTGAGCGCCGCCTCCTGAAGCGCGGGCAAGATACCGGCGAGCTCGTCACGGATGTGGGTGGCGTACACGCCGCCATTGCGGGCCGCCACGCTGGCCAGTTCGGTCAGCTCGATAAGGTCCGCCGCGTAGGCCTCCTTGTAGAACACGCCAGACGACAGGCCCAGTGCGCCCGCATCCATGGCCTCCTGCATATCAGCCGCCATGGCTGCGCGCTCGTCGGCCGTGGCCGCGCGGCCCAGCTCGGGCAGTTGGCGCATGCGCAAAGCCGTGTGGCCCAGCAGCGCTGCTACATTCACACCGGGCTGCGCTGCGTCCACGGCCTGGGCGTAGTCGGCCATGCTGGCGTGGCGGAACTGGCGTTTGCCCAGCAGGGACAGCGGCGCGGCTGGAGCGTCAGTCACCATGGGCGCCAGCGAGATACCACAGTTGCCCACGATCACCGTGGTCACGCCTTGCGAGAGCTTGGGCAACATGTCGGGCGCATCGATAGCGGCGGCGTCGTCATGTGTGTGGACGTCGATGAAACCGGGTGCGATCACGCGGCCCGTGCAGTCGATGCTTTCCATTGCCATTCCGGCGAGCAGCGCGGGGTCGATGGTGCCGGGAGCGGCCAGCGCCACGATGCGGTCGCCCGCCAGAAGCAGGTCGCCTGTCCATCCGGGGCGGTCCGTGCCATCGATGATCGTTCCGTTCTTCAGCAGCGTTGCGGGCTGTTGTTGTTTCATCAATGCTCTTTCTGGCCCGGTTTGGGCAAACCGGGCCCGTGGTCCAAGGCGCCTGAATATTCGGCACTGTCGAACCCGTGCTGATGCAGGAGTTGCTTGAATTGCAGCAGTCCGCGCGTGGCCACCGGTCCGAGTTGTTGGGCCAGGCGCACCATCAGAATCTCGATCACCACCAAGTGGGCCAGGTAGGCTTCGGTGCCGACGCGCATCACAGCGTCTTGCGGCACCGAAACCGCCAGCACCAGATCGGCCATATCGGCCAGCGGCGTGCCCGGCTGGGTCAGGGCCACCACAGTGGCGCCTTGCGACCGCGCGAACCGGGCCGCTTCCAACGTGTAAGGCATGCGCCCCACATGCGAGATCACGAAGGCCACGCCCTCGGGGCCAAGGGTGCTGGCCGAGACCAGTTGCTGGTGCGCGTCGAAGATTGCATTGGCAGTGAGGCCCAGGCGGAACAGTCTGCTCTGGAGTTCACTGGCAGTGAAAGTCGATGCCGAGCCGACCGAATAGCAATCGATACGTTGCGCCTTGGCGAGCTTGGCGGCCACCTGGTCGATCACGTCCACGTCGATGCGACGGCCCAGCTCGGTCAGTGAGGAAACGGCCGCATGGATGATCTTGCTGGAGACATCCTGGGCCGTGTCGTCGGCCAGCACGCTGCGGTGCAGATGGGAGCCCGAGACGGCCAGGTCCTGCGCCAGCGCGAGCATGAACTCGCGCACCGAGTCGTAGCCGAAGCTGCGACAGGTGCGCACGATAGTGGGCATGGAGACACCGGCTTGCTGGGCCAGTTGTTCCACCGTGGCTGCCACGGCGGCGCGCGGGTCATCAAGCACCGCGCGCACTACGCTGCGCTGAGCCTCGGGCAGCGTGCCTTGCCGTTCGCGCAGTTGCTGCAGCAAGCTGGGTGCGGTGCTCGGGGGCAGGGAGGGCGGCAGGCTGTTGGTCATGTGTCGTCTCCTGTGTCAGAACCGGGTACTGATGGCGCCCGTGACGGCACCATCGTCTTCCACCAGTGGCATCCAGCGCCATTTGTCGAAGGTGGTGCAGGGGTGGGAAATACCGAGCGCCACGCGGTCCCCAACGCGCGGTGCATTGCCTTCGCCTGCCGCAGCGTCGAAGCGCAGGTAGGCGTGCTGGTCGTTCAGTGCGCTCACGCTCCAGCCGACAGGGGCAGCCGCCGCCACGCGCTCGCCTCGCCGCGCCAGCTGTACGGGGATAGGCATCTCCAGGTCGTAGGAAATATCGCGGCGTCCGCAGGTGAGCAGGGCCAGGCCTGGTTCCGGCACAGACTGCACCATGGCCCAGACCGTGAGGGCCGGGCGCAGCGAGGCGTCGAGCCCTTCGCGTTGTTCCACGTTCTTGAGAAAGCGAGCGTAGTTGCCGTGGTCGTGCGTCACGTAGCAGCCCGAACGCAGCACACCCTCCACGGGGCGCGACAGGCCCTGGGCCTGCAGCAGCGGCACTACCAGGTCGAACACGGCCGAGCCGCCCGCCGTGAGCAGGATGCGGTCCCGAGCGAACAGATGCTCCCCATCGCAAGCACGTGCGACGTCCTTCACGCGGCGCACCAGTGCGGTGACCTCGCGGGCGTCGTGCTCGTTGTCGCAGCGGGCCACGCCGCCTTCATAGCATTCGATGCCATCGAACTGCACGGCCTTCGAGGCTGCCAGGGCTCGCGCCAGGGCCAGCGCCTCGTCCAGCGTGCGGCAGCCGGTGCGCTGGCCGGGTATGCCCATCTCCAGCAGCACGTTGAACACACGGGCGCAGCCCCGGCGTTGTTTCCAGTCCTCGACCAGCGCAAGCTGCGCCAGCGAATCGACGAGGAACCACACCGTGAGATCCGCATGGCGCGCCAATAGTGCATCGAGCGCGTCCAGGTCGGCATCGCAGACCACCTGGTTGGCGATGATGACGCGGCGCGCACCGGCCTCCACCCCCACAGCAATCTGGAAAGCCGTGGCGAAGGTCAGGCCCCAGGCGCCGCTGGCCAGCTGCTGCGCGAAGAGCTGGGGCGACATGGTGGTCTTGCCGTGTGGCGCCAGGGCGATGCCCTTGCGCTCTGCAAAATCCTGCATCCAGGCCAGGTTGTGCACCAGCGCCGTGCGGCTGAGTACTGCGAGGGGGAACGCCAAGTCGTCGGCCAGTACATTCCAGCCGCGCGCGCGGATCTCGCTCGCGCGGCAGGGCGCAGCCGCGATGGGGAAACTCTTGCTGGTGGCGTCCAGGGTGAAGTCAGCGGTGGTGTCTGTCATGTCGTCTCGTCGTGTTGGTGGGGCGCAGCGGGGCAGAGCCGGTCAGATGTCGTCGCGCCAGCAGGCCTTCCAGTGCTCGGTGCCCACGGGGCGCAAGGCCATGTCGGTGCTGGCACATTCGACGATTGCGTGGGGGCAGCGCGTGCGGAACACGCAGCCGGACGGCGGATTGGCGGGGCTGGGCAGGTCGCCCTGCAGCAGGGGGATGGTACGCCGCTGCGCCGGGTCGGGGATCGGCGCGGCCGCCAGCAGGGCGCGGGTGTAGGGGTGGGCCGGCTGTGCATACAACGCGCTGGTGGGCGCGATCTCCATCACGCGGCCCAGGTACAGCACCACCACGCGGTCGCACAGGTACTCCACCACGTCCAGGTCGTGCGAGATGAACAGCAAGGTCAGGCCCAGCTGCTCCTTGAGGTCGCCCAGCAGGTTCACCACCTGCGCCTGTATCGATACGTCCAGCGCCGACAGCGGCTCGTCCGCCACGATGAAGTTCGGCTGAACAGCCAGCGCGCGTGCAATGCCGATGCGCTGGCGCTGCCCGCCCGAGAACTCGTGGGGGAAACGGTCTGCATGCTCGGGTCGCAGGCCCACCTGCGTGAGCAGCTCGTGGATGCGCGGCAGGCGTTCCGCGCCACGTGCCTGCTTGTGTGTGTCGAGCGCCTCGCCCAGCACCTCGCGGATGCGCATGCGCGGGTTCAGGCTGGCATACGGGTCCTGGAAGATGATCTGAATCTTCGAGCGCAGAGGGCGGAACTGGCCCTGGCCCATGCTCGCCAGATCCTGGGTCTCTGCGCCGTCGCCGTGATACAGCATCTGACCTGCCGTCGGGTCCACCAGGCGGGTCAGCAGCCGACCGATGGTGCTCTTGCCCGAGCCCGACTCTCCCACCAGGCCCAGCGTCTCGCCGCGCCGAATGGCAAAGCTCACGTCATCCACCGCGCGCACCGGGTGCGCGCCGCTGCCGAAATACTTGCGCAGGCCGCGCACCTCGATAAGGGCCTCGTTGGCAACGGCGCTCATGCGGCCACCTCTTTGTATGTCTCCTGGTCCACGCGGATGCAGCGCACCCGGCGGTTTGCGCCTGCGATGTCTTGTGCGGACAAGGCTGGCATGAGTGCGTCGCAGGCCGCGATGCGGCGCTCGCAGCGTGGCGCGAAGGCGCAGCCCGGCGGCGGTGCGAGCGGGCTCGACACCTGACCCGGTATGGCCACCAGGCGCGGGCGCTGCCCGACCACCGCGACTGCATGGCGTCTGGCCACGCCGGGCAGGCAGGCCAGCAGGCCACGTGTGTAGGGGTGCTCAGGCTGCGCAAACAGATCGTTCACAGGGGCCGACTCGACGATGCGGCCTGCGTACATCACCGCCACCGCGTCGGCGTATTGCGCCACCACACCCAGGTTGTGGGTCACGAACAGCATGCTCATGCCCGTCTCCTTCTGCAGTCGGCCCATGAGCGCCAGGATTTGCGCCTGGATGGTCACGTCCAGCGCCGTGGTCGGCTCGTCGGCGATCAGCAGCGTGGGGTTGCAGGCCATGGCCAGCGCGATCATCACGCGCTGGCGCATGCCGCCCGATAGCTGGTGGGGGTACTCGTGCACACGCTGTTTCGCGGCCGGAATCTCCACCAGCTCCAGCATGCGCTGGGCATGGGCCAGGGCGGCCTTGCGGTCGAGCTTGAGGTGCAGGCGCACCGATTCGGCAATCTGCTCGCCCACGGTCAGCACTGGGTTCAGGCTGGTCATGGGCTCTTGGAAAATCATCGCGATCTCGTTGCCGCGCAGCGCCCGGCGCTCGGCTTCGGGCAGGGTCAGCAGGTCCACGCGCCGGCCGTCGCGCCGGGTGAACCAGGCCTGGCCGCTGACCTGGGCCTGCGAGGTCTTGGCGTGCAGGCCCATCAGCGTGAGGCTGGTGACGGACTTGCCCGAGCCCGATTCACCGACCAGCGCCAGCGTCTGGCCCGGGTGGATGGCAAAGGACACATCGGCCACGCTCTGGATGCGGCCGGCGTCGGTGGCGAACGAGGTGGACAGGCCCTGCACTTCGAGGCGCGGAGCGGCCGTGGGGGTGTTCATGGGGTAGGTACCTTCGTAATGCGCTCACCAGGGGCGGGCGCTTGCGTGGGATGGAGAAAGCTCATGTGGCCTTCTTGAGCTTGGGGTCGAGCAGGTCGCGCACGCCGTCGCCCAGCATCTGCAGCGACAGGGCGGTGAACACGATGGCCAGGCCTGGGTAGAGAATCGTCCAGAACGCGCGGTCGGCTGATTCCAGGCTGCCCGCGATCATGGTGCCCCAGGTGGGGATGTCCGGCGGCACGCCCACGCCCAGGAAGGACAGGCCTGCCTCAGCCAGGATGGCGTAGGCGAAGATAAAGGTCACCTGCACCAGGATGGGCGAGACCAGGTTGGGCAGGATGTGCCTGAGCAGAATGAGCGGCGTGCGCACGCCCAGCGCCCGCGCTGCATCCACGAACAGCAGCTCTCGCAGCACCAGGGTGCTGGCCCGCACCACCCGCGCCACGCGCGGCGTGTAGACGATGACCAGCGCCAGCATCACGTTCCACAGCGATGCGCCCAGGATGGACACCAGGGCAATGCCCAGCAGGATGTCGGGGAAGGACATCATCGCGTCCACCACGCGCATCAGCGGCGCATCGAGGCGCCGGAAGAAGCCCGCGAACATGCCCAGCAGCGTGCCGAACAGCACGGCCCCCGCTGCGGTGAGCCCGCCGATCAGTAACGAATAGCGCGCGCCGTGCACGATGCGCAGCATCACGTCGCGCCCCAGCTCGTCGGTGCCCGCCCAGTGCGCGGCCGAGGGCGCGTTCAGCCGCTCGCTGATGGAGATGGCATTGGGGTCAGCATCCGACACCCAGGGGAACACGGTGGCCACCGCGACCACCAGCGCCAGCAAAATGGCCGAGGCCAGCACTACCTTGCGCGAGAACAGACGGCGCGCCAGCGGCAGCCAGTAGTCCGTGAAATTGTGAATCAGGCGTTGCACCATGTCATTGGCCCTCCAGTCGGATGCGCGGGTCGACCAGCGTGTACAGGAAGTCGATGGCCAGGTTGATGAACACATAGATCGCCGCGATCACCAGCAGCGTGCCCTGGATCACCGGGTAGTCGCGGCGCAGCACGGCACGCACCACCAGGTTGCCCACGCCGGGCAGGTTGAATACCGTCTCGGTCACCACCGTGCCGCCGATCATCAGTGCCAGCGTGAGGCCCAGCACCGTGACGATGGGCACCAGCGCGTTGCGCAGCACGTGCTTGACCATCACCGTGCGCTCGGCCAGGCCTTTGGCGCGCGCGGTGCGCACATAGTCCTCACCCAGGATGTCGAGCATCGAGGCGCGCGTGAAGCGGATGATCAGCGCTGAGTTGAGCAGCCCCAGCACCAGCGCGGGCAGCAGCAGGTGCGACAGGCGCTCGGCCAGCGGCGATGCCGGGTCGCCATAGCCCGAGGCCGGGAACCAGCCGAGCTTGACCGCGAACAGCTGGATCAGGATCAGCCCGAGCCAGAAGCTGGGCACGCTGGCGCCCAGCATGGCCACGCCGCTCAGGGCCTGGTCGCCGGGGCTGCCGCGCCAGATGGCGGCCGCCATGCCGCACGGGATGCCGATCAGCGCCGCGATGCCCACCGCGAACAGCGCCAGGAACAGCGTGGGCTCGGCGCGTTCGAGCAGTGCCTGCGCCACTGGGCGCTGCAGGAAGATCGACTGGCCCAGGTTGCCCTGCATCAGCTCACCCACCCACAGCGCGAACTGCGTCGGCAAGGGCTTGTCCAGGCCGTACTGCACGCGGGCTGCAGCGATGTCAGCGGCGGTGGCCTGGTCGCCCAGCAGCAACGCCACCGGGTCGCCCGAGGCCAGGCGCGTGAGCGCGAACACCAGCACCGCGACGAGGGCCAGCACCACCAGGGCGCCGCCCAGGCGGGTCATCAGAAAACGCATGGCAACGAACCTTCTTACTGCGGTGGACTACTTGGCAAGACCGGTGTTCCAGAAGAACGGCCAGATCGCCGGGGTGTAGCCTTCCAGCTTGGCCGAACGGGCCGAGAGGCTGTTGAACTTGCCCACCTCGATAAAGGGCACTTCGTTGTACACCACCTGCTGCACGGCGCCCCACAGTGGGCCGCGTTTGGCGACATTGGTCTCCTGGTTGAAGGCAGCGAGCGTGGCCTTCTTGGCCGGGGAATCCCACCAGCCCGGTGCGCCGTCGCCCAACTGCGGCGGCGAGAGCATGGGCTCGGGGAACAGTCCCGAGTGGGTGAAATACACGTCCCACAGCTTGGGGTCGTTGCGACGCTGCACCAGGGTCGCCCAGTCCACCACCTGCAGCTCGGTCTTGAAGCCGGCTTTTTTGAGCTGCTCGGCCATCACCAGCGCCATGTTGTAGTGGAACTCGTATTGGCGGCTTGCCATGATGCGCACCGGCTGACCGTTGTAGCCAGCCTTGGCGGCCTGGTCTTTGGCGGCCTGGGGGTTGCGCTCGTTGTACAGCTTGCTGCCCGCGTCCGAGTAGTAGGGGGTGCCCTTGGGGAAGAAGTTGGGCTCCACCACGAAGAAGCGGTTGTCGCCGAAGCCCGCCGCCAGCAGCTCGCCCGAGCCCACGGCGGTCTGCACCGCGCGGCGCAGCGGCTGCGCGGCGAGCACGCCTTCCTTGGTGTTGAAGACGATGTAAGGAAAACCGAAATTCTTCGTCACGATGGGCACCACGGCCGGGGCGCCCTTGTCGATGCGGCTGGCCGCTTCTACGGGCAGCAGGTCGGCATACTGAAACTGCCCCGACAGCGCGCCCTCCACGCGGGTGTTGGCATTGGGAACGGGTACGAAACGCAGTTCGTCGAGCAGGGCTTCGCGGCGGCCGGCGTAGCCGCTCGGCGCCTCCTTGCGGGCGCTGTAGGTGTCGTGGCGCACCAGCACCGTGAACTGGTCGGGGCGGCGCTCCTTGAACTTGTAGGGGCCGGTGCCGATGAACTCCTTGAGCTGCGGCGCGATACTCTCCTTGGCCATGATGGCGGCCATGCCGCTGGGCAGGGCCAACTGGGCCAGCAGCGGCGCATAGGGCGCCTTGAGGGTGAGCTCCACCGACAGCGGGCCCTTGGCGGTGAGCGAGGCCACTTCCTTGCCCACGGCCTTGCCGCGCGGCGACAGCTCCATCCAGCGCTGCAGCGAGGCCACCACGTCCTCGGCATTCAGGTCGCGGCCGTTGTGCAGCTTGACCTCTTTGCGCAGGGCGATGGTGTAGGTCAGGCCGTCCTTGGACACCGTAGGCAGGCCCTCGGCCAGCATGGGCGCCACGGCCCAGTTGGCGTCGAAGGTGTACAGCGGCTCATAGACGTGCTGCATGATGGTGCCGACCAGGTCGGCCGTGCTCACCATGGGGTCCAGCCCCTGGGGCTCGCCGACCATGGCCAGGTTGGCGGCGCCACCCTTGGCGGGGGCCGCCAGGGCGGGCTGACCCGACCCCAGGGCCACGAGCACGGCAGCGCTCGCTGCCAGGCCGAGAACATTGCGCCGGGCGACCTGAAGAGGTGTGGCTGGCGTCAATCGGTCACAGATAGATGAGGATTGCATCGTGGCTCCATAAGTAATAACATTACACGATTCATCGTAAATCTACGTTTTTTGAAAGTCAAACGGGTTTTTTCTGATTTGATGTGTAAATTATTTACATAAGGAGCTTGTATGAGTCATGTTGAACTGCTGGGCCAGTCACCGGTTGCATCCGATCGGCAGGCGCGGCCCCTGTCGCCCGCCACGCGTGCTGGCGACTTTGTGTTTGTCTCGGGCCAGGTGCCTACGGACGACCAGGGCCAGGTCATTGTGGGCGGCATCGAAGCCCAGACTCGCCAGGTGTTCCAGCGCGTCAAGGATGCCCTGGCGCTGGCGGACTGCACCCTGGCCGACGTGGCCAAGGTCAGCGTCTGGCTGGCTGATGCGCGCGACTTTGGCAGCTTCAACCGGGTGTACATGGAGTGCTTCGGCGAGCACCGGCCCGCCCGCTCCACGGTGGAGTCGCGCCTCATGATCGACGCCAAGGTCGAGATCGATGTCACAGCCTACAAGCTCCGCGCCTGAGTGCGCCAACCCCTCCGTGGGCAAGATCTTCGACGTGGTCGCGCTGGGCGAGGCCATGGTCGAGTTCAACCAGATCCACCCCGGCCAGGCGCAGTACCTGCGCGGTTTTGGCGGCGACACCAGCAATGCGGCCATCGCGGCGGCACGGGCCGGTGCACGCGTGGCCTACCTCACGCGCATTGGGCAGGACAGCTTCGGCCGGGCGCTGACCGACCTGTGGCGCGCCGAAGGTGTGGACACCCGCGGCGTGCAGAGCGATGGCGAGCACCCCACTGGCGTTTATTTCGTCTCGCATGGGGCTGCCGGGCATGAGTTCAGCTATCTGCGCGCAGGCTCCGCTGCGAGCCGCATGACGCCGCAATGGCTGGCCGGCGAGCCCGCTGCGGTGCTGCAGTCCACGCGTATCCTGCACGTGTCGGGCATTTCGCTCGCCATTTCGCCACAGGCCTGCGATACAGCCTTTGAGGCGATGCGCATGGCGTGCGAGGCCGACGCTCTGGTGGCGTTCGATTCCAACCTGCGCCTCAAACTGTGGCCGCTGGCGCGGGCCCAGGCCTGCATTGCGCATGCCGTGGCGTTGTGCGACATCTTTATGCCCAGCCTGGAGGACATGCAGGCACTGACCAGCCTGAGCGACCCCGGTGCCATCGTCAACTGGGGCCATGCACGCGGCGCAGCCACCGTGGTGCTCAAGCTCGGTGCCGACGGCGCGCTGGTGAGCAACGGCCGTCGTATGGAACGTATTGCCGGTGTGCGCGTGACCCCGGTGGACGCCACGGGCGCGGGCGACTGCTTCTGTGGCAACCTGCTGGCCCGCCTGGCACAGGGCGACGATGTGTTTACGGCGGCGCGTTATGCGAATGCCGCTGCGGCACTCGCCGTGCAGGGCTATGGCGCCGTGGCCCCGCTGCCCTACGCGCGCCAGGTGCAGGTTTCTCCGGGGTAGATCGGTGTTGAGAAGGAAAGGGGGCTCTGTTCCCCCTTCTTCACTCAGCGAACAGATCGGCCCGCGCCGCCTTGGTGATCGCAGCCACGCAAGGGTGGCTGATGCGCCTCTCCACCGAAATCGCGAAAAACTCCTCCACCAATTCCGTCGACCGGCCAATCACTTCCACCCCAAACTGGGCCGTGGTTTCCTCGTCCAGCACCGTGGGAGATGTGAAAACGCCCCGGCCCTCGCGGCCAAAGGCGTTCATGAGCGCGCTGTCGTCGAATTCACCAACCAAACGGGGCTGCAGGTGGTGCTTGTTGAGCCAATGGTCCAGTTGCTGCCGAACGGACGACATGGGCCCCTGGATCAGCATGGGCGCGCCGTGCAGGCACTGGGGAAACGGCCCTTCCAATTGGGCGCGCAGGCCGGGGGCGCACAAAAAGCTCATGCCACTGGTTCCCAGCGGGTGGTTGAAGGCCTTCACGCCGATCTTCTTGGACACCGGCTCGTCCGCGAGTACCAGGTCGAGTTTGTGCAGGCTCAATTGGGCGATCAGCTCGGGAAACTTCCCCTCGTGGCAGATCATGTGCACTCGCTGCGGCATTCCCAACGCAGGCTCCAGCAAGTGGTAAGCGACCGACTTGGCGATGGAATCGGCCACCCCCACGCGGAACGCCAGCGGCTTTTCCTGGCCGCGCGACAGGCGGATGGATTTCTCCAACTCGTCGCCCAGGGCAAAGATCTGATCGGCATACCCCAGGGCGACCCGGCCTTCGCTGGTCAGCTCCAGGCCCCGGCCCCGTTTTCTGAACAGGTCGTGGCCCAGCCACTCTTCCAGTTGCTTGATCTGCCCAGACAGCGTCTGGGGCGTGGTGTGCAACTGCTCGCCAGCACGCATCACGCCGCCCGCCTTGGCCACGGTCCAGAAATAGCGAAGGTGCTTGAAGTTCATAGTATGGCCCCGTGAAACACTTCGAAAAAAACGAGCAATAAAACTCAATAAAACGAATATACGCGAAGTGTCAAAATCTCTACATTGAAGTCTTGGCCCCTTTCCGTGGCAAATTCGCACATGGTGAGGAACTGTCAGCGTGCACAAGGAGTAGCAACGATGCGTATCACTACCAGAGGACAACTTGCCGTGTCGGCAATGACCGACCTTGCCCTGCGCCAGAAGATGCGGCCGGTGGCCCTGTCCACCATCAGCGCGCGCCAGGGCACTTCACTGTCGTACCTGGAGCAACTGTTCAGCGCCCTGCGCCGTGCCGGGCTGGTGGACAGCACGCGCGGCCCAGGCGGCGGCTATACGCTGGCCCGCCGGGCGGAGCAGGTGTCGGTGGCGGAAATCATCCTGGCGGTCGAAAACCTCAAGGCCGACGATCTGCAGAACCTGGGTGCGAGCCAGGCCGCGCAGGTCAAATCCATGACGGGCGAACTGTGGTCCACCTTCAATCTGCGCGTGATGGAATACCTGCAGTCGGTAACCCTGCAAGACCTGGTGGCCCAGCAGCTTGAAAAAGGGGGGCCGCCGGAAGACGCCGCGCCTGCCGCCACATCCAAGCCTCGGCTCACACCCAAGCCACGGCCCCTGATGGCGCGGGTGGGGGTGCCCAATTCGGTGTTCGCGCTGGGCTCGATGCCTCTGCTGCAGCGGCGCTGAGCCTTCGGCTGCCTCGGCTGCGGGATGCGGGCGGCTCAGGCCGCGTACACCGTGTCCAGCGAGCGAAAGCCCTTGATCTCGATCGGGTTGCCGCTCGGGTCGTGGAAGAACATCGTCCATTGCTCGCCGGGCTGGCCTTCAAAGCGCGCCTGGGGCTCCAGCACAAAGGCCGTGCCCGCAGCCTTCAGGCGCACGGCCAGCGCATGCCAGTCGGGCAGCTCCAGGATGGCGCCGAAGTGCGGCATGGGCACCAGGTGGTCGCCCACGTGGCCGGTGCGGGCGCTGGCAAACGGCGTGCCCAGGTGCAGCGAAATCTGATGGCCGAAGAAATCGAAGTCCACCCAGGTATCGGTGCTGCGGCCTTCCTGGCAGCCCAGCACGCCGCCGTAGAAGCGGCGGGCGGCATCGAGGTCGGTGACGTGAAAGGCGAGGTGAAAAAGGCTGCGCATGCCGCACAGGATAGCAGCGGGGAAGGGCTGCGGCGGGGCCTTTGATGACGAAAGTGCCCATACAACCGAGGGGGCGACCGCCATGCGGCGGGGCCACCTGAAGAATCAGTGGTACAGCTTGAAAACGGCTGTGAGATTCTCGGCACCCAGGCCTGCCGCATGGGCCGTGTTCAAACGCTCAGCCACAGCGGCGACGAGTGGCAGCGAAAGACCGTTGGCTTGCGCGGTTGCCTCTGCGTACCCCATGTCCTTGCGCACAAGGTCTACCGGAAACATGGGCGCAAAGGTGTTCGCCAGCATCCCCGTGCCCGCGCCGATGGCTGCAGGGCTGAGCACTGGCATGGTCTTGAGCGCGTTCAGGGCCAGCGTGGTGTCCACGCCCCCAGCGGCCAGGGCACGCAGTTGCTCGGCCATGGCGACCACCTGGGTTGCGAACAAGGTGTTCACCGCCAGCTTGAGCCTTGCGCCGTGCCCCACCGGACCGACCGCGTGAATGGCCGAGCCCATCGCCAAAAGCAGGGGCCTTGCGTGCTCAACCTCAGCCGCCTCGCCGCCGACCATGAAGATGAGCTGACCGGCCTCTGCCTGCGGGCGGGAGCCCGCCACCGGCGCGTCAATGAAGGCGATGCCTTTGGCCTTGGCGGCGAGCGCGAGCTCGGCGATCCAGGTTGGCGTCACGGTGCTCGCCTCGATGGCCATGGCCTGCGAACCCATGCCAGCCAGTGCACCCGTTGTTGCATCCGTCCAGATGGAGCGCGCTGCGTCGTCGTCAGTGACCATGCTGATCACGAATTCGGCGCCTTTCGCCGCTTCACGTGGTGTGCGCGCCGCGGTTGCGCCTTGATCGACCAGGGCTTGGACGGGGGCAGGGCTGCGGTTCCAGACAGTCACATGGTGACCAGCGCTGAGCAAGCGGGCGGCCATTCGTTGCCCCATGGCGCCCAAACCCAGAAAGGTGACGTTCGACATGTAATTTCCTCAAAGAGGGAGGGTTTGTGGAGTGGGGTGGCTAGGCTCAGGTGTTTGTCAAACCGGCGTTTGCACGACGAGCATCGAGCGGCAAATCGATGTTGTCGGATGAGAGTGCGAACAAGGCTTCGACCTGCTGCAGTGCCTTGTCCAGTTCAGAGGCCGCCTGTGGCATGGTTGTGGCTTCGGCCGTGACCACCTCGACACGGCCAATGCCCATGAAGCCGAGCAGGCTGACGAGATACGGCCGCAGAAAATCCATCGAAGCCATTGGTCCCTGGTAGCCATGGGCACCATAGGCCAGTGCGAGGATGGCACGCGGGGCCGTGACCAGCCCTTCAAACTGCCCGTCGCGGAAAGCGAACGTGCGGTTGACGCGCATGATCTGATCGATCCAGGCTTTGAGTGCCGACGGCACCGTGAAGTTGTACATCGGCGATGCGATGAGCACGAGGTCGGCCGACATCAGTTCTTCGATCACCGTGTCCGACAGCGCGGTGGCCCGGATCAGGTCTGGCGTCATGTCTGAGTCAGGGGTGTAAAAGCCGGTAATCGTCGCTTGTTGGATGTGCTCCATCGGATCACGGGACAGATCGCGGTGGATCACCACGCCATGGGGGTGCCGCTTTTTCCAGCGCGCCTGCACAGCATCGGCGATCTTCCGGCTGACGGAGTCAGCATGGCGGGCACTGGCATCCAGGCGCAAGAGACGTGGTTCGTGGACGGATTGGGTCATTGAGAGGCTCCATTCGGGATGTGATGAGGTGTTGGCGAGCCGAACAATCGAGTGCATGGGGGCGCACAGGCTTGTTCTGCTGCGATGCCAGTGTCCAAATCAAACGGCGTCGCGAACAGCCTTGGTGCTGCAGCAGACCATTGCGTTTTTCGCAATGACGATCCAGCATTGGCGCGCGGTAAGCTCCATCCTTATGGACATCCAACAGCTCAAGGCGTTTGCGGAAGTTGTCCGGCGAGGAAGCTTCGCCGCGGCTGCTCGGTCGCTCGATGTCGCGCCCTCGGCCATCACGCGCGCGGTTGCCACCCTGGAGAACGAGCTTGGCGCGCGGCTGCTGAACCGCACCACGCGCCAGGTGTCGCTGACGGACGCGGGTGCAAACTACTTGGGCCGCATCGTCCCGCTGCTGGCAGATCTGGACGATGCTTCCGATGCCGTGCGCGAACGCACCGGAGAGTTACGCGGCACGGTTCGCATCACCGCCTCCGTGGGCTTTGGCGAGGCGGTGATCGTTCCCTTGATGCCGACGCTGCACCAAGCCCACCCTGGCCTGGACTTTGATCTGTTGTTCACCGACGCTGTGGTGGACCTGGTGGCCCAGCGTGTGGACCTGGCGCTGAGGCTGGGGCCTTCGGTCAATGGTTCATTGGTGGGTTTGCAACTGAGGCCAGTGCGCTATCGCGTGGTTGCCAGCCCCGACTACCTGAAGTCGCACGGCACGCCGCGAGTGCCCGCAGACTTGGCCGACTGCCAGTGCCTGCGTTTCCCGATGCCGGGTTTTCGCTCCAGCTGGCACTTTCGCCAGGACCCCGGCTCACCAGGGGCCGAGGCCGTGCCGCAAGAAACCGTTTCTGTCGGCGGATGGTTTGTGGCCTCCTCGTCCAGCGCGTTGCGCCAGGCCGTCCTGCAGGGCATAGGGCCGGCACTCCTGGCGGACTGGTTGGTTGATGCCGACATCGCCAGTGGCCGGCTTGTTGATCTGTTCCCAGGGCTCGAAGCGTCGGCGGGGCAGTTCGACAGCGCAGTGTGGCTGCTGTACCCAGAGCGTAAGCACATGCCGCGCCGGGTTCGGGCGACGGTGGACTTTCTCAAAGACGCCCTGCGACCCTGAAGGGTTCTCAGTGGGTGCGCGCCCCGCAGCGCACGAACCTGGCACCACCGCTCAGGGCGAAGGGCTCACTTCTTCGGCCGCGCCATCATTTCCGCCGTGCTGGTTTTGCGGTCGGCGTTCACGCGCTGCACGTGCGCGCGCTCGCCCATGCGGGTGAGGTATTCGCGCACCGGCAGGTCGGCCAGGTAGTCCCGGCCGTAGACGGCCTTTGTGGCCGCGCTGACCAGCGGCAGGTGCACGATGGCGGCGCAGTCGGCCATCGTGAAGCTGTCGCCCGCTACATAGGGGCTGAACTTCGCCAGTTGGCCGAAGGCGGCGACATTCTTTGTGAGTTGTGCACCGATCTTCTCGCGGGTGGTTTCGCTCACCGTGCCGCCAAAGAAAGCCTGCGGGTAAAGGTTGCGCGCCACCAGCTCCAGATGCAGCTCCAGAAAGGTGATCAACTCGCGCACCTTGGCGGCCTGGTAGGGGTTGGCGGGGATCAGCGCGGGCTCGGGGTGGGCCGCTTCGATGTAGTCGGCCATCACGGCCGATTCGCACAGCGGGCCGTCTGGCGTGCGCAGGTAGGGCACCTTGCCCAAGGGCGTTGCACTGCGGTCCGTTTCGCCGATCCAGGCCAGTTCTTCGGTAAAGGGCAGGCCCTTTTCGAGCAGGGCGAGCTTGACCTTGTTGTAGTAGTTGCTGGCCGAAAAGCCGCAGAGTGCGAGCATGGTGGAGTCTCCGAGGTGTTGGGGTTCAGCGCACATCGTAGGCGGCGGTGGGCGCGGCATCCGTCGCGCAGATGACCCTGGTCAAGGTCGTGGGGGTGGGGCCACCTACAATCAGATCTTCATGTGTGCATCCCTGCAAACCCTCCGCAGCCTTCGCTGGCTCGCCCGCCTTGTGCTGGCGTGGTTTGTGTTGTCCATCGGTGTGGCCGTGGCGTCGCCGTTGGTCAACCCGCAGGCGATGGAGCTGATCTGTTCGGGCTCGGGCGCCATCAAGGTGCTGGTCACGACCGACGACGGCGTGCAGGAAATGCAGGGCCACACGCTCGACTGCCCGCTGTGCGCGCATGTGGGCGCACCGCCTCCCACGCCACAGGCCGCGCCGCCTGTGGTCCACCCCCTGGCGCACGCGCTGCGCCCCATCCCCGCCGCGCACATCGCTGCGCGCACTGCCGCGCCGCTGCCCCCGCGCGGGCCCCCGCACCTCTCCTGAAATTGCTATCTATTTGATAGCTGTTTGCGCTTATTCATCAAGCGCTAGTGGCCTATTTGGCTTGAAATTCAGGAGTTCCCATGCGCAAAAGCCGCATGGTGCTGGCCTTGGCCAGTGCCTTTCCCTTCGCCCTCACACTCACGTTCACCGGGGCCGTGCCCGCATTCGCCCAGACTGCCGACAGTGCCAACGCGCCCGTCAAGGCGTTGGGCGTGGTCACCATCACCGGCGGCCAGCCCACCTCGCTGCCCACGCAGATCCCCACCACCATCGAGGGCGTGACGCGCGAGCAGATTGAACATTCGATCAACGCCACCGACAGCGAAGACGCGCTCAAGTACCTGCCCAGCCTGCTGGTGCGCAAGCGCTACATCGGCGACTACAACCACGCCGTGTTGTCCACGCGCGCCTCGGGCACGGGCAACCCGGCGCGGTCCATGGTGTTTGCCGACGGCATTCTGCTGAGCAATTACCTGGGCAACGGCCCCACCAACGCGCCGCGCTGGATGCTGGTCACCCCCGAGGAGATTGAGCGCGTGGACGTGCTCTACGGTCCGTTCTCCGCCGCCTATGCAGGCAACTCGGTGGGCGCGGTGGTGGACTACGTCACGCGCATGCCCAGCAAGTTTGAGGCGCATGGGCAGGTCAGCTACCAGCACCAGCCGTTCGACCTGTATGGCACCAATACCAGCTACGCAGGCAAGCAGGTGAGCGCCTCGGTGGGCAACAAGAACGGCGACTGGTCGTGGTTTTTGAACTTCAACAAGACGGACAGCGAAGGCCAGCCGCTCACCTTCCCCACGCGCCTGGTTTCTGCGGGCACCGTGGGCAATGCGGGCACGCCGGTCACGGGTGCGGTGCCGGGCAACAACCGCAGCAACCAGCCCTGGTACCTGCTGGGCACGGCCACGCAGTACCACACGCAGCAAGACCACATCAAGGCCAAGTTGGCCTACGACTTCTCGCCCACCGTGCGGGCCGCGTACACCTTGGGCTGGTGGCACAACGAGTCCGAAGGCCGCCCCAGCAGCTACCTGCGCGACGCCAATGGAAACGCGGTGTACGGCGGCACGGTCAACATCAACGGCCGCTCGTTTGCGCTGGCGCCGACCGACTTCAATGTCTCCAACGAGAACATCACGCACTTCATGCACGGGTTTTCGGTCAAAAGCCGCACCCAGGGCGTGTTTGATTGGGAGGTGGCGGCCAGCCTGTATGACTACCAGACCGACACCCTGCGCGCAGCCACCGTGGCGCTGCCCGCCGCTTTGAACGGCGGCGCGGGCCGCATCGTCAACAACAAGGGCACGGGCTGGAACACGCTGGCCGCCAAAGGCACCTGGCGGCCCGGTGGTACGCAGGGCACGCACATCGTGGACTTCGGCCTGCAGCGCGACAGCTACCAACTGCGCACCGTCGAGAACGCCACCAGCCACTGGATGAGCGGCGACGCCGGTGCCCGCAGGCAGGCCTTTCAGGGCGACACGCAGCTCATCGGCCTGTGGGCGCAGGACACCTGGAAGATCGCACCGCGATGGAAAGCCGTGCTCGGCGCCCGCGCCGAGCGCTGGAGCGCCAGCAACGGCCAGACCGGCAATGCCACCACCACCCTGAGCCACCCCGAGCGCACGGAGAACCATGTGTCGCCCAAGGCCGCACTGGCCTACCAGGCCAGCGAGCAGTGGGTGCTCAAGGCATCGACCGGCCGCGCGGTGCGCATGCCCACCGTGGCCGAGCTGTACCAGGGCGGCATCAGCGGCAGTGGCACGCTCGTCAACAACGACCCGAACCTGAGGCCCGAAAAGAGCTGGACCACTGAGCTGACGGCCGAGCGGGACATGGCGGGATGGGGCGGCGAGGGCCTGCTGCGCCTGACCGCGTTCTTCGAGCGCACCCACGACGCGCTGTATTCGCAGACCAATGTGCTCGTTACGCCCAACGTGACCAACATCCAGAACGTGGACGCGATCCGTACCAAGGGCATCGAGCTGTCCTACCAGGCGGCCAACGTGCTCATGCGGGGCCTGGACCTGGGCAGCAGCCTGACCTGGACGGATTCCAGGATCACGAAAAACGACAAGTTCCCCGCCAGCGTGGGCAAGTGGCAGCCACGCATTCCGCAGTGGCGCGCCAGCGCCGTGGCCACGTACCGGCCGGACGACAAGTGGTCGTACACCCTGGGTGCGCGCTACAGCGGCAAGCAGTACGGCACGCTCGACAACACCGACCCGAACGGCGCGGTCTACCAGGGCGTGAGCCGCTACTTCACCACCGACGTGCGCGTGCGCTACCAGGTCACCAAGCAGGTGAGCGCCGCCGTGGGCATCGACAACCTCAACAACTACCAGTTCTGGAACTTCCACCCCTATCCCCAGCGCACCTACATGGCTGAGCTGAAGGTAAGCCTTTGAAAGGACAACACACCATGTCTCTGAATACTATGAAAAAGATAGCTGCTTGCGCTTTATGGATAAGCGCTGGCATCGCTTTTATGCCTGCATCTGCCCATGTGGTGCTCGAATACCAGGTTGCCCCGGCGGGCGCCAGCTACAAGGCCAGCTTCAAGGTCGGCCACGGCTGCGGGGCGTCGCCCACGCGGCAGGTTGCGGTGGACATCCCGGCGGGCATGCGCGGCGCGCGCCCCATGCCCAAACCGGGCTGGACGCTCGATGTGCAGCGCGAAAAACTGGCCCAGCCGTACACCAGCCACGGCCGCAGCATCACCGAAGACGTGGTCCGCATCACCTGGACGGCCAAGACCGCGCAAGACATGCTGCCCAGTGCGCACTACGACGAATTCGTGCTCGTGGCCCAGGCGCCCGAGCAGGCCGGCACCGTGTACTGGCCCGTGCGCCAGGCCTGCGCCGAAGGCAGCAACGACTGGGTCGAGGTGCCCAAGGCGGGCCAGAAACTGTCCGACCTGAAGTCCCCTGCGGCGGCGCTGGAGATTCTGCCCGCCGGTGGCGCAGCGGCCCACAATCATTGACAGTCAGGCCCACGTGCCTGTTTCCCCTGTTACTCCTGCTGCCCCTTTTTCTTCCTCTTTTCCTTGAAACCTGAAAGACACCCATGAACCAACTGCTTCGCACCGCCACCCTCGTCTCCACGCTGGCCGCCGCCCTGGCCAGCGCTCCTGCTTGGGCGCAGACCGCCGCCGTCAAGGCCGAAGGCGCCTGGGCCCGCGCCAGCGTGCAGGGCCAGAAGGCCACCGGCGCCTTCATGCGCCTCACCGCCCAGGACGGCGCCCGCCTGGTGCGCGTCGAATCGCCCGCCGCCGGTGTGGCCGAAGTGCACGAAATGAAGATGGAAGGCGACGTCATGAAGATGCGCGCCGTGCCAGCGCTGGAGCTGCCCGCAGGCAAGACCGTGGAGCTCAAGCCCGGCGGCTACCACGTCATGCTGCTCGACCTGAAGGCGCCCCTGGCCAAGGGCAGCGCGGTGCCTGTGACTTTGGTGTTCCAGGACGCCAAGGGCGCCGAAAGCAAGCTGGAGCTGAGCGTGCCCGTGGCCACCGCCGCGCCGGGCGCCGCAGCCAAGGCGCATGAGCACAAACACTGAGGCATTGCCCCGCGCGGCTGCAACGGCATTGGGGTAAGCTGTGGCCTCACCACAGACCTATCTCTTGCGGAGCGGCCATGAGCGATACATCCAACTTCGGTTTCGGCAAACTCGTCCCCGGTTTTGACTTTCTACAGAGCCTGGCCAAGGGGGCGTCCAGCAGCATTCCGCAGTTGCCCAACCTCTCCAACTGGGTAGCGCCCACCATCAGCGTGGAAGAGCTGGAAAAGCGCATCGAGGAGCTCAAGGCCGTGCAGTTCTGGCTGGAACAGAACTCGCGCGCGCTGGCCGCCACCATCCAGGCGCTGGAAGTGCAAAAGATGACCCTGGCCACGCTCAAAGGCATGAACTTCAGCATGGGCGACGTGGCCAACGCCTTCAAGCTCAAAACCGCAGACACCGTGATGAGCGGTGTGCAAAAGGCGGCAGACACCGTGAGCGGCGCGGCCGAAGCCGTCGCCGGGGCTGCTGCCCGCGTGACGGGCCGCGCCAGCGCTGGCGACGACGCTGCGCAAGCGGAAAGCGATGACACCCCCGCGCCCGTCAAGGCCAAACCCAAGGCAAAAACCAAGGCCGCGGCCGAGCCCGCCTTGGTAGACCCGATGCAGTGGTGGGGGGCGCTCACCGGCCAGTTCCAGCAGATCGCCGCCAACGCCATGAAGGACGCGGCCAAACAAACAGCCATCGACACCACCAAGAACATGGCCACAGGCCTGGCCAAGGAAGCCCTCAAGACGGCGACCGGCATGGCCAGCCAGTTCGCCGCCAAAGGCATGCAGACCATGCAGGGCGGCGCCAAGCGCGCAGCCCCGTCGGTAGCCGCGCCCAAAAAAGCCGCTGCCGCCAAGAAGCCCGCGGCCCGCAAAACCGCAGCGGCCAAACCCGCCGCCAAGAAAACCAGCGGCAGCACACGCAGCGCCACCACGGCCCGCAAGCGAGCGGGCTGAGCGCGCACGCCTGCTGCCGGGCGCACACCGCCCCAGCATGGAGGATCCCACCATGAAGTTATTTCCCACCGGCCACGCCACCCACCCGCAGTGGCAGATGGCGGCCGCGTTGGTGCTGGTGCAGTTGCGCTCCCAGATGGCCCAGCCCGAATACGCCTCGGCGCCCACGCTGGGCCTGCTCTACATCACCGACCACTACGCCAACGATGCACAGGCCCTGCTCGACTACCTGAGCGGTGAGCTGTCCGAGGTGACCGACTGGAGCGGCACCGTGGGCGTAGGCGTGTCGGCCAACAACGCCGAATACTTTGACGAACCCGCGCTGTCGGTGATGCTGCTCGACGTGCCTGCCGACCAGTACCGCGTGTTCTCGGGCGTGGCGCCGCTGCCCACACATGCACCCCAGCCCGGCACGGGCTTCGTGGCCCACACGGCCCTGGTGCATGCCGACGGCCACACGCCCGATCTGGCCGAACTGCTGGCCGAGATGGCTGAACGCACCGACACCGGCTACCTGTTTGGCGGCCTCTGTGCCAGCCGCACGGCCAGCGTGCAGTTTGCCGTGGGTGGCGACGGCAACATCGCCGGGCAGGGCGCCGCCAGCGGGGTGTTTGACGGCGGCCTGTCGGGCGTGGCGTTTGGCCCCGAGGTGGCGCTGGTCTCGCGCGTTACGCAGGGCTGCCAGCCCGTGGGGGCGCTGCACAGCGTCACCGCTGCACAAGACAACGTGGTGCTGGCGCTCGACGGCGAGCCCGCGTTGGATGTGCTGCTCGACACGCTGCAGGTGTCGCTTGACGGGGGCGACCCGCAGCCCGCCTTGCAAAAGGTGCGCGCCACGCTGGCCGGGTTGGTCAACGCGGGCGAGCAGCCCCATGGGCAGCGCCGCACGGGCCACTTTGGCACCGACACGCGCGTGCGCCACATCGTGGGGCTCGATGGCGCGCGCCGGGGCGTGGCCCTGGCCGACCAGGTGGAGCCGGGCATGCACCTGGCGTTCTGCCAGCGCAACGTGGCGGCGGCGCGTGCCGACCTCATGCGCATCTGCGCCGAAATCCGCGAGGAACTGTCGCCCGATGAATTGGAGCCCGTGCCAGAGGTGCCGCCGGGCGCACGGGGCGGTGTGGCCGCTGCGCCGGGTGTGGCGGCCCTGGGTGTGCCACTGCAGACTGCGCAGCAGCGCATTTGTGGCGCGATCTACGTGAGCTGCTCAGGCCGGGGCGGCCCGCATTTTGGCGGCCCCAGCGCCGAGCTGCAGATCGTGCGCCATGCCCTGGGCGACGTGCCGCTGGCGGGTTTTTTTGCAGGCGGCGAGATCGCCCACCACCATCTGTACGGCTATACCGGCGTGCTCACCGTTTTTGTGGACGGCGGGCCGCAGGGCTGAACGGCAGAGCCGATCAGGCTGCCGGGCTGTCCCCTGCCTCGGCCTTTTCTTCGGGCGTCAACGGTGTGGCCAGGATCTTGTCGATGGTCTTGCCATCCATGTCCACCACCTCGAGCTTCCAGTCCTCCCACTGCACCGTGTCGGTCACTTTGGGCAGGCGGCCCGTCAGCAGCATGATCATGCCGCTCAGGGTGTGGTAGCGGCCGCGCTCTTCTTCGGGCACTGCCTCCAGGTTCAGGCGGTCTTTCAGCTCGGGCACGGGGATGTGGCCGTCCAGCAGCCAACTGCCGTCTTCGCGCTGCAAGGCCCAGGAGGTCTCGGGGTCGCGCGGCTGGAATTCGCCGGTGATCGCCTCGATCAAGTCCTGCAGCGTGACGATGCCCTGCACCTCGCCGTATTCGTCGATGACGAAGGCCATGTGCACGTCCGACAGGCGGAAGTTATCCAAAAGCTCCATGCCCGTGATGGTTTCGGGCACGTACAGCGCGGTCTGCAGCCCTTGCTGGGTGAGGCCCTGGGCTTTGTCGCGCAGGGCGCGCGTCATCCACTGGCGCGCGTTGAGCACACCCAGGATGTTGTCCATGCCGCCCCGCACCACAGGAAAACGCGCGTGGTCGGACTCTTCGATGCGCTGCAGCGTCTCTTCAAAGGGGGCGTCGATATCAAGGCACACCACATCGCCGCGCGGCACCATCAGCGAGCCGATCTGGCGGTCGTCCAGCCGGAACACGTTGCGCACCATGGTGTGCTCGTGCGACTCGATCACGCCGGCCGTGGTGCCCTCCATCAGCATGGCGTGGATTTCTTCCTCGGTCACGGGGCTGCCGCTGGTTTCCTTCACGCCCAAGAGGCGCAGCAGCGTGCGGGTGGAGGTAGACAGCAGCAGCACGAACGGCTTGGTCGCCAGCGCCAGGAAATTGATGGGCCGTGCCACCAGGCGGGCAAAGGTTTCGGGGTACGACTGGCCGATGCGCTTGGGCACCAACTCGCCCACCACGATGGAGAAGTAGGTGATCAACACCACCACCAGGCCGGTGGCCGCGTAGTTGCCGTAGGGCATGGGCACGCCCAGCGAAGCGAGCCATGCGGCCAGCGGCGCAGCCAGCGCAGCCTCGCCCACAATGCCGTTCAGCACCCCGATCGATGTAATGCCGATCTGGATGGTGGAGAGAAAACGCGTGGGGTCTTCGCCCAGCTTCACGGCAGCGGCGGCGCCGCTATCGCCCTCATCAATCAACTTTTGCAACCGCACCTTGCGGGCCGTGACCAGAGCAATCTCTGACATGGCAAACAGGCCGTTGAGGAAGATGAGGGCGAACAGTATTGCTATTTCCATACAAAGGGCGCCTTGCGAGCCCTTGGGCGTTGAGAAGCAAGCAATTGTACGGAAGGGGCGTTACACCCTGTGTCCCACGCGGCGCAGGGCGCTCAACCGCCCTCGGTGGGCAGCCCGGCGGCATCCCACTCGGGCAGCCCTCCGCGCAGCCAGTGCACCGACTTGAATCCCTTGGCGGCAGCGACCTTGGCGGCCTTGTACGACTTCCAGCATTCGGCGCCGTTGCAGGCAAAGATCACGGGTTTGGCCTTGTCCAGGCTAGGCAGCTTGTCCAGCGCCTGGAAGTCATCCTGCGCGGCGTCGAACGCCACGTCCTTGAGGCTTTTCTCCACATAGGCCGCGAACACGGCGCCCCGGATGCGCTTGGCCTTGAATTCCTTTTCGGTGCGCGTGTCCACCAGCGTGGCGCCTTGGGCCATGAGGGTTTGCGCCTCGCGCGCGGTGATTCGGCTCACCCCCGGCAGGGCGGTGGGGGTGAAGAGGCCCAGCTCCGCCACGCGGCGGTATTCAGCGGCTTCGGGCTGCACGGTGACAGGCGGTAGGCCGATGGAAGGCGGCACAGTGCCAAACCACTGGGCCAGCCGGGTGCGTGCATCGGCGGGCAGGGCCTTCTTCACCACGATGGAGAACCCGCCGGGCACGGGTTGCGAGGTGGCCAGTATGCGTGCGATGCCAGGGTGCGCGGCAGACCATTCCGCCCAGTCGTCCTCGCGCACCACAGTGGCGTCGGCGATGCCCAGGGTCAGCGCCGTGAGGCCCGCCTGGGGAAATTTCTCGTACTGCACGGCACGCAGGTCCTGGAATGACAGCCCCGCCTCGTTGAGCATGCCGCGCGCCATGTAGGCATAAAGCGAATCCTGCTGGGGCAGGTAGAGCCTGCGGCCTTTCATTGCGGGCACGGCGGCGATCTGCGTCAGCCCCACCAGCAGGTATTTGTCGGACTTTTGGGTGGAGCCCACCAGCTCGTAGCCGCGTTGCAGGGCCGAGGCTGCCACCTGGGCCGGTCCGATGAAGATGTCATAGCCCGCGCTGCGGGTGGCGCGCATCACATCGGCCAGGTCGTCGCTGGTGGACAGGGCCACCGTTTGCCCGGCGGCCTTGGACAGGCCCGCTTCGGCCGCCGTGCGCAAGATGGAATGGGCGGCTTTGCGCGCGGTGGGCTCCACCGCCACGATGGCGGTGAGTTCTGCCTGTGCCGCACCGGGTGCCATGCACAGCCAGCAAAACAACACTACCAAGGAATGGGGGGAGGATTTTTTGGAAAGGGTGGTGTTCATCAACGCTGCGGTTTTTTGCCTCTGAAAACGGTGAATATGCCCATGCCCTTTGACATGCGTGTAAATGTTTCTGGTGTTTTGTATTTGTTACTTTTGTTAACGCAATGTGATGTGCAACGCGAAACAACGGCCACACAGAATGCTGGCTCGGTGCCGATGGTCGGCGCCGCCTTCCTTCACCCTCGGAGACGTTTCCATGAAAGATTCCATGACCTTGCCGCGCCGCCACATGCTCGCGGGAAGCGCCGCCGCCCTGAGTGCCTTGGGGCTGGCCGGATGGACGGGCGGTGCACGGGCGACATCTCCCGCCAAGCCGCTGCCCGCCTATGTGGGCTGGAAGTCGCCCGAAGCGCTGATCGTGCACAGCAGCAACACGCTGGAGACCCGGCGCTCGGCGTTCGGCACCAGCGTCGTTACGCCATCGAACCACCTGTATGTGCGCAACAACCTGCCTGCGCCCGACGCGGCGATTCTGGACAACCGCGATGCCTGGAGCGTGGCCATCGAAGGGGTCAAGAGCCCGCGCAGCGTCGCGTTGGCCGAACTCAAGACCCTGGGCGTGGAAACCGTGGCCACGGTGCTGCAGTGCTCGGGCAATGGGCGCGGCTTTTTCCCCAGCAAGCCCAGCGGCACGCCCTGGTCCGTGGGGGCAGCAGGCTGCGTGGTCTGGAGCGGCGTGCCGCTGCGCAACGTGGTGGCTGCGCTGGGTGGGCTGGCCGATGGCGCGGTGTACCTCACCGGCACGGGCGGCGAGAAGCTGCCCGAGGGTGTGGACCCGCTCTCCGTGCTGGTAGAGCGCTCAGTGCCTGTGAAGGCGCTGGACGACGCGCTGCTGGCGTGGGAGATGAATGGCGAGCCCCTGTCGCTGGCGCATGGCGGGCCGCTGCGGCTGGTGGTGCCGGGCTACCAGGGCGTCAACAACATCAAGTACGTCAAGCGTGTGGCTTTCGCCAGCGCGCAGTCGCAGGCGCGCATCATGCAGCACGGCTACCGCATGTCGCCCCCAGGCTCCAAGGCCAGCCCCGACCAGCCTTCGGTGTGGGAGATGGGCGTCAAGTCGTGGATCAACAGCCCCCTGTCGGACAAGGGCCCGCTCAAGGCCGGTATGGCGCAGGTGCACGGCGTGGCCTTTGGTGGCACGCGGGGTGTCAGGGGCGTGGAGGTCTCGGCCGATGGGGGCAAGACCTGGCAGGCGGCCAAGCTCATCGGCCCGGACCTGGGCCCCTTCGCATGGCGACAGTTTGTGCTGCCGGTGCGCCTGGAGGCGGGCACCCACGTGCTGACCAGCCGCGCCACCGACACGGCGGGCAATGTGCAGGCCGAACAGCGCGAGGAGAACGTGGGCGGCTACAACAACGCCAGTTGGCGTGACCACGCCGTCACCGTGACGGTGGCGTGAGTCCGCAGCGCCCCTGAGCCGCGCCTCGCGCTTCGGTGTCAGGCCGTGGTGCGCGAGGGCCGCAGCGCTGCACCCGGTGCGCGCCCCTGCAAACCCTGGAACGCAAAGTCCACCTCGGGCATCCGGCCGCTGACGATGTCGGCCAAGGCCTTGCCCGAGCCGCAGGCGTGTGTCCAGCCCAGCGTGCCGTGGCCGGTGTTGAGGAACAGGTTGTTGAGTTTTGTCTTGCCGATCAGCGGCACGTTGCTTGGCGTGGCGGGGCGCAGGCCGGTCCAGAACTGCGCCTGCGTCGCATCGCCCGCGCCGGGGAAAAGTTGCTCCACGCGCCGCACGATGGCTTCGCAGCGCACCGTGTTCAGGTTGCGGTCGTAGCCGTTGAGCTCGGCCGTGCCTGCGATGCGCAGCCGATCGCCGCCGCGCTCGCTGGTGTAGCGTGAGAACACGAGCTTGAACTCGTCATCCGTCAGGCTCACCTGGTGCGCCATGCTCGCATCCTTGACCGGCATGGTCACCGAGTACCCCTTGGCCGGGTAGATGGGCAGGCGGATGCCCAGCGGCTGCGCCAACAGCGGGCTGAACGAACCCATGGCCAGCACGAAGGCATCGCCGCGCACGCGCTCGAAGCGGCCTTCGGCGTTGGTCACTTCCACATGGTCGATGTGGCCACCTGCCTCGCGCAGCGCGGTGACGTGGTGGCCCATGCGGAACTGCACGCCCGCCGCTTCGCACAGTTTGGCGAGTTCGCGTGTGAACTGGTTGGCATCGCCCGATTCATCCTCGGCCGTGAAGGTGGCGCCCGCAAGCTGTGGGCGAATGTGAGCCAGCGCCGGTTCGATGCGCACCGCTTCGTCAGCACTGATGACCTGGCGCTCGCAGCCTAAGGCGCGCATCTGCTCGGCCGGGGCCAGGGCGCCGTCGAACTCCTTGGCGTTGGTATAGAAGTGCAGGATGCCTTGTGTGCGCTGGTCGTACTGGATGCTGGTGGCGGCGCGCAACTGCTGCAGCACGTCGCGGCTGTAGGTGCCCAGGCTCACAATCTGCTCGATGTTGTGGCGCGTGCGTGCAGGTGTGCAGTTGCGCAGGAAGGACAGGCCCCAGAGCCACTGGCGCATGTCGGCGCGGATGCGGAACAGCAGCGGTGCATCTTCCTGGCCCAGCCACTGCAGCACCTTGAGCGGCGCGCTGGGGTTGGCCCAGGGCTCGGCGTGGCTCACCGAGATCTGCCCGCCGTTGGCAAAGCTGGTTTCGGCGCCGGGCGTGCCCTGGCGGTCGATAACGGTCACGTCGTGGCCGAGCTGTGAAAGGAAATATGCCGAGGTCACGCCGAGCAAGCCGGCGCCAAGAACGATCACGCGCATTGAAGAGCCTTTTAGGGTTCTAGCGCTTGATGGATGTGCGGTAAAAGCTATCGAATAGATAGCAAACAGCTGGCGCACGTCCGCCAAGCTGCCGCTCCCCCTGTCCTTGGTACCTGAGAGATTCACCGTGCACCCACATGGCGCGCGGCTTGCTCCTTCGGTGCGCCACGGTGTGCTCGTGGCGGCTCTCCAGACGGCTGTGTTGAATGGTGCAGTACGGAACCTGAGCGTGTATGGGAGTTTGCGCCTTCGGTGCAAGGCGGGCGGTGCCGCTTTGCTCTCCTGCAGCGGCCATTCTAGGAGCCTCCACGGCACAGAAACCGGCTCTTTGGCGCTAATGGACCGCAATCGTTGCTGATGCAAGGCTGCCGCTGGCCACGGTGGCAGGTGGCCATAATCCGCCGAAACACGCTCTCACAGGACGCCCTGATGCCCGATACCGCCTTCGACCCGCAGACCAGTGCGGCCGTTCTCACCATGGCCCGCCAAGGGCGCACCCCTCGGCCGCTGGACCTGCCCGCTGCGCTGCGCCCGCAGAACGCGGCACAGGCCTATGCCGTGCAGGATGCCGTGGTGCACGAGCGCGGCGAGGTCGCGGGCTGGAAGGTGGGCGCATCGTCGCCCCTGGCGCTGCCTGCGCGTGCGGCGCTTACCCGCGATTCGGTGTGGGTGGCGCCGGCCGGGCAGGCCGCTGTGCATCTGCCCGCCACAGACTTTGCCGTGCTGGGCGTGGAGGCAGAACTGGTGTACGAGCTGGGTGCCGACCTGCCCGCCCGCGCCACGCCCTACACCCCGGCCGAGGTGCTGGCCGCCGTGGTGTCGGTGCGTGCCGCCATCGAGGTGTGCGACACGCGGTTTGCCGCCTGGGCCCAACAGGGCGAGTGGAGCCGCCTGGCCGACCAGGCCTGCCACGGCGCATTGATCGTGGGCACGGGCGTGGTGGATGGGGCGGGCATTGCCGCGCTGCGGCCCCTGGCCCAGGCGGTGACCTTGTCGGTGAACGGCGCGGTGGCAGTGCAGCACGCAGCCTGGGGCAACCCGGCGGGCGATCCGTTGCGGCTGTTGGCGTGGCTGGCCAACGAAGGCGCGCACAGTCTGGGCGGATTGCGCGCGGGCCAGTGGGTGACCACTGGCTCGTGCACCGGCACCGTGATGGTGGCGCCGGGCACGCGGGTGGTGGCCGATTTCCCTGGCCTGGGCCGCGCCGAGTTGCAGTGGGTCTGAGTGAACCGGCGCGCTGGCGGTATCAGCGGCGGTACGGGTTGTCCGGGCGGCGGTCGTAGCGGTTGGGCACGCCGTCCCGGTCACGGTCCCAGCCGCCGGGCTGCATGTTCCAGCGGCCCCCGCGCTCTACCCAGCGCGGCTCGCGGTAGTGGTAGCCCGCGCGGGCCTTGATCCAGTGGCCTTGCTGCCAGACATGGCGATGGCCGCGCCACTCCCAGTGGCCCGGCACCCAGGCCATGCCACGGCGCGGGCGGGGCATGGCCTCGTAGCGGGGCGGTGGTGGCGCCTGGTACTGCACCCCCACCGGCGCCGGGCCTTGGTAGTAGTGGGGCGCGCCCGCCCCGATGACGACTGTGGCGCGGACGTTCTGCGCGTGTGCCGCCGTGGCGGCACCCAGCGACAGCAGGGCGATGGAAACAGCGGCGATTGCATTGCGGGCCATGATGAACTCCTCACTCGGATAGGTCCCTTGCGGAACCGGAGACTTCATCGTGCGGGCGCTGCGTCAAGCCGGTGTAGGCGAATTGCGAAGTGTTGTGAAATTGTGTTTCCGGTGGGGCGGCGGCGTGGTCAGCGCCACCACACCAGGACGGCCACCACCAGCAAGGCCACCCACGCAGGGTGGCGCCCCCCCGTTGCATAGAACACCAGCAGCCCGCTGGCCAGGGTGGCCAGCCCGACCACATCGGCCACCCAGGCCCCCAGGTGCGTTTCGCCCGCCGCCGTGCCCAGATGCCACAGCAACGCGCTCATGGCCCAGCCCATCACGGTGACCAGGTGCCAGGAGGCCCACAGAATGCGCACCTGCTGCTCCTGCAGCACAGGGCGCCCGCCCGTGGGCACCACGCCCTGTGTGCGCAGTCGGCGAAAAACCAGAAATTCGCCCACGACAGAGTGGCCCAGTCCAATCAGGGCGAGGCCAGCGGCGGCCAATACCAAAGCGGTGTTCGTCATCATGATGTGAATGTCAGCCCATGGGGCATGAAGAAGAGGAATGGGGAGAGGTTGCGCGGACGCCGGGCGCATGGGTGCGTACGCGCGCACCCATCTGCGTGAGCAAATGCATGAGGCCCATCCACATGCGCTCGAACGCGGGCATTTCGCTGGGCACCTGTGCCAGGTGGCGCCCCAACATGCGCTGGTGTTCGGGCGCGGTGATGGGAGGCGGTGTCTTGGTGCCAAAGTCAAACACCGGCTGCGTGAAGGGCTCCATCTGCCAGGCCTGCATCTCGGCCAGCGCGGGGGCGAGTTCGGTGGAGTAGGCCTGCAGGGTGAGGTCGGCCTTGACGATCCCGAGCGCCTGGTAGGCCTGCAGCACGAGCGCGTCGCGCTGCGGGTCGGCTGCAGGCCGTAGCAGGGCAGACCATGCCTGCGCCACCTGGTCCCGAAAGCCGGGCGACAGGCTGCGCGTGCAGCCGAAGTCCAGCACGCCCACCGTGCTGTCTGCTGCAAAAAGGAAGTTGCCGGGGTGTGGGTCGGCATGCACCCGGCCCAGCACGAAGATGCAATGCATGAACCAGTCCCACAGGTGCTGCCCCGCCTGGTCGCGTTGGGCCTGCGAGGGCTGCGTGGCCAGCCAGGCTTGCAGATGCTGGCCTGGCAGAAACTGTTGCGTCAGCACCTGGGCCCGCGTGTGCGACAGGATGGGCTGGGCCATCGCCACGCCGGGCAGCGCTGCGTGCTGGGCGAACCACTGCAGTTGCTCGGCCTCCTGCAGGTAGTCCACCTCGCGCAGCAGCGTGGCCTCGATCTCGTTCATCACGCCATCCACCACGGTGTCGGTGGGCAGGGGCAGGTCGGTGTGGGCCAGGGCGCGCAACGCGGTGCGCATGAGCTGCATGTCGCTGCCGATGGTGGCGGCGATGCCGGGGTACTGCACCTTCACGGCCACCGTGCCATGGCCTGCGAGGTGCGCGCGGTGCACCTGCCCCAGGCTGGCGGCGGCAAACGCGGTGGGCTCGAAGTGGTCGAACAGGGCCTCGGGCTCTTGCCCGAAGGCCTGGCGGAAAACGCGGCCCACCAGCGCGCGGTTGAGCGGCAGCGCCTGGTGGTGGGCGCGCGCCAGCTCCTGTCGCACGCCGTTGGGCAGCAGGCCGGGGTGCATGCTGAGCAGTTGCGACACCTTGAGCGCCGAGCCGCGCAGCTGGCTGAGGGCGCCAAACAGGATGCGGCCCAGCGCGGCCTCGTGCTCGGCCTGCGCCTTTGCCTGGGCCGATGGTGTGCGCACGCGGTGCCCCAGTTGGGCCATGCCGATGCGTGCCGCCGCCAGGCCCGTGATCGTGCCGCGTGCGAGGCGGCTGGTGCGCGGCGGATCAGCGCTGGCCATGGTCTGCCAGGCGCTGCAGCATGGCACGCACAATGCGGCGGTGAAACGGCGCGACCACACCCATATAGGCATGGCCCAGCGCGTTGTGGATGTGCACCACGGAGCTGACGGCGAGCGTGGCGGGGCGGCCGCCAAGCGGCGCGTGTTTGGTCAGCGACACCTGCACATCAAGGTGCTTGTCGTCCTGCCCCATCACCACCTCGGTGTCGCTCAGGTGGCGGATCAGGAAGATGCCCACGCGGTCGCCGACGCGGTAGCTTTTGGCCTCGTGCAAGGAGGCGCCGCTGGTGTTGGGGTGCATGTCGTGCAGTTGCCCCAGGTCTTTCAGGCCCACCAGGCGCACCAGCTTGTTGCGCGTGGCCATGAGCTGCTGCGCCCAGCGCGGCGTGCGGGCCACCACGTCCAGCCAGGTCTGCAGCGCGCTGCGGGCCGGGTGGGGGTCGGCCACTTCGTAAGCGTCGAAGAACTGCGCGCCGGGCAGGGTGGCGTGGATGGCCGTGCCCGTCGGCACCTGGATTTCGCGCACGGTGGATGCGGGGCTCATGCGGGCTTCCTTTTGCGTGGGGCAGCGGCGGGCTTGGCGGTGGCTGCGGGGCTGGCGGCGCGTGGCTTGCGGGGCGAGCGGGGTGGTTTTGGGGCCTCTGGCGGAGCCGGTGAACCGGCGGCTGCGGCGGTGCGGGTGTGGCCGGGTGGTGCGCTGGCCATGGCCTGTTTGGCCAGTTGCAGCATGCCCATCAGGCCGCTGCCGTGCTGCACCATGCGCGCCATCTGGCTGCGCAGCACAAAGCCGCCCAACTGCAGCACGCGGTTGACGAGCCCGCTGCGCAGCGCCTGCACCAGCACGCCGAGCGACAGGTCCACCAGCTGCGTGGTGTCGGCAAATTCGTCGGAGGTGTCGGCCAGCCAGTAGGTCACCACACCGGCCAGGTAATCGGTGTAGAGCCCGCCCGCCAGGCCCTTGAAGTCGCAGGGCTCGATCTCGCCGCTGGCCTCAGCGGCCTCCAGAAAGCTGACCACCGCTTCGCGCAGGCCCTGGCGCGTCGCCAGGGGCTCGGCCAGCATCGACAGTGGCGAGCGCCGCGCCAGGATGCGCACCTGGGCCACGAATTCGCGGTCGGCCAGCAGACGCTCCAGCACCGCGTCGGTCAGGCGCTGCAGCTTCTCCTGCAACTGGTAGCTGGTGAAGCCGGGCGTCTGCAGCGTGTCGGCCAGTGCCTGGTGGGCCACGTCGTCCAGGTAGCCCAGCACGATGCGGTCCTTGGTGGGGAAGTATTTGTAGATCGTGGCGTCGCCAATCCCGGCGGCGCGGGCGATGTCTTTCATCGTCGTGCCGTCGAAGCCCTGGCGGGTCATCAGGTCCACCGCGCTGGCCACGATCTGGCGGCGGGTGGCGTCTTGCTGTTGGCGGGTGGTTTTCATTTAACTATCCTTAAATAAATTAAATTTGTTATTTAAAGAATAGTGTTTTCTGTTTATGGCGTCAAGCAGGCGCCATTCGACCACCGGTCGTGGGCCGGTCATTTCAGCAGGTTTTCGAAGTGTTTTTGGCAGATGGCGCTTATCAATAAAGCGCGAGCAGCTATCAAAAATATAGTAAAAACGCCTACTCCCACCGTAGCGATGGCTTTTCAGGGAGCTTCAGGTCATCGCCTCATTCCCGCGAACGCCTCGAACTCCCAGCTGCGCATGGCCAAAAGCAAGGTGTAGCCCTCGCGCTCGCGGTCGGGCAGTTTTTGGTCGGCCAGGTGTTGCTGGGCAAAGTCCTGGGCTACGCGCTGCATGCGCTCCATGAAGGCTGGTGCCAGGCTGCGGCTGATGGCGCCGTGCACCAGCAGCACGCCTTCGCCGGGGCCGTCAAAGCCACCTGCGAAGTAGTCGAGCAGCGCGTGCTCGCGAAAATAGTTCATCACCGGGCCGTGCGGGCGCCAGCGGAAGGTCTTGGCCAGCTTGAGCCGGTAGCGGTTCAGGGGCCGCAGCTCGATGATGCCGATGCGATCAAGCTGTGCCAGGTATTTGATGCCCTCGGCCTCGGTCAGCCGGTAGTTGACCGTCACCTGCTCCAGCGTCCACTGGCTCAGCACGCAGATGGCCATGAGCAGCAGCTTCTTGTCGCCCACCACCGCTTTTTCCTGCTCTTGCGTCAGCTCTTTGAGCAAGGGCTGTTCATCGGCCACGCGCCGCGCCAGGTCGGCAAAGTCCAGCGCCAGCGCGCGACAGATGGCGTCGATGCGCGACAGCGGCATGTCGCCCTTGGCCAGCATGCGCTTCACGCTGGATTCGGCCATGCCCAGGGCCTGCGCCAGGTCGGCATAGGTCATCTGTGCGGTTTTGAGTTCCTTCTTGAGGGCTGTGACGAGGTCGGCGGTGGTGCTCATGGGTATCGATTATCAATACCCAGGGTGGATTGGGTAGCCCTTTAAGCGACTTTTTGACCCGCGAAGGCCACCGGCTGCACACACTGCGCGGCATCGACCACTACCTACGGATGCAACGACCATGACCTTTGCCGTATCCCCTTGCCCCCCGCGCCGCCAGGCGTTGAGCCGCACCGAAACCGGCCTGCTGCTGGCCGTGGCCGCGCTGCTGGCGCTGGCCTTGTTAGGGCCGGTGCTGCCCGCCAGCGAGCACCAGCATGCGTTTGCCGACCAGCGGGCGCTGTGGGGCATCCCTTGCGCACTGGACGTGCTGAGCAACCTGCCATTTGCCATCGCGGGCCTGTGGGGTTTGGTGGCGCTGCGCCGCGTGGCACCGGGCACGCTGGACGGCGCATCGCGCGCCCTGACCACGCTCTTTTTTGTGGGGCTGTTGTGCACGGCCGCAGGCTCCATGCTCTACCACTGGCAGCCGCAGGATGCGGGCCTGCTGTGGGACCGCCTGGGCATGGTGCTGCCGTTTGCGGGCCTGCTGGGCCTGGCGGCGGCTAGCCGCGTGAGCGCACGGGCCGGGTGGGCCACGGCGAGTGCCGTGCTGCTGGCGGGGCCGCTGGCCGTGGTGTGGTGGTCGCACAGCGGCAACCTGCTGCCTTGGGCCGTGGTGCAACTGGGCGGCATGCTGGTGGTGGTGGCCCTGGCTTGCCTGCCCTGCCGTGAGGGCGCGCTGGCATTGCATCTGGGTGCGGTGATGGCGCTGTATGCGCTGGCCAAGCTCTTTGAGGCCGCAGACCACGCGGTGTTCGATGCCACGGCGCAGTGGGCGTCGGGCCACAGCCTCAAGCATGTGGTGGCGGCCGCCGCAGCCTGGCCGGTGCTGTCGGCCCTGGCGGCGTTGCGTCACAAAGGTGCGCCGCAGGTCACGGCATGCGGGCAGAATGGCGCCCACACGGTGGGTGTCGCCCGCAGGCCATGTGCCTGATGGCGGGCAACGCAAAGACCAACACAACCCAAAGCCAACCCACCGGGAACGAGGAGAAACGCATGCACCCAGAGACCCCCTCAGCCAGCGTTGCGCCAACGCATGAGGACCCGAACCAGTTTGCCCTGTTGCGCCAGCGGCGGTTTGCGCCGTTCTTCTGGACGCAGTTTTCCGGCGCGGCCAACGACAACCTGTTCAAGTTCGCCTTCACGGTGATGGTGACCTACCAGCTCAGCGTGGACTGGTTGCCACCCGCCATGGCCGGGCTGGTGATCGGTGCGCTGTTCATCCTGCCGTTTTTGCTGTTCTCGGCCACCTCGGGCCAGCTCACCGACAAGTACGACAAGACGAAGATGATCCGCTTCGTGAAGAACCTGGAGATCGCCATCATGCTGGTGGCGGCGGGCGGGTTCATTGCGGGCAACGTGCCTATCCTGCTGCTGTGCACTTTTTTGATGGGTGTGCACTCCACCTTGTTCGGGCCGGTGAAGTTTGCCTACATGCCCCAGGTGCTCACTGAGCGTGAGCTCACGGGTGGCAACGGCATGGTCGAGATGGGCACCTTTGTGGCCATTTTGCTGGGCAATGTGGCGGGCGGCCTGCTGGTGGCGTTGCCCGGCATCGGTCACACCACGGTGGCGATCGCCTGCGTGGTGGCTGCGCTCATCGGGCGCGCGGTGGCGCAGTTCATTCCCTCGGTGCCTGCCACCGATCCGGGCCTTACCATCAACTGGAATCCCTTCACCGAAACCTGGCGCAACCTCAAGCTCGCGCACGGCAACATCGTGGTGTTCCGCTCGCTCTTGGGCATCAGCTGGATGTGGTTTTTCGGCGCGGTGTTTTTGTCGCAGTTTCCTAGCTTGGCCAAAAACGTGCTGCATGGCAACGAGCAGGTGGCGTCGCTGCTGCTGGTGGTGTTTTCCATCGGCATCGGCATCGGCTCGCTGCTGTGCGAGGTGCTCTCGCGCCGCCATGTCGAGATCGGCTTGGTGCCGCTCGGCGCCATCGGCATGAGCGTTTTTTCTATCGATCTGTACTTCGCCTCGCGCAGCCTGCCAGCGTCCGACATCATGGGCTTGGCGGCGTTCATGGCCCAGGGCGCACACTGGCGTGTGATGCTGGACCTGTTGCTGCTCAGCCTGTTCGCCGGCCTGTACAGCGTGCCCATGTATGCGCTGATCCAGATGCGCAGCCAGCCCACGCACCGCGCGCGCATCATCGCGGCCAACAACATTCTGAACGCGTTGTTCATGATCGCCAGCTCGCTGATCGCGGGCGCGCTGCTCGGCGCGGGCTTCACGGTGCCGCAGATCTTTTTGTTCACCGGGCTGGCCAATGCGGTGGTGGCGTTTTACATCTTCATGCTGGTGCCCGAGTACCTGCTGCGCTTCGTGGCCTGGATGTCGTCGCGTTTTGTGTACCGCTTCAAGGTGCAAGGCGACGAGAACTTGCCCTCGGCCGGTGCGGCCATCCTGGCCTGCAACCACGTGAGTTTTGTCGATGCCGTGTTGCTGATGGCCGCCAGCCCGCGCCCCATCTACTTTGTGATGGACCACCGTATCTTCCGCGTGCCGGTGCTGGGCTGGTTGTTCCGCCTGGCCAAGGCCATCCCTATCGCGCCCTACAAGGAAGACCCCGCCACCTATGAAGCCGCCTTCGAGCGCGCGACCCAGGTGCTGCGAGACGGCGACCTGCTGGCGATCTTCCCTGAAGGTGGCATCACCCGCGATGGGCAGTTGCAGGAGTTCAAGGGCGGGATCATGAAGATCATCGAGCGTGCGCGCGCCGAGGGCATCGAGGCCCCGGTGATCCCTATGGCGCTGACCAACCTGTGGGGCTCGTACTTCAGCCGCATCGAGCAGGGCGGCGCCATGGTGCGGCCGTTCCGCCGGGGTTTCTACAGCCGCGTGGGCCTCAACGTGGGCCCTGCGGTGGCCTCGGCCGAGGTGCAGCCCACGCTGCTGCGCGAGCGGGTGCAAAAGCTGCTGGTGGCTTGATACATACGGATTCGCGTTCGATCACATCAAACCGTTCGGGCTGAGCCCTTCGACAGGCTCAGGACAGGCTTGTCGAAGCCTCGCGCGGCGCTTCGACGGGCTCAGCGTGAACGGTTTGTTTTTTTGTGTAGATCGGAGGCACCCGCCCGCAGCGGGCTGAATCGCCATCAGATCAGCGAGAGCCCGGCCAGCCGGGCCAGGTACTCCTGCTCTTCGTGGGCTGTGGATGAATGATCAGCCGTTGCGAAAAAGAAAGCTGTAGGCGTTGAGCGCCGGCACCCCTCCCAGGTGCGCATACAACACGCGGGAGCCTTCGGGGAACTCGCCCTTGCGCACCATGTCGATCATGCCGTGCATGGATTTGCCTTCGTACACCGGGTCGGTCAGCATGCCTTCCTGGCGTGCGCACAGGCGGATGGCTTCGAGCGTGCCATCGTTGGGCAGGCCGTACTCGGGGCCGCCGTAGCGCGTGTCCAGCACCACGTCTTCTACGGTGATGTCCTGGCCCAGTTCCACGAGCTCTGCGGTGTTTTGCGCAATGCGCAGGATTTGGGCATGTGTTTGCGCGGGCTTGGCCGAGGCGTCGATGCCGATCACCTTGCGTGCGCGGCCATCGGCTGCAAAACCCACCACCATGCCCGCTTGCGTGCTGCCCGTGACCGAGCAGACGACGATGTAGTCGAACTGAAAGCCCAGCTCTTTTTCCTGCTGGCGCACCTCCTCGGCAAAGCCCACGAAGCCCAGGCCGCCGTACGGGTGCTCAGAGCAGCCCGCCGGGATGGGGAAGGGCTTGCCGCCCGCCTTTTTCACATCGTCCATGGCCTGCTCCCAACTGGGGCGGATGCCGATGTCAAAGCCCGCCGCATCCAGCCGCACGTCGGCGCCCATGATGCGGCTCATCTCGATGTTGCCCACGCGGTCGTACACCGCGTCGGAGTAGTTGACCCAGTTCTCTTGCACCAGTACGCACTTCATGCCCAGATGCGCGGCCACGGCGGCCACCTGGCGCGTCTGGTTCGATTGGATGCCGCCAATCGACACCAGCGTGTCGTAGCCACCCGCAATCGCCTCGGGGATCAGGTATTCGAGCTTGCGCGTTTTGTTGCCGCCGAACGCCAGGCCCGAGTTGCAGTCCTCACGCTTGGCATACAGGTGCACCTTGCCGCCCAGGTGGGCCGACAGGCGCGGCAGCGGCGTGATGGGCGAGGGGCCGAAGGTGAGCGGGTGGCGTGCGAATTTCTGCAGGTTCATGGCGGTGGTTCTCCGGTCGATCAAAGGTGGGTGCAAGACAGGGCTTGCAGTGCCTTCATCGTAGGAAAACATGCGCATCAAGTGGTTGCGAATTTGGCCTTGATTTCGGAGTTATGGGTTTTGGTATCAGAATAAAGAAGATAAAAATTTCTTCAAATCAACCATGTGCGCAACAAAAGTTCGTTACAAGAATGTGCCGCAGGCCGATGTTTCCCCCGAACTCGACCGCACCGACAAAGCCATCCTGCGTCAGCTGCAGCGCGACGCCTCGTTGTCCAACGTGGCCCTGGCCGACAAAGTGCACCTGAGCGCGCCCGCCTGCCTGCGCCGTGTGGAGCGCCTGCGGCGCCTGGGGCTCATCGACAAGGTGGTGGCACTGCTCAACCCCAAGGCCGCGGGCGCGGGCATGCTGGTGATGATTGGCGTGGTGCTGGACCGCTCCACGCCCGAGTCATTCGCCGAGTTTGAAAAGGCGGCCGTCAAGATCTCCGGCTGCATGGAATGCCATGTGGTCACCGGCGAGTTCGACTACTTCATGCTGGTGCGCACGCGCGACAGCGAGAGTTTCAACCGCCTGCACGCGGAGCAGTTGATCTACCTGCCCGGCGTGCGGCAGGTGCGTTCGTTCATGGTGCTGCGCAATGTGTTGTCGAGCACCGAGCTACCGCTGGCGCTGTAGCGCGCGAGCGATTCACTGTTCGGACCCGCACACCTTTCGATCACGGGACTGCTCAGGCCGAGTCTGCAGCTTGTGAGGCCATGGCAGCCCGCGTTTTCGGGCTATTGACTTGTCAAATGTGGATAGCTGATGCCGTAGTTCCCGGCGATGCCCGGCCTTGCACCGGGATTGGTCAGCTTGATGAACGCTCCGCCGATGATCGGGAGCCCGGAGTCCGGTGCGCCGTTGACAGTTGGGATGGACATCCACCCATTCGCAAAGACACTTGTGAGGTTGTGCCGTGACACGGAGCTGGAAAAAGTCGAAGGGCCTGTTCCGAAAGCCAGCAGGCTGACAACTCCGCAATTGAGGATAGCCGTGGACGGGGCCGTTGCAACCGGGACTTGCCAACTGATTGTGCCTTCACGGTCCATGTCGCGGTACCCATCATGTTGGCTGCATACCTGGGTGGCGTTGTTCGCGATGGTCCGACCCGCTCCGGATGAGAAAAAATACTGCCGGTCTGCGCCAACCACGGAAAAAACAGAGGCAGATTCAGCCGGTTGGCTGTAGTCGTAGCCGACGCTGTAGCGCTTGGTGGGCATGGAAAGGATCCAGTCTGTCTTGGCAGAAATGCTGGCATCCACGGCGTATTGGTTGAATATCGTGGTCGTTTCCAGCAGTTTGCTCAGGTCGCCCGCCGTTTTACGGGCATTGGGGTTAGACGGAGGCAGGTAGTAGGGTGTGGACAGATCCGGTAAATCGTGAAATTTTGCTTCGATCACTTGCGCCGTCGTGGGGGCGGACGTGCTTCCTGCCGCATCCTTGCTGCGGGCCGAGAAACCTGCGGAGACCAGCAGTGGGTCTGATGTATAGAGCTCAGGCTGTCCCACGACAGCATCGGTTTGCGGGAACAAGACGAAATTGCCCCGCGCAGTCTTTCCTGCTCCATTGACTGCGCGCACGGCCTTGGCGGCACCAGAGAAGGTGGTGGAGCCGGGAACGTCAATGATGTACCACGTACCCGCAAGCCCTCCGGAGGGCGTCGCCAAGCCGTTGCTTGCAGCGTCACTCTCATGGGCGATGTCTCTCGTGAGCAGGTCTCCAAGAAACGCCGCGCTGGGTTCGGTTGCCGTGCAGGGAGCCGCCCCGCTGAGGAGGCGGATGGCTTCGTACAGCTTTGATCGCTCGTTCCCTTGCGCACCGTAAACACGTGCCGAGGGAATATCGGCTGCCAATACAGCTTCGACGGCACCCTCGCGTGTGTTGTTGTTCAGCACGCTTTGCGACCATGCAGGGTTGAGCCTATCCACCTTGAAGGGTTGGGCGATGCCCCTGGTGAGGGTGGGAAACGTGCAGGTGTTATCTGAAGTTGTTAGCTGGGCCAAGCCATCTGCACCCGCAGTGATGGCGCCGGTCCACACATCTGCCGGAGACAATAAAACCAGAAAGCTCAGCAAGCTGTCCCCATTCCCCGCGCCGCGAAAGCGCAGCTTCACGAGCTTGCCGTTTTGAGAGTCGGTATTCACCAGATGCAGCACAGACATCTGGCCGCCCTGCACCGTGAAATAGGGAAACATCAGGCTGTGGCCTGGGTTGCTTTCCGAGACGGAATAACCCACCGCGTCCGTTGCGCCCAGCGATGTGCGCGAAGGTGCCGCGCCCGTGCCGACAATGACCCCCGCCATTACGGCAACGGGCCCCATGCAAAGCGCGGCGCAAAGTACCGCTCCCCCCAATTTCTCCAGCCTGCGTGCCTTCATGTCGTGCTGTCCCCCATGCGCTTCATATCGTTTCAGTGTACCGAGAGGAGCGCAGGGCGTGCGGGGGAAATTGTGTCGTGACGTCAGTGCGTGGCCGGTTGAGGCGCTGGGCAACTGACGTTGCTCAATCTTTGGTCTCTTTCGGAGGGAGCTCGATCGCAAAACCCAACCCCGCATTCGCCTGCAGCCGCGCAATCAACTTGCTGCCCATTGCGGGCGCTGGGGTCCAGATGCCGCCGGGGGTGTTCGTGGCGTCTTGCAGCAGGCACACGGCGGCCTCGGTGATCATTTTGGAGGTGGAGCCGTAGCCGGGATCGCGGTCGCCCTTCACGCCCACGCGCAGGGTGTTGCCTGCGATGTCGGTGCCCAGGAAGAGCACGTCGTAGAAACCGTTCTCGCGCTCTTCGCGCGAGGGGCCTTCGCCGGGTTTGGGGCCTTGGTCCGAACCCAGTGATTTGTCGCCCGCCACGGCATTGGCCATGGCCTCGCCCTTGGCGCCGGGGCCGGTGACGAGCATTTCGTCGTACACGAAGTCGGTGCCGTAGGCGTGCTGCAGCAGCAAATTGGAGCGGTGCACGTTGCGGGTGTTGATGGCGGCCATGACGAATGGGGCCACCCAGACTCCCTCGCCCAGGGCCTCATCGACCATGGGCTTGTTGCCCGAGGGTTGGCGTGGGCCTTCAAAGCCGGGGGTGAGCGAGAACGGGTTCTTTAGCAGCTCGAGCACGGCGGGGTTGGCGGCGGATGCGGCCATGGTGGCCTTCAGGCTGGCGGCAGTGCCGCCCGAGAAGGTGCCTTTCATCTTGCGCACCCGGCCGCGCACGCGGTTGGCGGGGTGGCCGAAGCGGGCCTTCATTTCGGTTTGCAGCAGGTACACGCCGAGGTCGAACGGGATGGAGTCGAACCCACACGAGAACACGATGCGTGCACCGCTGGCCTTGGCGGTGGCTTCGTGCGCGTCGATCATCTGGCGCATCCAGGCGGGCTCGCCGCACAGGTCCACGTAGTCAACGCCTGCTGCCGCGCAGGCGGCCACCAGTTCGTTGCCATAAAGCTGGTAGGGCCCCACGGTGGTCAGCACCAGGCGGGTTTGTGCCATCAGCGCCTGCAGGCTGGCGGGGTTGCCGGTGTCGGTCACGATCAGCGGGGTGTCGGCGGGGGCGCCGACTTCGTCGCGCACGGCGGCGAGCTTTTCGGCATTGCGCCCGCCCATGGCCCAGCGCAGGCCGCTGCCTGCGGGGTAGCGTTGCAGCAGGTATTCCACAACCAGCCGGCCCGTGAAGCCGGTGGCGCCGTGGACGACGAGGTCAAAGGGCTGGGTCATGGTGTCTGTCTCTCTCCATCGGTCAAACATGTTTCGGGAGGGGGGCTCGCGGGAGGTGCCGCAGCCGGGGTGGGCGCCATTGTCTGTGGCGCGCCGGGCGGGCTCTGTCGCGCAGGTGCCGAGCGGTTGCTGGTGTTCTAAATTTTGCCTCGGTGGCGATAGTCGGGTGCAAACAACAGAATTTTCAGGAAAAAGTATCGAAAAACGATACCGATGAGCTTGCGGGTAGCCACTGTTACGGTTCAACGCAGACACGCAAGTTACGTCTGGGCACTATTCGTTCCGTGTTCAACCAACGCCCTCAGGGGCACCAAGGCAATGTCCTCTTCTCCCATCGTTGTTCAGCGTGATACCAAGGCCTGGCAGTTGCAGGTGTGGGTCTCGTTCGGCATTGCGGTTTTTCTGTGCGCTGTGGGCCTGGCATGGCTGCCCGGTGCGCAGTTGGAGCAGGCTTTTATGGTGATGGGCTATGTGTTCTGCCTCTCGGCCGCGTTTGTGCTGGCCAAGTTCGTGCGGGACAACGAGAGCGCATCGCGCCGTGGCGCAGGCGACACGCCGATGTGGAAGCTGGTGGTGTGGGGCGGTTTTGTGGTGGCCATGGGCCTCACGGGCTGGGGCCTGATGGGCATGGACATCAACATCACCTACAAGGCGTTTTTGGGGGTGAGCTGGCTGTACCTGATCACCACCGCCTTCACGCTGGCCAAGATGCTGCGTGACCGCCATGAGGCCGACCTGATGGAGGCCCGCCTGCAAGGCCGCCGCGAAGCCGCCCAGTCGGCTGCCAGCAACGCACAGCACTGATATTGCTGAAGGGGCTGCACAGGCGGTATCCGCCGCCCGTGCGCCGGGTTTTTCTGTCTCTCTTTTTTTCTGTTTTTGCGGCCTGATCTGCCTGGCGCCCTTGGGGCGCGGGAGGGCCGCATTTTGAGGAGTGAATGATGATGAACGCAGTGTTTTCGGCTACTTCAACGACCAAGTCTGGTATCGCCCGCCTGTCGCGCGCCCTGCTCGCGGCAGGGGCGTTGTGCACCGTCATGGTGGCCGCTCCGGCCTATGCCCAGAGCGAGGCCTCGGCCGCGCTGTCGCTGCTGCCCGTGGCCTCGGTGGTGGGCACGGCCTCGGTGGCATCCGCGGCTGCTGGCGCGGTGGTGGCGGTGCCTGCCGCGCTGTCGGTGGGCGGCGCGGTGTTGAGCGTGAAGGCCGTTGAGGCCTCGGCTGTGGGCACGGTGTATTTGCTGGAGCGCGCCTCCGACGGCGCGCAGGTCAGCGTGGAGGTGGTGGGGCGCGGCGTGGCGGGCTCGGCCTATGCCGTGGGCACGGTGGTGACCTGCACCGTGATCAGCACGGGCGTGGTGCTGTCTGCCGCAGGCGAAGCCATTGCCTTTGTGCCCAACGCCATCGGCCGTGCGTTGCTGCACAACGAGCGCCTGTGAGGGGCCGCGACATGAAGAAAGCTCTGAACTTTGGTGTTTTCCATCCGCAGCGCATCCCTGCCGTGGTGGGCCTGGTGTTCCTTGCGGGCACCGCGCTGCTGGCCGCCAACCCGGCCCACGCAGGGCGCTCGTGCGAGTCGCAAAAACCCGTGCCCCCGCAGGTGATCGAGCGCGGCATGAAGCTGGCCGAGCAGACCTCGGTGGCGCTGGATGCCGAGCATGCACGCGCGGGCACGCAGGTGGTGGTGCTGGCCCGTGCAGGGCAGGATCTGAGCAAATACAACCTGCGCTACTCGCACTTCGGCTGGGCCTACAAAACGGCCGAGGGGCCGTGGCGCGTGGCGCACAAGCTCAATGAGTGCGGCACGGCGGTGGGGCATCTCTACCGCCAAGGGCTGGGCGAGTTCTTCCTCGACGACCTGTGGCGCTATGAGGCCGTGTATGCCGTGCCCACGCCCGAGGTGCAGCAGCGCCTGCTGGCCGTGCTGCAGGACAAGGACCGCACCAAGGTGCTGCAGCATTCGCCCTACAGCATGGTCAGCTATGCCTGGGGGCGCAAATACCAGCAGTCCAACCAGTGGGCGCTGGAGACGCTGGCCCTGGCCATGGAGCCCACCACCGTGCGCTCGCGCGAGCAGGCGCAGTCTTGGCTGCGGTTCAAGGGCTACGAGCCCACCGCGCTCAAGATCGGCCCGCTCACCCGCATGGGCGGGCGCGTGGGCTCGGCCAACATTGCGTTTGACGACCACCCCAACGAGAAGCGGTTTTCGGACCGCATCGAAACCGTGACGGTGGATTCGGTGCTGGCCTGGATGCCACGGGCGCAGTTGGCAGCAGCGCCGGTGACGGTGGTTCTGAAAAACTGATTCAAAATGGCTGCTGGCGCTTTATTGATAAGCGCTAATAGCTATTGAATTGATAGTATTTGAAGAGGGGTTGATCATGAGCAAATCCTTGCGACTGTCCGAAAAGTGGTTCCGCCGCGGCCTATGGCTGGTGGCGCTGGTGTTTGCCGGTTTCCTCATTGGCCTGGGCGGCACCATCGTGGGCGACCTGCCCAAGGTCGAAACGCCGCTGCAGGTGGATGACTTCATGGACCGCGGCGCAGCCGACACACTGCGCGCGCAGATCAAGGAATCTCGCCAAGCCGAGCAGGATGCGCAGACGGCGCTGGAGCAGGCGCAACTGCAGCGCAGCAAGGCCCGCAGCGAAACCCTGGCTGCGCGCGAAACCTTCAGCAACTGGCTCGCTACGCGCAGCGCCACGCAACGCGCCGACCAGGACCCCGAAGTGCTGGCGCGCACCCAGGCGCTGGATGTGCTCAAGCTCGCCGAGCGCAAGACCCAGCAGGCTGTCGAGGTGCAGCAGCAGGCCGCGCTGGACGCCCGGCAGGCGGTAGCGGCCAGGCAGGAAGAGTTGAACCAAATGGAGGCTGACGGCTACGTCAAGCTGGAGGTGGAGCGCCGCAAGGTCGAGCTGCGCGTGTTCCTGTACCGCCTGGCCCTCACGCTGCCGCTGCTGGCCATTGCGGGCTGGTTGTTCGTCAAAAAGCGCAAGGGCACCTACTGGCCGTTTGTGTGGGGCTTCATCTTCTTTGCGCTGTTTGCGTTTTTTGTGGAGCTGGTGCCCTACCTGCCCAGCTACGGCGGCTATGTGCGCTTTGTGGTGGGTCTTGTCGTCACCGCCGTGGTGGGGCGCTATGCCATCCTGGCGCTCAATCGTTATCTGGAGCGCCAGAAACTGGCCGAGTCGCTGCCCGACCAGGAGCGCCGCAAGGAGCTGAGCTACGACGTGGCCCTGGCGCGCCTGGCCAAAAGTGTGTGCCCCGGTTGCGAGCGCCCGGTGGATCTGAAGAACGAGAAAGTGGACTTCTGCCCACACTGCGGCATTGGCTTGTTTGACCACTGTGGCCACTGCAGCACCCGCAAGAGTGCGTTTGCGCTGTTCTGCCATGCCTGCGGCACGGGCGCGCAGGTCGGCCAGCGCAACCAGCCTGCAGCGCCTGTGCAGACTCCTGCAACCTCTGCGTGATACAAAGGGAGACGGCGGCGGGTTGAAATTGTCAATACTTTTTTAACCCCCGGTGCCGTGTGTCAGACCAACCTCAACGTCTTTGTGGGAGTCCATATGGGTTTTTTCTCCAATATCTTTTCCAAGATTTTTCCGTCGGCCAACGCTGCTGAAGTCGTCGTGGCCGCGCCACCGGCATCGGCCGCCGCAGCAGCGCCTGCAGCCCCTGCGGCGCCTGCATCCATCCCGCTGGGGGATGTGGCACCCATCCTGGACGCCATGCCTGGCGCCAGTGCGCTGAACTGGCGCACCTCCATCGTTGATCTGCTCAAGCTGCTGGGCCTGGACAGCAGCATGTCCGCACGCAAGGAACTGGCTGCCGAACTGCTTTACAACGGCAGCGATGAGCCCGGCTCGGCGGCCTGGAACATCTGGCTGCACAAGCAGGTGATGCGCAGCATCGCGGCCAATGGCGGCTCGCTGCCGCCTGAACTGCGCGACTGATTCGCACCCCAAAAAGCCCCCTGCCATCATCGATGGCAGGGGGCTTTGTCGTTTTGGCCTCTAGCGCTTTGGTATCAAGCGCAAAATGCTATCAAATATATAGCAAATTGCGGCACGCTTGCGCTCAAACGCCCCGCGCCCGCTCGGCCTTGAAGCGTGCGCGGAACTGCGCAAAGGCCCCAGCGTCCAGCGACTCGCGCACCTCGCGCATCAGGTTCAGGTAGTAGTGCAGGTTGTGCACGGTGGTGAGCATGGGGCCCAGCATTTCGCCGCAGCGGTCCAGGTGGTGCAGGTAGGCGCGGCTGAAACCGCCCCGTCCGCCGTCGTCCCACGCCACGCCCGAGCTGCCCGCGCAGGCGTAGCAGGTGCAACTGGTGTCCAGGGGCTGGTGGTCGGCCTTGTGGCGCGCGTTGCGGATTTTCAGGTCGCCAAAGCGGGTGAACAGCGTGCCGTTGCGCGCATTGCGTGTGGGCATCACGCAGTCGAACATGTCCACGCCTTCGGCCACGCCCTGCACCAGGTCTTCGGGCGTGCCCACGCCCATCAGGTAGCGGGGCTTGTGCGCGGGCAGGCGGTGCGGCGTGTGCGCCATGATGTCCAGCATCTCGTCCTTGGGCTCGCCCACGCTCACGCCGCCGACGGCGTAGCCTGGGAAATCCATCTCGACCAGGCGTTCGAGCGACTCCTGGCGCAGGTTCTTGAACATGCCGCCCTGCACGATGCCAAAAAGTGCGTTGGGGTTGTTCAGGCGGTGGAACTCGTCTTTGCTACGTTGAGCCCAGCGCAGGCTCATCTCCATGCTCTTGCGTGCCTCGGCCTCGGTGGTGAGGTGGCCCTTGGTTTCGTAGGGCGTGCACTCGTCGAGCTGCATCACGATGTCGGAGTTGAGCGTGGTCTGAATCTGCATGCTCACCTCGGGCGACATGAAGAGCTTGTCGCCGTTGACGGGGCTGGCAAAGGTCACGCCCTCTTCGGTGATTTTGCGCATGGCGCCCAGGCTCCACACTTGGAAACCGCCTGAATCGGTGAGGATGGGCTTGTCCCATTTTTCAAAGCCGTGCAGGCCGCCAAAGCTCTGCATCACATCGAGGCCCGGCCGCATCCACAGGTGAAAGGTGTTGCCCAGGATGATCTGTGCGCCCATGTCGTGCAGGCTCTTCGGCATCACGCCCTTGACGGTGCCATAGGTGCCCACGGGCATGAAGATGGGGGTTTGCACCACGCCATGGTTGAGCGTGAGCGTGCCACGGCGTGCGTGGCTGGTGGGGTCGGTTTTGAGAAGGTCGAACTGCAGCATGATGGGGTGCATTGTCCCAGACCGCCTACCCTGATTTGGCTCAAGGGTATGGGGCGGGTCCCACCCGTGCTATCGCTACACTGACCTTACCGTATCGCAAGGAGAACAATATGCTCAAGATCCTGATTGCCGTGGATGGCTCCGAACTCTCGCTGGACGCTGTGCACCACGCGCTGGCCCTGGTGCGCCAGGGGCTGAAGGCGAGCATGGTGCTGGCCAATGTGCAAGAGCCCGCCACGCTGTACGAGCTGGTGACCACCCGCGACCCGGACCTGATCGCCGCTGCCAGCCTGGAGGCGGGCGAGCATCTGATGGCCTCGGCGCGTGCGCTGCTGGACGCCGCTGGCGTCGCCTACGAAACCGATGTGGGCATGGGCGATGTGGCGCACACGCTGGTGGACATGATCGAGAACTCGGGTTCGGACATGATCGTCATTGGTGCCAAGGGGCAAGGGGCCATCAGCAGTGCGCTGCTGGGCTCGGTGTCGCAGGAGGTGGCGCGTGTCAGCCCGGTGCCGGTGACCATCGTCAAGCATGCCGATGCGGGAGACGCCGAGGCCTGAGCCCAAAAAAACAAGGGCCGCAATCTGCGGCCCTGGCGGGAGTTTTGAGAGGCTGAGAAGATGGCCTGGCGGTCAGGCCGCCTTGCGAAATGGCTCGGCAGCGGGCCGTTGCAGCTTGCCGTGGGGCAGGGTGGCCAGGCGCGAGAACATGCGGCGCACATAGCCGCGCACCCACAGGCACTTGTTGAGTTCGTCCACGGGCAGTGGGCCCGACACCACCACGATGTCGTTGGCCACGTCTTGTGCGCCTGCGGCCCGCAGGCGGCGACGGGTGTTGTTGGCCCACGATTGGATGCGCGTGGGGCTGCCGTGCTGGTGCACCTCGCCCGTGTGCTTGTCGAACGCAATGGCCACCGTGTCGGTTTTGAGCTTGAAGCGGCGTTCACCCGTCACGGCGCTGGGCGTGTCGCGCATGTCATACAGGTAGTAGCTGCCTGCCTTGAGCTGGTATTGCATGTCCATGGGGGTGTTCCTCTCTGTCGGCATTGTCGAGGGCGCACGGTGTGGGCAATGGCTGGTATTACGGCCAAAAAGCCACGCTTTTCAGGGGTGCAGCGCGGGCGCCATGCCGGTGTCGGTGCGGGTGCCATTGTGGCGGCGCATCGGCGCCATCGCGCAAAACTTGAGGGCGATGCTGTAACAAGTTGTGAGCAATCAATCCCAGGGCCTTGTGCGTCCGGGCTCTCCGCGGCCCGGCCGAGGGGCGCAGCGCACAAAACTGGCGCTGCCCCAGCGCGGGGCTCCAAGCAAGCGCCTCAGGAGGATGTGCTCTAGAAGTCCACCAGGCTCAGCCCCACGCTGAACACGGTGCGTTTGCGGTTGTAGTCGATCATGCTGTCGCCATAGCCGCTGAACAGGGAGGTGTGCAGGCGCAGGTTGCTCTTGCCGCCAAAAAGGCCGGTGCCCAGTGTTTGCAGCCATTCCAGGCGCACCGATCCCCGGTCGCTGCTGGCCAGCGAGTGGCGCACGGTGGCGCCCACGGTGTTGTCCTGGTTGATGTTCCAGAACAGCGCCAACTCGCCACGGCCGATGTAGTCGCTGATGCCGGGGTTGTCGTCGCTGTTAGCGCTTTCGGGAATACGCTTCCACAGGCGCGCCCGCAGGCTGAAGCGGTTGTCCAGCTCCATGCCGGTCATCAGGTAGGCGCGGTTCCAGCTGCGCGACAGGGGCTTGCTTTGGCCGTTGGACTGGTGCACCAGCCCGATACCGCTGTAGCGCCACTTCCAGCCCAGCGGCAACTGGGCCGTGGTGGGGTAGACGTAAATCAGCTCGGGCTCGTGGTCGGTGGTGCGGAAGGGGCGCGAGATTTCGGGGGTGAACAGCTGCCAGTACGACTGCTGGGTGTAGCCGAACCACAGCGAATCCTTGAGCGTGGGGTGGCCCTGCGTGAGCAGGCCCTGGGCCAGCTTGGTGCGCACGGACAGCTGGATACGGTTTTCGGTGCGGCGGTAGGGCGTGGATTCGGTGGCGGAATGGTCGGCCGCGTCCGAGGTGGGTTGGCGGTTGACATAGTTCGATGCGACCACCGAGACCGTGAGGGGCCGATAGCCCCGGAAGCTGAAGGTGCCGCAATCGGTGCCCGACTCCAGCTCCCAGAAGCGCGAGAGATCACTGTACTGCGGGTCGCGGCAGCCTTCGGTGTGTGCCACGTCGATGACGCGGGTGGCGGGCAGGGTGGTGTCCACGGGGGGTGGAGGGGCTGCTGCGGCTGTTTCGGTGGACGATGCGCCGGGCGCCTGCCAGCTTTGCCCTGCGGCCCACTGATCGAAGCAGGCCAGGCGCGCCTGGTTGTCGCCAGAGAGCGCGGCACAGCGGCGCCAGGCGCTGTCGGCACCGGCCGTAGGTGTGATGGCTGTCGAAGGCGCCGACTGCGCGAGCGCGGCGCCCGCAGGCGCCAGGGTGGCCAGCACCAGCGCTGCTGCACGGTGCAGGGGCCGCAAGGTGGTCGGGGCGGTAGGGCGCATCACTGCCACCCCGCCTGCCTGCGCATCACGAACGGAATGGCCGATGGAGCCGAAGGGGTGGGGTTGGCGTTGTTCCATGTTCCGCGTATTTCCTTGCCGCAACTTCCATCCACGACCCGGCCCGTCCAGGTGGCGCTGATGTTGGTGCCGTTGATCGATTCTTCCAGCGTCAGGTCGCCGTCATCGACGTCGCCGCTGACCTGGGCCGTGGTGCCCGCGCGTTGCACTGTACCGCGCACGCTCTGCGCCAGCTCGGGGTGTGGGCCCAGTTGCAGCGTGGCGGTTGCGCGCGCCTGTGGGGTGGGCGCATTCGCCGCAGCGGGCTGCAAGCCTAACTCTGCGTTCCAGCGGCCTTGCAGATGCTGGTGGCTTGTGTCCGCAGCCGTGGGGCAGGCTGCGGTGGATTGTGGAATATTTTGGCTGCTATCGCTTGTAGGATAAGCGCTGATAGCTATCAAAAACAAAGCAGTCTGCGCCAGTGGCAATGCCTGCCTGTGTTTGTGGGTAGGGGATGGTGCCATGGGTGGGGCTTGTTTTGGGTGGGCGGCTCAGGCCACGGGCGGGGCGCTGGCCGCCAGCGCCTTCTTGGCGGCGAACTCGGCGCGCAGGGCCTTGAGCTTTTCGCGCGGGTCTTCGCGGGCCGTGGTTTTGTCCAGGCCCATCTCGGCGATGAAGCGGCTGGGTTGTGCGGCCACCATCTCGCGGCCCTTCTTGCGCCGCTTGGTCCAGCTCACGGCCAGGGTGCGCTGGGCGCGGGTGATGCCCACGTACATCAGGCGGCGTTCCTCTTGCAGGCGCTGCAGCGTGTCGTCGCTCACCTTGTGCTGGCGGCCTTCGTCGTCGTCGAGCTTGAAGGGCAACATGCCTTCGGTTACGCCCACCAGCACCACGTGCGGCCACTCCAGCCCCTTGCTGGCGTGCAGGGTGGACAGCGTGACCATGTCCTGGTCCTTCTCGCGCTCGGAGATGGTGGACAGCAGCGCAATGGTTTGCGACACCTCCAGCAAGCTCTTGGTTTCCCTGGCCACCACCGCACCTGCTGTGTCGTCGATCTGGCCGCCCGCGCGCTGGGCCATCCAGTCGCAAAACTCCATCACGTTGCTCCAGCGCGCGGCCGCTACCTTTTCGCTGTCTTCGTTGTCGTACAGGTGCTGCTCGTAGCCGATCTCTTTGAGCCAGTCGTTCAGAAAGGTGCGCGACTCTTCGGCGCCGTGCACGCGGCGTGCGCTGTACTCCAGGTAGTTGATGTAGCGGCCGAACTCGTGCAGTCCGTCCATGGCGCGTTTGGGCACGGCGGCGGGCAGCATGCCGTTGAACAGCGCGCCGAACATGCTTTGTTTGTGCTGCGTGGCAAACGCGCCCAGGGCGGCCAGCGTGGTGTGGCCGATGCCGCGTTTGGGCGTGGTGATGGCGCGCAAAAACGCCGGGTCGTCGTCGTTGTTGATCCACAGCCGGAACCAGGCGCACAGGTCCTTGATTTCCGCGCGGTCGAAAAAGCTGGTGCCGCCCGACACCTTGTAGGGAATGTTGACCTTGCGCAGCGCCTTCTCGAACGGCTTGGCCTGGTGGTTGGCGCGGTACAGGATGGCAAAGCTTTTCCAGTCCGGCGGCGGGTTGCTGGCCGCGCGCAGGCTCTGGATGCGGGCGACGGCGCGCTCGGCCTCGTGCTCCTCGCTGTCGGCGTCCACCACACGCACGGGCTCGCCCTCGCCCAGCTCGCTGAACAGCGTCTTGGGAAACAGCTTGGGGTTGGGCCCGATCACGTTGTTGGCCGCGCGCAGGATGGCACTGGTGGAGCGGTAGTTCTGCTCCAGCTTGATGACCTTGAGGTGCGGGAAGTCGATGGGCAGCTTTTTCAGGTTGTCCAGCGTGGCGCCGCGCCAGCCGTAGATGGACTGGTCGTCGTCGCCCACGGCCGTGAAATGGCCCTTCTCGCCCACCAGCAACTTGAGCAGCTCGTATTGCGTGGCGTTGGTGTCCTGGTATTCATCGACCAGCACATGGCTGAGCGCGGCCTGCCACTTGGCGCGTACTTCCGGGAAGTCGCGCAGCAGGCGCAGCGGCATGCCGATGAGGTCGTCGAAGTCCACGCTCTGGTAGGCCGCCAGGCGCTCCTCATAGCGCGCCATCAGCGTGGCGATGATGCGCTCGTTGTCATCGGCCGCCTGGGCCAGCGCCTGCTCGGAGGTCAGGCCCATGTTTTTCCACTTGCTGATCACCCACTGCCACTGCCGCGCCGTGGCCATGTCGGTGGTGCCGCCCGAGGCCTCCTTCAGGATGCCCGTCACGTCGTCGGCATCGAGAATGCTGAACTGGGGCTTGAGGCCCAGCACATGGCCGTCCTCACGCACCATGCGCACGCCCAGGGCGTGGAAGGTGCACACCAGCACCTCCTTGGCGCGGCGGCCGATGAGGTGCTGCGCGCGCTCGCGCATTTCGGACGCCGCCTTGTTCGTGAAGGTGATGGCCGCAATACGCTTGGGCTCCATGCCCTTTTCGATCATGTGGGCGATCTTCTGCGTGATCACCCGCGTCTTGCCAGAACCCGCACCGGCCAGCACCAGGCACGCGCCATCGGTGTAGTGGACAGCCTGGAGCTGGGCGAGATTAAGACCGGCGGACATGGGGAAATGCTGAGGGTAGTGGCCCGGCCCAGTGGGGGGCAAGAACGTGAACACGTTCCAGAGGGCACGCATCATACCTTGCGCACTGCTGGGCACGCCTGTGTGGCGATCTCGTGTCAGGATTGTTAACAAGGGTGACCTTGCACCAGCCATTGAAGCTGGATCAAGGCGTGGGCGAGCCCCGGACCTATCCTCATGCGGAAACTGTTTGCGTATGTGGACGGTCTGTTCAAAGTTTTTTCATCGCGTCCATGCCCTGCAGACGCAGTTTTTGCGGGCACGATAAAAACACTTTGAACGGGCTCCAAGGGATATGACATGAAGAAGAAGCGCTTGAAGGGGTATCTCATCGGGAGGCCGCAGGCGGGCGCCTGTTTCCACAACGCCGTTGCATCCAAAGGATCCTGCCCATCTTTCTTCTAGGTCCAGGGTCTTCGGGGAATTCAGGGATGCCGCATCGGCAGCGTAGGCAAACCCCCTCTTCAGTGCAGGAGCAGGGGGTGATGGGCCACCTGCTCGCGGGCGCCCGCGTGCCGCAGGGCACCACAAAAACCTTGCAAGAACTCCGGGCCATGGCGCGCCACCATGGTCAGCAGGCACGGCTGTGCAGCCGCAAGCTGGCGGTGCTGCTGCGTTTTTACCGGGCGAAACCGCAGCGCAACGCGTGGATGTACACCGAGGCCATGGGCCTGTCGCGCCAACTGGTTTTTCATCTGCGCTACGCGAGCACCTTGTCGCGCATCATCGCTGCCCTCAAGGATCGCAACTGAATGGTGCGTGACGCTGCAGAACATTGAAAAGAATTCAGTTCGGGGCGTTTTGGAGAAAACTTGCTTGCGCAGACAGCCAGGGTTTGGATACTGCAAGGTTTCACTGTCTCTTTCTGAGCATGGGCTTGTCGTGATGAGTTTTTTTCCTCTCCTGCGCTTTCATTCGTCCGTTGTCGGGCGCGGCGCCATGGTGTTGGCGTCGTGGTGCGCGCTGGCGATGCCCGCCCACGCGCAGGTCGTCGACAATGCGCCCGTGCGCATCGGCGTGGTGGGGCCGTTCACCGGCCCATCGGCCGACTTTGGCGTGCCCATGCTCAACGGCATCAAACTGGCCGTGGCCGAGATCAATGCCGTGGGCGGCTATCTGGGCCGACCGCTGGAACTGGTGATCAAGGACGATCACGCCAACCCTGACCAAGGGCGCAAGGTGTCGCAGGAGCTGCTGAACGAAAAGGTGGTCGCCACCATCGGCTTTTGCAACACCGGCGTGGCGCTCAAATCCATCGATCTGTTTCAGAACGCGAAGAGCCCGCTTGTCGTGCCTTGCACCACGGGCACGGCGGTGACGGCCAAGTATCCAGCGGCAGACAGCTACATCTTCCGGGTGCAGGGGCGGGACGCGATCCAGGCGCCGTTTCTGGTGGACGACATCGTCAAGCGCGGCTGGAACAGGGTGGCCATCTTTGCCGACAAGACCAGCTATGGCGAGGGCGGCCAGGCGGATGTGGTGGCCGCGCTGGCCGCCAAGAACCTCAAGCCCGTGTATGTGGCGCGCTTTGAGCTGGGTGTGAAAGACCTCACGACCGAACTCGCGGCTGCGCGCCATGCAGGCGCCAACGTCGTCTTCAGCTACGCGGTGGGGCCTGAGAACGCCGTCATCGCCAATAGCAAGAAGGCCCTGGGCTGGAAAGTGCCTCAAGTGGGGCCCTGGACGCTGTCTTTTCCCCACTTCCTGGAAGGCGCCAAGGAAGCTGCCGAAGGTGCGCTCACGGTGCAGACCTTTATCGCCGAGCCGAGCAATGAGCGCAGGGCATCGTTCCTGTCGAGCTACACCCGCGAATACCACGGCAAGGTGGCCGTGCCGATGGCTGCGGCCAACGCCTATGACGCCACCTACCTGCTGATGTACTCTTTCTTTGGTGTCCGTGACGGCAACCTCTCCGGCAAGGCCATCAAGGAGTCGCTGGAAGGCAAGATGAAGACCTACTACGGCGTGGTCGCCACATACGACAAGCCTTTCAGCAAAGAGGACAAGGATGCGGTCACGCCCAACATGCTGGTCATTGGCGTGGTCAAGAACGGCGCCGTGACTTTTGCCTACCCCGAGGACGCCAAGCGCAACCTGTTTGTGCAGCGCAAGCAGCAAGAGTGAGTCGCATGCCGGAATGCCCGTGCTCGCCATTGGCGAAGGCGCCCGCCTGACTTTGCGCTGACCGCCGCGCGGCGCACCGCCAGCAGCTTTGGCGTGCAGCACGGACAATAGCCGCGTGCTCTCCGTCCTTCTCATCACCTTCCCCTTCTTCGCGCTGGTGCTCTGCGGCTACCTGGCCGCGCGGCGCGGCGTGCTGCCCCAGCCGGCCATTCCGGGGCTCAACGCCTTCGTGCTGTACTTTGCGCTGCCGTGCATGCTGTACCGCTTTGGCGCCAGCACGCCCATCCACCAACTGCTCGATCCGGCCGTGGCGGGCGTGTACCTGCTGTGCGCGCTGGTGATGGTGGGCGCCACCGTGGCGCTCACGCGCAATGCGCGCATCGGCTGGAACGACGCGGCCTTCGGTGCACTCGTCGCCGCCTTTCCCAACACCGGCTTTATGGGGGTGCCACTTTTGGTGGCGCTGCTGGGCGCACAAAGCGCGGGCCCGGCCATCCTGACCATCGTGGTGGACATGGTCGTCACCAGTTCGCTGTGTATTGCCCTGTCGCGACTGGACGGCGCAGGCACCCATGGCGTGGGCGTGGCGCTCAAGAGCGCGTTCAAGGGCATGGCCACCAACCCCATGCCTTGGTCCATTGCCCTGGGGGCGCTGGCGTCGGCCCTGCAGTTCCAACTGCCCGGCCCGGTGGATAAAACCATCGCCATGCTGGCCGACGCGGCCTCGCCCGTGGCGTTGTTCACCATCGGTGCTGTGCTGGCGCGCTCGCAGATGAACCAGCACGAGCAGGTGCCTGCCGCTGACTACGTGCCTGTGGCCCTGGCCAAGCTCCTGGTGCACCCGCTGTTGGTGTGGGCCGTGGGCTCGGCTGCGATGGCGCTCGGCGTGCCGCTCACGCCGTTTGCGCTTACGGTGCTGGTGCTGCTGGCCGCGCTGCCCAGCGCCAGCAACGTCTCGCTGCTGGCTGAGAAGTTTGGCGCCAACAACGGGCGTGTGGCGCGCATCATCCTGGTGTCCACGGCACTGGCTTTTCTGAGCTTTTCGGCGGCGGTGGCGCTTTTGGTGTGAGCGCCAGCCCCACCTGAACCGCGCTGGGCGGGTTGCCGGGGGCTTCTTTTTTGCCGGGCAGGCGCATCTCGCGCCGCACTTTCTGCATTTCGTCGCAAACGCCTCGCCGGTCGGAGGCGGGCTGGGCACAGTGGGCGCTTGTCACTCCACAGAAAGCCCTCCATGAAAAGACAGATCGTCTCCCTGGCCGCCCTGGCTTCCCTGGCCGCGCACGCGGCCGATCTCCACATCGACGTGGCCGTTCCGGCGCACAAGCAGGGCGCCGTGCTGGCAGCGCTCTTCGACCGGAGCGAAGGTTTTCCACGCGGCAAACCGCTGCAGACGGCCATCGCCCAGTCCAGTGATGGCAAGGCCGTGGTGCAGTTTGCAGGGCTGCCGGAGGGTGAATACGCCGTCTCGGTGTTTCTGGACGAAAACGGCAACATGAAGCTGGACACCAATCTGTTTGGCCTGCCCACCGAGCTGTACGGCTTCAGCCGCAATGCGCGCAGCCCGGTCGGCCCGCCGCTGTTTGGTGATGCGGCCTTCCGTGTGGGGGCGGGTACGGAAAAGCAGGCCATCGAGCTCAAGTAGGTTGAGGAGCCCAAGATGACCCATCACCATCCACCACGCCGTGCCGTTCTGGCAGCGCTGGGCGCCAGCCTGGTGCCTGCACTGGGCCACAGTGCTGATGCTCCCCACGCTTGGCGCAGCAGTTTTGCGCCCTACGACGGCCCTTTGAAAGCGCCGCTGGCCAGCGGCCCGCTGCCGGTGCAGGGGCGCTGGCCCGCAGCGCTGCTGGGCACGCTGTACCGCATCGGCCCCGCGCGGCGCGCGTTGGGCGGTGTGGCCATGAACCATTGGTTCGACGGCGACGGCATGCTGCAGGCGTTTCGTTTTGAGGGGGGGTCATCGTCGCCTGCCACTGCGCCCCGGATCTCGCACCGGGGGGCTCTGCTGGCCACACCCAAGCTCACGGAGGAAGAGGCGGCCGGACGGCTGCTGTACTCGGGTTTTGCCACCACGCTGCCCGGTGCGCCACGGCCCAGCGGGCCAGACGCCGTCAACCCCGCCAACATCAACCTGCTGGCCCTGCCCGCGAAGCGCGGGCTTTTTGCGCTGTGGGAAGCGGGCTCTGCCCTGGAGGTGGACCCTGCCACGCTGCAGGCGCGGGGGTTCAAGGTCTGGTCACCAGAGACACAGGGTGCACCTTTCTCGGCCCACCCCCGTGTGGCGCCAGATGGCACGGTGTGGAATTTCGGCTACATGCCGGGCTCCGGAAAACTGCTGGTCTACGAAATCGCGCCGGACGGGGTGCTACGCCGCCAGCATGTGCTGGCCGCCGAGCAGGCCGACATGGTGCATGACTTCGCCATCACCGAGCGGCACCTGGTGTTTCTGCTCATGCCGCTCCGGTTCAATGGGCAGCCCGGCGTGGGCAGCCCGCTGCAGCACTATCAATGGGACGACAAGGCGCCTTTGGTGGCCTTGCTGGTGGACAAGGCGGATTTCAAGGTTCAGCGCTTCGAGCTGCCCGCCACGGGCCTGTTCCACCTGGCCAACGCCTGGGAAGAGGGCGGTACGGTGCAGGTACGGTTTGTCGCGCAGTCCGACTTTTTGCACACACTGCGCAGCCTGAATGTGGATGGTGGGGGCAGCAACCCTGCGGCGCCCGCAACCCGGTGGGCGCACATCACGCTCAACCCGGCCACGGGCCAGGGGCGTATGCAGTACACGGGGCTCTCAGGGGTGGAGTTTCCGCGCATCCACCCTGCGCGCAACGGCTTGCCCACCCGTTTTACCACCTTGTTGGCACGCAGCCAGGGCATGAATGCGCAAGTGCACGGCTTTGACACCGTGCTCACGCTGCAGGGCAACGAGGAAAAGCCGCAGCGCCATGGCTATGGCGCGGGCTGGATTGCGGAGGAGCATGTCTATGTGCCCGCCACCGCAGGTGCTGCGGAAGGCCGGGGCTGGGTGCTAGGCACCGCGTACCACTGGCCCACCGAGCGCACGACGCTGTCCGTTTTTGATGCGCAGGCGGTGAATGCGGGGCCGGTGGCCAGCGTCACACTGCCCTATGGCCTGCCGCTGGGGCTGCATGGGCAATTCGTTCCTGCCTGATGCCCCGTATGCTCTAGATTGTTGCTATAAAATTTATAGCTGTTGGCGCTTGATTATCAAGCGCTAGAAGCCTTTTTTGCTTGAATCTTGGCGCGAGGTTGCGCCAGATTTTTCTGCAGGATCTGGTCATAGGCAATCAGCACGGCCATGGCAATGGCCACCAGCGGTATGAGGGCGGCCAGTTCCATGGAACTGATCACAGCAAAACCGCTGGGTGTGGCAAAACGATCGGTGGGGGGCGCGGTGCAGATGAAGTCCGCCGCTGCCATGCCGGTGTAGTGCATGGCACAGACGGCCACGCCCATCAGCAAGGCTGCGGCCAGCCGCACTGCCACGCCTTGTGTGCGAAAAGCCAGCCACAGAGCTGCGCTGGCCGCCACGACGGCGATGAGCACCGAGACGCCCACCACATCCCACGACCAGGCGATGAACCCCGGAAAACGCATGCCCGCCATGCCCAGGTAGTGCATGAAGACCACGCCCAGGCCCAGCAGCGCGCCTGCGATCAGCACGCGCAGGTTGCTGTCGGGGCGCAGCGCGACGAAGGCCAGCGCGACCGAAGTGGCGGCAACGGCTGCGACCAGGGACACCAGGGTTTCGACCATGGCGTAGCCCGAACCCATGCCCAGTTGCAGCGCCAGCATGCCGGTGAAGTGCATGGACCACACCCCGATGCCGCCCAGCGCGGCGCCCGCGGCCAGCACGTTCTTCCAGCGCAGGCCCTGGCTGCTGCGAATGCGCCGCGCGGCGGTGAGCGCCACAAACGAGCCCAGTACGGCAATGGCGTAGGACAGGGCCACCAGGCCCAGGTTATAGGAGGTGGGGAGCAGCCATTGGCTCTCGGAAAGGGAGGTATTCATGGGGAAAGGGATGCGAACCGACCGGGAAAGCGTGCTGCGACGCTGCCTTGGTGGGGCGCGAAAAAGTTATTGATCATAGTCAATAACTTGAATCAAATTGTAAACAATGATTAAACGCGTATCAGATCACCAACGGGTCCACATCCACCAGCCAGCGCACCAATCCCTTGTGCTCGGGCGCGCTGCGCGTGGTTTGCAGCACGGGCTGCCAGGCGGCCAGAAAACGCTGCAAGGCGGCGCGGCTCCCGCTTTCCATCAGCATCTGGGCGCGCTCCACATTGGCCACGCGCTGGATGGTCAAGGGCACGGGTGGGAACAGCGTGACCGCCTCCAGCCCTGGCAGGCCCGCCGCGTGGGCGGCAGCGGTGGCCGCCGTGAGGAAGCCCTGGGCCACCTCCTGCGTGCGGGCATCGGCGCGCACCAGGGCCTGGTAGGCAAACGGGGGCATGGCGGCCTCTTCGCGCTCCTGTAGCTGCTGGGCGGCAAAGGCCGGGTAATCGTGGGTGCGCAGCGCCTCATACACCGGGTGTTTGGGGTGAAAGCTCTGGATCCACATCTCGCATTCCGTGCCCTGGGCGGCCATGTAGGCGGCGTCGCGGCCCGCCCGCCCCGCCGCCTGCATGAGCAATGCAAACAGGCGCTCGGGCGCCCGGAAGTCGCTGGAAAACAGCGCCCCGTCGGGCTGCACAGCCGCCACCAGGGTGATCCGCCGAAAGTCGTGGCCCTTGGCGATCATCTGCGTGCCCACCAGCACGTCCACCTCGCCCGCATGCACCTGGGCCAGTTGCGCTTCGAGCGCGCCCTTGGCCTTGGTGGTGTCGGCGTCGATGCGGGCGATGCGCGCGGGCGTGCGGTCGGGGCGCAGCACTTCGGACAGCAGGGCGGAGAGCTGTTCTTCGAGCTGCTCCGTGCCCCGGCCCATGGAGTGGATGTCGGGGCTGCCGCAGGTGGGGCATACGCGGGGCACACGCACCGTGTAGCCGCAGTGGTGGCAGCGCAGGGTGCGGTCGGCCTTGTGGAACACCTGGTGCGCGCTGCAGTGCGGGCAGTCGCTTTTCCAGCCGCAGTCGGCGCAGTGCAGCACGGGGGCATAGCCCCGGCGGTTGAGCAGCACCATGCTCTGCTCGCCGCGTGCCACGCGCTCGGTGATGGCGGCCAGCAGCGGCGCGCTGAAGATCGCGCGGCGTGGCTGTTGGTTCATGTCCACCCGGCGCACGCGCGCCAGCGCGCCCGCGCCGATGCGGCTGGGCATGGCCAGCCGCACATAGCGCCCCACGGCCGGGTCGCTGGCGTGCCAGCTCTCCAGCGAGGGCGTGGCCGAGCCCAGCAACACCTTGGCGCCCTGTTCGCGCCCGCGCCAGATGGCCAGGTCGCGCGCCGAGTAGCGGGCGCCCTCCTGTTGTTTGTAGCTGGGGTCGTGCTCCTCATCCACCACGATGATCTTCAGGCCCGGCAGGCTGGCAAACACCGCCATGCGCGTGCCCAGCACGATGCGCGCCGTGCCGCTGTGTGCGGCCAGCCAGCTTTTCAGGCGCTGCGGGTTGGTCATGCCGCTGTGCAGCGACACCACGGCCTGGCTGCCAAAACGCGGGGCGAAGCGGGTGGAAAAGCGTTCTTCGAGCTGGGGGGTGAGGTTGATTTCGGGCACCATCACCAGCGCCTGGGCCGTGGGGTCGGCCTCCAGCGCCTCTTGCACGCAGCGCAGGTAGACCTCGGTTTTGCCGCTGCCGGTGCTGCCAAACAGCAGGAAGGGGCCGAGTTCAGAGGAAATTTTGGCCCTGGCGCTTTCCTGCTCTGCGGTAAGTGCTATTATTTGTATAGCATCTTCGGTGGCGTCCTGCGCCTTGGCGGGGCGCTTCAACCGGCGGGCCAGTTGTTCGGGCTGCAGGTCGCGCAGTTGCGGCGGCAGGGCGGCCAGCGCCACCTCACCCAGGGCGCGCTGGTAGTAGCGCGCGGCAAAGGCCACCAGGCGGCGCCAGGGCTGGGCGAGCGGCGCTACACCCTCGAGCACGCCCGCAATCGGCCGCATCGCGGCGCCCTCGGGCAGCTCGCCCGTGGCATCAAAGGCATCCCACACCACGCCCAGCACCTCGCGTTTGCCCAGCGGCACCCGCACCAGCGTGCCGGGGGGCAGGGGCTGCTCGCTGGCGTAGCTGAGCAAATCCCCCACGCCGCTGTGCGAGGGGGTATGCAGTGCAACGTGAACGATGGCGGGATGGATAGAGATAGGCACGGGCTATGGCGAGTTGCGAAGGCTTGCGCAGGCGTTGTAGAGATGTGGCTGCTAAGTGCTTGATTTGAAGGGTTGCGTGAGTAATCTCATTTTTCTGTGGATAACTTTGTTGACATCCCTGGTTGACGCCTTGCGAACCCGCATGAATGCTGGCCTTGAACAGATTGCCTAGAAATTTGGCAGCGCCAAAAAATCCTTATAAATCAACCATCTGAAGAATTTCGGGCGCAATTTCTGTGATAAGGCTCACCGGATGGCTTATGTTGCGCCGCATCACGTTTTTTGTGCATAAGTCAAACAGCGAACGGGTGTCAATGGGCTTGAAGGCATGAAATTTGTGCTAGCCAACGTTCTCCATATCCAGGTGTTTCTGCGATGTAGGCTGCAAGTGCTTGATTTGATTGAAAATTTGTAAGAAATCCAAAATTCCTGTGGATAACTTTGTTGATATCCCCTGTGTTTGCCACGCAAGTCCTTGACGGGCCGTGTTTTGGCTGGAATGCCCGCCAAAAAAGCAGTGCCATGAGGCCTTTTAAAATCAACGGCTTACGTGCGTATTGAGAATTTTTATCGTATCGCCTGCGAGATATGGTTTGGTGCTGGCGGGGCCTCGGTGCTACGCCAATTGTGTGCATAAGTAAGCCCTGCCGAGCAGGTTCTCAAGCCGCTGGAGCATTGTCGCCCGGCCTGCCCGCGCCTGTTTTCTTCCATTGCAGAAGAAATGTGTTTTGCCAAAGATCCCTCGCCATGTCGCACGCAGGCGAGGGTGGCTGCGGGCTCTAACCCTGGCGCTGCGCGCGGGAGTAGCCGTGCACGGCCTCGACCAGGGCCGCCACATGTTCGGGCGGTGTGAACTGGCTGATGCCGTGGCCCAGGTTGAAGATGTGCGTAGGGCCGGTCGTGGCCTTGTTGGTGTGCGGCGTGCCGAAGCTGTCGAGCACGTGGCGCACCTGCTGTTCGATCTGCGCGGGGGGCGCAAACAGCACGTTGGGGTCGATGTTGCCCTGCAGCGCCTTGCCGGGGCCGCCCACGGCGCCGCCGACGATGGCGCGCGCCTGGCCCAGGTTGGCCGTCCAGTCCAGGCCCAGCACTTCGCAGTCCAGGTCCTTCATGTCCGGCAGCCAGATGCCGCCACCCTTGGTGAAAACGATGCGCGGCACGTCGGTGCCGTCCACGCCGGTGCGCTTCAATTGGGCCAGCACCCGCTTGGTGTAGGCCAGGCTGAATTCCTGGAACGCGCCATCGGCCAGCACGCCGCCCCAGCTGTCAAAAACCATCACGGCCTGGGCGCCCGCGTCGATCTGGGCGTTGAGGTAAGCCGCCACGCTGTCGGCGTTGATGGCCAGGATGCGGTGCATCAGGTCGGGGCGGGCGTACATCAGGCTCTTGACCAGGCGGTAGTCGTCGCTGCCCTTGCCTTCGACCATGTAGCAGGCCAGCGTCCAGGGGCTGCCCGAGAAGCCGATAAGGGGCACCCGGCCATTGAGCGCCTTGCGGATGCTGGTCACCGCATCGAACACGTAGCGCAGCTTGTCCATGTCGGGCACGGCCAGTTCGGCCACGGCGGCCTCATCGCGCACCACTTTGGCAAAACGCGGGCCTTCGCCCTCGGCAAACGACAGGCCCAGGCCCATCGCGTCGGGTACGGTGAGGATGTCGCTGAACAGAATGGCCGCATCGAGCGGGAAACGCTCCAGCGGCTGCAGCGTGACCTCGGTGGCGTAGTCCACGTTGGTGGCCAAGCCCATGAAGCTGCCGGCCTGGGCGCGCGTGGCCTTGTATTCAGGCAGGTAGCGGCCCGCCTGGCGCATCAGCCACAGGGGGGTGTAGTCGGTGGCCTGGCGGCGGCAGGCGCGCAGGAAGGTGTCGTTGGAGAGGGGGGCGAAGCTCATGCCCCGATTGTCGCAGGGCGCGCTGGGCCGTTCTTTTGCGCAGGCTCAGCGCTCGGCGATGTAGTGCGACATCCGCACAACCTCACCGGGTGCCAAAAAGGTGCGCACCTCGGTTTCCAGCGCCTGGTCGGCCATGGTGGCGCGGGCGCGCTGGTGCAGGTAGTCGGCCCAGGATTCGACGATGAAGCGCTCCACATAACGTGAGGGCTCGCCCAGGTCTTTGTACACGCGCCAGAAGGTCGCGCCGTCGCGTCGGCGTGGGGCCTTCATGCGGCTGATGGTGTCGAGGAAGGCCGCATCGGTGCCCGGCGCGATGCGGTAGCCCACCTCCACGGCCACGGGGCCGGCCTCGGGCAGGGGCTCGGCTTCGATGAAGAGCTCGTCCCAGGGCGTGGCCTGCGTCACTTCATGCAACCCACCCATGCGCAGCGGCATGGGCTTGGCCAGCAGCAGGCCCACGCCCATCAGCACGGCGGCCACGCACAGCGTGGGCGTGAGGCCCACGATGTCCGACGCCGCACCCCAGAAGGCAGAGCCCATCGCAAACGCGCCCAGCGCCGCCACCATGTGCATGGCCACCGCGCGCGAGCGCACCCACTGCGGCGCGCTGGCCTGGGTGGCGGTGTTGAAGGTGGACATGGCCGACATCCAGGCCGCGCCCGCGAACAGCATGGCGATATAGACCACCCCTGTCACCTGGGTCAGCGCAGCCACCAGCATGGCAGCGGCGAACACGATGCCGCCCGCGCCCACGATGATCTCCATGCCAAAACGCGCGCGCAGCCGTCCCAGCACCAGGCCCACGCCCACGGCGCCCGTTCCCAGGCAGCCCATCAGCAGCCCAAAGCCCGGCGCACCCGTGCCCAGGCGCTGGGCAATCACGGGCAGCAGCGCCCACAGGGCCGAGCCCGCCGCACTGAAAGCCATCACCCGGACCAACTGCGCCAGGATCATGCGTGAGTGCCAGGCAAAACGCAGGCCGCTCAAGGTGCCGCCCCACAGCCGCTCGGCGGGCAGCTTGGAGGGCGGATGCGCCTTGGGCGGCCAGCGGCGGATGGAGTCCCACATCACCAGCGTGGTGGTCACCGTGACGGCAAACACCCAGCCCGCGCCCAGTTGGGCAAAGATCAGCCCGGCCAGCGTGGGGCCCACGGCGCGTGCGGCGTTGTAGGCAATGCTCACGGCGGTGATGGCCTGGGGCCATTCATCGCGCGGCACGGGGTCGATGACCGACGAGTTCCATGCAGGCGTGAGCACCGCTGTGCAGCAGCCGCACACGAACACCAGAAACAGCACCGACGCAGCCCCGCCCCAGCCGCCCAGCACCAGCAGCGTGAGCAGCACGCTGGCCGCCACCTGCGCCAGCAGCGCACCCGAGATCAGGCGCCGCCGGTCGGTGGTGTCGGCCAACACCCCTGCGGGCAGCGCCAGCAAAAACATGGGCATGAACACGGCTGTCTGCACCAGCGCGGCCAGGAACGAGGAGCCTGTGAGCTCCACCATGAGCCAGGCGGCCGCCATGGTCTGCATGCCGTTGCCCACAAAAAAGACCCCGCCGCAAATCCACAGGCCCCGGAAGGCGGTTTGGCGCAAGGGGCTCCACAAAGAACTGGATGGCGATGACATGAAGGGGCGGGATGTGGCGAAAGGGTAGAAGGATGGGCGGTGGGTGGCAAGGGCGGGTGTATCGGGTGGTCCTCAGCCATCCACATGCCGCCCACCGCGCAGGCGGTAGGTGCGCGGCACATCGGTGCGTGTGGCGACCAGCGCTTCGGCGCGCTGCTGCATGTCGGCAAGCGCGTGGTCCAGCGCCTGCACGGTAGTGCCGTCCAGGCCTGCCAGCAGTTCCTGGTTGAGCGCCTTGACTTGCGGGAACAGGCCATCGTGCACCCCCTGGCCTGCAGGGGTGAGCGACAGCACGGCCTGGCGCCTGTCGCCGGGCATCGCGTCGCGGGTCAGGAGCTTCTTGGCCAGCAGCGAGGAGATGGCGCGCGAGGTGCGGGAACGGTCCAGCCCCAGGCGCAACGCCAGCTCGGCGGGCGGCAGGCCCGGTTGCTGCGCCAGCACCATCAGCAGGCCCCACTCGCGCCGGGTGATGCCGTAGCCGCCTTCGCACAGGCGCACCACCAGGCTGCCCGCCACGGCCAACAGGCGGTTCACCCGGTACATCAGCAGGTCGTTGGCCACCTGCGGGTCGGTCAGGCGGTGGCCGGGCGGGGCCGGAGCAGGGGGTGCCGGGGCGGGCGCGCGCATCAGGGTATTTCCGGTCAAGAATTGATTAGATCAATTGATTGTGTGGCCAATACAGTCCGCCCATCAACCTGCCTGCGCGGCCGCGTGGGTCCCTGCACCTGCCCCTGGAGACTTTTCGACCATGTGGAAACCCCTTGCTGCCTCTGTACTGACCGCCACGCTCGCCCTGTGTGCCACCCTGGCCCAGGCGCAAGAGGCGCCCCTGCGCATCGTCGTGGGTTATGCCCCCGGCGGCTCCAGCGACCGCGTGGCCCGCATCGTGGCCGACAAGCTGGGCGCCAAGCTGGGCACGCCCGTGATCGTGGAGAACAAGACCGGCGCGGGCGGCCGCCTCTCGGCCCAGGCCGTGAAAAGCGCGCCCGCCAACCAGCCCACCCTGCTGCTGGCCAACCCCGCCGTGATGCTGGTGGCGCCCCTGGTGTTCCCCGACGCGGGCTACGACCCCGAGCGCGACTTCCGCCCGGTGAGCCACGTCAACAGCTATGAGTTTGGTGTGGCCGTGGGCAGCGCCGTGCCCGTCAAAGAGCTGTCGCATCTGATGGCCTGGCTGCGTGCCAACCCCGACAAGGCCAACTTCGGCGTGCCCGCCACGGGCAGCCTGCCGCATTTTTTCGGCCTGATGGTGAGCGATGCCGCCAAGGTGCGCGGCGAGGTGGTGGGCTACCGGGGCTCGGCCCCCTTGCTCAATGACCTGCTGGGCGGCCAGGTGCCTGTGGCGTTCGACACCTTCGACACCCTGCTGCCCCAGCACGAGGCTGGCAAGCTCCGCATCCTGGCCGTTTCGGGCGCTAAGCGCAACCCGCTGGACCCAAAGATCCCTACCTTCAAGGAAGGCGGTTTGGACCTGGCCGCCACCGGTTGGAACACCTTCTTTGCGCCCATGGCCATGCCCAAGGCCCAGGCCGAGCGCCTGGCCGGGCTGATCTACGAAGTGATGAAAGACCCTGACACCCAGCGCAAGTTCGAGGCTGCCAAGATGGAGCCCGTGGCGGCGACCATGGCGCAGACCGAGGCTATGCTGAAGGCCTACCGTGCACAGTGGGCGCCGGTGGTGCAGCGCTCGGGCTTCAAGCCCTGATTGTCCATTTCCAACCCACACCCCACCGTTCACGCTGAGCCTGTCGAAGCGCCGCGCAAGGCTTCGACGAACTCAGCCCGAACGGTTGTTGTGGATTGAGTGCGATCCTAGAACCCGGTACGAAGCCCATGCACCAACGCCCCAATATCATCTTCATCGTCGCCGACGACCTTGGCTACGCAGACCTCGGCTGCTATGGCGGGCGCGCAGCGAGCTTTGGCGCGGTATCGCCGGTGCTCGACGCCCTGGCCGCCAACGGCCTCAAACTCACGCAGGGCTATTCCAATTCGCCCGTGTGCTCGCCCACACGCTTTGCGCTGATGACGGCGCGCTACCAGTACCGCCTGCGCGGTGCGGCCGAGGAGCCCATCAACAGCAAGAGCCGGGGCAGCACCACCCTGGGCCTGCCGCCCGAGCACCCCACGCTGCCCTCGTTGTTGCGCGCGGCGGGCTACCGCACGGCGCTGATGGGCAAGTGGCACCTGGGCTACCCCCCGGCATTTGGGCCGCTGCGCTCGGGCTATGAAGAGTTCTTTGGCCCCATGTCGGGCGGGGTGGACTATTTCACGCATTGCAGCTCCAGCGGCCAGCACGACCTGTACCTGGGCGAAGAAGAAAAGCAGCAGGACGGCTACCTCACCGACCTCATCACCGACCGCGCGCTCGACTACGTGGAGCGCATGGCGCCGGGTGCGCAGGCGGACACACCGTTCTTTTTGAGCCTGCACTACACGGCGCCGCACTGGCCCTGGGAGACGCGCGACGACGAAGCGCTGGCGCAGGAGGTGAAAACGAACCTTTTTCACCTGCACGGCGGCAACATCGACACCTACCGCCGCATGATCCACCACATGGACGAGGGCATCGGCCGCATCATGGCCGCGCTGCAGCGCCATGGCATCGCGCGCGACACGCTGGTCGTGTTTACCAGTGACAACGGCGGCGAGCGCTTCTCGGACAGCTGGCCCCTGGTGGGCGGCAAGATGGATCTGACCGAGGGCGGCATCCGCGTGCCCTGGATCGCCCACTGGCCCGCCGTGATCGCGCCGGACGGCGTGAGTGCGCAGACCTGCATGAGCATGGACTGGTCGGCCACCATGCTCGATGCCGCTGGCGTGACCCCAGCGCCGGGTTACCCGCTTGACGGCCGCTCCCTGATGCCGCTGCTGCGCGATGCCGCCGCGCTGGACGCGCCCCCGCTGTTCTGGCGCATGAACCATCGAGGCCAGCGCGCCATGCGCCAGGGCGACTGGAAATACCTGCGCGTGGATGGCAACGACTACCTGTTCAACCTGGCGCAGGACGAGCGCGAACGCGCCAACCGCGCGAGCGTGGAGCCCGAGCGGCTGCAGGCCATGCGCGCGGCGTGGGAGGCCTGGAACGCCACGATGCCCGAGATCCCTGCCGACGCAACGGTCAGCCTGGGCTATTCGGTCAAGGACATGCCGCAGCGCTGAAGGTTTTGAGTGTTTTTGGCTGCTAGCGCTTATTAAATAAGCGCTAGCAGCTATTGATTTGGTAGCGTTTTGCTACTCATTGCGCTGGCGCGGCCTGCACATGTTCGCGCCGCTGCACCACCACAAAGCGGTCCGCCACAAACGCCAGGTTGGTATAGCTGGCGTTGGCCGCCGGGTTGCCGCCCGTGGCGTGGTAGTCCGAAAAGGATGCGGACTGGTTCACGAACACGCCTTGCGTGAGGTTGATGGACAGGGCCACGCGGGTGCGTCGGCCCAGCGCGATGGCGGCGTCGATGTAGGCGCGGTCGGTGGAATAAACGCCCAGGGTCAGCGCACCGTGCGCGCGCAGCGTGGCCTCGGCCACCTGCAGGCTGGCTGCACCGGAGTCCGTGGCCACCAGGTAGGAGACAGGGCCGAAACACTCCTCGCCGTAGATGGCGCTGTCGGCCTGCTCCAGCGCCACGATCGCTGGTGTGTGGATCTGCGCATTGGCGAACTCGGGGTGGGGCAGGGCGCGTGAGGCCAGCACCAGGCGGCCTTTGCCACTGGCCCGCTGCATGCGAGCCACAGTGTCGGGTGAGCCCACGGCGCCCAGCACCGAGGTGGCCACGCGTGGGTTCGACGCCAGTTCGGTCACGGCGGCCGCCAGGTCCGCGCCCACCTGCTCGAAGCTCTTGTGGCCTTCGTCGGTGGTGATGCCGCCGCGTGGCACCAGGATGTTCTGCGTGGTTGTGCACATCTGGCCGCTGTACAGCGACAGCGTGAACGCCAGGTTGCGCAGCAGGGCTGCGTACTGGTCGGTGGACTCGATGATGACCGTGTTCACGCCTGCCATTTCGGCATACACGCGCGCCTGGCGGGCGTTGTCGATCAGCCAGTGGCCGAACTGGTTGCTGCCGGTGAAGTCGATGCTGGCCACCGCGCTGTGTGTGGCCAGGGCCTGCGTGGTGTCGGGGCGGGGGCTCAGGGCCAGCGTCACGGTGTTCGGGTCCAGCCCCTGCTCGGCCAGCACGTCGCGCAGGATGCTCACCGAAATCGCTGCGGGCAACACGGCGTTGGGGTGCGGCTTGACGATGACCGGATTGCCCGTGGCCAGCGCGGCGAACAGGCCGGGGTAGGTGTTCCAGGTGGGGAAGGTGGCGCAGCCCACCACCAGGGCCACGCCCCGGCCCACGATTTCGTAATGCTTTTGCATCACCAGCGATGGGTTTTTTCCCTGGGGCTTGTCCCACAGCGCCTCGCCGGGCACGTCGGCCATGGCTTTCCAGGCGTAGGCGATGGCTTCGAGCGCGCGGTCCTGCGCATGCGGGCCCCCGGCCTGGAAGGCCATCATCGGACCCTGGCCGGTGGTCAGCATCACGGCATGTGCGATCTCATGGCTGCGGCGGTGGATGCGCATCAGCGCCTCCAGCAGCACGCCCACGCGGCCCTGCGCGCCCAGCGCCTGCCAGGCGGGTTCGGCAGCCTGGGCTGCAGCCACCAGGGCCTGCACGTCGCAATCGGGGTAGCGCACATCCAGCGCCACGCCGTAGGGCGATTGCTCCGTGGCCAGCCGCCCCTGCTCGCCGGGCTGCTGCAGCGGGTAGTCCTTGCCCAGCAGGGCGGCCACGGTGGCCTGGCCATCGGCCTGCCCGGTTTCTCCATAGACCTTGGGCGAGGGCGATTCGGGGAAAGGCGTCCAGTGGCCGCGTGTGGCCAGGGCGTTGAGGGCGCCATCGAGCAGGGTCCGGTGGGCATCGAACAAGGGCATGAATTTGTCTCCGTTAAGGGTTTGTCCTGGCGGTTTTGACTTGCATCAGGGTTGTGGAAAGTCTATTCTCTACCGAACGGTCGGTCAATAATGTTTGCGGCCGATCAAAACAACGTCCCCCACGATTTGCTAGGCAAAACACCCATGTCCGAACCCCTTGTTCTCGTGACGCAGGCAGGCGCCGTTCAAACGCTGGCCCTGAACCGGCCTGCCGCGCTCAACAGCTTCACCGCCGAATTGCATGCGCAATTGCTGGCGGCGCTGGAGGCAGCGGCCGCAAATGCCGAGGTGCGCTGCGTGGTTCTGACCGGCTCGGGCCGCGCCTTCTGCGCGGGGCAGGACCTGGCAGACCCCGCCGTGGCGCCCGACCTCACGCCCGGTGCCATGCCCAAGGATTTGGGTGACGTGATCGAAAAGCTCTACGGTCCCTTGTGCCTGCGCATCCGCAGCATGCCCGTCCCGGTGATCGCAGCGGTAAACGGCGTGGCTGCGGGCGCGGGCGCCAACCTGGCCCTGGGCTGCGACCTGGTGCTGGCGGCGCGCTCGGCCAGTTTCATCCAGGCCTTTACCAAGATCGGCCTGGTGCCCGACACCGGCGGCACCTGGCTGCTGCCGCGCCTGGTGGGCCGCGCCCAGGCCTTGGGCCTGGCGCTGCTGGGCGACAAGCTGCCAGCGCCCGAGGCTGAGCGCCTGGGCCTGATCTGGCGCTGCGTGGACGACGCGGCCCTGCAGGATGAGGCCCAGGCACTGGCCCAGCGCCTGGCGGCCATGCCCGTCAAGGCGCTGGTGGCCACGCGCAATGCCATTGACGCTGCGGCACAGATGGACTATGGCCAGGCCCTGGCCCAGGAGGCGGCCGTGCAGCGCACGCTGGGCGCGGCCGCCGACTACCGCGAAGGTGTCGAGGCATTCATCGGCAAACGTGCCCCCACCTTCACCGATCGCTGAGCAGGAACACGCATTCATGGATTCCTCCACTTCCACACCAAGCCCCGAGGCGATTGCCGAGCACGTGCGCAGCGGCATGCTGGCCAACGACCGCGCGACCCAGGGCCTGGGCATCCGCATCACGGCCATGGGGCCGGGCCAGGCCACGCTCACGATGGTGGTGCGCGCCGACATGCTCAATGGTTTTGCGACCTGCCACGGCGGCTTCATCACTGCGCTGGCGGACTCTGCCTTCGCGTTCGCGTGCAACTCGCGCAATGAGATGACCGTGGCCTCGGGCCTGTCCATCGACTTTCTGGCGCCTGCGCGCGAGGGCGACCTCCTCACGGCCGAGGCCCATGAGGTTTCCCTGGCGGGGCGCACCGGCGTGTACGACGTGAATGTGCGCAACCAGCAGGGCGAGGCGATTGCCGCGTTCAGGGGGCGCTCGTACTGCATCAAAGGCAAGCACACCGTGCCCCTGGATGCCCGCTGACACCACCACAACCCCATAACCCACCACCCACGGGAGAGACATCCATGGCCGTGCGCCAACCTGCCCCAGGCGACCTGGAGCCCATCGAAACCGCCAGCCGCGACGAAATCCAGGCCCTGCAACTGCAGCGCCTGCGCTCTACGCTGCAGCATGCCTACGACAAGGTGCCGCACTACCGGAGCGCGTTCGACGCCAAGGGCGTGCATCCCGATGACTTGAAGCAGCTTTCCGACCTCTCGAAGTTCCCCTTCACCGTCAAGAAAGACCTGCGCGACAACTACCCGTTTGGCATGTTCGCCGTGCCACGCGAGCAGGTGCTGCGCATTCATGCTTCTTCGGGCACCACGGGCAAGCCCACGGTGGTGGGATATACGCGCAAGGACATCGACGTCTGGGCCGATTTGGTGGCGCGCTCCATCCGCGCCGCAGGCGGGCGTGCGGGCGACCTGATCCATGTGGCCTACGGCTACGGGCTGTTCACGGGCGGGCTGGGCGCGCACTATGGCGCCGAGCGCGCGGGCTGCACAGTGATCCCCATGTCGGGCGGGCAGACGGAAAAGCAGGTCCAGCTGATCCGCGACTTCCAGCCGAACATCATCATGGTCACGCCCTCGTACATGCAGGTCATCAACGAGGAGTTTGTGCGCCAGGGCATGGACCCGCGTGACAGCTCGCTCAAGGTGGGCATCTTCGGCGCCGAGCCCTGGACAGAGGCCATGCGCCGCGAGATCGAGACCAAGTCGGGCATCGACGCGGTGGACATTTATGGCTTGTCCGAAGTGATGGGCCCCGGCGTGGCCAGCGAGTGCATCGAGAGCAAGGATGGCCCCGTGATCTGGGAAGACCATTTCTATCCCGAGATCATCGACCCCGACACCGGCGAGGTGCTGCCCGACGGCGAGGAGGGTGAACTGGTGTTCACATCGCTGAGCAAAGAGGCGCTGCCCATGATCCGCTACCGCACGCGCGACCTCACGCGTCTTTTGCCACCCACCTCGCGCTCGTTCCGGCGCATGGGCAAGATCGTGGGTCGCTCGGACGACATGCTCATCATCCGTGGCGTGAACGTGTTCCCCACGCAGATCGAAGAGATCGTGCTGCAGCACGAAAAGCTGTCGGGGCAATACCAGATCCTCGTGGCGCGCGACGGCAACCTGGACAAGGTGACCGTGCGCTGCGAACTGCAGCCGGGCGTCTCGACCGCAGAGCGCTCCGACTTGACCGGCTGGGTGCGGCACCGCATCAAGACCTTGGTGGGCATCAGCTGTGATGTCGAGGTGCTGAACCCCGACTCCATCGAACGCACGCTGGTGGGCAAGGCCCGCCGCGTGATCGACCAGCGCTCCCGCTGAGCGCTCACCCCCTTCCCGCACGAAAGGACACCACCATGTACACACAGGCCATGGACACCATGGGCAAGGACAGCGGCGACGCGGCCAAGCCCCTGCGCAGCGCCGAGGAAATGCAGCGCCAGGAGCAATTCGACGCGCGCATCGACGCGGGCGAATTCATCGAGGCCAAGGACTGGATGCCCGAGCACTACCGCAAGACCCTGTTGCGCCAGATCAGCCAGCATGCGCATTCGGAGATCGTGGGCATGTTGCCCGAGGGCAACTGGGTCACGCGCGCGCCCACGCTCAAGCGCAAGGCCATCCTGCTGGCCAAGGTGCAGGACGAAGGCGGCCACGGCCTGTATCTGTACGCAGCGGCCGAGACCCTGGGCAGCTCGCGCGACCAGATGCTGGATGCGCTGCACACGGGCAAGGCCAAGTACAGCTCCATCTTCAACTACCCCACGCTGAACTGGGCCGACATGGGCACCATCGGCTGGTTGGTCGATGGCGCGGCCATCATGAACCAGGTGCCGATCTGCCGCTGCTCGTACGCGCCCTACGCGCGGGCCATGGTGCGTATCTGCCGTGAGGAGAGCTTTCACCAGCGCCAGGGCTACGACGCACTGCTCACCATGATGCAAAAGGGCACCGACGCCCAGCGCGCCATGGTGCAGGACGCGGTCAACCGCTGGTGGTGGCCGTCCATCATGATGTTCGGCCCACCGGACGACCAGTCGCCCAACTCGGCGCAGTCCATGCGCTGGGGCATCAAGCGCGTCTCCAACGACACGCTGCGCCAGAAGTTCATCGACGCTACGGTCGAGCAGGCGCGGGTGCTGGGCGTCACGCTGCCCGACCCGGACCTGAAGTGGAACGAAGAGCGCCAAGCGTATGACTTTGGCACCATCGACTGGAGCGAGTTCTGGCGCGTGATCGGCGGCGATGGCCCCTGCAACGAAGAGCGCCTGGGCGCACGCGTCAAAGCCTGGGAGGACGGCGCCTGGGTGCGCGAAGCCGCCCTGGCCCATGCCGCCAAACACACCCCCGCACAGGCGGCTGCCTGAGCCTTCCAGAACGGACCATCCCATGACGAATCCTTCCTCCCCATCCACCCACGCCACCGATCCAGCCACGGCCACCGAATGGCCGCTGTGGGAGGTTTTCGTGCGCAGCAAGGCGGGCCTTGACCACAAGCACTGCGGCAGCCTGCACGCCGCCGATGCGCGCATGGCCATCCAGCTTGCGCGCGATGTGTACACCCGCCGCCAGGAGGGCACCAGCGTCTGGGTCGTGCGCTCCGAGCAGATCGTGGCCAGCGACCCCGCCGACAAGTCCATGTATTTCGATCCCGCGCAGGACAAGGTCTATCGCCACCCCACTTTCTACGTGTTGCCCGACGCCGTGAACCACATGTGAGAACGCCATGCAAACGTCAAGCATCCACATCAGCACCGACCCCGCGGTGCGCTACCTGCTGCGCCTGGGCGATACCTGCCTGATCCTGGGCCAGCGCCTGGCCGAATGGTGCGGCCACGCCCCCATCCTGGAGGAAGACATCGCGCTGACCAACATGGCGCTGGACCTGGTGGGCCAGGCGCGCGCGCTGCTCACCCGCGCGGGCGAGATCGGCGGCAGCGGGTACGACGAAGACCAACTGGCGTTTCTGCGCGACGAGCGCGACTACCTCAACCCCACGCTGGTGGAGCTGCCGCGCGGCGACTTCGCATTCACCATGGTGCGCAACGCCATGGTGGCCACGCTGCTCAAGCTGCTGTGGGAGCGGTTGGCAGACTCCAGCGATGCCGAGCTGGCAGCCATTGCAGGCAAGGCCCTCAAGGAAGCGCGCTACCACCAGCAACACGCCGCCGACTGGGTGGTGCGCCTGGGTGATGGCACGGCCGAGTCGCGCCGCCGCACCGAGGCAGCCTTGGCCACCCTGTGGCGCTACACGCCCGAGCTGTTTGCATCCGACGCGGTGGAAGACGCCGCGCATGCCACGGGCCTGGGCCCGCGCTGGACCGACCTGCAGGCGGAATGGACCAGCGAGATGGCGCAAATCCTCGCGGCCGCCAGCCTGGCCACGCCCAAGGCCTCGGCCTTTCTCAGCACTGGCAAACAGGGCGTGCACAGCGAGCACATGGGATACATCCTGGCCGAGATGCAGCACCTGCAGCGCAGCTACCCCGGAGGCGCGTGGTGACCATGGCGATCGCCGAGCCCGCTGTTCACCCATCAGCCACGTTGCTCGTGCAGCGCGAGCAGAACGGGCCGCAGGATGACGCACGCATCGCGCGTGCGTGGGCGGTGCTGGACGGCGTGCTCGACCCCGAGGTGCCTGCGGTCTCGGTGCGCGACCTCGGCATCGTGCGCGACGTGCAGCTGGCGGGCGAAACGCTGGAGGTGGTGCTCACCCCCACCTATTCTGGCTGCCCGGCCACCGAGGTCATCGAGAGCGACGTGCTAGCCGCCATCGAGGAGGCAGGCCTCGGGCCTGCCCGTGTCACGCTGCAGCGGGCCCCGGCCTGGACCACCGAATGGATCACCGACCAGGGGCGCGCGCGCCTGCTGGCCTATGGCATCGCGCCACCCGGCCCGCTGCCTCCGGGCGCCGAGGTGCCGCTGCGCTTCATGCCCCGCGCGGCGCTGGCGCAGGCCCTGGCTTGCCCGCGCTGCGGCGGCCACGAGACAGAGCGCCTGTCCGCCTTTGGCTCCACGGCCTGCAAGGCGCTGTACCGCTGCATCGCCTGCCGCGAACCCTTTGAGCACTTCAAGCCCTTGTGAAGAACCTCTTTACCCCACCGTACAAGACACCGACATGAGCGTCATCTTCCACCCCCTGCGCGTGCGCGCCATCGAGCCCGACACGTCCGAAGCCGTCATCGTCTCTTTCGACGTGCCGCCCGATCTGCGTGAGGTGTTCGGCTTCACCCAGGGCCAGTACCTCACGCTGCGCACCGACATCGGCGGCCAGGACCTGCGCCGCTCCTATTCCATCTGCGCGGGTGTCGATGATGCCGAGCTGCGGGTTGGGGTGCGCAAGGTCAACGGCGGCGTGTTCTCCAACTGGATCAATGCACAACTGCAGGTGGGCGACACCCTGCAGGTCATGGCGCCGCAAGGCCGCTTCTTCGTGCCGCTGCAGCCCAGCGCGCAGCGCCACTATTTAGGCATCGCGGGTGGCAGCGGCATCACCCCCATCTTGTCCATCATGAAAACGGTGCTGGCGCGCGAGCCTGGCAGCCGCTTCACGCTGATCTACGGCAACCGCACGCTGCAGTCCACCATGTTCAAGGAGGAGATCGAAGACCTCAAGAACCGCTACCTTACCCGCCTGGTGCTGCACCACGTGTTCTCGGCCGAGCAGACCGATGCGGCGCTGAACATGGGTGTTGTCAACCGCGAAAAGCTGGCCGAGTTCCTCAAGGCCTTGATTCCTGCGCAGCGGATCGACGAGGCTTTTATCTGCGGCCCCTTCCAGATGAACGACGAGGCCGAGGCCGCCTTGCTGGCCGCTGGCGTGCCTGAAGAACGCATTCACGTCGAGCGGTTTGGCGTGGCCCTGCCTGCCGGAGGGCAGGTGGGCGCCATCGTGCACGAGGCCCAACCGGGCGACGCGCAGACAGCGCGCATCGCCATCGTGCGCGACGGCTTGCGGCGCGAGTTTTCGTTCAGCAAGGACCAGGCGAGCATTTTGGATGCCGCCTCGGCTGCGGGGCTTGAAGTGCCGTTCTCGTGCACCTCGGGTGTGTGTGGCACTTGCCGCGCCAAATGTATGGAAGGCGAGGTGCGCATGGAGCGCAACTTCGCGCTCGACAAGGCCGAGGTGGCCGCAGGTTTTGTGCTGACCTGCCAGTGCCGGCCCCTGACCGACAGCGTGGTGCTGTCGTTCGACGAGCGGTGATGATGAGGCCCGCCGTTGTGTTGCGCAACGCTCAGTCGTTGCGAAAGCGATGCGCTGTTCTGTGTGGGCAGCGCCGCCATGCGGCAAGATGGCGGCCCTTCCACACCACCCGATGCAAAGGACAATTTCCCATGGCCCGAGGACGATCTCCCGGATACGACGACCAGCGCGAAATGATCCTCCGCCATGCCGCCGAACTGTTTGCGCGCCGCGGCTACCCGGCCACGTCGATGAACGAGGTGGCCGAAGCCTGTGGCCTGTCCAAGCCCACGCTTTATCACTACTTTCGCGACAAATACAACCTGCTTGTGCACATTGCCGACGGCCATGTCTCGCGCTTGCAGGCGCTGGTGGAAGAGGTGGAAGGCCAGCACCTCGAACCCGAGGCACGCCTGCGCGACCTGATCCAGCGTTTCGTCAAGGAATACGCCCAGGCCCAGCATGCCCACCGCGTGCTGACCGAGGACGTGCGTTTTCTGGAGCCCGAGGACAGCGAACGCATTTTGGGCAAGGAGCGCGCCGTGGTGGCCGTCTTTGCCAAGGCGCTGTCCCAGATGCGGCCCGACACCGATGCGGCGGGCCTGACCAAGGCGCTGACCATGCTGCTGTTCGGCATGATCAACTGGATGTTCACCTGGCTCAAGCCCGATGGCGAGCTCGACTACGAGACCATGGCCCCCATTGTTGCGGACCTGTTCTTTGGCGGAATTCCGGCCGTGCGGATGCCTCCTGCCCGGCCTCAAAAGGCGCCTCGGCCTTCGCCGCCATGATGAACTCGCTGCACCGTGCACCCTTCACCGGCCGCGAAGAGCCGGATTCTGGCCAGAGCACCCCTCTGCGCTGACCTTTTTTCCACAACGATCCACAGGAGACAAAGCATGAAAAAATTCCGTTTCGCACAACTCGCGCTGGTGGCTGCCACCGCCGCCGTGGCCTGCTCCGCAGCTCTGGCCGACATCACCGTCGGCGTCACGGTGTCGGCCACCGGGCCCGCCGCATCCCTGGGCATTCCAGAAAAGAACACCATTGCCCTGATGCCGCGCACCATTGCGGGCCAGAAGGTCAACTACATCGTGCTCGACGATGCGTCGGACACGACCACCGCCGTGGGCAACACCCGCAAGCTGATCAGCGAGAGCAAGGTGGACATCATCCTGGGCTCCAGCACCACGCCCAACTCGCTGGCCATGATCGACGTGGTGTCCGAGGCGCAGACGCCCATGATTTCCATGGCAGCCTCGGCGCGCATCGTCGAGCCCATGGACGCCAAGAAGAAGTGGGTCTTCAAGACGCCGCAGAACGACATCATGATGTCGCTCGCCATCGTGGATCACATGGCCAATGCTGGCGTGAAGACCGTGGCCTTCATCGGTTTTGCCGACGCCTATGGCGAAGGCTGGTATCAGGAATTCGGCAAGGCCGCCGCCATCAAGAAGATCCAGATCGTGGCCAACGAGCGTTATGCGCGCACCGACACCTCGGTCACGGGCCAGACCCTGAAGATGATCTCGGCCAAGCCCGACGCGGTGCTGATCGCAGGCTCCGGCACACCTGCCGCCCTGCCGCAGAAGGCGCTCAAGGAGCGCGGTTTCGCTGGCAAGGTGTACCAGACGCACGGCGTGGCCAATGCCGACTTCCTGCGCGTGGGTGGCAAGGATGTGGAAGGCACCTTTCTGCCGTCCGGCCCGGTGCTCGTAGCCTCGCAACTGCCTGCCTCGCACCCCGTGAAGAAGTCTGCCGCCGCCTACGTGGCTGCCTATGAAGCGGCCCATGGCAAGGACAGCGTCTCCACCTTTGGCGCCCATGGCTGGGATGCGGGCGTTCTGATGACCGCTGCCGTGCCCGTGGCGCTCAAGAAGGCCCAGCCCGGCACCGCGGAGTTCCGCGCCGCGCTGCGCGATGCGCTGGAGCAGATCAAGGAAGTGCCCGGTGCGCACGGCATCTTCAACATGTCGCCGAACGATCACCTGGGCCTGGACCAGCGCGCCCGCGTGATGGTCAAGATCGAGAACGGCACCTGGAAATACCAGCCCTGACCGAGCAGAGCGAGGTCTGATGGCGCAGATGCGCAGGCAGCGGGCTGACGAAGCGCCCGCTGCCTGCGCAGCCCTGCGGCAGTCCTGCCTTCAATAGACAGAAAGCCGAATATGGATTTGCAGATCGCCCTGCTGCTGGGGCAGGACGGCATAGTCAACGGCGCCATCTACGGACTGATGGCGCTGGCGCTGGTGCTGGTGTTTTCCGTGACCCGGGTGATCTTCATCCCCCAGGGCGAGTTTGTGGCGTTCGGAGCGCTGACCATGGCCATGATGCAGGGCGGGCGCATTCCCGCCACGCTGTGGCTGCTGGTGGGGATGGCCGCTGCGGTGCTGGTGATCGAGGCCGTGCGCTTTCAGCGCGGCAGCCCCGTGAACTGGCCTGCCACCATCGTGTGGTGCCTGGTGCTGCCTTTGGTGGCCGTGGCGCTGATCCTCGGGCTGCGCCCGACCTCGCTGGGCATGCAGGCGCTGACCACGCTGGTGCTCATCACGCCCATGGGGCCGCTGCTGTACCGCCTGGCCTTCAGGCCGCTGGCCGATGCCACTGTGTTGATGCTGCTCATCGTTTCGGTGGCGCTGCATGGCGTGCTCGTGGGGCTGGGCCTGTTGTTCTTCGGTGCCGAGGGTTCGCGCACGCCACCGTTCTCGGAGGCGCGGTTCGACCTCGGGGGCATCCCGGTGTCGGGCCAGTCGCTGGTGGTGCTGGGCGTCACGCTGGCGCTGGTGATGCTGCTGTTCCTGTTCTTCGGCCGCTCCATGGTGGGCAAGGCACTGCGTGCCACGGCCATCAACCGCGTGGGGGCACGCCTCATGGGTATCCCCACCGAACTCTCGGGCGACGTGAGCTTTGCGCTGGCTGCGCTGATCGGCGCCATCTCGGGCCTCTTGATCGCGCCGCTCACCACTGTGTACTACGACACGGGTTTTCTGATCGGCCTCAAGGGCTTCGTCGCGGCCATCGTGGGCGGGCTGGCCAGCTACCCCATGGCGCTGGCCGGGGCACTGCTGGTGGGGCAACTGGAGGCTTTTGCTTCGTTCTGGGCCAGCGCCTACAAGGAGGTTCTCGTGTTCACCCTGATCGTACCCGTGTTGTGGTGGCGATCGCTCAACAGCCGCCACGTGGAGGATGAGGAATGAGCGCCCCCGTCAAGACAGAGATCGCCGCGGGCATGCAGGCTGCGGCCGATGCACCGCGCGGCGTTGTCACGCGCACCCAGCTCACCCTGGCCGCCATCGCGCTGCTGGCTTTGTGCTGGGGCTTTTTGCCCGACTTCACGGTGGTCATGCTCAGCTACATCGGTCTGTACGCCATCGTTGCGGCGGGGCTGGTCATGCTCACCGGCGTGGGGGGGATGACCTCATTCGGCCAAGCGGCCTTTGTGGGCATCGGGGCCTATGCCACGGCCTGGATCTGCACGGCACCCGCGTCGGTGCAGGCGCTCTCGGGCTTTGTCGGCATGGCGGGCCTGCCGTGGGTGGGGCTTGCGCTGGGCCTGGTGATCACCTTTGCGGTGGCCTGGGGCCTGGGCTCGGTCACGCTCAAGTTGTCGGGCCACTATCTGCCGCTGTGCACCATTGCCTGGGGCCTGTCGCTGTATTACCTGTTTGGCAACATGGCGTTCCTTGGTGGGCAGACCGGCATCACCGGCATCCCGCCGCTGGTGGTGGGGGGCTTGTCGCTGGCGTCGCCACGCGCCATTGGCGTGCTGATCTGGGCGGTGCTGCTGGTGTCGCTGTGGCTGCTGCACAACCTGCTCGACTCGCGCGAGGGCCGTGCGATCCGCGCGCTCAAGGGTGGGCGGGTGATGGCCGAGTCCATGGGCGTGGACACGGCGCGCTACCGCATCAAGCTTTTTGTACTGGCAGCGTTGCTGGCCGCCATCTCGGGCTGGCTGTATGCACATTTGCAGCGTTTTGTGAGCCCCACGCCGTTCAACCTCAACATCGGCATCGAGTACCTGTTCATGGCCGTGGTCGGCGGTGCCGGGCACCTGTGGGGCGCGGTGCTGGGGGCCACGCTGATCACCTTGCTCAAGGAGAAGCTGCAGGATGTGCTGCCTTCGCTGCTGGGCACCAGCGGCAATTTCGAGGTGATCGTCTTCGGCCTGCTCATGGTTTTTGTGCTGCAGCGTTTTGCCGATGGCCTGTGGCCCACGCTCAACCGCTTGGGTGAGCGCTGGCTGCGCCGTGATGCACCGCGCGCCGTGCGGCAGGCCACGGCGCTTGTGCAGCGCACGCTGCCAGCGCCCGGCACCGTGCTGCTGCAGGCGCACAAGGTCACCAAGCGCTTTGGCGGGTTGTTGGCCAACAATGCCGTCTCCATGGATGTGAAGGCGGGCGAGGTGCATGCGCTGATCGGCCCCAACGGCGCGGGCAAGAGCACCTTCTTCAACATGATCTCGGGCGTGGACGACGCCACCGAGGGCGAGGTGCGGCTGATGGGCCAGGCCATGCTGCGCCGCCCTTCGCGCGCTTTTGCCCGGCTGGGGATGGCGCGCACCTTCCAGCATGTGCGCCTGCTGGGCCAGCGCAGCGTGGTCGAGAACGTCGCCCTGGGCGCGCACCAGCGTGCCCACCGTGGCTGGCTGGCCTCGATGCTGCGCATGGACCGGGCCGAAGAGGCCGCCCTGCTGGCTGAGGCGCGCCGCCAGATCGAGCGTTGCGGCCTGAGCGAGCATGCCGATGCGCCCGCCGCGTCGCTGGCGCTGGGCCAGCAGCGCATCGTGGAGATCGCACGGGCCCTGGCTGGGCAACCGGCCATCCTGCTGCTTGACGAACCCGCCGCTGGCCTGCGCCACCTGGAAAAGCGTGCGCTGGCCGACCTGCTGCGCCAGTTGCGCGCCGAGGGCCTGGGCATTTTGGTGGTGGAACACGACATGGAGTTTGTGATGAACCTGGCCGACCGCATCACGGTGCTGGAGTTCGGCACCGTGATCGCTGAAGGCACGCCCCAGCAAGTGCAGAACAACCAGCGCGTGCTCGATGCCTACCTGGGCGGCGGCGACGACGCCCCGCCCGTTGTTGCCGCTGTTGCCAATGGAGCCACCGCATGACCGCTTTGCTGCAACTGCAAGACCTTTCCGTGTCGTACGGCCAGGTGGAGGCCGTCCACCAGGTTCGGCTTGATGTGAATGAGGGCGAGATCGTCACCGTGATCGGCCCCAACGGCGCCGGAAAGACCACGCTGCTGTGCGCGGCCATGGGCCTTTTGCCCGCCACGGGCTCCATCACCCTGGCGGGCGAGCGCATTGCCCGCCCGAGTGTGGAGGCCATGGTGGCCCGGGGCGTGGCCCTGGTCCCCGAAAAGCGCGAGCTTTTTGGCGAGATGTCGGTGGAGGACAACCTGTTGCTTGGTGGCTTCTCGCGCTGGCGCAAGGGCCAGCGCGACCAGGCGCAGCGTATGGAAGAAGTGTTCGGCATCTTCCCGCGCCTGCGCGAGCGCCGCGCCCAGCTGGCATCCACCCTCTCGGGCGGCGAGCGGCAAATGTTGGCCATCGGCCGTGCGCTGATGGCCCGACCGCGCCTGTTGATGCTCGACGAGCCCTCGCTGGGCCTGGCCCCGCTCATTGTGCGCGAGGTGTTGCAGGTGGTGTCCTCGCTGCGCGAACACGGCGTGTCGGTGCTGCTGGTGGAGCAGAACGCGCGCGCCGCACTGCGTGTAGCCGACCGGGCCTATGTGCTGGAGATGGGCGCCGTGGCGCTGACGGGCCCCGCGCAGGACTTGCTGAGCGACCGCCGCATCATCGACACCTATCTGGGCATGGGCGGCGCGGCACATGCTGCGGAAGAAGTGGCCTGATTGCTCTGAAATTTTGAGTCATTTTGGCCTCTGGCGCTTATTCAATAAGCGCAAGCAGCTATTGATTTAATAGCGTTCCGCTTTTCCCCGCCTCCAGCAGGCGGGTGAGCAGCGGATGCATCACCTTGCGGGCGCTGTAGATCAGGTGGAACTGCTCCTGCACGTCGGGCGTGGTGCCCACCTGTACCAGGCCGTGTGTTTGCGCCAGGTGCGCGCCCAGCGACTCGGGCGCGGGCATCACGCCCATGCCGGTGGCGGCAAAGGTGCTGAGCAGGGCGCTGTCCTCGAACTCCCCGGCAATGCGTGGGCGGATGCGTTCGCGCTCCAGCCAGTGGTCGATGCGCGAACGCATGGCGGCGTGGTCGGTGGGTAGCAGCACCGGCACCACGGCCAGGCTGTGGGGAAAGCCCTGCGCTGCCGCTTCGGCCCACAGCGGCGGCGCATACCAGGCGATGGCGCTCGTGCCCAGCAACTGGCTGGTGGTGCGCAGCGCGGGGTTGGGCGGTGCGGCGCGGTCGGCCAGCACCGCGTCAAGCTTGTGCAGGGCCAGCTCGCCCAAAAGGGGCTGGAACTCGCCTTCATGGCACAGCAGGCGCAGGTGGGGCTCGTCCAGCACGGGTGTCAGCAGCCGGTGCACGGCCAGCTTGGCGATGCCGTCGGAGATGCCCAGGTTCAGCCGCAGCGTCTGGCCGGTGGCCGCCTCGCGCACGCGCAGGGGCAGCATCTCGCCCAGCGCAAAGATGTGGTCGGCCTCGTGCAACGCGGCCACGCCCGCGTCGGTGAGCACCAGGTTGCGGCCCTCGGTGCGCAGCAGGGCGACGCCCAGGGCCTTTTCCAGCTCGCGCACCTGGGCGCTGATGGTTTGCACGGCCATGTCCAGCCGCTCGGCGGCGCGCGCGATGCCGCCCTCCTTGGCCACCACCCAGAAATAAAAAAGATGGCGGTAGTTGAAGGTCTGGCTCATGATCATCTTTCGAGAGGGAAACCGGTTTGGTTCGTAAAAACCGAACCAATACTATCAATATGACAGGTTTTTAAGAATCTACGCCGCCCCTACAGTCCGTCCAGTCATCGGGCGGCGGGTCTGCCCCGGTGCAACGTATTTCCCCCTCGGAGTAAAGATTCATGGAAACGATAGGAACCTGGTGGATGTGGGCGGGCTTTTCCGTCTTTGTGGTGGTGGCCATTGCCATCGACCTGCTGGTGATGGAGCGCCAGGGCGCGCACAAGGTCACGATGAAGGAGGCCGTGCGCTGGAGCCTGCTGTGGTTCTCGCTGGCCTTTGTGTTTGTGGCCTTGCTGTGGTGGTACCTGGACGGCAGCCAGGGCCGCGAGGTGGCCAACACGGTGTCGATGCAGTTCATCACCGGCTACCTGGTGGAAAAGAGCCTGTCGGTGGACAACATCTTTGTCTTTCTGATGCTGTTCAGCTACTTTGCCGTGCCGCCCCAGTACCAGAAGCGCGCGCTCATCATCGGCATCATCGGTGCCATCGTGTTGCGCACGCTGCTGATCCTGGCAGGCGCCTGGCTGCTGGCCACCTTCCACTGGCTGCTGTATGTGTTCGGCGCGTTCCTGGTCATCACGGGCGTGAAGATGTGGTTTGCCGCCGGGCAGGAGCCCGACATCGCCACCAACCCGGTGCTCACGCTGCTGAAAAAGCGCATCCGCATCACCGACCAGTTCGACGGCGAAAAGCTCAGCACGCTGATCAATGGCGTGAAGCACTACACCCCGCTGTTCGTGGTGCTGGTGCTCATCGGCACCACCGACATCATCTTCGCGGTGGACAGCATCCCTGCCATCTTCGCGATCACCAGCGACCCGTTCATCGTGCTCACGGCCAACATCTTCGCCATCCTGGGCCTGCGCGCGCTGTACTTCCTGCTGGCTGACCTGGCCAATCGCTTCCACCTGCTGGCCTATGGCCTGGCCCTGGTGCTGGTGTTCATCGGCGGCAAGATGCTGCTCATCGACCTGGTGAAGATACCGATCGGCTATGCGCTGCTGGTGACGGCTTCGCTGATTGCCGGCTCGATCTTCCTGTCGCTGCGCAGCTCGGGCGAAAGTGCCCAAGGTGCCGCCGCCTTGCCACCCAAGGGCTGAGCGGAGCGAACACACTATGGAACTTCTCGATTCCGTCATGCTGTGTGTGTTATTCGGCCTGCTGTCGGCCACCTTCGTGGCCTACCGCGCGGGCAATGAGCGCCGCGATGTGAGGCTGCTGCTCTCGCTCTCGGCCCTGTGGGGCGTTGGCACGGCCACCGCGCTGGGCTGGGGCTGAGGATGCTCAATATGCTTTGCACCCTGCGCCGCTGGCTGCGCGGGCTGGAGCCCAGGGCGAGGGCCTATCTGTCCCACGGCTGGCTGTCGCCCTACCACCCTTGGCTGGAGCAGCGCGCGCTGTTCCGTTTTCAGCGCCAGCCGCTGGCGCGTGGGGTGGCCGCAGGCATGTTCTGCGGGCTCATCCCCGGCCCGCTGCAGTTGCCGGGCACCTTGCTGGCCTGTGCCTGGCTGCGCGGCAACATCGTGGCGGGCGGTGCTGCCACGTTCTATACCAACCCGCTCACCACCGTGCCGCTGTATGCGCTGGCTTTTTATGTGGGTGCGCTGGTAATGCCTGGTGAGCAGGTTTTGCCCGCATGGGGCAGCGTGGCGCCGGGGGGCGACTTTTCGGTGCAAGCCCTGGGCGCCTGGATGCAGGCCCTGGGCACACCGCTGCTCGTGGGGTTGCCCACGCTGGGGCTGGTGCTGGCGGCGCTGGGCTATGCCACGGTGCAGTTGCTGTGGCTGGCGCCCGCATGGCAGCGCAAGCGGCGGCTGGCGCGCAGCCGCTGAGGCGCTCCCACGATCCAACAGCCCTTTTCGGCGTCAGGCCGTGGCGTGGGTGGGGGCCACGGGCGTGATGGCCCCGCGCTCTGCCGCATCGCCTGAGGGGCTGTTAGGCGTTTGGCCGCGCGCCAGTTGCAAGGCGTGCAGCAGCGTGGTCTGGTCGCCAATGTGGTTGGCCAGCAGCAACACCAGGCGCGCGTTCATGGCATGGCTTTCGGGGGTAGAAAAGCCCTGGTGCGCAGCGATCAGCGCTTCATAGAAGTTGTCGCAGGCCTGCAGGTTCGGTTGGGTGTTCAGCATGGTGGTCTTTTCCTTGTCATGCGGCGATGGCGATGGCGCGGGCCAGGGCGTTGCGCACTGCCGCTTCGGTGGGGTTGCGCCAGCGCGCGCACACATGCTGGTCGGGCCGCACCAGGTAGGCGGTGCCCGGCTTGGCATCGAGCCGCTGCGTGGCCAAGTCTTGGGCGTCCTGGACTTGAACGCCGATCTGCAGCACCTGCACCTGGGGTGAAAGGCCGCTAGCCCAGGCGGGCGCGGGGCCGAAGACCAGCAGGGTGAAGTCTGGTCCCAGCGCGCGCAGCAGCCAGGTGGGTTGGCCCTGCTCGGTCAAAGGCGCATCGAGCAGCACTGCGCCGGGCACCTGGGTGCCTGCGAAGTGGTCGGCGTCGGGCGTGTTCAGTGGCGACTCGTGCAGCGTGGCGGGCACAGACAGGCGCCCGCTGTTGACGATGCGGCGCGCGAACGCATGGTCGCGCGCCAGGTGTAGCGCGGCGTCGCGGAACAGGCGGCTCACCTCGCTCTTGGGCGTGATGAAGTCGGTGGCGCGCGTGGAGTTGCACAGGTTCTCGTCGGCTGCGTATTCGCGCTCGGGGCCGTAGGTGGCCAGCAGGGCGGGGCTGGCACGGCCTTTGAGCACCCAGTCGAGCTTCCAGGCCAGGTTTTCGGCATCCTGCACACCGCTGTTGGCGCCGCGTGCGCCAAAGGGCGACACCCCATGCGCGCTGTCGCCCGCAAACACCACGCGGCCGTGCACGAAGCGGTCCATGCGCAGGCAGGCAAAGGTGTAGACGCTGGCCCAGTCCAGCTCGAACTGCGCATCCGCGCCTAGTAGCGCCTTCACGCGCGGAAGGATGTTCTCGGGTTTTTTCTCTTCCTCAGGGTCGGCGCCCCAGCCGAGCTGGAAGTCGATGCGCCACACGTTGTCGGGCTGGCGGTGCAGCAGCACGCTTTGGCCTGGGTGGAAGGGCGGGTCGAACCAGAACCAGCGCTCGGTCGGGAAGTCCGCATTGCCCGCCAGCTTCACGTCGGCGATCAGGAACCGGTCTTGAAAGATGCGGCCCTTGCTCTCCAGCCCCAGCATTTGCCGCGTGGGCGAGCGCGATCCGTCGCAGGCCACCAGCCACTGGGCGTCGATCTGGTAGCTGCCTTCGGGCGTCTCGATGCTCAGCAGAGCACCGTCGTCCCGTGCCGCCACATCGGTCACCTTGTTGTGCCAGCGGATGTCGATGCCCGGCAGTTGCAGCGCACGCTCCACCAGATAGGCCTCGGCGTAGTACTGCTGCAGGTTGATGAAGGCCGGGCGCTCGTGGCCCGCCTCGGGCAGCAGGTTGAACTCGTAGAGCTGTTCGTCTTTGAGGAACACCTTGCCCAGGTTCCACGAAATGCCCTTGTCCACCATGGGCTGGCCCACACCCAGACGGTCCCAGATTTCGAGCGTGCGTTTGGCAAAGCAGATGGCGCGCGAGCCGATGGAGAGCTTGTGGTCATTGTCCAGCACCACCACGCGCTGGCCGCGCTGGGCCAGGTCGATGGCGAGCGACAGGCCCACGGGGCCCGCGCCGACGACCACGATGGGGTGCTGCGCGGGCGTGGCGCGGTCCTGGTCGGGCGAGCGCACATAGCCGAAGTCGATGGCCTGCACCTCGGCGCCGCTGGCGTGGAAGGCTTCGGCGGGGATGTCTCTGGGGTTCATGTTCTACGACCTTCGTGTTTTGATCGATTGCCTGATGTAGAGAGCTAACCTTTGCAACTGGCGCGACCCAAACGAGGGACGCCAAGCAAGGGCCGCCCCGCAGCGAGGGCGTCGTCCCCCTGAGGGGGAAGGCGCCGAAGGCGACTCAGGGGGCTCAACCCTCCAGCGATTTCCACATCTGCACGTCGCGCTCGGCGGTCCAGATGCGTGGGTCGGGGTACTGCGTGGCCTCGTCATACGCGCGGGTCACGTCAAACGGCATGCAGTGGTTGAAGATGACCCAATGGCCGTATTTCGGCTGGAGCTTGGCGAACGTGGCCTCGTACACCTTGCGCAGGTCCTCGCCCTTTGCAGCACTGGCTTTCACGCTTTCGTACAGGTCGCTGATGAAGGCGCGGGTGCCAGCAAGGCCCGCCTGCACCTGCTCGGGCGTCTGCAGTGCGGCGCCTCGGCCGGGCACCAGTTTCTCGGGCTTGAGTGCGGCGATGTTGTCCAGCGTCTGCGGCCAGTCCTTGAAGTAGGCATCACCCGCATACGGCGTGGCGTCGAACTCCACCAGGTCGCCACTGAACAGAATCTTTTCCTGCGGCAGCCAGGCCACTGTGTCGCCCTTGGTGTGGCCCCGGCCCAGTTGCAGGATCTGCACCTCTAGCTTGCCCAGCCACAGCGTCATCTTCTTGTTGAAGGTCATGGTGGGCCAGGTCAGGCCATCAGGCACGCTCTCCACGTTCTGGAACAGGCGCGGAAAGCGGCCGATCTCGCTGTCTTTGTCGAACTGCCCGCGCTCCACGATCAGGTCGCGCGTGTCTTCGCTGGCGATGATGTGCTCAGCCCCGTAGGCGCTGGCGCCCAGCACCCGCACCGCGTGATAGTGGGACAGGAGGACGTACTTGATGGGCTTGTCCGTCACCTCGCGGATGCGGCGGATCACGTCCTGCGCCATCACGGGCGTGGCCTGGGTGTCGATGACCATCACGGCATCGTCGCCAATGATGATGCCGGTGTTGGGGTCGCCCTCGGCCGTGTAGGCGTAGGCATGGTCGGAGAGCTTGTCGAAGCTCACCTTCTTGATGTCGAGGTCAGCGGCGGAGGCAAAGGTTTTGGTGGTCATGAGTTTGTTTATGTTGAATGTATTTGTCTAAACGGAATTCATTGATGTTAGGCAATAAATTCGCCAATGTCTAATTCATTTGTTTAGGTGAAAACCCCGAGAGGGATCAACATCCCTGGCCCATGGACAATCGCGCCATGGCACAACAGCAAGAACGAATGGATCAGGACGCACCAGGTTCCGAAGCGGGCGGGCGCGGCTCACGCGGTATTCAGAGCGTGGAGGTGGGGGGGCAACTGCTCAAGGTGCTGGCGCGCACTGGGCGGCGCATGGCGCTCAAGGATCTGGCGGCCGCGGCCGACATGACGGCGGCCAAGGCCCACCCCTACCTCGTGAGTTTTGGCAAATTGGAACTCATCGAGCAGGACGCCGTAAGCGGCCACTACGGCCTGGGCCCGCTGGCCATGCAGCTTGGCCTGATCAGCCTGCAGCAGGTGGACCCCGTGCGCCTGGCCATTGCCGAGCTGCCCGCGTTGGCCCAGCGCATTGGCTACACCGTGTCAGCCTCGGTCTGGGGCGACAACGGGCCCACCATCATCCGGGTGGAAGAAGGTCCCACGCCCGTGTACGTGGCCATGCGCCACGGCACCACGGCCTCGGTGCGGCACACAGCCACGGGCAAGGTGTTTGCGGCCTACGGCCCGCGCGAGCGGGTGGCGGCCGCCCTGGCCGCTGAAGGCTTTGCGGGTGCGTTGGATGAGCCAGGTTTTGCGAAGGAACTGACCGCCGTGCGCACGCGCCAGATCAGCGAAGTTGCCGACGAGTTGTTGCCTGGCATCAGTGCCCTGGCCGCGCCGGTATTCGACGGCTTTGGCCAATTGGCACTGTGCCTGGCAGTCATTGGCCCCAGCGCCACGCTGCGCACGGGCCCGCGCAGCCCCGCGGCCCTTTGTCTGCAGGATGCGGCACAGAAGCTGTCGCAGCGCTTGGGGGCGCCTGAGAGCGCTTGATGGCGCAGTTGGCCAGGGTCAGGGGGGCAAGGCGCGGTAGCTCTGCAGCATGCGGGTCAGCCGTTGCGGGTCGATGGCCTTGAGCGTGACGCCTGCGGGCTTGATGCAGCGCATGTCTTCTGCGGCCAGCATGGCGTTGAGCACGGCCTCCTCGGTGGCCAGCACGGCGGCGCGGCTCAGGGCGTCGGTGAGGTTGTCTTCCAGGTAGTGCAGTGACTTGATGGCTGCGCCATGCTGTGTGTCCGCAGGGTTCCATTGCCTTGCATTCGCGGTGGAAAACGCAAACACCAGGTCGCCAGAGTTGACCCCCCCGGTGGTGCCCGTGCGCGCCAGCCCCAGGGCGCCGCGCTTGGCCAGGCGCTGCAACTGCACGGGGTGCAGCGGCGCATCCGTTGCAATCACCACGATGACCGAACCCGTCTCGGCCAGTCCGATTTGGGAGAACAACGCATCTTCGGGCCAGAGAGTGCCCACCGGCACGCCCAGCACCATGAAATCCTCGCGCGTGCCAAAGTTGGCCTGCACGAGCACGCCCACGGTGTAGGTCTGGCCCTCCACCACGGCGGTACGGGACGAAGTGCCCGTGCCGCCCTTGAATTCGTAGCACTGCATGCCTGTGCCGCCGCCGACGTTGCCCTCGGCCACGGGGCCCGTGCGTGCGCCGTCAATGGCCTGCAGCACGTCGGCCTCGGTGATGTGCAGGCCGTTGATGTCGTTGGCGAGCCCGTCGTAGGTTTCAGCGACGATGGGCATGTACCAATGATGGTGTGTGTGCATGGCAGGCACGTTGCGCACCATCCAGCGCGTCAGGCTGTGGTGCACCATGCCCACCGAATGGCTGTTGGTCAGGGCGATGGGGCCATTGAAGTAGCCCGCGTCGCGCACCCAGTGGCAGCCGGTCATCTCGCCGTTGCCATTGAGCGAGAACTGGCCTGCCCAGACCGACTGGTCGGCACCGGCCTTGCCACGCGGAAAGACCACGGTCACGCCGCTGCGCACAGGCTTGGCATCTGGGGCCACGGCCTCCAGGGCGTCGTTGCGGGTGAAGAAGCCGACCTCGATGCCGGGCACGTCGGTGATGGCGTTGAGGGGGCCGGTGGCGCCTTGCAGGGCAAGTCCAAGTTGGCGCGCGCGGCGCTTGGGGTGGGTGTCGTTGTTCATGGCCATATGGAGAGGATGGGGGCAGTGAAGTCAAAGTCCGAGCAACATGCGGGCTTGTGCAAAAGAAGCGGCGGGCGCCAACACATCGAAATGCACGACCTGCATGCCTGCCCGCAGGCCGCCATCGGCATTGCGCTTTTGGTCGTCCACAAAAACGCAGGCCTCCGGGGGCAGTGCAAGTGCCTGTGCCACGGCAGCATAGGCCCGTGGGTCGGGCTTGAGGATACCGGTGTGGGTGGCATCAATGATGACGTCGAACAGCTGCAGCAGTGGTAACTGGGTGCGAAACCCCGCACCGTAGAAGAGGTCGAGCTCGTTCGACAGAATGGCCAGTTGGATGCCTGCGGCGTGCGCGGTGCGGATGGTGTGCTCGGCCTCGGGCCGCACCACCTCTGCCACGTCGGCGCCGCGCGCGCGCTGCACAAAGGTCTCCATGTGCTCCCAGTCTTCGCCCACCAGGCGGCCTACTTCGCGGGTGCGGGCCATCCAGTAGTCGCGCTCGCTGATCTGGTCGGCCTGCATGGTTTGCCACAGCGGGTCGCTGGCCGGGTCGAAAGGCCCTCGCCATGTCAGTGTGCCGGGCGGCAAGCCCAGCGCCTCTTCAGAGAGTGCGTGTGTTTCAAACAGCGTGCGGCTAATCACTCCGCCAAAGTCCAGAACCAAAGCCCGCGCGCTCATGCCGCCTTCCTTGTGGCAACGGGTTCTGCCATGCCGGAAGGCACCAGGCCGACGCTGACCCAGCTGTCGAACACGCGCAGTGCAGCCCGCGCAAAGGCCTCGTCGTTGATGTGGGCTGGCACAACCTGGAGTGCGGTGGCAGGGGATACCACGCGCGTCATTTCCTCCACGAAGGTCTGCAGCCCTTCGGGGTCGTGCAGCGGTTCGCCAGGCCGGTCCCATTGCTCCACTCCGCCCGTAGGTAGCAGCAGGCAGGTGGGGCCAGAGGCCTGCTCCAGCCGCTGGGCAATGTGGCGCGCCACCTGGCGGCGCATATCTGCATCAATGCTGACCGATGCGATGAGCCGGTTGTGCGCATGCACCGACCGGCCCTGGAACTGTGGCGGGCACGACGACCATGCCGCAAAGTCCACCATGTCGGTCGCACCAGGCGCCACGATCTGCGGCACGCCAGCTTGGCCTGCGCCGAGCAGGCGTTGACTGCCCGCACTCACGCAACTGCCCGCCAGGTCGTTCACCAGCTCCTGCAGGCTGAAGTCCATGACGGCGGCAAAGTAGCCGCGCCGCGCCAGTTCTTCGAAGGCCCGCCCGCCCATGCCGGTGGTGTGGAACACCGCAAGCTCGTAGCCGCGCGCTTCCAGCGCGGGTTTCAGGATTTTCATGTACGACAGCGCGCTGCTGCCCAGCGATGTCATGCCCACTACCGGGCGCGGGTCGGCGTCTATGGCGCGCGCCTGGCATGCCCCCACCACGGCGCCTGCAGCCTGGCCCAATGCCGCCTTGCACAGGCGATTGAGGCCGTACAGGCCCCCTGCCCACAGCCGCATGATGAGATCGGGCGGAATGCGGTCGGGCGGAATCAGCGGCGAGTAGGCGATGGTGGAGAGCACTACCTTGGGGCAACCCAGTGGCAGCGCATTGGCCACCTGCAGTGCCAGGTCGGTGCCCATGGTGCCACCCAATGCCAGCAGGCCGTCGAACCGACCCTCCACATACCACTGCGCAGCAGTCAAGGCCGCGCCGGTGGCCATGAGCTGCATGGCGGTGTTCTCGTCGCCGGTTTGTATGGCCTGCTGCAGCGTCACGCCCGCAGCGGCCGCCACCATGGTGTTGGGGATGTCGGGCGTGACGCCGCCTTGGCCGAGCACGCCCACGTCCATGAGCAGTGCCGTGCCGCCTGCCAGCTCAATGGCATCGCGCAAGTAGGCGATCTCGTCGCTCTTGGTGTCGACGGTGCCGATCAGCAGGATGACCGGCGCCCGCCCCGATGGCACCGGGCTCATAGCGTTGCCTCCACGGCAGCGAACGTGGCCTCCAGTGCATCGCACAGGTAGTTCACCTCGCTGGCGGAGATCACCAGCGGTGGCGAGAGGATGAGGTTGGAGCCGGAGATGCGCACCATCAGGCCACGTTGGTAGGCTTCCCTGGCCACGCGCGCCGGGATATCGCTGCTGCGTGGCATCGGCGTGCGCAGCGCCTTGTCCGCCACCATTTCGATACCCAGCATCAGGCCCACGCCGCGCACGTCGCCAACGAAGCTGCAGGTCTGCTCAAGCTTGCGCAGCCGCTTTTGCATCACCGCGCCCACCTCGCCTGCATGGCCTGGCACGTCCAGCGCTTCAATTTGTTCCAGCGTGGCCAGTGCGGCGGCGGCGGCCACGGGGTGGGCGCTGTAGGTATAGCCGTGGCCCACGGCGGCCTGGCCGGTTGTGTCCTCGTCAAATACCTGAGCCACCTTGGCCGAGATGGCGGTAGCACCCAGCGGCACGTAGCCCGAGCTGATGCCCTTGGCCAGGCACCACATGTCGGCATTCACGCCCCACAGGCGGGTGCCAAACAAGTGGCCGGTGCGGCCGAAGCCCGTGACCACTTCGTCGGCGATGAGCAGCACGCCGTATTTGTCGCATACCTCGCGCACCAGCGGCCAGTAGTTGGCGGGCGGCACGATCACGCCGCCCGCGCCTTGCACGGGCTCGGCGATGAAGGCGGCCACGGTGTCCGGGCCCTGGAACACGATTTCGCGCTCCAGCAGTGCAGCACACATTACGCCCAGTTCCTGCGGGTCCTGGCTGTAGGGGTTGCGGTACAGCCAGGGCGTGTCGATGTGAAAACATCCTGGCAACAAGGGCTCGTAGGCACGGCGGAAGTTGGTGTTGCCGTTGACGCTCATGCCGCCAAAATGCACGCCGTGGTAGCCCTGGCGCAGGCTGATGAATTTGAAGCGGTCCTTCTCGCCGCGCAGCTTGTGGTATTGCCGCGCGAGCTTGAGCGCGGTCTCCACCGCGTCCGAGCCGCCGCTGCCAAACATCACGCTGGCCACGCCGTCGGGCTCCATCATCTTCACCAGCTTGGCGGAAAGCTCGATGGCTCGCGGGTGCGAGGTGCCCCGGAAGGTGTTGTAGAAGGGCAGCTCATCAAGCTGCGCCACGATGGCGTCGCGCACCGCTTTGGCGCTGTGGCCCAGGTTGCTGGCCCACAGGCCGCCCACGCCGTCCAGCAGCTTGCGGCCGTCCACGTCCCAGATCCAGCAGCCTTCGCCGCGCGTGACGATGTCGGGCTTGACCTTTTTCATGGCACCTGGATGGGCCATGGGGTGCCAGAGGTATTCCGCGTTGTCTTGTTTGAGTTGCTCGGTGGTGTGCATGCAAGGTCTCTTGTTCAAAAAGCTTGGCCGACGGTGATGGTCTTGATTTCGGTGTAGTGCGTGATGCCTTCGGGGCCTTGCTCGTGGCCGATGCCGCTTTCGCGGATGCCGCCAAAGGGCAGCTCGGGCTGTGAGACGCCGAAGTGGTTGATGCCCACCATCCCGGCCGCAATGCCTTCGCCCAGGCGGTGGGCTGTGTACAGGTCGCGTGTGAAGGCGTATGCCCCCAGACCGTAGGGCAGGGCGTTGGCTTGGGTGATGGCCTCGTCCAGCGTGTCGTAGGGTTGAATCACGGCAATGGGGCCAAAGGGTTCTTGCCGCATCAGCAGCGTGCTGGCGGGTGCCTGGGCGAACACGGTGGGCTCGAAGAAGAAACCGGGGCGGTCCACGCGCCGCCCGCCCGTGAGTAGGCGCGCGCCTTGGCTGACGGCGTCGTCCACGCAGCGCTCCATGTCATCGATGCGGCGCGCGTGCGTCAGTGGGCCCATCTGTGTGGTTGCGTCCAGGCCTGAGCCCAGCACCAGGGTTTGCGCGGCGCTGGCAAAACGTTCGCTGAAGGCTGCCAAATGCGCGCGCGGCACGTAAAAGCGGATGGGCGAAGCGCACACCTGGCCCGCATTGCGGTACTTGGCCGCCACGGACTGCTTGAGTACGAAATCAAGCCCCGCGCCATCGGCCATGTCCTCGGCCACGATCACGGGTGCGTGTCCGCCCAACTCGCCGGTGAAGCGCTTGACATGGCGCGCGGCCTGTTCGCCCAGCAGCTTGCCCACCGCGACCGATCCAGTGACCGAGACCTTGGCGATGGCCGGGTGCTCGATGAGCAAGGTGGACACCTGCGCCGGATCGCCGCAGACCATCTGGAGGGCTTCGGCGGGAACGCCCGCGTCCAGAAAGCAGCGCACCAGCAGCATGCAGCTACCGGGCGTTTCTTCGGCGGGCTTGATCACCACGCTGCACCCTGCCGCTAGTGCACTGGCGAGCTTGCGGCTGGGCAGGTTGACCGGGAAGTTCCAGGGTGTGAAGGCGGCCACGGGCCCCACCGGCTGGCGCGTGACGGTGTGCGAGAGGATGCCCTCCACGCGCGGTGCCACGGTGCGGCCATACAGGCGCTTGGCCTCTTCGGCCTGGAAGTCGATGATGTCGGCCGACAGCAGCACTTCGCGCCTGGATTCGCCCAGGGGCTTGCCTTGCTCCAGCGTGAGTACGGTGGCGATGTCGCTGGCGCGCTTGCGCAGCAGCTCAGCTGCGCGCCGCAGGATCAGGTAGCGGTCGTGCGGGCGCACGCGGCGCCATTGCTCGAAGCCGCGCTGAGCAGATTCGGCGGCGGCCGTGATTTCCGCGTTGCCGGCCAGCGGCAGTGTGCCCAGCGGGCTTTCGTCGGCAGGGTTGATGACGGTGCGCTCACCGCCGGATGCGGTGGAGAGCCATTGGCCTGCCACATGCAAAGCCAGGGAAGGGTAGAAAAAGGTCATGCCCTGCACTGTGCCGCTCACCCCTGCCGGGGCGTGAACGGAAATGCGCAAAGCTGATTTAAGGGTTTACCCGCTATGGCTGTTGGCGGCGAGTTTGGGCGAGTGTTTCGGAGGGCAGTTCGGAGAAGTGCTTCTTGTAGTCCAGCGAGAACTGGCCCAGGTGCCAGAAGCCCCAGCGCGCGGCAACTTCCTGCACCGTGATTCCGGGTGCGGCCTGGCGCAGCCCGCGCCGCACGCCGTTCAGGCGCAGCGCGCGCAGGTACTGTGTGGGCGAGGTGCCCAGCACGTCCTGGAAGCAGTAGTTGAGCTTGCGGCGGCTCGCGCCCACACGGCTGCAAATGTCCAGAATGGACGGCGGCTCGTTGGGGTCGGCCATCATGAACTCGCAGGCCTTGTCCACCAGGCGCTTGCGCCGGGCCAGCGAGTCGAGGTCCGAAATGTCCACGCTGGGTGGCAGTGCCTCGATCCACTCAATCAGGATGTCGTCGCGCAACGGACCCAGCGCGAGGGCGCTGGGGAAACGCCGGGCCAGCGCCAGCGCCTGGCTCAGCACCTGCAGGTGCTTGGCCCGCAATGCCGCCGCGCTTTCGGGTGTGGGTTGCAGCTCCACCTGGCGTTCCAGCCAGGCGGCCAGCGGCTTTTGGTACATGCGCTCCCACAGCAGGTGGAGCAGCTTGCGTTCGACTGTCACGGCAATCAGGTGATGCTGCGCTGGGATGACAAAGTCGATCTCCTGGCCGCTGCCGCAGAGCACTGCATCCGCGTGCACCTTGCGGCCATCAAAGTACACGTCGCCAGCCGACTCGACCGACATGGCAAAGCCGTAGACCTGCTCGCCCAGGTGCCCGCGTTGGCGCAGCGCAAGGTTGGTCTTTTCGCCAAAAAGGCGCATGCCGTCGAGCTGAACCAGCGTGAGCTCGCCGCGAAAGCTGCCGCTGGAGAGCTGTTCGTAGCGCAGTTGCCAGTTGCCTTGTGCCGCGGCATGCGTGTCGATGTCGAACGTCTGAATCGACTTTGCCCAACAAGGGCTGTCGCCAACTGAGAGAGAAGTGGCTGCGAAGTCGGTCATGGTCAACGGGGGCAAAGAGCGCGTGATGCAGGCGGCATTGTCTGCTCAGCGTAGCAGCGCAAGTGCTGATTGGGGCAAACCCGATCCTGATCGTGCGCAGGTTTGATAAGCCGATTCGAGATGCCTGCCTAGCATCCGAACACCCTTGGCCCACTGGGTCGACGGCGTGTATCAGCCAAACATCACATCGAGGAATAGCCCACCATGAAACGCGCCTTTTTCGGACTGGCATGCACAGCATGCCTGGTCGTCCCCATTCTTGCGCAAGCCGAAACCACTTACAACATCGGTGCTGTGTCGGTGTACAAATTCAGAGGGGTGGACCTGGGCAATCCGAAGGGGCGGCCCGCCTATCCCGCCTTGCAGGGCGGGGTCGACACCAGCTTCGACAATGGGTTTTACATTGGCAACTGGAACTCGACAGGGAAGTTCAACGGCGCCAATCTGGAGGTGGATTTCTACGGCGGCCATCGCGGAAAAATCAGCGAGGCGTGGTCCTACGATGTAGGTGTGATTGCGGTCCTGTACCCCGGCAACGACGCAGGCCTCAATGGCCGCGAGGCCAACTTCAGTGCGATCAGGGGGCCGTTGACCGTCATGTACAACTACGGCCTCAGCGGCTTCGTGAAGAAGTTCCAGCGCCTGAGCGTGTCCTATGTGCACTCCATCAACGAGGAGTGGAAGCTGCAGACCACGGTGGGTGTGCGCAACCGCACGGCAGGCAAGTTCACCGACTACAGCGTGGGCGTGACCCGTGAGCTGGGCGAGGGCCTGTCGGCAGGCGTGGCTTTCTCAGGCACCACCCGCAAAGCCATGCTCGGCGGCATCGGCGATGACCGCCTGGTTCTCAGCGTGCTCAAGAACTTCTGAATGTTTGGAACCAGGAGCTTCGCATGGGCAACCCTTCTTCCTCTTCTTTCAAGCCTGCGGCAGATCAGGCACTGCACGCGGGACGGCTGGGCGTGGCCAGCATCGTGTTCTTCGTCATCGCCGCGGCTGCGCCGCTGGCGGGCATGACCGGGGCTTTGCCCGCAGCCATCGTGCTGGGCAATGGCGCGGCCGCGCCGGGGGCGTATCTGCTGGCGGGGCTGACGCTGCTGCTGTTCAGCGTAGGTTATGCCGCGATGAGCCATCAGGTCACCAACTCGGGCGCGTTCTTTGCCTACATCGGGCGCGGGCTGGGGTTGCGCATGGGTGTGGGCTCGGCGTTCACTTCGCTGTTGGCCTATTGGGCGATCCATCTCGCGCTGTTTGGTTTTTTTGGTGGGTTGATGGCAGAGCAGGTGGGCGCCCTGCCATGGTGGGGATGGGCATTTGTGGCGTGGGCTGCAGTGACCTGGCTGTCGCTGTGCAGCGTGGACGTGGGCGCCAGGTTGCTGGGGGTGCTGCTGGGCTTGGAGCTGCTGTCGCTGATGCTCACCTCGGCAGCCATCTTCATCCATGGCGGGCCGGAGGGTGTTCACCTGGGTGCATCTTTTCTTCCATCCAACATCCTGGCGGGCGGGTTGGCGGGGGCCGCCGGGATCGCGCTGGCGTTTGCCTTTGCGTCCTTCATCGGCTTCGAGGCCACGGCCATCTATTCAGAAGAATCGGTGGATCCCAAGGGCACCGTGTCGTTGGCGATCTACTGCGCTGTGTTGTTGATCACGCTGATCTTCGCCGTGACGTCGCTTGCCGTCGTGACAGGCCTGGGAGCCAGCGTGGCGGTGGAGAAGGTGATTGCCCTGACATCTGTTGACGGAGCGCCGCTGGTCAATCCCGCCAATGTGCTGTTCTCGTTGGCGGCGCAGTATGTCGGCGACTGGCTCGCCACCGTGATGAAGGTGCTGCTGCTGTCCAGTCTGTTTGCGGGCTTGCTGGCGTTTCAGAATTCGGCCAGCCGTTATCTGTTTGCCCTGGGCCGCATTGGCACCTTGGCGCCGGTGCTGAGCCGGGTGAACGCCGGTGGTGCTCCCGTCGCGGCCTCCGTGTTGACGTCGGTAGTGACCGCCGCCGTCATCCTGTGTTTTGCCATCGCGGGACTTGATCCTGTGCTCAACATGTTCCTGTGGTTCAGCGGCTTGGCCGTGGTGGCCATCCTGTTGATCGAGATCCTGGTATGCGCTGCGGTCATCGCGTGGTTTCGCCGTGAGCCGGGGGACGCCAACCGGTTCCAGTCGCTGGTGGCCCCGCTGCTGGCCATGGTGGGGTTGACGGCTGGCCTGTATCTGCTGATGTCGCGCTTTGGCCTGTTGACAGGCGCGGTTGCCGAGGGCGTTGACCCGGCCACCACTGCATGGGCCATGAACCCGCTGGGGTGGGCCATGGCGCTATTGCCTTTTGCCACACTGCTGCTGGGTTTGGGGTACGCCAAGGGGCGCCACAAAGACGACATTGGTTTGAGCCACGAAATTCTCGCTTAAGGAACCCTTCCATGAATGCATCCGTACCCACGCCCGTAGACCGCACGGCGCAGATCGCCGCCGTGGCGGCGATCTGCGCAGCCGCCGCATCTTTTCTGGGTCTGCCCGTCGTGATCGGCCTGCTGGCCGACATGCGCGGGTTGGCGCCCGAGCAATTGGGGCAGATCGCCTCTGCCGAGAACTTTGGTCTTGCGGTCACGGCTCTGTTCAGCCCGTGGCTGCTGCGACGCTGCGATGCACGCCTTTTGATCCTGGCCGGATTGGTTGCTTTGGCGGCCATGCATTTTCTGAGTACGCAGCCCATGGGTTTTGCGACATTTTTTGGCGTACGCCTTGCAGCCAGCGTGGCGGCGGGGGTGGTCATGCCAGCGGCGGTGGCTGTGCTGGGGCGGTCCACCGAACCCGAGCGTGCTTTTGCATGGGCCGTCAGCGCACAGGTGGTTTTGTCGAGCGCAGAACTGTTGGCCTTTGGCCCCCTGGCCAAGGCCGTGGGCTTGTGGGGGGTGTATGGCGCGATGGGGGCGCTGGCCTGCGTGACCATGGTGCTGATGCTGGGCGCCCGCCTGCCCCAGGGCGTCGGCCATGCGCCAGCAGGCAGTGCCAGGCTGTCGTTTTCGAGCGGGGCACTCATTGCATCGGTGTGGTTCTTTTTTTGCGCGATCGGGGCCTATTGGGTCTTCATCGAGCGCGCTGGCGTTCAGGTGGGACTGAGCCCTGAGGAACTGGGGGGCTGGCTTGCCCTGTCAAATTTGGTGGCCCTGGCTGGCTCGGCCAGCGCGCCCTGGTGGGTGAAGCGGTTTGGTGACCGCTGGGTGTTGGTGCTGGGCATGCTGCTCACGGTGTTGGTGCCGCTGGGTTTGTTGCTTCCCGGCAGCGGTCGCGTGGGCTACCTTTTCAACTTGGCCATGTTCGTGCTGTTGTGGAACCTTTTGATGGTGGTGCAGATGGCTGTTCTGGGCCGCTGGGATCCACATGGGCGTGCAGTGGCTCTGACCCCTGCCGCTCAGGGTTTTGGCCTGGCATTGGCGCCGCTGCTGACGGGCATGCTGGCCGAGCAACAAGGTTTTGCGGTGGCGGTTGCCAGCGCCAGCGTCTTTGCGGTGCTGGCACTGGTGGTGACCTGGATAGCCTTTTCGGGTGGCGTCCAGGCACGGCCTGACAGGCGTGTGGTGATGGATCGCTAGGGCATCGAGGCCACCAAAGGCTCGGCATTCGGGGCCGATGGCGGAACCGGTGCAACGCAGCTCTTTGGGGCGCTAAAAGAATGTTGGCGCCGCGTTCGCCGCGTGCTCGAATTTCCCAAGCCCGTGGCGGCCGATTTATAGCTGGGCGATGGTGGCGCGCACTTCGTCCACGCTCAGCACCTCGGTCAACATCACCGGGGGCTTGCCGGGGCGGTAGAACACATACACGGGCACACCGCTGCGGCCGAGCGCGGCCAGGGCTGCGGTGATGGCGGGGTCGCGGCGGGTCCAGTCGGCGCGCAGCAGGGCCACGTTCTTGGCCCGCAGGTCGGCGATCACGTCGGCGTGGGCCAGCGTGGTCTTTTTGTTGTACTGGCAGGTCACGCACCAGGCGGCGGTGAAGTCCACGAACACGGGGCGGCCGCTGGCCACGATCTGCTCGGCGGCGCCGGGCGTCCAGGGCTGCCAGCCGTCGGCGGATGCCTGCGTGGCGGCTTGTGCCGTCGGCACGTGGGTGATGTGGGGTGCAAAGGCCCAGACCAGTAGTGCCATCACGGCCACGGACACGGTGGCCATCCACTGGCGGGCGCGGCCTGCCAGCGACAGGGCCCACACCACCAGCGAGAGGCCCACCAGCAGGATCAGCAGCGCGCCCGCTCCGTCGATGCCGCTTTGCTGGCCCAGCACCCACACCAGCCATACCACGGTGGCGAACATGGGAAACGCCATGAGCTTGCGGAAGGTGTCCATCCACGCGCCGGGGCGGGGCAGTGCGCGGGCCACTGCGGGGATGAAGCTGGCGGCCAGGTAGGGCAGTGCCAGACCCAGGCCCAGCGCAGCAAACACGGCCAGCGCCTGCGGCGCGGGCAGCGTGGCTGTGAGGCCCAGCGATGCGCCCATGAACGGCGCGGTGCAGGGCGAGGCCACGGCCACGGCCAGCACGCCGGTGAGGAAGCTGTCAGCCACCGGGTGGCGCGCCTGCAGGCTGGCCACCGATGACGGCAGGAAATGCCCGAACTCGAACAGGCCTGCCAGGTTGAGCGCGATCAGCGTGAACAACGCCGCCAGCCCCGCCACCACAGCGGGCGACTGCAACTGAAAGCCCCAGCCTATGGCCTCGCCCGCAGCGCGCAGGCCCAGCATGAGCGCCCCCAGCGCGATGAACGACAGCACCACCCCGGCCGTGTAGGCCAGACCGCTGACGCGGTGCGCGCGGCGGTTGTGTGCGTGTTGGGTGAAGCCCACGACCTTGATCGCCAGCACCGGGAACACGCAGGGCATGAGATTGAGGATGAGCCCGCCGAGCAAGGCGCCCAGCAGCGCGGCCGTGAGGGTGAGCGTTGAAGCGCCAGAGCCGCCAGCCGTGGGCGTGGCGGCCGCGCCAGCCGCCAGCGCCGCGTTGGCCTTGAGCGCGGCTTCCAGTGCGGGCGACACGGTGGCCATCGACGCCGCGGGCGGCCAGGTGCCCAGCACTTTCAGCTCGGTGCGGTAGCCGGTGCGTGTGTCGGCGCCGGTGGCGTGGCCTGGGGCGGCGGGTTCCGCCAGCACCACCGGCATCATGCCGGGGCTGCCGCTGCGTTGGGCCGACAGCGGAATCTTGGCCGTCCAGACGCTGCCGTTCCAGGACTGGGGCCAGGCGGCGGCGTTGTCGATGACCTCGGCAGTTTCCGGGTACAGGTCCAAGGTTTTGCCGCGCAACGCCACCGGCAGGCCATGGACGCTGACCTGCAGTGTGTTGCCGTCGGCGATCTGCGCCTGGCTGTCGGGCACGATGCCGCTGGTGCCTGCCAACACGGGCTTCGGCTGTGCCACGGTCGCAGCCTCGAATGCGGCGCCGCTCAGCGCTGTGGTGCTCCGGATGGGCAGATGTAACGTGAACTCGCCTTCTTCGGGGATGCACTCCTTGCGGCACACCAACCACGAGGCGCGCAACTGGATGGTGGCGTCCTTGACCAGCGGGCCGGGCGCAAAGGTGCTGGCCACGGTGACGGGCACGGGCAGCAGCACCGTGCCTTCGTAGCCATAGTTGGCCAGCGTGCCGATGGGAATCTTTTTGGGCAGGGGCCAGGCGATCTCGCCTGCATCCAGGCCCGCAGGCAGCGTCCAGGCCAGGTCGGTGGGCAGGCCGGAGTCGCCGGGGTTCTTCCAGTAGGTGTGCCACTCGGGCTGGTGGGTGATTTGCAGGCCCAGCCACAGCGGCTGGCCGGGCGCCACACCCTGGGGCGCATGGGCCAGCAGCTCGGCGCGCACGTAGGGCGTGGTGACCACGCTGCTGCCTTGTCCGCTGGTTTTGGAGCTAAATTGGGCACTAGCGCTTGTCCATAAAGCGCTAGCAGCTATCAAAAAGAGAGTAACCGCGAGGCGGTGGAGCAGACGGTGGGGCATGTTGCAGTGTGGGAGCAGGCGCGGCGCGGTTGGTTCCGGTGCCGGGCTGCCCATTTCGGTCAATGCATCATTGTGCGGTGCGGCGCAAGTGGCATACCTTAAGGGGCTGGCACCGACGGCGACTTGTGTGAAGGCCTTTTCAGCCTGCAAACCGCTGGAACCGTTCACGCTGAGCCCGTCGAAGCGCCGCGCAGGGCTTCGACGGGCTCAGCCCGAATGGTTCTTGGTCTTTGTCTATCCATCGAGCGCGAGAGGGTACTCGGGGGCTCATGGCGGCTACTGCGCGCTCAGGCTCAGTTCTGCGCGCGGCGTCCACTTGTCTTCCTGCTTGCCTGCCTTGGGCGCGGCCACGAAGAGCCGTTCCACAGGCAGCTTTTGCGACACCAGGTAGGCGCGGATGGCCTGGCCGCGCTGTGTGGCCAGTTCGGTGGCCGTGGCCTCGGTGGGGCTCTGGTGGGCGAGCAGCAGGGCTTCCATCTCTGGCACCGTGAGGTCCTTGGTTAAGCCCACCAGGTTGCGTGGCTTGGGCATGTCGGCGCGGCGGTACACCTCTTTGAGCAAGGTGGGGTATTCGGCGGCGGACACGAGGGCGGTGGCGTCGGGGTTGGTGCGGCGCTTTTCGGCCAGCACCAGTTGCTGCACGCGCTCGCGCCGCATGCCTTCGCGCTCGTCCGGCAGGCTGGCCATGCCGGTCACGGTGAGCTTGAGGGCCGGGCGGTCCGTCAGGGCCTTGACCACCTTGCCCAGGTTTTTCTGCGCATCGGGGCTGAGCGTGGCGCTGCCGGGGGCAAAGGGCACCTGGCTCATTTCGTCGCCGCCGCCCAGGGCGCTGGCCAGCAGGCTGAAGGGCGAGGTCAGCGCCTTGCCGATCAGGTTGACGATGATTTTGAAGATCACCGGGCCGATGCGGAACTGCGGGTCGTTGAGCGAGCCGCTGATGGGCAGGTCCAGGTCGATCACGCCCTGGCGGTCGGCCAGCAGGGCCACGGCCAGCTTCACGGGCAGGCTGTTGGGCGCGCCTTCCACGGGTTCGCCAAAGGTCAACTGGTTGAGCACCAGCCGGTTGCTGGCCGTGAGCTGGCCGCTGGGCAGCACCTTGTAGCTCACGTCCACGCTGAGTTTGCCGCGCTCGATGCCGTGGCCTGCGTATTTCACGGCATATGGCGTGAGCGGGGGCAGCTCCAGGTCGCGCACCTTGCCGGTGATGTCGAGCGCCAGTGGCTGGGCCAGGGGGTTGAGCTTGCCCATCACTTCCAGCGACGCCGTGCCCTCGGCGCGGCCGCGCAGTTCCAGGTCGGCCAGCACGGGTTCGCCGCCGGGCGCTTCGGACGAGAACGCGCTCAGCTTGCCGGTCAGCTCGGACAGGTCGGCCGAATAGTTGGGCTTGATGAAGAAGTCTGAGAACGCTACCCGGCCATTGACCAGGCTCACCGGTCCGAACTGCACCACGGGCGCCAGCGGGTTGGCCTGGGCCACGGCGGCGGACGCGGGCGCTGCAGGCGCCGCTGCCGCCTGGGTATTACCCGTGGCACTGGCGGACGCTGGGGCTTTGGCTGCGTTGGCGCTGGCCGCATTGGCGGCGCGGACTTCATCCGGCGTCTTGGCGATGTCGCCCAGGTTGATGCGGCCGGACTCGTTGATCGTGACGCGGGCGAAGAAGTCCACCAGGCTGGTTTCCTTGACCTCCACGCGCGGCGCGGTGCCCGGCGCGGTGGCCACGGCCAGGCCGCGCAGGTTCAGGCTCTTCCAGGCCAGCAGTTCCTCGCCCACCTGGGCCTCGGTCTTGGGGGTGAAGGCGGCCGTGCTGTTGGCTTGGAGGTCTTCCACCACTGCATCGCCGGTCAGGCGCAGGCTGATGCCTTTGTCCGATTGCGCCACGGCCACCTGGCCGCGGTAGCCCACGTCGGCGCGCAGCAGCTCCACCGAGAGCTGGCTGGCGAGGTAGCCGTCCAGTGCGTGCACGGGCAGGCGCGTGGCCTCCAGCTTGCCCTGGGTGGCCAGCGGTTGCAGCGCCAGCGTGCCTTGGTAGTCGAGCTTGCCGGGCGTGGCTTTGCCGCTGCCCTTGCCTGGCGCTGCCACGCGGGCCGTGAGCTGAAGGTCTTCTGGCTTGCTGCCGTCGGTGGCTAGGTTGCGCGCGGTGATGCCCAGTGCGGTCACATCCAGCGCCACGGCGCGTGGCTGGGCCTTGTCGGCCAAAGAGACGGCGCCGCCCTGCAGCGAGAAATCGGCGATGCGCAGCTTCCAGGGCGGGGTGCTGGCGGCAGCGGGCGCATCGGTTGGGGTGGAGGTGGGTGCATCCTTGAGCCAGCGCTCGAACATCCAGCGCCCATCCGCGCTGCGCTCCACCGCGACCTGGGGCTGGCTGAGCGCCAGGCGCTCCAGCGTGGCGGTGCGGGTGTCCAGCGGCACTTGCACGCCCACCACTTCGAGCTTGCCCAGGCTGGCCAGCGTGTTCTTGCCCTGCTTCATGGCCAGTTGTTCCAGGGACAGCGGGCCCGCCGTGAGCGTGACGCCGGTGGCTCCTGCCTGTGCGGCCTGGCCGGCTTGGGGTGAGGGGGCTTGCCACAACACACCCACATCGCCGTTGAGCTGGCCGGACACGGTGGGCTCCAGCGTCTGGGCCAGGTAGGGCGCGGCCAGTTGCAGGGCCAGCGCTTTCACGGTGGCGTTGACCTGGGCCTTCTGGTCGGTGGCCTCGCCGGTGAAGCTGAGCGTGCTGCCTTGCAGGTTGAGCCCGCCTTTGAAGGTAAAGGGCTTGGCAAAGGGCAGGACCAGATCGGCAGCGTCCAACGTGAAGTCGGTGGCCTGCAGGGCGGCGGCGGGGCGTGTGGTTTGGTCGGCCCAGCGCAGGGTGCCGCCACGCACGGCGGCGGTGGCGACTTCCACTGCCCAAGGCTTGGCTGCTGGCTTGGCTTGCGCCTTTTTTCCCGCAGATGCAGGCGCTGTGGGGGCCGATGCCACGCTGGCTGGAGGTGACGAAGCGGCGTCTGCAGCAGGCTGGGCTTTTTCCTTTTCCTTTTCGGTTGTCTTGCCCTTGTCCTTGGCTGGCGGCTGTGCCGCCAACTGGGCCAGGTTGATCTGGCCCGCCGCATCGCGCGTGGCGGTCACCACCGGGTTGGTCAGCTCCACATGCTGCAGGTGCACCACCTGCTCCAGCGGGCGCACGTCGGCCATGTCGATTTTCAGGCGCTCGTAAGCCAGCAGGTCGCCGCCCTGGCGGTCTGTGACGCGGACTTGGCTGGCCTGCACGGTGCCAGTCAGCTTCACGGCGATTTTCGGGTGCTGCTCGAAGGCCACCTTCACGTCCGCATCCAGCGTGGCGCCCTGCACCTTGAAGGGCAGGTTGGCGGGCAGATAGGCCAGGTAGGGCGCGAGGTTCAGGCCATCGAGGCGCAGGTGGGCGTCGGTCTGGCCGGTCTGCGCGAACGGGGTGCCTTGAGCGGACGAGTCGAAGCGGCTGCCGTCCAGCGCGAACGCCAGGTGGGGTTCCACCTTCACCTCGCGCTGCGACGGCAGGGTGCTGATGAAAGGCACCTTGAGGTTCAGGTCGCGCACCTCGTGGGTGGCGTTCACGGCGTTGTCGACGAAGTCGATGCTGCCGCCCGTCAGCGCCAGGTTGTAGAGCGCCAGGCGCGCGGGGCCGGTGTCGGGCTTGGGTTCTTCGGGGGGCGTGGTGACCTTGGCGATGATGTCGTCCACGTCATAGCGGCCGTCCCCCTGGTGCGTGATGCGCAGCACGGGGTTCTCGATGGTGAATGCGTCCACCACAGGCGCCAGGCGCAGCAGCGACTGCATCTCGCCATCGGCATAGACGCGGCCAATGGTCAGTTGCGGGGGCGCGCCGTCGGCACCCGCCACGGTCACGTCGCGCAGCGCGAATTCCAGGCTCCAGGGCTGGAAGTCGATGGCGCCCACCGTCACTTTGCGCCCCAGTTGCTCGGAGGCAATGCGCTCCAGCGGGCCTTTGGCCAGTGGAGGCAGGGCCAGCCAGGTCAGCAACCACAGCCCGACCAAGGCCGCCAGCGCAAGGGCGGCGCGGCGGAACCAGCGGTGCTGTCGCAAGGAGGAAAAAGACACGGAGCGCAGGGATGGCGGCATGGCGGCAGGCAAAAAAGTGAGCGCCGCAGTCCCAGGAGACCTGGTGCAACAAAAGCAGAAAGACCACGCGCGCGAGCCGCTATTGTCCCCGCTGTGCGTCAGTCGGCGTAAGCCATTGCAACGGAGGTGTTGCGGAGTTTACGGTTGTTAATATTTTTATGAAGCGAAGCCCAGCACCACTCTGCGGGTAGTGGCGCTTTTCTTTTCAATCTTTGTCACCACGATGGCGCCGATCTCCGACGTATTGGCCACGTGTGTGCCACCGCAGGGCTGCAGGTCGATCAGCGGTGAGTCGCCGTCGCCGCCAATGCGGATGGTGCGGATGCGCCCGGTGCCGCGTGGGGGTTGCACGCTCATGCTTTTGACGAGGGTGGGGTTGGCGTCCAGCTCCTCGTCGCTGATCGAGGCCACGGTGAGTGGGTGCGCGGCGGCCACCAGGGCCGCGATGGCGGTGGTGATGGCTTCTTTGTCGAGCGGGTCGGTCATCGCAAAGTCGAGCCGCGCGTAGTCGGGCGTGATGGAGCAGCCGTTGACCAACTGCGGCACCACGTGGCACAGCAGGTGCGAGGTGGTGTGTAGGCGCATCATGCGGTGGCGGCGCTCCCAGTCGATGCGGGCGGTAACCGGCGCACCGGCAACGAGCTGCGCCACGCGGTCTTCCTGCCCAGGGGCGGGGATGTGGACGATGTCGCTGGTGGCGTTTCCGTCCGCGTCTTTGCCTTTGCGGGTATCTGCAATGGCGATCTCGGCGCCATCGGCCAGCACCAGCACGCCGCTGTCACCGGCCTGGCCACCGCCCAGGGGGTAGAACACGGTGCGGTCGAGCACGATGCCAGCGTCGGTGGTGGCTGTGATGTGGGCGCTGCATTCGCGCAGGTAGGCATCTTGGCGGAAGAGGTCGTGGGTCATGCGGTGATGTTAGCGGGATGGGCGGCGGCGCGTGGCTGGACGGCTGGCGATATGCTGGGCTGCGCGGCCTGTTGCCGTGCCGTCGTGGTGTTGTTGATCATGAATCTGCCTGCGCCCTCAGAACCTGCCCCCCCTTTCTCCTCTATGCCGCCCGCTTCGCGCGCCTTGGTCTGGTGGTCCCGCGTGCTGGATGTTTTTTTGCTGGGCCTTTGCGCGCTGCTGGTGGCGCTGTCGTACTACAGCTTCACGCTGTATTGCGAAAGCTTTGGCTGCCTGGGCGTGGGGCTGCTGTGGATGTTGTGGGCCGTGTGCGCCGCTGTGGGTTGGGTGGTGGCCTGGGCGGTGCGCGCGTGGCAGCGTCGCTGTGGCCTGGGCACCCGTGCCAGCGGGCTGGCATTCGCACTGATATGGGTGATGGGCGCGGGGCACCTGCTGTATTGGCTGGGCACCACGGTGCTTCGGTAGCCGCCTTGGCGTGTATGCGGGTGCTGCCGCTGCGACTACCATCACGCCATGACCGCTGCCGCTGCGCCCCAACCCACCCGCCCCGCCTTGCCCTCGCGTTTTTGGGCCGATTTGTCCACCCGCGACTTCGTGGCGCTACAAAGCACCGGCCAGGCCGAGGAGGTGGTGGTCGTGTTGCCCGTGGCCGCCATCGAGCAGCATGGCCCGCACCTGCCGCTGTCGGTCGATGCCACGCTGCTGCAGGGCGTGATCGACGCCGCGCTGCCGCAATTGCCTGCCGACCTGCCCGTGCTTTTTTTGCCACCGCAGAACGTGGGCCTGAGCCCGGAGCACATCCGCTTTCCGGGCACGCTCACCCTTTCGCCCGCTACCGTGATCACCCTGTGGACCGAGATCGGCGAATGTGTGGCCCGCGCGGGCATCAAGAAGCTGCTGATCTTCAACGGCCACGGCGGCCAGGTGAGCGTGATGGACATCGTGGCGCGCGAGCTGCGCACCCGCTGCGGGCTGATCGTGTACAGCGCCAGCTGGTTCAGCCTGCCCCTGCCCGACGCGGTGGCCAGCCAGTTCAGCGCCGAGGAGCACCGCTTTGGTATCCATGCGGGCGAGATCGAGACATCCATGATGCTGCACCTTGCCCCGGCCACGGTGCACATGGCGCATGCGCAGAACTTCCGCTCCACCTCACAGGACCGCTCGGAGCACTACGCCATTCTGGGCAACGGCAAGAGCGCCAAGCTGGGTTGGCAGATGCAGGACTACCACCCCGCAGGGGCGGTGGGCAATGCGGCTGGGGCCACGGCCGACAAGGGGCGGGCGCTGGTGGATGCAGCGGGGGGGCAACTGGCGGCATTGCTGCGCGAGTTGCATGCGCTGCCGCTCTCCACCCTGGTGGATGGGATGGGGCCGCTATAGCCCGAAAGGCAAGGGCAGCGCCCTGCGGGTGAAACGGGTTTTTCAGCCGAGATTGCAGGCCCGCCGGACCCGTTCGTGCGCGGATTCGTCCTCAAAAAAAGCCGCCGGAGATGAAGGTGGGAGCCGCGATGCCCATCCTTGTTGCAGCAGGGCGCGCACGCGAGGGGCATTGCTGACAAATTTCACCTCGCTGCTCCCCGGAAAGACGGCGCTGGCAGCCTCTTCGCGGCGCTCGGGTAGCGACTTTGCGAACATCACATTCGCTTGGAAATGCTGGAGCAAGGGCCCGAAGTCGAAGGTGTGAGCGGTCACCCGGACATGCCAGGGCGCGGCGCCGTAGTGGATGGAACCTGAGCCATCGGGGAGTATCGTCAAACGGCAACCACCGTGCGGTAGCATCAGGTCGAGTCCTTCTGTTTCAGTATGCGGTGCCTTTTCAGAGGGCCACGCTGCTGGGACCGTCAACAGAAAGGCCGCAGTAAGGAGGAGGATGCCCAAGAGGGGAAGACGCATCGTTCTCGTGAAGCCAAGTCAATGTTCAACACCGAACTCTGGAGGCCGCAGATGGCTGCTACAGCTTTCTCAATAGGGTGATCGGCCGAAAGATATTCTCACTGGCTGGAGTCAACGGATCGTCAAGGTTCCAGTGGTTCCACCAGCCGATGAACTCCAACTGTCCCATGTTTTTGACCAGTTCCAAAAACTCTTGGGGATAGACGGCGCGTTTGATGGAATGGCTGGACAGCGAAAGGCGGGTGTCCCCGTCGGTCACGTCGATGCCGAATTGTTCTTCGAACAACTGCTCTGGGTGGTTGAACGGCTTCATGCGCACATGGGCGGCCACGGAAACCCCGTCCTTTTCCATCGTCCACGTATCCCCTTCAGGTTTGAACATCTTGGCCGGTTCAAACTGAATGCACCAATCAAGCAGGAACAAGCCGCCCGAACGGAGGGCGGAGGCGACAGAGGCCAGGTGCGACTTCAGCTCGTCGGTGGACTGCACATACAGGTCGCCCAATGCAATGAACACATAGTCCACCGGCTGGGGCAGCCGGAAATCGACCATGGACTGCCGGTGAAACCTTGCGTCGATACCTGCCGAAACGGCGCGGGCTTGTGAGTAGTCGAGCATCGCTTGGCTGATGTCCAGGCCCTCGAACTGCCATCCGCGGCGTGCCAGTTCGACCATGTGCTGGGATGGGCCGCATGCCAGTTGCAAGATGCGGGGTGACGCCTGGCCGGGGGCAAAGCGCTGGACGGTTTGCCCGATGACGTCCACTTCTTTCTGAATATCGCGAAAGGCAAAAGCGATTTCGTAATAACGGGGGTGGTCGTAGCAGTTGTCTTTCTGATTCATAGCCTGGCATTCGTTGGAATGCGAAGAACTTTATCAACTCCGGAACCAATGCGCCGTTCGTTAAAAATGCGGGTTTCCGTGGTTTTACCCAGTGGACGCAATGCACATGCCCAACACCAAGCTGCCTTCTTTCAAGTTTTTGATTGGTTTTGAGGCGGCGGCTCGGCTGGGCAGCTATTCGCGTGCGGCAGAGGAGCTGTGCGTTTCGCAGTCCGCCGTCAGCCACCAGATTGCGCAGTTGGAGCAGCAGGTTGGCCAGCCCTTGTTCCGGCGCAAGGGGCGCGGCGTGGAGCTGACCGTGGCGGGCAGCCTGTTGCAGGACAGCGTGGGCAAGTCGCTCGAGCAGATTCGCAACGGGCTGCGCCGCATCGACACCTACATGGATGAGGGCCTGGTCACGCTGGTCTGCCCCGCGCCCATTGCCAGCGGCTGGCTGCAGCCGCGCATGGACCGCCTGCTGCTCGCACACCCCACGCTGTGCCCCATCATCTCCATTGATGAAAGCGCCCGGTTCATCGATGAGCTGGACGTGGACATCGCCATCACCCGCGAGCCGCTCAGGCAGCCTGGCGTGCTGGACGTGCCGCTGCTGACGGATGAGCTGATCGCCGTGGTCTCTGCCGAGCTGGCCGAGAGTTCCCACACCGGCCTGCTGTGCCTGGAGGACGACCTCACCAGCGACCAGATCGGCCCCTTTATCCACGCGCATTTCGGCCACCTGCGCAAGACCGCTATCTACGACGACCCGCGCCTCCTGCTCGACGCGGCGCTGCGCGGCCGGGGCGTGGCGCTGGTGTCGCGGCTGCTGGCCGATGAGGCCTTGTGCACGGGGCGGCTGCAGCGTCTTGCGGCCTGTCCGGGCGTGCCCCTGGGCACCGTCTGGATCTCGTGCACCGAAGGCGCGCCGCGCATGCCGCTGGTGCGCGAGGTGTTCGACAGCCTGCTGCAGTGGGCCCAGGCGGCTGAAAATACATGAGTTAAATTGATTAATTTCACATAAAAACATCAGTTGTGCAGATGATTGGTGTTCTGGAGAATCAGGGTTTTCCTAGTGTTAACCCTTGTTTTTATGACAACGCGACGTACTCTCCTGGGCCTGGGTGGCCTCGGACTTTTCTCCGGACTTGTGAGCGCCTGTGGTGGAGGTGGCGGCGACGGCGATCCTGCGGCCGCTCCGGCCGCCCAGCCCACACCGGCTCCGGTGTCCTCGCCCGACAGTTCCTGGCAGATGCCGGACGAAGGCGGCGCCCAGCGTGCTATCTGGATGGCTTTTGTGGCCCGCGAATCCGTCTGGGCGGCAGAGCTGCGCCAGCCAGTGCACCAGGCGCTGGCGCGCATTGCCAATGCCATCAGCGTCTATACGCCGGTCAAGATGTTGGTGAACCCACAAGACCTCGCCACGGCCCGTCAGCTGTGTGGCTCCAACGTGCAACTGATCGAACACGCCGTGGATGACCTCTGGGTGCGTGATACCGGCTGCGTTTTTGTGCGCAATGCGCGCAACGAGCGGGCTGCCGCGGGCTTTAACTTCAACGGCTGGGGCAACAAGCAGCCACATGCACGCGATGCCACGGTGGCCGCCCGTATGGCCGAACTGGCGGGCGTGCCCCTGCTGCGCAGCCGCCTGGTGCTGGAGGGCGGCGGCATCGAGGTGGACGGGCAGGGCACTGCCATCATCACCGAGAGCTGCGTGCTCAACGAAAACCGCAACCCCGGCGTCAGCAAGGCAGCGGCAGAAGAGGAGCTCAAGCGCCTGCTGGGCCTGCAAAAGATCATTTGGCTGCCGGGCATCGCGGGCCGCGACATCACCGACGGCCACACCGATTTCTATGCGCGGTTCATCAAGCCGGGCGTGGTTGTGGCCGCGCTGGAAAACGACAGCCAATCCTTCGACCATGCCGTGACCCGCCGCCATCTGGAGCTGCTGCGCACGGCGACCGACGCACGCGGGCGCCCTTTGCGGATCATCACGCTGGAGACGCCCAGCCAGGTGCGCCCAGCCTATGCCGGCAAGGATTTCGCGGCGGGGTACGTGAACTTTCTGCTCACGGACAAAGCCCTGTTTTTGCCGGAATTTGGCGATACTGTGGCCGACTTGGCGGCCCGCAATGCCTTGGCGGCCGAGTTGCCGCACCACCAGATCGTGCCGTTGAACATCGACGCCATCGCCGCAGGCGGGGGCGGCATCCACTGCACTACCCAGCAGGAACCGGCCTGAGACCGCCCCTTTTTTTCAGAGATCGACCACCATGCGTTTTTCCAAAACCCGCCGCCACCTGTTGGGCGGCCTGAGCCTGGCGCCCCTGGGTTGGGCCGTGCCCGCCGCCGCCGCTACCGGTGCCGCCCCGGCAGGGGCGCCTGATACCTGGCACATGCCGGATGAGGGCGATCCGCACCGCGCCACCTGGATGTCTTTCGGCCCCAGCGAGAGGGTGTGGGGCCGGCGCCTGCTGAACCCGGCGCGCGAACAACTGGCCGACATCGCGCGCGCTATCGCCGCCTTCGAGCCCGTGCACATGCTGGTGCGCGAGGAAGAGCACGACCTGGCCGCCCGCCTGTGTGGCAACCGCGTGCAACTGGAGGTGCAGCCGGTGGACGACCTCTGGATGCGCGACACCGGCCCGGTGTTCGTGCGCAACCCTGCGGGCGAGTGGGGTGGCATCGACTTCAACTTCAACGGCTGGGGCGGCAAGCAAGCCCATCAACGCGACGCCGAGGTGGCTGCCTATGTGACCGAGGCGGCAGAGGCCCGGCGGCTGCGCACCCGGCTCGTGCTGGAGGGCGGCGGCATCGAGGTGGACGGCGCGGGCACCGCCATCATCACCGAGAGCTGCGTGCTCAACGCCAACCGCAACCCCGGCGTCAGCAAGGCCGCCTGCGAGGCCGAGTTGTCGCGCTTGCTGGGCCTGCGCAAGATCATCTGGCTGCCAGGCATTGCGGGCCGCGACATCACCGACGGGCACACCGACTTCTACGCTCGCTTCGCCGCGCCCGGCGTGGTGGTGGCGGGGCTGGACGAAGACCCGGATTCGTACGACAGCGCCGTGACCCGCAAACACCTGGAGATCCTGCGCAAAGCCACCGACGCGCGTGGGCAGCGGCTGCGCGTGGAGGTGCTCAAGGCGCCCGAGACGGTGCGCAAACGCTTCGAGTCGGACGAGTTCGCTGCGGGCTACATCAACTTCTATGTGTGCAACGGCGCCGTCATCGCGCCGCAATTCGGCGATGCGCGTGCCGACGCCAATGCCCGTGCGCTGCTGCGCGAGCTGTTCCCCAAGCGCGAGGTGGTGCAGCTCGACATCGACGCCATCGCCGCAGGTGGCGGGGGCATTCACTGCACTACCCAGCAAGAGCCGCGCTGAGTGCCGTGCGTGGTTTGCTAGTGAACATCAGGGGGTTGTGTGCGCAATGGGATGCCTAGTGTCTAGTTGCAGAAGTCTGCGTTAGCACCGAGATCTGCCTGGAGCCCCGGGCGCAAGGCGCAAACCGCAGGGATACCCGAGGTATCGCGAGGATTTGCAACGCTGCGCCCGGGGATGCCAGGCGGATCGAATGCAGCAAGACTTCTGCAACTAGACACTAGTGTGGTGTCTCAGAAGTAAGCATCAAATAATGGAGCTGGCAGCGCGAGCGA
>NZ_JAPUDY010000109.1 GCF_027492855.1 Acidovorax sp.
CACAGTCTGCGACCCCTGCGCTTCGCTACGGGGCAAACCTGCGTCGGGGCGGTTGTGGGGTGCGCCGTGGAACTCGCTGTGCGCTGCGCGCGCCGCTCGTACAACCACGGCGAGTCAGATGACGAGGCATGCGCGCACTTGCGCGCATGCTCACCCCACAACCGCCCCGCCGCAGGCGCAGCCAGATGGGGTGGAAGCCAAACATCCAAACAGCCATACGGGCCATTGCTGCGCTCGGCCCCGCCTGCGCGGCGCGTGGCGCTTGCGCCCGTGGGGATGTCCGATTCGTGGGTCCCCTTCTGTATGCGCCTGGGGCGCGCAGGGCGCGGGGTGGCACGCGCGTCGGAGCGCGCGTGCTTCGTGAACTGACTCACCGCAGTTGTCCGAACGTAGCTGCGTAGCAGCGAAGTGAGTTCTGCGGTGCACCCCGTGACCGAGCACCCCAGGTTGCCCCGCAGCGCAGCGAAGGGGTCGCAGACAGCAGGGTCGCCTTTTCTTTGGTGACTTTCTTTTGGCGAAGCAAAAGAAAGCCACTGCGCCGCCGGGCGCACACCCCAGCTCCCGCCCTGAACGCAGGCACACGGCCCAAACCAGCCAGCGAGCCCAGGCTTCGACAAGCTCAGCCCGAACGGGCAGGAAAACGCCCAGGCTTCGACAAGCTCAGCCCGAACAGTAGGGGCGGAATTTTGCTGTAAAAATAATAGCTACTGGGGCCTGATAGATAAGCGCAAGAAGCACAAAAATCCTCAAACCTCCACCCGCCCCAAAGCCCTCAGCACATTCTCCGCCGTCGCAGGCGCAGTCAGCACCACCGGCGCTGCCGCATCCCCCCCGCGCCCCGCTGCCACCGCATTGCGCAGCGCCTCATACACGCTGATCGCCAGCATGAACGGCGGCTCGCCCACGGCCTTGCTGCCGCCCACGTTGTCCTCGCGGTTCGCCTCGGGCCACAGGTCTACCTTGAAGTGCGCCGGGATGTCACCCGTGGCCGGGATCTTGTACGTGCTGGGCGCGTGGGTGGCAAGGTATCCCTTGTCGTTCCACACCAGCTGCTCGGTCGTGAGCCAGCCCATGCCCTGCACAAAACCGCCCTCGATCTGGCCGATGTCGATGGCCGGGTTGATGCTGTGGCCCACGTCGTGCAGGATGTCCACCTTCAGCACGCGGCTCTCGCCGGTGAGGGTGTCGATGGCCACCTCGGTGCAGGCCGCGCCGTAGCTGAAGTAATAAAACGGCCGGCCCGTGAGCGTGGTCTTGTCGTAGTGAATCTTGGGTGTGCGGTAGAAGCCGTCGCTCCACAACTGGATGCGGTTGGCGTAGGCCTCCTTGACCACGGCATCGAAGCTGCGCACCGTTTTGGGCGAGATCACCTGGCCGCCCGCGAACTGGATGGCGCCCGCGCCGCAGCCGTCCAGACCGCAGACGAACGAGGCGAGGTTGTCGCGCACATGGCGGGCAGCGTACTGCGCGGCGCGGCCGTTCAGGTCGGTGCCGCTGCTGGCGGCCGTGGCGCTGGCGTTGGGCACCTTGCTGGTGTCGCTGGCCGTGACCAGTACGCGCGCGAGCGGCACGCCCAGTTCGTCGGCCACGATCTGCGCCACCTTGGTGTGCAGGCCCTGGCCCATTTCGGTACCGCCGTGGTTCACCTGCACGCTGCCGTCGGTGTACACATGCACCAGCGCGCCCGCCTGGTTGAACAACGTGGCCGTGAAGCTGATGCCGAACTTGACCGGCGTGATGGCGATGCCGCGCTTGATGACCGGGTTGTCGGCGTTCCAGGCGGCGATTTCGGCCTGGCGCTGGCGGTAGCCCGAGGTCTGCTCCAGCGTGGGCATCAGCGCGTGCAGGATGTTGTCCTCTACCGCCATCTGGTAGTGGGTGACGTTGCGGCCGCTGCTCGCGTCCTTGCCGTACAGGTTGACCATGCGCACGTCCTGTGCGTCCAGGCCCAGTGCGCGGGCGATGTCGCCCAGGATGGCCTCGATCACGATCACGCCCTGCGGGCCGCCAAAACCGCGGAACGCGGTGTGACTTTGGGTGTTGGTCTTGCAGCGGTACGAGGCGATCTCGACATCGCTCAGGTAGTAGGCGTTGTCGCTGTGGAACACGGCGCGGTCGGCCACGGGGCCCGACAGGTCGGCGCTGAAGCCGCAGTTGGCGGCCATGTGCAGTTTCAGTCCGGTGATGCGGCCGGTGTCGTCAAAGCCCACGTCGTACTGGTAGGCAAACGGGTGGCGTTTGCCGGTGACCATGAAGTCTTCGTCCCGGTCCAGCCGCAGCTTGATGGGGCGGCTCAGTTTGTTGGCCGCCACAGCAGCCCACACGGCCAGGTGTCCGGCCTGGGTCTCCTTGCCGCCGAAACCGCCGCCCATGCGGCGGCACTCCACGCGTACCGCATGGTTGTCGATGCCCAAAGCGTGCGCGACCCAGTGCTGCACCTCGCCCGGGTGCTGGGTGCTGGAGTAGATCCACCACTGCTTTTGCTCCAGCGGCATGGCGTAGGCGATCTGGCCTTCGAGATAAAAATGCTCCTGCCCGCCCACCTCGAATGCGCCGCTCAGGCGGTGGGTGGATTGCGCCAGGCCCGCCGCCGCATCGCCCCGGCGCACAAACACGGGGGGCAGCACATAGCTCTGTGTCTTGAGTGCGTCCTGCACCGTGAGCACAGCGGGCAGGGGCGTGATGTCGAGCTGCACGGCGCGCACGGCGCGGCGCGCCTGCATCACCGAATCGGCTACCACCAGGCCGATCACCTGGCCGATGTGCTGCACGGTATCGATGGCAAACACGGGTTCGTCGTGCGCGAAGGCTGCGAGCAGTTTGTCGCCCGGCACGTCGGCCGCCAGCACCACGCCGCGCACGCCCGGCAGGGCCAGCGCGGCGCTCGCGTCCACGCCGTTCAAGGTGCCGTGCGCCACGGTCGAGAGGATGGGCGCCGCATACAGCGTGCCCTTTACCTCGGGCAGGTCGTCGATGTAGTGCGCGGCACCGGCCACCTGGGCGCGGGCGCTTTCGTGGATGTGCGACTGGCCCATGGCCGACCGGGTGGGCGAGGGCAGGGCCGTCTCTGCGATGGTGTGGGGGGCGTTCATACGGTGGCCTCCAGCGTCAGGGTGTCCAGGCTCACTGCTTGCAGGCCCTGGCTTTCGAGCCAGTAGCGCTGCAGCAGGCTGCCCAGCACCGTGCGGCGGTAGGCGCCGCTGGCGCGCATGTCCGAGATGGGGCTGAACTCAGCCTGCAGCACGGCGGCGGCGCGCTGTGCGGTGGCCTCGGTCCAGGGCTGGCCCACCAGGGCGGCTTCGGTCTGCCGCGCACGGGCCGGGGTGGCGGCCACGCCGCCCGCGCCGATGCTGGCGCGCTGCACCATGCCGTCCACGATGTCGAGGTTGAGCACCAGGCAGACTGCCGAGATGTCGTCGTCAAAACGCTTGGAAATTTTGTACGCACGAAGCTGCTCTTGCGCCGAAGGGCGGGGCACCACGATGCGCACCAGCAGTTCGTCGGGTGCCATCACGTTCTGGCGGTAGCCGGTGTACAGGTCTTCCAACGGCAACTGGCGCTCGCCCCGAGCCTGGCTGGCCAGCACCACCTGGGCGCGCAGGGCGATGAGCAGCGGCATGGAGTCGCCAATCGGCGAGCCGTTGGCCACGTTGCCGCCCAGCGTGCCCGAGTTGCGCACCGGCAGCCCCGCGAACCGCGTGGCAAAACGGTGCAGTTGCGGCCACTGCGCGGTGAGGGCAGCAAACGCATCGGTCAAGCTGACGGCCGCGCCGATATGGAGGGCGTCGGTGTGCTGTGCCACCTGCCGCAGCTCGGCCGCGCGCGTCACGTCGATCACCTGGGTGTACTGCTTGTGCTGCTTGGTCACCCACAGCCCCACGTCGGTGCAGCCCGCCACGATCTGCGCGCCGGGGTGGGCGGCGCGGGCGGCCAGCAAGGCGGCTTGGCTGGTGGGGGCGATATAAGAAGAATGGGCCGTTTGCGCTGATGGATCAAGCGCAAGCAGCTCTAATTTTTGTAGCACTTCGGATTCATTGACCGTCATGCCGGGCAGTGATGCCATCTGCTGGGCGGCATCGAGAATGGGGCGGTAGCCGGTGCAGCGGCACAGGTTGCCCGAGAGTTCTTCCTGCGCGAGTTCGCGGGTGATGGGAGCGCCATGGCAGACATGGTTTTGGTACATGCCGAAGAGGCTCATCACAAAGCCCGGTGTGCAAAAACCGCACTGGGAGCCGTGGCACTGCACCATCGCCTCCTGCGCGGGGTGGAGCGTGATGGTTTGTTGAACAGCGGGTGCCGCATCGCCCACGGGCTGGATCAGCGGGTCTTCCGCCAAGTCTTCCACCGTCCACAGTGCCATACCGTTGACCGAGTGCGCGAGCCGGATGCAGCTGTTGACCGCGCTGTAGTGCAGTTGGCCGTCGCGGGCCTCGCCCAGCACCACGGTGCAGGCGCCGCAGTCGCCTTCGCCGCAGCCTTCCTTGGTGCCGGTGCAGCCCAGGTCTTCGCGCAGCACCTCCAGCAGAGTGCGGTCGGGTGGTACATTGCCC
>NZ_JAPUDY010000110.1:0-1335 GCF_027492855.1 Acidovorax sp.
CGCAGGCGGCCAGCACGAGGGCGGTGGCCAGCAGCCAGGCGTGGGCCAGGGGGCGAAGGGGAGAAGTGGTCTGGGTGACCATGCGGCGTGTCCTTGTTGTTGTCTTGCGAAATGTGCAAGGCTGAACGTACCGGATTGACGCGCGTTTGTATGTCCCTGAAATTGGTGAAAAGAGGGGGGTGCCTGGATCGGGGGAAATATGATGAAAAGTGCTTCTGACGCTTATTCAGAAAGCGCAAGCAGCTATCAATTTTGATGAATTCAGCTTGCATCAGCCTCACGCATGAGGGCAGCGCTTTTTTGGAGGACTGCCAGCGCCTGTTGTCCGACGTGGCCAATGCCGGGGTCAAACGCTATGGCACGGTGGGGTTCCTGACGTCGCGCTTGTCTTGATTGCTATTTAAATAATAGCTATTTGCGCTTTCTAGGCGGGCGGTGGAAGGTGTTTTGGCTCAAGTTTTGATGCGCTGGTGCTGTCGCCGCCAGCCCAACAGTGCCAACAGGGCCGAAAGCAGCAGCAGGCCCCATTCGCCCAGCGTGGGGATGGCCTGCGCGCCGCCGGGCCCTGCCGCAGCCAGGGGCATGACCGGGTCCACGATCTCGCCGTTTGGCGCGCCATCGTCATCACCCACGCCGCCGTCCGTCACGTCAAAGCTTGCCGTGTTGCCGCTGATGGCCAGGCTGGCGGGGGCGATGAATGTGCCGCTGCTGCTGCGTTTGGTGAGGCCGGTGACGGGCTGCGGCCAGGTGGTGGTGACGCGCACCGTGGCGCCGTGGGTGCAGCCCACCAGCTTGAAGCGGAATGCGCCCTGCGGCGCCACCTGACCCGCCGGGGTGGCGCCTGCGGCGACGAAGCCGGTGGCGGCGGCATCGAACGCGCAACCCGCGCCGCCGCCCGCCACCGTGGCGCTGGCCGCACCGCCTGGGCCCGTGGCAGGCACGGTGGTGCCCTGCAGCAGCAGGCCAAAGCGGGCCTCGGGGGCCTGGTGGGCTTGCACGTTGGCGAGGTTGCAGGCCCCTGTGGCCAGGTCGGCGCTGCCGCAGCCCGTCAGCGCCAGCAGCGTGTGGCCCGGCGCGGGCGTGGCGGTGCAGGTGGCGCTGCCGCCAGAGGCCACGCTGGCGGCGCTGCAGGTGAAGGTGCTGGTGCCCGCAGGGCTGGCGGTGCTGATGCTGGGGGTGACGGTGTAGTGCGCCACGGCGCGCAGGATGCGATGGTTGTCCGTGTCGGCCACGAAGACATTGTTGCCCGCGCCGTCCACGGCTACGCCAGAGGGGCGGTTCAGCCCAGTATTCTCCACATCGCCCTGCTGCGTGTAGCCGCCGCTGCCGTTGGGC
>NZ_JAPUDY010000110.1:1435-4524 GCF_027492855.1 Acidovorax sp.
CCACATCGCCCTGCTGCGTGTAGCCGCCGCTGCCGTTGGGCGTGTACTTGCGGATGGTGTTGTTGCTCGTATCGGCTACGAAGATATTGCCCGCGCCGTCCACGGCCACGCCAGAGGGGGTGTTCAGCCCAGTATTCGCCACATCGCCCTGCTGCGTGTAGCCGCCGCTGCCGTTGGGCGTGTACTTGCGGATGGTGTTGTTGCTCGTATCGGCCACGAAGACGTTGCCCGTGCCGTCTGCGGCCACGCCAAAGGGGGAGTCCAGCCCTGCGCCCACCACGGTGCTCACGCTCCACCCCTGCGCCCACCCCCAGGCGGGCAGCAGCAGCCAGGGCAACAGGCACAGCAGGCGGATGAGAGAAACGCAAAGGGGGATGGGTTTGCTCATAATTTGATAGCTTTTTGTGCTTATTGGGCGGGCGCTGAAAGGTGTTTTGATTGAAGAAACGGCCTTACACCGCTGCGCGGCCACAAAGGGTGGGCTGGCTGGCCGCCTGCGCGGCACCACCAGCCGTGAGCAGGGGCGGCGGTGAGCGCGAGTTTTCTTTGGCATTCTTTTGGCCTCCAGCGCTTTTCTGGCAAGCGCAAGCAGCTATGAATTCAGGCGTAAAAAGTCGACCTGTTCCTGCGCATGGTCGGCATGGTAGGGATTTGCGGCGGTTTTGTATGTCCCCAAAACGGATGACAAGGGCAGGGGAGTGGAGAAGTTGTGGATAAAAAGTCGCTTTGGCGCTTATCCATAAAGCGCAAGCAGCTATCAATTTTGATGAATCCTGTTTTCGCCAGGGTGGATGTCTCCATAATCTCCGCCCATGGACAAACTCAAGGCCTTTGAATCCTTTGTGTCGGTCGCCACGCGCGGAAGCCTCACGGCGGCGGCCAAGGCCGAGGGCGTGGCGCCCGCCATCATGGGCAGGCGGCTTGATGCGCTGGAGGAGCACCTGGGCGTGAAGCTGCTCGTGCGCACCACGCGCCGCATCAGCCTTACGCACGAGGGCAGCGCTTTTTTGGAAGACTGCCAGCGCCTGTTGTCCGACGTGGCCAATGCCGAGGCTAGCGTGTCCGAGGGCGGGGTCAAGGCCACGGGCCATTTGCGCATCACCGCGCCCGCAGGTTTTGGCCGCCGCCACGTGGCGCCGCTGGTGCCGCGTTTTCGCACCGCGCACCCGGACGTGACCATTTCGCTCAACCTCAGCGACCGCGTGGTGGACCTGGCGGGCGAGGGTTTTGACTGCGCGGTGCGTGTGGGCGACCTGCCGGACTCGTCGCTGGTGAGCGTGCGCATTGCCGACAACCGCCGCCTGTGTGTGGCCACACCCGAATACCTGGCCCGGCGCGGCACGCCGCGTGCCCCGGCCGAGCTGCTGCAGCACGACTGCCTCACGCTGTCCAGCGACGCTTCGCAGACGCGCGGCTGGGCGTTCAGAGTGCCCCACGCCAGCGGCTCCACCGAGGTCATGCATTTAAAGCCCGGCGGCCCGCTCGATTGCTCTGACGGCCAGGTGCTACACGACTGGTGCCTGGGCGGCTGGGGTATTGCCTGGCGCAGCACCTGGGAGGTCGAGGCCGAGATCGCCGCAGGGCGCCTGGTGGCGGTGCTGGAGGACTTTGCCGCGCCGCCCAACGGCATCTACGTGGTGTTTCCGCAGCGCAAGCACCTGCCCCTGCGGGTGCGGCTGTGGATCGACTTTCTCAAATACCAATACGCCCAGCCCGCGTTCTGGCAAGGCCCAGAGGGCGCGTGAGCGCGCCGTAGTGAATGGGGCGGGGCGCCGCCGTGGCAGACTGTGAACCCCATGTCCTCCGAGCCCACGCTCCTGGTCGCTGACGACCACCCCCTGTTCCGTGCCGCCGTGCTGCACGTGTTGCAGGGGCGCCTGCCCCGGTTTCGCACGCTCGAGGCCGCCAGCGCCGCCACCCTGGGCCAGGCGCTGGCAGAGCACCCCGAGGTGGAGCTGGTGCTGCTGGACCTGAGCATGCCCGGCGCGCGCGGCTTCTCGGCCTTGCTGCATGTGCGCGGCGAATACCCCGAGCTGCCCGTGGTGATCATCTCGTCCAACGACCACCCGCGCGTCATCCGCCGCGCGCAGCAATTTGGCGCGGCGGGCTTCATCCCCAAGTCCGCGCCCGCCGAGACCATGGGCGATGCCGTTGTGGCGGTGCTCGACGGCGGAAGCTGGTTCCCGCCCATGGCCGCCGAGCGCTCCGAGGCCGACGCCGAGCTGGCCGCCCGCCTGGCCCAGCTCACGCCCCAGCAGTTTCGTGTGCTGCTGTGCCTGGCCGACGGCCTGCTCAACAAACAGATCGCCGCCACGCTGGGCCTGGCCGAAAACACCGTCAAGGTGCATGTCACGGCCATTCTCAAAAAGCTGGCCTGCTACAGCCGCACGCAGGCGGCGGTGCTGGTGAAAAGCCTGGAGACGGAAGACGGCGCCTCTTCGGACTGATGCAACGCCAGTGCATGAACTGACATGAGTCGAATCAACCGCTAGCGCTTGTTCATCAAGCGCAAGCTGCTATAAAAATTGATGTAAATGGAGCGATTGCCGCTCCCCGTGCCGCGCGCCACGCTGGCGGCGCAGGGAGCCGCTGGCCGCGTGGGAGACGGCGTGGTGATAATCGTGCCCATGTCCACGCCCATCTCTCCGTCTGAACCCGCGCTGCGCGTGGGTGTCGTTGAGGATGACATGGCCAGCCGCGACACCTTCGTGGCCATGATCGGCGCGCAGCCCGACCTGGCACTGGCCATGGTGGCGGCCAGTTGCACCGAGGCGCTGGACCTGCTGCCACAGGCGCCCATGGACGTGCTGCTGGTGGACCTGGGCCTGCCCGACGGATCGGGCCTGGACGTGATCCGCGCCGCGCGCGTGCAGTGGCCCGATTGCGGCATTCTGGTGAGCACTATTTTTGGTGACGAAGACCATGTGCTGCGCTCCATCGAAGCCGGGGCCATGGGCTACCTGCTCAAGGACGTGAGCGCCGCCGAGCTGGCGCAAGAGATCCGCAGCCTGCACGCGGGCGGCAGCCCCATCAGCCCCATGGTGGCGCGCAAGATACTGGCGCGCGCCGCAGCCAGCCTGCTGCCCGCT